>NZ_CP038157.1:1200000-1800000 GCF_007641235.1 Corynebacterium sanguinis
AATGACTAACAGATGTCATAGAAACACGCTGAAACTTTGCTGCTGCAATTCAATAAATAAGGATTCGTGAACATGGCTGACAATGAACTGCCTGGTAACGGCCACGCGACAAGGGTAGATCCCGTGATCCCGAGCTCTACCGGCACGCCCATTAAGAAGGGCCAAGACCCCGCCTTGGAGGGCACCCCGAACACAGGCGACCCGCAACGCGGCGCCGGTGTGATCCGCCCCGGCGACCGAGTTTTCCAATTTTTCTCCACCGCTTCGGCAACGCTGATTACGGTCATCATCGCCGCGATCGGCCTGTTCCTGCTCCTGCAGGCTATCCCGCCGCTCGCGCGTAACGAAGGCGGCCTCTGGGGCTTCTTCACCTACACCGGCCCGTGGCAAACGTCGAACCTGGACGCGATGCAGTTCGGTATCCCGAACCTCTTCTTCGCCACGGTGACGATCTCCCTTATCGCGCTGATCATCGCGATGCCGATCGCGCTTGGTATCGCGCTGTTCCTGTCCAACTACGCGCCGAAGAACCTCGTCCGTCCACTGGGCACGCTCGTGGACATGCTTGCCGCGGTGCCGTCCATCGTCTATGGCCTCTGGGGCGCGCAGGTGCTCGGCCCCTTCCTCGGGCAGTTCTACAACTGGCTCCACTCCTGGGCTGGAGGGTTCTTCCTCTTCGCGGTGTACCCGAACACCCCCTCGTACTACACCGGCCGCAACATGCTCACCGGTGGCATCGTGCTCGCGATCATGATCCTCCCGGTCATCGCCGCGACCGCGCGTGAGGTCTTCGTGCAGACGCCTCCCGGCCAGATCGAGGCAGCTCTGGCGTTGGGCGCAACCCGTTGGGAAGTGATCCGTATGACGGTCCTCCCGTTCGGTATGTCCGGCTACATCGCAGGTTCAATGCTCGGCCTCGGCCGCGCCCTCGGTGAGACCATGGCGCTCTACATGGTCGTCTCGCCGTCGCCGGTGTTCCGCGCATCGCTGTTCGACGGCGGCTCGACGTTCGCAACCCACATTGCTAACGCGTCTGCCGAGTTCAACAACCCGACCAGTGCTGGCGCCTACATCGCCGCCGGTTTGGTGCTGTTCATCCTGACCTTCGTCGTCAACTCGATCGCCCGCACGATCGTCAACAAGAAATAGGAGGTAGAGGCCACAATGAGTACCGCAGTACCAAACAACGGCTCCCACTCCGCGTCCGTGGATGCTTCGACTGTCCGTAGCACCACGACGGGTTCCTCGACCGTCGCTACCGCTACCACCACCCCTGCTCGCGGCGAGTCCGGCGACGGCACCCCGTTTACCGAAATCTCCTCGGGCCGCAAGACCACGAACTCGATCATGGGCTTGCTCATGTGGGCCTGCATGATCATTGCACTGATCCCACTGATGTGGCTGCTGTTCACGGTTATCTCCCGTGGCGCTGGCGCCGTCTTCAGCGTGGACTGGTGGACCCAGGACATGCTGGGCGTGCGCAACAGCGCCGAGGGCGGCGGAGCGCTCCACGCTATTGCCGGCACCATCATGCAAACCTTGGTCGCCTCGGTCTTCTCCATTCCGATCGGTATTTTCACCGCGATCTACCTGGTGGAGTACTCCAACGGTAACCGCCTGGGTAAGCTCACCACCTTCATGGTGGACATCCTCTCCGGTGTCCCATCGATCGTCGCCGCACTGTTCATCTACGCCATGTGGATCACGGTCCTCGGCCAGCAGCGTTCCGGTTTCGCCGTGTCGCTTGCGCTCATTCTGCTGATGGTTCCGATCGTGGTGCGCAACACCGAGGAGATGCTTCGCGTCGTGCCCATGGATCTACGTGAAGCCTCGTACGCCCTGGGTGTTCCGAAGTGGAAGACCATCGCGCGCATCGTCTTGCCGACCGCCCTGTCCGGCATTGTCACCGGCGTCATGCTCGCCGTGGCCCGCGTCATGGGCGAGTCCGCCCCGGTGCTGATCCTCGTCGGCTCCACGCCGGTGACCAACTGGTTCGGCATGTTCGACCAGCCGCAGTCCTCGCTGCCGCTGTTCATGCTCGACATGTGGAAGTCCGGCGCGACGGGTGCGGCCAACGACCGCCTGTGGGGCGCCGCCCTGACGCTCGTGATTATGGTCGTCTCCCTCAACATCATCGCGCGCCTCATCGCCTCGAAGTTCTCGGTCAAGAAGTAAATCGTCGCACCCACGAATCCAACATTCCCAGGAGGAAACTGATGTCTAAGCTCGTACTCAACGACGTCAACATCTACTACGGCGACTTCCACGCCGTGCAGAACGTCAACCTGACCATCCCTGCCCAGGCAGTGACCGCCTTCATCGGCCCGTCCGGCTGCGGCAAGTCCACCGTGCTGCGCACCCTCAACCGCATGCACGAGGTCATCCCCGGCGCATCCGTCAAGGGTGAGATCCTGCTCGATGGCAACGACATCTACGGCAAGAACATCGACCCGGTGTCGGTGCGTAACACGGTCGGCATGGTGTTCCAGAAGGCCAACCCGTTCCCGACCATGTCCATCGAGGACAACGTCGTTGCCGGCCTGAAGCTCTCCGGTGAGCGTGACCGCAAGAAGCTCAAGGAGGTCGCGGAGGAGTCCCTGCGCGGCGCCAACCTGTGGGAAGAGGTCAAGGACCGCCTCGACAAGCCGGGCGGCGGCCTCTCCGGTGGTCAGCAGCAGCGCCTCTGCATCGCCCGCGCGATCGCAGTGCGCCCCGAGGTTCTCCTCATGGACGAGCCCTGCTCGGCACTCGACCCGATCTCGACCCTGGCAGTCGAGGACCTGATCCACGAGCTCAAGGATCAGTACACCATCGTCATCGTGACCCACAACATGCAGCAGGCAGCGCGCGTGTCTGACAAGACCGCGTTCTACTCCCTTGAGGCAACCGGCAAGCCGGGCCAGCTCATCGAGTTCAACGACACCACGACCATCTTCGAAAACCCTGAGCGCAAGGAAACCGAAGACTACATCGCAGGCCGCTTCGGCTAATCGCCAAAGCAACCGCGAGTCCACCCCGGTTGCCGCATCCGCCCCGTACGGATGGGGCGCGCGGCAGCCGGGGTGTCGTTGTTTCTAGGTGCTTCTTCTAGGTGCGGTCGAAGCGCTGCTCGATAACGGCGAAGCGCTCATCCATATCAAAGCTATCACCGGATCGCCGATGCTCTAGGTAGGCCTCCGGCTTCATCCCGGTGACCAAAAAGACCGTGCGAGCGGCGACGTTGACGCAGTGGTCCGAGTAGCGCTCGAAGTAGCGGCACAAAAGCGCGAGGTCGACGGCCTCGCGAGTTGAATGCTCCCAGTGCCGGTTGGTGACAACGTTGAGGATGTAGCTGGTCATCGTGTCAACCTCGTCGTCGGCGTTGCGCAGCCCCACGGCGGCATCGGCGTCGGGCGCGTAAAGCAGGTCCTCGGTCTGCGACCCCAGCTCGTGGGCGAGTCGCGCGAGTTCCTCGACCAGGACCACCATGGGCTCAGGTAGAACGGGGTGGGGGTGGCGCAACCTGGCGAGCCTGGCAATGTGGGTCGCCAGCGCGCCCATGCGCTCGAAATCTTCGACGATGTAGATCGACGACACAACCTGCCGCAGGTCGGACGCAACCGGGCTTTCGAGGGCGAGGAGCTGCATGCTGCGGGTTTCGCAGCGCTGGCGGATCACGTCGAGGCCGTCGGAGAACGACAGCGCGTCCTCGGCGTGATCGAGGCTTTGTGTCAGCAGCGCGACGGTGGCGTTATCCATCAGCGTGCGGACGTTCTGGCACATCTCGATGAGGTCGCGCGAGAACGCGTCCAGGTGCTCCCTGTAGTTGGTCCGCATATCGCTCACCTTACAAGCACCACGCGCCGGTTGGGGCTATCCGCCGTTGCTGTCCATCTCGGCACCCTCCGGGACAGTGTCGTCCTCAGGGTCGTCGAGCCAACCGTCGGGCAGCGCGACCTTCGATGACGAGCCCTGGCGCCCGCGAGCATCCTCGGCGTGCTCGGCGCGCTCGGTGGAGTCGGCGATGGTGTCCAGCAGAGCGGAGAGTTCGGCTAGTGAGGCAACGCGGGCAAGGTCCTTGCGGAACTCGCCGCCGACGGGGAATCCGCGCAGGTACCAGCCGGTGTGCTTGCGGATATCCCGGCACGCGTGCTCCTCGCCGTCGTGAAGCGCGAGCAGCTCAGCGTGGCGGTAGATGATGCGGGCGACCTCGCCGAGGGTGGGTTCTGGCGGGATCTCTTCCCCGCGCAGTTGCGCGCCGAGCTGCGCGAACAGCCAGGGCCGCCCCAAGCAACCGCGGCCGACTTCAACCCCGTGGCAGTTGGTGGTCTCGAGCATCTTTGCGGCGTCGTCGGCGGCGAAGATATCGCCGTTGCCGATGACGGGGACGCCGGTGCCTTCCATGTGCTCGACAAGTCGGCGGATCTCGGACCAGTGCGCCTGGCCGGAGTAGCGCTGGTCGGCGGTGCGGGCGTGCAGCGCGACGGCTGCCGCGCCCTCCTCCGCGGCGATGCGCCCGGCGTCGAGGTGCGTGTGGTGGGCGTCGTCAATGCCGATGCGGAACTTCACGGTGATCGGAATGCCGGATCCCTCCGCGGCCCGCACGGCTGCCGCGACGATGTTGGCGTAGAGCCTGCGCTTGTAGGGGATCGCCGAACCGCCGCCCTTGCGGGTGACCTTGGGTACGGGGCAGCCGAAGTTCATGTCGACGTGGTCGGCGATATCTTCCTCGACGATCATCCGCACGGCCTCGTAGGTGAATTTCGGGTCCACGGTGTAGAGCTGCATGGAGCGCGGGATCTCAACGTCGGCGAACGTGGTCATGTGCAGGGTCTTCTGGTTGCGTGCGACGAGGGCTCGGGCCGTGATCATCTCGCAGACGTACAGCCCAGACGAGGTGCCGGTCAGTTCCTGCTCGATCTCGCGGCAGAGCACGCGAAACGGCATGTTTGTCACTCCCGCCATGGGCGCGAGGATGACGGGGGAGTTGAGCGTGAAATCCCCGATGCGCAGCGCGAGTGGTGCCGAGAGTGCCTGAGTCATAGTACGCACCATTGTCCACGCAGGTGGCGTAACAGTCCAATTCGAAGCACCCCCTGAAAAGCGTTTGACGTTGCCTATTGCACTAAAATTTAGTACAAGAAAAGTAGTGCCTAGCATTGTTTCCGCACTCCCCATATGGTGGAGGCGTAAAGAGTCCAACAAAAAACCGAATGAGGGATTGAACTATGACTGAACGTATTGCTAACGCCGGGCTGCGCGACAAGGTGATGTCCGCTGAGGAGGCCGTGCAGTTCGTCAACCACGGCGACAAGGTAGGCATGTCCGGGTTTACCGGTGCTGGCTACCCCAAGGCCCTGCCGGGCGCGATCGCGCAAAAGGCGAAGGAGGCCCACGATAAGGGCCAGGGCTACGCCATCGATCTGTTCACCGGCGCGTCGACCGCACCGGAGTGCGACGGCGTCCTCGCCGAAGCGGACGCGCTGCGCTACCGCATGCCCTACCAGTCCGACCCGCAGTTGCGTAACAAGATCAACGAAGGCGCCATCAAGTTCCAGGACTTCCACCTCTCCCACTCGGGCATGATGGTGGAGCAGGGCTTCTTCGGCGACCTCGACGTCGCCATCGTCGAGGCCGTTCGCATCACCGAGGACGGCAACATCGTGCCTTCGTCGTCCGTGGGCAACTCCGTGGAGTTCCTCAACGCCGCGAAGAAGATCATCATCGAGGTCAACTCCTGGCAGTCGGAGGAACTCGAGGGCATGCATGACATCTGGCTCGTGCCGCCGCTGCCGAACCGCATCCCGGTCCCGATTACCAACGCCGGCGACCGCATCGGCACCTCCTACATCGAGGTTGACCAGTCCAAGATCGTCGCGATTGTGGAGACGGACGCCCCGGACCGCAACGCTCCGTTTAAGGCCCCCGATGAGGTCTCCGAGCAGATCGCTGGCCACTTCCTCGACTTCCTCGAGAACGAGGTCAAGGCCGGCCGCCTCGCCTACGACCGCTACGTCATGCAGTCGGGCGTCGGCAATGTGCCCAACGCCGTGATGGCGGGCCTGATGGAGTCCAAGTTCGAGAACATCCAGGCCTACACCGAGGTCATCCAGGACGGCATGGTCGATCTCATCGACGCCGGCAAGATGACCGTCGCCTCCGCCACCTCGTTCTCCCTGTCGCCGGAGTACGCGGAGAAGATGAACAACGAGGCGTCGCGCTACCGCGATTCCATCATCCTGCGTCCGCAGTCGATCTCGAACCACCCCGAGGTGATCCGCCGCGTCGGCCTGATCGCCACCAACGGCCTGATCGAGGCCGACATCTACGGCAACGCCAACTCGACCCACATCAACGGCTCCCGCCTGATGAACGCCCTGGGTGGCTCCGGCGACTTCACCCGTAACGCGTTCGTCTCCTCCTTCATCTCCCCCTCGGAGGCGAAGGGCGGCGCGATCTCCGCGATCGTCCCGTTCGTCTCGCACGTGGACCACACCGAGCACGACGCAATGGTCTTTGTCACCGAGTACGGCGTGGCCGACCTGCGCGGCCTGGCCCCGCGCGATCGCGTGGCCAAGATGATCTCGATCGCGCACCCCTCCTACCGACCGCTGCTCGAGGAGTACGTTGAGCGCGCCGGGAATTCCAAGTTCCAGCAGACCCCGCACGATCTGCGCCACGCCTTCGACTTCCACATCCGCTCCCTCGAGACCGGAACCATGAAGACCGAGGGCTAAAAGCTCGCCTTCGCTATTCGACGCCCCGCTTACCTAAACCGGTAAAAGCGGGGCGCGCGCATTGGGCCAGCCCGATTTCTATCCGCCTGTGCTGACCCGCTACCATGTGTGCGTCGGGCCTTTAGCTCAGTTGGTAGAGCTACGGACTTTTAATCCGCAGGTCCCGGGTTCGAGCCCCGGAGGGCCCACGAAACACTAAAACCCCTGGTCACCACTGACCGGGGGTTTTGTCATGTTTGCACACGTCACAGGCCATATTACTATCTAGACCTAGCAACCCAAAAGGGGACACGACAGCCCACCGAATAGGGAATAATTAGGGAATCTAGAGGGAATCGCACGACATGGCACAACGCACCCGCGCCACATTCGGCAAAATCGCCGCGAAGAACGGCAAGTACTACGCGGAGTACTCGCACGACGCGGCCAAACACACACCCGGTCATGGCTTTACCAAACGGCACCAAGCCCAGAAATGGCTCGACCGCGAAGCCGACCTCATAGCCGAAGGTCGATGGGTACCGCCGAAGCAACGCCGCGACGAAGCAAAGCGCCTAGCCGAACTAGAAGCCGCCCAATCGCTCACGGTCGCTGAACTCATAGATGACTGGCTTACCCGCGCCCCGCTGAAAGAAGCCACAAAACGCAGTCACCGCAAACGGCTTAACCTGCGCGTACTGGGCGAAGTTGACCCGCTAGGCCGCAACGTGCTTCAACTCAACGGCGTAACCCCGCTAGGCGACGTGCGCGTCATCGACGTGGACAAGCAACGAATCAGACAATGGGTGCGCGAGGTGGAATCAGCGTGGCCGCAGGACAGCCCCGGTTACAGCACCTCCTACCACGCTAAGAAACGCCTTAACACAGCGTTCAAATGGGCTATTGACGAGCTGGAACTAATCACCGAAAACCCAGTTTCCACCGTCTCGATGAAGCCGCCACGCAACACCACGAAGGATCAGACCGTGCTCTCCGACGCGGAAGCCCAGGCGCTCATAGCCGCATTCCCCGACTGGCTTCAGCACGCACCGCGAATCATGCTGTACGCGGGCTTACGACTGGGCGAACTGCTGGAACTGCGCGTGAAAGACCTCGACGGCACCACCGCGCCGGGCACCCCGCTCACAATCCATATAGCCCGCAACATGCAAGACACCAACACCCCCACCGGCGGCAAGGAAGTCCTGATCAACGACACCCCGAAAACAGCCGCCGCCGTACGCTCAATCACCCTCGATATCGTGACCAGCGACGCGATCCGCCAACACCTCGCAGACTTCCATAAGCGCGCCCCAGAAGCGCTCGTCGTGTCCCGTAAGGGCGGAACGCAGTTCACCCAGGGCAACTACCGCGATAACTACTTCAACCCCGCAAAACGCCACATAGGCCGCCCTGACATCACCCCGCACAGCACGCGGCGCTACTACGGAACGAAGCTCGTCACATTCGCCCTCGCCGGGTCGTTTTCATTGGAGGATGCAAGGCGGCTCATGGGGCACGAAACAACTGAACAACTCATGGAATACATGCGCGCCCAGAGCGATTACAGAGACCGTGCAGCCGCCGCATTTAACCAGATCGCAGGACACTAACAACCAAAGCAGCCACTAAAGCGGACAGGAGGGCTTGAATCAACCCAAAAAACCGTATACACTTTCCCACGTGGACCAACTATGTCCACACACAGCAAGGCCCGAACTGCTAAAACAAGCAGGTAACGGGCCTTTTTTCATGCCCCAAATAAGACGGGCGCGGGCTAACCAAGACCCCGCAAACACAACAAGCCAACACACGGCAACTACGTCAACGAGGAACGCATGACGCAGCAGACAATCACCCGGAAGTGGCTCACCCTCAAAGAAGCCGCCGTTTACACCGGGTACAGCGTGAAAACCCTCCGCCGCCGCATCCAAGACGGGACCTTAAAAGCGTCACGAACGGGCCGCGACTACCGCGTAAAAACCGACGACCTCGACGCGATGTTCCAAGAAGTCAAGGTCTACAACTAAGGATCAAAAATGACCACTACAACGAAAACACCCCCGGTGCCACCACAGCACACCGAGGGCCAGACACAAGCAACCACCAAAGTCGAAGCGTCTACCAGCGACTATACCACACGCATGTACCAGCAAACCGCGACGGCGCTGCTCATGTCTGCGCTCACCGCGACACCCGCGCAGGTGATCGTCGAAGTCGCAGCGACTCTACAATCCCGCGACTGGCCGACACCCGCCCATCGCACCGTCTGGCAGGCAATCGCCGCACACGCCGACGACCTCACCCGCGCCGGGCAGGGTGCTACCTTGCCGGTTATCGAGGACGTGGCCGGAGCACTCACCCAGGCCGGAGACATGAACAACGAATACGTCCGGGCCGTGCTACTCGACGCGGTAGGGACGGTTCGCGGTGGGCGTTCAACCCCGCCACAAGCCACCGAACGGCTAGCAAACCTACTACGCCGCTACCGGCTGCTAAACGTGCTCAAAGCAACCGCAGAAGCCCTACAGCAGGCCGCAGACGCCGGAGACGACGCGATCCGCCGAGCCGTGCGTTACACCCGCTACCTACCCACCTACGCAGCCCGCGCCGGGGTGAGCGTCGATGACTAGCGCCCAGCAAAAAACCTCCAAGCCCTCGCCACAACGCGGGGGCTTTACTCATTCCACGTTCAAGTTTGAACACCTAAGAGCACAGCAAGTAGCGGCAGCAATCAGCCGCCGGGCTAGCGCCAGGCGCGAACCACCGCAGCCATTGGACTGGCAGCAGACCAGGGCAGGTCTAGAACGCAGACGTGAAACCGAGAAGCGACTAGCGCCCATGTGGCCGGTTCAGTAAGCCCCCCTAGACGAACCGGACGAACCGGACGAACCGGACGAACCGGACGAACCGGACGACTACGCCCAAGAAAGGCAAATAATGTACGAACTCGCAAACATTATCGACGTGCTCGACCCCACCAGCGGGGAAGCCGTGCTCAACGTGACCGAGCAATGGCTAGGCACCTACATTAAAACCGCTCACCGTGACGACCTCGCAACACTCACGCTATGGGCCGTGGCAACCCACCTCGCCAACGAGACATGGACATCACCGCGCCTATTGCTTGACTCACCGGCACCAGGGAGCGGCAAGACAACCACGCTCGACCACCTCCAAAGGCTAACCTACAAAGCCGTACAAGCCGCTAGCCTATCCAGCCCCTCTCTACTCGCCCGCCTGCTCGAACGGGAACCCCGAACCGTGCTCGTAGATGAAGTAGACCGAACCCTCGACCCCAGGAACGACGGCTCGAAAGAACTGCTAGCCGTCCTCAACAGCGGATACAGGCGCGGAGCGTCGCGGCCCGTCCTCGTTCAGCGAAAAGACGAAAACGGCGTAACCGAATGGCAACCCGTTGAAATGTCCACTTACGGGCCGGTAGCCCTGGCCGGTAACAGCCCGAACCTCCCGGACGACACCCGGAGCCGCTGTATCACCGTGCTACTACTGCCAGACCTCGACGGCACCGTCGCCGATAGCGACTGGCAACACATCGAGCAGGACGCGCTTACGCTACAGGGCCATATCACCGCATGGGCCGACCTGGTACGCGGTCAGGTAGAAGCCGATCAGATTGACTACGCCACCGAAACCTACACCGACCCAGCAACCGGCGAACAACGCACCCTCGCAGGCCTACGGGGCAGAAACCGCGAAAGGTGGGCACCACTACTCAAAGTTGCCCGAGCCGCCGGGGGCGACTGGCCAGACCGAGCGAAACACCTAATCCTCAACGACCTAGACCAACAGAGCGACGACCGGGAAGCAGGTCTAACCCGCGTACCCCGACACGTTCAGTTGCTACGCGACATCGCGGCAGGCTGGCCGACCGATACCAACGGCACCCCGCAATCGTTCACCCCAACCGCCGACCTACTGCGACACGTCACATGGGCCAATCCAGATTACTGGGGTACCGGAGCAGATCGCGGCGAACTGAAAGCCCAAGGCCTAGGAAGGTTACTCGCTCACAAGTTTTCGATCAGGTCACAGAGAGCAACAGGCGGCGACCGGGAGCGTGGATACTGCCTGGCGGACTTCTACCAAGCGTTTTCCTCATTTGGTGTAGCCCAGCCCGGCGCGAACTCGTCCGGTTCGTCCGGTTCGTCCGGTTCGTCCGGTTACCACACCCCCACCCACTAACCGGACGACCAAAAGGACGACACCAACAACTACGCAGAAATACACAAAGCAATGAGCGCAAGAACAGTTAAGGCAAAGCTCTACAGCGACCAAGGCGCGCCCTTTATCAATCTGCCAATCCGGGTGACAACTAGCCGGACAGGGCAACACTTCGTGAGTGTTCGGATCGGCAACACCGGGCAGGTTGTCTCACTTCGCGCCGACCAGGCCCGCAAACTCGCCGACACCCTCCACGACCGCCTGGATCAAATCGACAACAACGACCCGAAAGGAATCGAATAACCATGCCACAGAAACAACTCACCGACGAACAACGACAGGCAATCCTCGACCACCGCGCCGACGGCTGGACGCTAAGAGAAATAGCCCGGGAAATCGGTTGCTCACCGGCGACCGTCTCCCGAACCCTCCGCAACGCTGGGGTCGACACTAACCCGTCGATCACGCTGGAAGCAGCGCAGGCACGCTGGGAGAACGCCCGGGCAGCGTCCTATGACATGCTGGCTAATCTGCTCGACGACATCGACAGCCTAAGTGCCCGCATGTGGGAGCCGTACACAACCTACCTCAACGGCCCGGACGGCCCCGTCGCCGTCACCCTCGCCGAACCACCGTTGTCAGAGGTGGCGAGAATCGCAGACCAAATGCGCAAAACAGCGGTACAAATCCACCAACTTCAAGAGCAGATCGACCGGGGCAGCGACACCGATAAGGCGCGCGGAATCCTCCAAGACCTATTCGAGGGGTTCAAAATGGTTGCCGCGCTAGCAGAACCAGACAACAACCCAGGAACTTACGACAGCGACTACGACGTGAACACAGACCCCGAACAGCAGCAGTAAAAGGGGCCGTAGCAGCACACCACGACCCCTACAGCGACCCCCTGGAACGAGAACGCGCCGCCATCCAGCGACATCGGCACACCAGCACCCGCAGGCGCGGAATCACGCACCGGCTAACCGTCCCCGCGATACATACCACCGACCACGCGGCAGCGCTTATCGGTCAGGTTTCTACCGCAGGACATATACAGCGACGTTAGGCTAGTCCCGTGACTTCACCTGCCCCTCGCCGCCCGGACCGCTCAGAGATGCGGCACAACCTCGACCGATTCAAGCTCCACTGGCGCACCCGCCTCGACAGCTGGACTGCCGCCGACCAAGGGGCGATTGAGAAGAAGTATGCCCAGTCGTTCTGGTCAGATTTCCTCGCCTGCTTTGGTATCCCTGCCACGCGCATGGACTTGTTCGAGCAGGATGCCCGCCGCGGCTCAAGTGGCAACACCGGTTACATCGACCTGTTCTGGCCGTCGGTGGTCATCGGCGAGGCGAAGAAGCCAGGCGTCGACCTCCAAATTGCGGTCGACCAAGCCCGCGACTATCTCCAAGGCGGGTCTGTCTCCGACACTGAGCAGCCCCGCTACATCGTCGCCACCGACTTCGAGACTTTCCGCCTGCTGCGTCTCGGCGCTCCGGAGTACCGCTTCGACATCGCCTTTCCCCTCGCCGAGGTCACCGACCATGTCGATGAATTGAAGTTCCTCGCAGGCTACGACGACACCATGACCCGCGAGGAAGAAGAAGCGGCGTCCATCAAGGCGTCGAAAGTCATGGCCAACTTGTTCACTGCCATGGCAGGTGACGACGTAGACGAAAACGTCGCCGACGCCGCGCCGACGAACCCGGAGGACGAGGACGCGGATGTTCAACGAACATCGGTGTTCCTCACCCGTCTGCTGTTCTTGCTTTACGGCGACGATGCCGGCCTGTGGGAGCAGGACTTGTTCTACCGTTTCGTACTCGAGAGCACGACAAGTGAGAACCTCGGCTCACAGCTCGACGCGTTGTTCGATGTGCTCAACACCCCGGAGGGAAAGCGGCGTCGTGTCCCGGAGGCGATGGCCGCATTCCCCTACGTCAACGGTTCACTGTTTGACCGGGCGGGTGAGCTGCGCACCACGACGTTTTTCAGCCCCGAGATGCGCCATGCCCTGCTCGATGCCTGTCGTTTCCGGTGGACGGACATTTCCCCCGCTATCTTCGGTTCCCTGTTCCAGCTGGTGAAGTCCAAGGAAGCACGACGCGGTGATGGTGAGCACTATACCTCCGAGAAAAACATCCTGAAAACCCTGGGCCCGCTGTTCCTCGACGAACTGCGTGCCGAAGCTGACCGGTTGATCGCGGCCAAGACGGGTAGTGCGAAGAAGCAGGCGGAGAACCTCAAAGTATTCCTCGACCAGCTCGCCACCCACGTGTTCATCGACCCTGCCTGCGGGTCTGGAAACTTTCTCATCGTCGCCTACCGCGAACTGCGTCGCATAGAGACGGACTTAATCGTGGCTATCCGGCAGCGCGAGGGACTGACCGAGGACGCGCTGAACATTACGTGGGAGCAAAAACTTTCCATCGGCCAGTTCTACGGCATCGAGTTGAACTGGTGGCCGGCGAAGATCGCCGAGACTGCCATGTTCTTGGTCGATCATCAGGCCAACCGGGAGCTGGCCGATGCGGTGGGCATGGCCCCGGAGCGCTTGCCCATCACGATTACCGCGCATGTCCACCATGGCAACGCCCTGGCCGTGGACTGGGCGGACTTCGTGCCAGAGGTCACCGGACAGACCTACGTGTTCGGCAACCCACCGTTTCGTGGGGATGGGCGGGAGAAAGAGCAGCAGGCAGACCTGGCACGGGTGTGGGCTGGGAAGACCGCCGCCCTTTCGCGCCTGGACTTTGTGACTGGCTGGCATGCTAAGAGCTTGGATCTGTTAGCCAACCGACGTGGTTCTTTCGCTTTCGTGACGACGAACTCCATCGTGCAAGGCGATCAAGTGCCGCGTCTGTTCGGCCCGATCTTTAAGGCGGGCTGGCGTATCCGTTTTGCTCACCGCACGTTTTCGTGGGACTCCGAGGCTCCCGGCAAGGCGGCTGTTCACTGCGTCATTGTCGGTTTTGACCGTGCTAATGAACCGCGCCCTCGGTTGTGGGACTACCCGAGGATGAAAGCAGAACCAGTAGAAGTTCCGGTAGAGCGCGCGATCAACGCCTACCTCGTGGACGGGCCTAACGTGCTCGTCGAGAAAGAATCAAAGCCTATCTCACCTGTAGTCGAGAAAACAGCCTATGGTTCCAAGCCGACTGATGGTGGGCATCTGATCGTTGAACCACACGAGTTCGACGAAGTTACGGCTGACCCCATCGCCGCGAAGTATGTCCACCGCTACGTTGGCGCCCGCGAGCTACTGCATGGGGAGCAACGATGGTGCCTGTGGCTCGATGGGGCTGACCCGGATGACATTGCCCGTTCCCCGATCCTCAAACAGCGAGTGGAAGCGGTCCGGGACTTCCGCGCAGTGTCAAAAGCGGCCAGCACGCGAGATTTTGCGCAGTTCCCGAGCCTTTTCCGCCAGCGAGCCAAGATGCATACGGAATACCTGTCGATACCCATCCATGTCAGTGAACTTCGACGATATTACCCTGTTGAGCGTTTTGGCCCTGATGTCATTTCGAGTAATGCGAACTTCCAACTCGCCGACCCGACTGGTGTGCAGTTCGGGTTGATTTCGTCCTCGATGTTCATCACCTGGCAGAAGACAGTGGGCGGCCGGTTAGAATCGCGGTTACGCTTCGGTTCAACGTTGACGTGGTACACGTTTCCGATCCCTGATTTGGACGACTCCTCGCGCCAGCGCATCATCGCTGCGGGTGAGAAAGTCCTCGCTGCGCGCGAGCTGTATCCTGGACGCTCCCTGGCGCAGCACTACAACCCACTAGCGATGGACCCCGCCCTGGTCAAGGCGCACGACGCTCTCGACCGGGAGGTGGACAAGGCGATGGGGGCGCCACGCAAGCTCACTACGGAGCGACAGCGGCAAGAGCTACTGTTCGCCAACTACGGTACGCTAACCGCTACGGAGTAGGGACGCCACTTTGAAAGGTGAACGCGGCGCCATTCAACGACACCGGCCCACCAGCCCCCGCGGGTGCGACCGGCGCGCCTGAAAGTTCACTGTCCCAGCGGTAGAAACCAGCACCCACGCGGTAACGCTCGACGAGCGCCGCCAACTCCTGCATACCCAGTGCACCGGCCACGCGCCGCGCGAATGCACGCGGGTTATCCGCCGAGACAGCAACCCCAGACGACGCGAGCAAATCCACCGCCAGGTCAACGCAGCGGTATGCGCTTGGCTCGTTCCCGGTCAGGTTATGCACCATGTCACGCACACCGGCCACTAGATCGGCCCAACCGTCGAAAGTGAGACCCGTCCCGGCGTAGTCGGCACCGTCCAAGTCCGAGGGCTTAGGCAACGCTGGGTAGTCGTTGGCCGCGTTGTGACGGTATGCGGGCACCGCCTTAAACAGCGTCACACCGTCCGGCAGGTGCCCCATCATGTAGTTAGCGTTCACCACGCGCATGTCAGCGGGCACCAGGGCGTAAACATCACGAGCTAAGCGGTCAATATCGTACGCGGACGGGAACACGCCCACACGCACCATAGCCTGCTTAAACAGGTCAAGGTAGGCGGGATCACTGGCAGAGGTAAAACGTAGTTCTGGCATAGGGAAGTCCTTTAGTCATTGAGGAAGTCGGAATAAGGTCGTAGGCCCTCACCGTTATCAACGTCCAAGCAGCGGGCACGCGCAGCGGTAACCAACTCGTCCGTGAGGATCAACCACCGAGCACCTACGCGGATCGCCGGTAGTTGCCCCTCACGACACAGCCGCCGAATCGTAACCGTGTGCGAACCAACAGCAGCCGCGAAATCCTCGACGCTGGCCAAGTTACCCAAACCCTGTAGTGGCTGAACAGGCATAACACGCTCCTAAACGTAACAGTGACGAAAAACCTACAACCCACACCCTACAGAACGAAAAGAAACAACCCGGAACAACACGAACAACTAAACCCGCCACATTGGAAACGCAACGTTCACACACGCTCCCATACGCGCGCACGCGCAAGCCCGGCGCGAGTTCACCGGGGAAGACGCGCATAGCAGACGGGTGGTAACCGGCAACGGGTGGATGGGAAACTGAGTTTCGAGTCTGATAGTGGTGTAGAACCGGGTGGCGTGATTGGGTTATATCCTGGATGCCCCCGAGGTTCACCCCCTGTGGATAACCTTCAGGGCATTTGACATGCAGCTTCTGAGTTGGTAGCTATCCGGATGTTCGAGATCGTTCAAACCTCAATACAATGTGAGTCACCTAGATCGCGCCCTCACCCGTTAGGAGGTAGAAATCATGTCAACGCCCTTATTTGCCCGTAAAACCACTCATCAGCTCATTGAAGAGCGGGAACAGGTTTTACATGCTATGCATCCTCTTAACCTTGACACGTTGCGGCGCCTCCGTGCTGTCGACGCGATTGGTCAGGACGAGGCAGAGTTACTCGATAGGTACGATTCACTTTCCTGGCTCATTGATGGTTAATTACCTCAGTGGATATTGACGAGTTTGAAAGGCGGGTAGGTGAGTTTGCGAGCGAAATTCGCGAACTGCTAGATGCGTGCTTACCCGGCAATACTCAGTTCAAAAATGCACGTATCTCCTCAGACACCCTTCGTGCATCTTTCGGCGCAACCAAAAAGCTCGATATCCGAAGCTCGGATCGTGCTTCCTTGGTTTGCGGTTATAATCTTTGCGCCAATTCGACCGGTCGACATATAGCTGTAGAAGCAAGCAGTTTCTCACTGGAATACCAAGCCAATAGTCGCCCTGTTCCAGTGGTGAGATTTGAGTATGACCGCAATGCGAACTCTAAGCCGGTATCCCATTTTCACTTTCACTCAGACTCAGTTCCCTTGGGCTTGATGCTCGCTAGAGCAGGTAAGCACGAAGATTCCGCTCAGCAGCAGAATTTGCATTTTCCTATGGGAGGGCACCGGTACCGAGTTTGTCTCGAAGATATTATCGAACTTGTTATTCGAGAGTTCAATGCTGAATCTTTGGCTGGGTGGGAAGCGCGAGTAAAGGAAGGCAGGCGCGATTACCGAAAGCGACAAGCTGAAACAATCATTAGCAAGAACACGCGTCTAGCATCTGAAATTCTCGAAGAGATCGGTTTCAGAGTCTCGCCCCCTGCCGGGTACGAATACCCACCTGCTGACGATTCTTGTGAGTGGTAACTATTTACCTTTCCGCGCTCTGAGGATGGACAAAAACGGGGTTAGACCCTCGAAAACTGGTGAACCTCTGCGGTTCGCTATCTACACGTAACAAACTTCTGCTGGACTGCCCCCAACGGGCCAGTTGCATAATCCTGGAAGGGGAAGCGCCGCGCAGGGCTGTAGGCCCCCGCACGGCGTTAGGATCGAGGGAAAGTATGGAGGGAATCAGGAACCAGAACCGCCTCCGAATTGGGGTGTTTAGGGAATATAGAGGGAATTCCCCGAGCGCTGAAACCGAGAAAAACCGTTTTACCAGCACATACAGGGGGCAATACGGCGAGCCCCGGAGGGCCCACTTTTAACCGTGTTTGTCCACGAAGCGTAGGCGGGGTTTTTCCGAGGGGTGCAGGGTAAACCCCCTTGTGCACCCTGCACTTTTCTTGGTTTTTGGGGGAATGAAACAGTGCCCCGCGACGCGCACCCATCTCAGAAACTGTTCTGCCAACACCCCGGAAGCATAGACGCGCTCGCGTCGCTGCTCGCTGACGCCGGCTTTCATCCCCTGCCCCGGGTTGTCTCCATGCCCGAGCGACGCGAGGTAACGGCGGGATTTCACCTCGATCCTGACCCGAGGCTCGCGGACCTTGCCCGACATCTGAAAGGGAGGTTCCCGCAGCTCGGTTTCTGGCCGCTCGTCGTCGAAGGCCCGATCTCTAGCCCTGATCAGGTGGACGACGTGCCGGATGGTGGAGTTGTCCTCCGGCGCCTCGCCGCGTGCGTGTTCGCCCCCGACATTCTGGAGCAAGGCTGGGATAGCGTCGACAACTATTCGCCCGTTTTGCGCAGGGGACAGGACGACTGGGACTTTTGGTGGGACTAATCCGCTCGCTTGTCGACGCCCCGCTGCCAACAGCCCACCGCCGCAGCTGGTGCGAAGCCGAGCTGCTCGTTAATCGCCAGCATCCACTGGTTTTCTCCGGCGTTCCAGGTGTAAACGCGTTCAACGCCCGGGTGTGCGTCGGCGAGCTGACGCAGATTCGCGGCCTTTACCCGCAAGCCAAGCCGTTTCCCTTGGTGGGCGGGGCGAACCAGGGTGTCTCCCTGAAAGCCAACGTCGGTGCGGCCAGCCTCCGGACACACGATCAGTGTGTGGGCAGCTACCTCCCCGGTAGCTCGCTCAACGGCGATCGTCCATACTATCGACCGGCCCATTGCTCGCTCGACGGCCTCAAATTCTTGAAGACGTGCGATGTCCCAGACCTCCGGCTCCATGTCGATGCCTCCGAGCGGCACGTCCGTGCTCATCGACGCCCGTTGCAGCGCCATCGCTTCCCGCCAGCGCTCCGGTGTCGGGCCGACCCAGGAGACGACGTCGTACTCGGGGCTTTTCGCCGCCACCTCATTCGCCCGTTCAACCACGTCGGCGACGCGCAGCGTGCTCACGAGCTCAACCTGCTCGAGAGCGAACCCGCGCGCTGCAAACCAATCGTTACTCGGGGTGCGGGGAAGTGTCCCCGTTCCCGTTTTCGGCGTCAACCCGGTGTCGGACAGCCGGGTTGGCGGGGTCCAGCACAAAAGCGTGCTGCGATCGTCGTCTGCGTGGTTGCCTATTGCGGCAAGAAGCGCATCCATCACGCCCTCTCCGTGGGCCTCGGGACGCAGGCGGAAGTCGACCGCGATCATGTGACGGTTGTCGGCTAAAGGCAACTCCACGTTCGCAAGACCGAGGCAGCGGTCGTGCTCGTACGCGAGTAGCATCGCGCGCTGCGCTCGCACCTGGTCACCGTAGACCGCCGCCAGCTCCCGCGCGGAGTAGGCGAGGTCGTCGTGGCCGAACTGAGCTGCCTCGTCGGCAGCCCAGACCGCGACGGCGTCGTGGGCCGCGGGCGAGGGGTTATCGGGGGTGCCCAAGTGCGAGTGGGGGATCACGTCCATGCCATCTAGGCTCGCACGCTGGTGAAAGGGCGCGCAACCGGATTCACCGGCCGCGCGCTGCGAGTAGTGTCGAGGATATGGGCCTGATTCGTTTAATCCTCAATATCATTTGGCTGATCACTGCGGGAATCTGGCTGTTTATCGCTTACATCCTCGCCGGGGTGATCGCGTGCATCTTCATCATCACCATCCCGTTCGGGGTGGCGTCGTTCCGCATTGCCAATTACGTCCTCTGGCCGTTTGGCCGCGAGGTCGTGCAAGTGGATGCGGGTGCGGCCAGCACGATCGGCAACGTCGTGTGGTTCGTTGTCGCTGGCCTGTGGCTCGCCCTCGGCCACGTGGCCACCGCGGTGGTGCAGGCTCTGACCATCATCGGCCTCCCGCTGGCCTGGGCGAACCTGAAGCTCATCCCGGTGACCTGCTTCCCGTTTGGCAAGGAGATCGTTAGCTAGCGCCAGAGCTCGAGGCGGATCAGCGTGATATCGCCTTCCTTAACCAGGGCCAGCTCGTCCTCGGCCGCGCGCTGCTGCGGCACGACCCGCTTCTGGATGCGCAGCTGGAACTTCTTCTCCTCGCCGTCGACCTCGACCTCGCCGAGGGAGGTGTAGGTGTTGTGCTCCTGAACGTCGACGGAGGTGACCTTGGCGTCCGGGTTCGTGCCCGTGCCGTAGACGTCGAAGACGGGCTCGCCGGTGGAGAAGTCTGCGCCGTGGCCGCCGGTGAGGATCAACGAAATAATTTCGCGCACGGCGACGGGATCGGCCGTGAGCTGTGCGACGGAGCGCTCGCCGAGCTCGGAGTGCGTCATGGGGGTCAACTCGTCGTCAAGCGCCTCACCGGCCTCGCGGTAGGACAGGCCGAGCTGCGTGAGGTTGCCCTCGGAGTCTTCGCCTACAAGAATTTCAATGCCTACCTTGCCGTCGGAGTCGACGGCGCGGTAGGAGCCGAGTTGCTTCGCAATCAGCGAGTACTTCTGGGCAATTTCGTCTTTGCTGGGGTTGAGTTCTGCGTCGTAAATCTTTGCTTCAGCCATTAGCTTTTCACCATTCTCTTGATTGCTTTCATTGCTTCCTCCACCTTAGCGTCCACAGCGTCGGCCGCTACTTGGTCGCCGGAAGCGCTGGCCCCGGTAACGGCCCCCGCGACGCAGTGTTTGAGGTGCTCGTCGAGAAGCGAGAGCCCCACGTTTTCCAGCGCGGAGGTGATCGCGGAGATCTGGGTGAGGATGTCAATGCAGTACTGGTCGGACTCGATCATGCGCTGCAACCCGCGAACTTGCCCCTCGATGCGCTTGAGGCGAGCGGAGTAACGGTCCCTGTCGTGGCTGTAGCCGTGGTTGTGCTCGGTGGCGGGAGTAGTCATGGCCGAAACTCTACATGGCCTGCAGGTTTGTTCCATGTTCTCGCGCTGGTTTATGATGATCGGGCTGCCTCAACGCTTTTGTTTTGGTGCGCTTGGCCCCCATCGTCTAGAGGCCTAGGACTCCGCCCTTTCACGGCGGCAACACGGGTTCGAATCCCGTTGGGGGTACTCGAGCCCCACGGTTCGAACAAAATAAATACGGCCCTGTGGCGCAGTTGGTTAGCGCGCCGCCCTGTCACGGCGGAGGTCGCGGGTTCAAGTCCCGTCAGGGTCGCAATACACAAAAACGGTCGAGGAAGCACCTCGGCCGTTTTTCGTTTGTCGGGCAAAAGGCGCGAAGAGCTGGCGATTTGTGCTCGCTCAAGCGCTCTGTGTAGAGTGAACACTCGTGCACAACGCGGTCTTGAGGGTCGCGGAAGAGCGCGAAAATTACACAGTTGGCCCTGTGGCGCAGTTGGTTAGCGCGCCGCCCTGTCACGGCGGAGGTCGCGGGTTCAAGTCCCGTCAGGGTCGCCGAATCGCTTTGTGATGAGGCGGTTTACGGCCAGATAGCTCAGTCGGTAGAGCACACGCCTGAAAAGTGTGGGGTCGCCAGTTCGATCCTGGCTCTGGCCACACCTGCACATCCCCTTCACCTAGGTGGAGGGGATGTTTGCATTTACGGCACGCTGCGCCGGAGTTCACTAGGGTGGGTGTCACATCACCCAAGTGAAAGGATCAAACCATGGCAGATCAGACCGTCAAACTGAACGAGGGCCAAAACCGCTATGAGATTTTCGTCGACGACAAGGTCGCCGGGTACGCAGCATTTCGCGAGACGGGCGAGGGTGTGCGCGATTTCAACCACACCGTGATCCAGCCCGAGTTTCGCGGCCAGGGCTTGTCGACGCCCCTGATCCAGCATGCGCTTGACGACACCCGCACCGCCGGCAAAAAGATCATCCCGACCTGCTCGGCGGTGGCTCACTTTCTGAGCAAGAACGAAGGTTACCGCGACCTCGTCGCCAGCTAGCAGTTAAATCATGTAGCTGCCGGGGTCGACGTAGTGGTCCGGGTCGACCAGGTGCGTCTTCTCGCCTTGCATCCGCTTGCGGTGCTTCGCGGGGACCCCGGTGGCAATCGAGTGGGGCGGAACGGACTTGGTAACCACCGCGTTCGCGCCCACAGCGGAGCCCTCGCCGATGGTGATGGGCCCGAGCACCTTGGCGCCAGCCCCGATGGTGACGTTGTCCTCGATCGTGGGGTGGCGTTTCGTCTGTGTGAGCACCTGTCCGCCGAGGGTGACGCCGTGGTAGAGCATGACGCCGTCGCCGATTTCGGCGGTCTCGCCGATGACGATGCCCATCCCGTGGTCGATGAAGAAGCGCCGGCCGATGGTGGCGCCGGGGTGGATCTCGATGCCGGTCAGGAAGCGGTTGAACTGCGCGAGCACCCTCGCCGGGCCCTTGAAACCCTTGTTCCACATCGAATGGCACACGCGGTGGATCCAGATCGCGTGCAGGCCCGAGTACACGATGGCGTTCTCCACGTCGCCGCGCGCGGCCGGGTCGTGCAGGCGGGCGTTGTCGAGGTCTTCCTTGATCGTCGCCGTGATCCTTCTCAGCACCTTTATCATGGTGCTCGAGCTTATCAGCGCGCGTGACGACGCCCGAAGGGTCGCAACGCTTTTGATTCACAATAAAAGAAAATCGACGCCCGGCGAAGGGGCGTCGATAAGCGAAAAAGCGGCTCTTAGTCGCGGATGTCCTCGTAGAGCGGGGTGGAGATGTAGCGCTCGCCGAAGTCGCAGACGATGAACACGATGGTCTTGCCAGCGTTTTCGGGGCGGGATGCGACCTCGAGCGCGGCCTTGAGGTTTGCGCCGGTGGAGATGCCGCCGAGAATGCCCTCCTCGCGGGCGAGCTCGCGGGACGCGGCGAAGGCGTCTTCGTTGGAGACGGTGATGATCTCGTCGACGATCTCGCGGTTAAGGGTGCCCGGGATGAAGTTGGCGCCCATGCCCTGGATCTTGTGCGGGCCGGCCTCGCCCTTGGTCAGGAGAGGGGAAGCGGCGGGCTCGACGGCGACGAGCTTGACGTCCGACTTCTTCTCCTTGAGGTACTTGCCGGCGCCCGAGATGGTGCCGCCGGTGCCGACACCTGCGACAAGGATGTCGATCTCACCGTCGGTGTCGTTGAAGATTTCCGGGCCGGTGGTTTCGTAGTGCATCTGCGGGTTGGCCTCGTTCTCGAACTGGCGGGCCAGGATCGCGTTGTCGGTGTTCTCGACGATCTCGTTGGCCTTCTCCACAGCACCCTTCATGCCGGCGGCGCCCGGGGTCAGCTCGATCTGCGCTCCCAAGGCACGCAGGACGACTCGGCGCTCGGTGGACATCGTCTCCGGCATGGTGAGGATTACCTTGTAGCCCTTGGCTGCGCCGGCGAGCGCGAGTGCGATGCCGGTGTTGCCCGAGGTGGCTTCGACGATGGTGCCGCCCGGCTTGAGCTCGCCGGACTTCTCTGCGGCTTCGACGATTGCCTTGCCGATGCGGTCCTTGACGGAGTTAGCCGGGTTGTAAAACTCCAGCTTGGCCAGCACGCGGGCGCCGGTGTCCTTGGACACGCGCTGCAGTTCAACGAGCGGGGTTCCGCCCACAAGGTCGAGTACGTTAGCGGCGATCTTTGCCATGATTGCTCCTTCGAAGTGTTTGTCTAGGGGGTTGGTTCCCCTGATCCTTTGTCAATCGTAGCCCATTATACACTCGTTAGGTAGACAAAGCAGTATGTTCTCTTTGAACCACTCGGTATGGGGGAATTGACGCTATGGCACCGTAACCGTTGTGAAATTTGGCTACCCCCAAAAGTGCGATATGCTTCAGACAGTTATACGTCAACTTGAGGCAGGACACCTCCCCCCGGCGGGGACACCCACACGGGTGGGCCTAGATGCTTAGGTGAGGTCCGTGAGGAATGTGATGGACGCTCAAACGATCAGGGACGAGGACGACGCAATCCGCGCCGCCCTTACGACGTTGAAGACTGCCACCGGGATCCCCGTGGCCATGTACGGAACGCTCCTGGCCGACAACCGCATTCAGATCACCCAGTGGATCGGCCTGCGTACCCCGGCGCTGCAGAACCTGGTCATCGAACCGGGCGCCGGCGTCGGTGGCCGCGTTGTCACCACCCGCAGGGCCGTGGGTATTTCTGACTACACACGCGCCAACGTCATCTCCCATGAGTACGACCGCCAGATCCAGGACGAGGGGCTGCACTCGATCGTCGCGGTGCCAGTGATCGTGCAGCGCGAGATCCGCGGCGTGCTCTACGTCGGCGTGCACTCGCCGGTCCGCCTCGGCGACAAGGTGATCGAGGAGGTCACCATGACCGCCCGCTGTCTGGAGCAGGACCTGGCCATCAACGCCGCGCTGCGCCAAACCGACGGCGGCAAGGGCGCGGCCAAGGCTGGGCGAGTGATGAACAGCGCGGAGTGGGAGCAAGTGCGCTCCACGCACTCAAAGCTGCGCATGCTGGCTAACCGCGTCACCGACGAAGACCTGCGCAAAGACCTCGAGCAGCTGTGCGACCAGATGGTGTCGCCCGTGCGGATCAAGCAGACGACTAAGCTCTCCGCCCGCGAGCTCGACGTGCTCTCCTGCGTGGCACTCGGCCACACCAACGTCGAGGCGGCCGAGGAAATGGGCATTGGCGCGGAAACCGTGAAGTCCTACCTGCGCAGCGTGATGCGCAAGCTCGGTGCGCATACCCGCTACGAGGCGGTCAATGCCGCCCGCCGCATCGGCGCTCTGCCGTAGCCGCGTTTCTGTACGCTAGGGGCCGTGAAAGAACGATTTCTGGTCCACGGTGGTATTCGGCTCGAGGGCGTCGTGCGTGTCGACGGCGCCAAGAACAGCGTGCTCAAGCTCATGGCGGCCGCGCTGCTGGCCGAGGGCACAACCACCCTGCACAACTGCCCTGAAATCCTCGACGTCCCCCTGATGCGCGACGTCCTTGTCGGCCTCGGCTGCGGCGTAGAAATCGACGGCCCCGTGGTCCGCATCACCACTCCCGCGGCTGTCTCGCCGCACGCCGACTTCGAGGCGGTGCGCCAGTTCAGGGCCTCAGTGGCCGTCCTCGGCCCGCTGGTCGCACGGTGCAAGGAGGCCTACGTCGCGCTGCCGGGCGGCGACGCGATCGGTTCGCGCCCCCTGGACATGCACCAATCCGGCCTGGAGAAGCTCGGCGCGACCACCCACATTGAGCACGGCGCTGTCGTCGCCCGCGCGGAGAGGCTCACTGGAGCATCGATCTCGCTCGACTTCCCATCCGTGGGAGCGACCGAGAACATCGTCACCGCAGCAGCGCTTGCCGACGGCCGCACCACCTTAGAAAACGCCGCCCGCGAGCCTGAGATCGTCGACCTGTGCGACATGCTCAACTCTATGGGCGCGCGCATTTCGGGAGCCGGCAGCTCCACCATCACCATTGACGGCGTGGACAAGCTTCGGCCGACCGAGCACGTCGTGGTGGGTGACCGCATTGTTGCCGGCACGTGGGCCTACGCCGCGGCGATGACGCAGGGCGACATCACTGTTGGCGACATCGCCCCGCGCCACCTCCACCTGGCACTGTCGAAGTTGAAAACCGCGGGGGCGGACATCGAGACCTATGACAACGGCTTCCGGATCCGCCAAAATCAGCGCCCGAAGGCAGTTGATTATCAGACGCTTCCTTTCCCGGGCTTCCCCACGGACCTGCAGCCCATGGCAATCGGTATCGCCTCGATTGCCGACGGTGTGTCCGTGATTACGGAGAACGTCTTCGAGGCCCGGTTCCGCTTTGTGGATGAGATGCTGCGCCTCGGTGCCGACGCCAACGTCGATGGGCACCACGTTGTGCTGCGCGGGGTGGACACGCTGTCTTCCACGGACGTGTGGGCCTCCGACATCCGCGCCGGCGCAGGGTTGGTGCTTGCCGGACTGGTTGCAGACGGTGTCACCACGGTGCACGACGTCGCCCACATCGACCGCGGCTACCCCAGGTTCGTGGAGAACCTTGTGGCCTTAGGAGCGAACGTACAGCGCGAATCGGGGCGCTAGAAAACCCTGTTTTGCCTGGGGGTTTGTGTTTGGTTGTGGGGGTGTGTAACTTTGTGTGAGTCAGCGAGACCGACAACGCCCCGCCGGAGTGAGTTCTGGTGAGATGGCGGACAGGAAAACTACCGCTGGTGCCTCCTTTGATTGGTTGCGATTAGTGTCGCGGCTGGTTGGGTGTGCGTGTGTTGTGTGAGAACTCGATAGTGTGCCAATGTACTTTTTTGTTTTTGTTTGTGGTTTGTTGTGGTGTGCATTGTGGCGTGCCTGGCCTGCACTGTGGTGTGGGTGGGTGTGTGCTGGTGGTGGTGTCGTGAACCTTTGATGGCGATGTCACCCTGTGGCGCACGTTTTGTGTCATGGTGTGCGGTTTGATCGTAATGAATCGCGGGTGTGGCCTTGTTTGATGCATGGGTTGTGTGGTTTTCCTCGTCGGATGCGCATGGTCTGTGTTGGGGTTGCACGGTAAATATTTTTGAATTGAAGGTTTTGCCAGTACTGCCTCGCGGGTTTTTCTTGTGGGGTGGTGTGGTTTGTTTTTGTTGGGTTTGGGCTTTTCACGAGTTCTGAATTTCTTCTTTTTTGTGGAGAGTTTGATCCTGGCTCAGGATGAACGCTGGCGGCGTGCTTAACACATGCAAGTCGAACGGAAAGGCCACAGCTTGCTGTGGTACTCGAGTGGCGAACGGGTGAGTAACACGTGGGTGATCTGCCCTGTACTTCGGGATAAGCTTGGGAAACTGGGTCTAATACCGGATAGGAATCACATGTGGGTGTGTGGTTGGAAAGCTTTTGCGGTATGGGATGAGCTCGCGGCCTATCAGCTTGTTGGTGGGGTAATGGCCTACCAAGGCGTCGACGGGTAGCCGGCCTGAGAGGGTGTACGGCCACATTGGGACTGAGATACGGCCCAGACTCCTACGGGAGGCAGCAGTGGGGAATATTGCACAATGGGCGCAAGCCTGATGCAGCGACGCCGCGTGGGGGATGACGGCCTTCGGGTTGTAAACTCCTTTCGTCAGGGACGAAGCGAAAGTGACGGTACCTGGATAAGAAGCACCGGCTAACTACGTGCCAGCAGCCGCGGTAATACGTAGGGTGCGAGCGTTGTCCGGAATTACTGGGCGTAAAGAGCTCGTAGGTGGTTTGTCGCGTCGTTTGTGTAAGTCCACGGCTTAACTGTGGGATGGCAGGCGATACGGGCATAACTTGAGTGCTGTAGGGGAGACTGGAATTCCTGGTGTAGCGGTGAAATGCGCAGATATCAGGAGGAACACCGATGGCGAAGGCAGGTCTCTGGGCAGTAACTGACGCTGAGGAGCGAAAGCATGGGTAGCGAACAGGATTAGATACCCTGGTAGTCCATGCCGTAAACGGTGGGCGCTAGGTGTGAGTCCCTTCCACGGGGTTCGTGCCGTAGCTAACGCATTAAGCGCCCCGCCTGGGGAGTACGGCCGCAAGGCTAAAACTCAAAGGAATTGACGGGGGCCCGCACAAGCGGCGGAGCATGTGGATTAATTCGATGCAACGCGAAGAACCTTACCTGGGCTTGACATACACCAGATCGGCGCAGAGATGCGTTTTCCCTTGTGGTTGGTGTACAGGTGGTGCATGGTTGTCGTCAGCTCGTGTCGTGAGATGTTGGGTTAAGTCCCGCAACGAGCGCAACCCTTGTCTTATGTTGCCAGCACGTGATGGTGGGGACTCATGAGAGACTGCCGGGGTTAACTCGGAGGAAGGTGGGGATGACGTCAAATCATCATGCCCCTTATGTCCAGGGCTTCACACATGCTACAATGGTCGGTACAACGCGTGTGCGACACTGTGAGGTGAAGCTAATCGCTCTAAAGCCGGTCGTAGTTCGGATTGGGGTCTGCAACTCGACCCCATGAAGTCGGAGTCGCTAGTAATCGCAGATCAGCAACGCTGCGGTGAATACGTTCCCGGGCCTTGTACACACCGCCCGTCACGTCATGAAAGTTGGTAACACCCGAAGCCAGTGGCCTAAACCTGTTAGGGAGCTGTCGAAGGTGGGATCGGCGATTGGGACGAAGTCGTAACAAGGTAGCCGTACCGGAAGGTGCGGCTGGATCACCTCCTTTCTAAGGAGCTTATATTTTTTACACACCACACTTATTCTGACTGTGTTGGGGTGTGTGGTGTGGTGGTTGAGGTGCCGAGTGTGTGCCTGCCACCTGTTTTTTAATTGAAATGTCCAGTTGTGGAGACACCCGCTACTGGCACGTGGGGTGCTACTTCGATGGTGGGCCTGTGATGCGTGTTGGTGGTGTGTGGGTGCGCCACGTGTTGGTGTGCACTGAATGTGATGAACCGTGTGAAGCAAACAAAAACGCGTACGGCTGGCACCTACTCTGCTGTTTTTTGTGGTGGTTGGGTGTGGTTGTGTGGGAAGTTGTTGGCATGCTGTTGGGTGTCTGGGGCAGCACGTGTGTTGTTTCCTTGTGATCCTGGTGTCTCTTGCTTGTGTGCGTGTGTGCACGGGTGGGGGGGTTGGGGTGTGGTGTGTGAGAACTGTATAGTGGACGCGAGCATCTTTATTTTTTGTGTGTGTGTTTTGTAGTGTTTTTTATCAAGGGCGTACGGTGGATGCCTTGGCATGCTGAGCCGATGAAGGACGTGTGAGGCTGCGTTATGCCTCGGGGAGTTGCCAACTAAGCGTTGATCCGAGGATGTCCGAATGGGGAAACCCAGCACCAGTTGTGTGGTGTTACCCGCAGGTGAATTCATAGCTTGTGTGGGGGTGTACGCGGGGAAGTGAAACATCTCAGTACCCGCAGGAGAGGAAAATAATAATGATTCTGCTAGTAGCGGCGAGCGAACGTGGATGAGGCTAAACCATGTGCGTGTGATACCTGGCAGGGGTTGCGTGTGTGGGGTTGTGGGATGTGATTGTTACCAGGGCTGTCGACTTGGTGCGTGTGTGTTGTGTGTTAGCGGAAGTCACTTGGGATGGTGCGCCGTAGTGGGTGAGAGCCCCTGTACGTGAAAACATGCAATGTGTGCGTTGATTGTGTCCCGAGTAGCAGCGGGCTCGTGGAATCTGCTGTGAATCTGCCGGGACCACCCGGTAAGCCTAAATACTCAGTGTGACCGATAGTGAATAGTACCGTGAGGGAATGGTGAAAAGTACCCCGGGAGGGGAGTGAAATAGTTCCTGAAACCGTGCGCTTACAATCCGTCAGAGCACCTCGTGTGTGTGATGGCGTGCCTTTTGAAGAATGAGCCTGCGAGTCAGCGGCATGTCGCGAGGTTAACCCGTTGTGTGGGGTAGCCGTAGCGAAAGCGAATCCTAATAAGGGTGTGTTAGTGGCATGTCCTGGACCCGAAGCGGGGTGATCTACCCATGGCCAGTGTGAAGCAGCTGTAAGAGGTTGTGGAGGCGCGAACCCACTTAGGTTGAAAACTGAGGGGATGAGTTGTGGGTAGGGGTGAAAGGCCAATCAAACTCCGTGATAGCTGGTTCTCCCCGAAATGCATTTAGGTGCAGCGTTGTAGTAACTTGCCGGAGGTAGAGCTACTGGTTGGTTGAGCGGGACTATCATCTTAGCAATGTCAGCCAAACTCCGAATGCCGGTTTAAGTGTTCTATGGCAGTGAGACTGTGGGGGATAAGCTTCA
The DNA here is from genome assembly GCF_007641235.1 of Corynebacterium sanguinis. Classification (NCBI taxonomy): domain Bacteria; kingdom Bacillati; phylum Actinomycetota; class Actinomycetes; order Mycobacteriales; family Corynebacteriaceae; genus Corynebacterium; species Corynebacterium sanguinis. Next base: position 1,229,014 of record NZ_CP038157.1, read on the forward strand.
TAGTCGAGAGGGAAACAGCCCAGATCGCCGGTTAAGGCCCCTAAGGGTGTACTAAGTGGAAAAGGATGTGGGATCGCGAAGACAGCCAGGAGGTTGGCTTAGAAGCAGCCATCCTTGAAAGAGTGCGTAATAGCTCACTGGTCGAGTGGTTCTGCGCCGACAATTCAGTGGGGCTCAAGTACACCGCCGAAGCCGCGGCACACTATTTTTGTGTGGGTAGGGGAGCGTCGTGTATGGGGTGAAGCAATACTGTAAGGGGTTGTGGACTGTACACGAGTGAGAATGCAGGCATGAGTAACGAGTGATAAGTGAGAATCTTATCCGCCGGATGACTAAGGGTTCCTGGGTCAAGTTCGTCTTCCCAGGGTGAGTCGGGTCCTAAGGCGAGGCCGACAGGCGTAGTCGATGGTTAACGGGTTGATATTCCCGTACCCGTGTATATGCGCCCAAGGGTGAATCGGTGATACTAACCACCCTGACCGCACCATATGATGATCCCTTCGGGGGTTGGTCGGTGGTGTGTGATGCGTGGGGCCTGAACCGTAGTAGCCCAGTGATGGGGTGACGCAGTGAGGTAGCCTAGCCACTTATTGGATTGTGGTGTAAGCGTGTGGCACGACGATGAGTGAAATGCTTGTTGTCACAAAGTGTGAGGCGTGATGCGTAGCCCCTTAAGGGGTGATGTAGGTGATCCTGTACTGCCGAGAAAAGCCTCTAGCGAGTGTGTACACGGCCCGTACCCGAAACCGACACAGGTAGTCAGGTAGAGAATACTAAGGCGGTCGGGTGAACTGTGGTTAAGGAACTCGGCAAAATACCCCCGTAACTTCGGGAGAAGGGGGACCTCTACCGGTGCGCAGCTTTTACGGTTGTTGTGCTGGTGGGGGTCGCAGAGAATAGAGGGGAGCGACTGTTTATCAAAAACACAGGTCCGTGCGAAGACGTGATGTTGATGTATACGGACTGACGCCTGCCCGGTGCTGGAAGGTTAAGAGGACCTGTTAGAGCCCTTGTGGTTCGAAGCGGAGAATTTAAGCCCCAGTAAACGGCGGTGGTAACTATAACCATCCTAAGGTAGCGAAATTCCTTGTCGGGTAAGTTCCGACCTGCACGAATGGCGTAACGACTCCCCTGCTGTCTCAACCACAGGCCCGGTGAAATTGCAGTACGAGTAAAGATGCTCGTTTCGCGCGGCAGGACGAAAAGACCCCGGGACCTTCACTATAGCTTGGTATTGGTGTTCGGTGCGGTTTGTGTAGGATAGGTGGGAGACTGTGAAGCCGTCACGCTAGTGGTGGTGGAGTCGTTGTTGAAATACCACTCTGACCGTAGTGGATACCTTAACCTTGGCCCATGATCTGGGTTGGGGACAGTGCCTGGTGGGTAGTTTAACTGGGGCGGTTGCCTCCCAAAGAGTAACGGAGGCGCCCAAAGGTTCCCTCAGCCTGGTTGGCAATCAGGTGTAAGAGTGTAAGTGCACAAGGGAGCTTGACTGTGAGACGTACATGTCGAGCAGGGACGAAAGTCGGGACTAGTGATCCGGCACCAACGTGTGGAAGTGGTGTCGCTCAACGGATAAAAGGTACCCCGGGGATAACAGGCTGATCTTCCCCAAGAGTCCATATCGACGGGATGGTTTGGCACCTCGATGTCGGCTCGTCGCATCCTGGGGCTGGAGTAGGTCCCAAGGGTTGGGCTGTTCGCCCATTAAAGCGGCACGCGAGCTGGGTTCAGAACGTCGTGAGACAGTTCGGTCTCTATCCGCCGCGCGCGTTGAAACTTGAAGAAGGCTGTCCCTAGTACGAGAGGACCGGGACGGACGTACCTCTGGTGTGCCAGTTGTTCCGCCAGGAGCACGGCTGGTTGGCTACGTACGGAAGGGATAACCGCTGAAAGCATCTAAGCGGGAAGCCTGTTTTAAGATGAGGTTTCTTTTGAGGTTCCCCACAGACTATGGGGTTGATAGGCCAGATCTAGAAGACGGGCAACCGTTGAAGGTGACTGGTACTAATACACCAACAAAAAACACAAACACCACACCAAAAGTGTGTGTGCGACGCGTCCACTATGCAGTATCTGACACACCACACCCCCCACCACCGTTAACAGCACGGTGGCAGTGTCACAACAGCAATAAAATATGTGTACCCCACGATTGTGTCGGTGGTTGATGGCGGCGGGGAAACGCCCGGACCCATTCCGAACCCGGAAGCTAAGCCCGCCCGCGCTGATGGTACTGCCCCCGGGAGGGGGTGGGAGAGTAAGTTACCGCCGACCCAACAACTTAACAACAACAATCGCACCCCCCAACCAAGCAGGGCCACCCACACCAGGTGATCTGCAGAGTCGGGGGGTGCGTTCTGCTTTTGCCCACTACACATGGGTTGCCTGATTGGTTCCTCCAGCAAACTACGCCACCGCAGAGTCGTGCCGCCTTTGACCCGGCCGACCCAGCACGCCTTTAGGGTGTTTCTCACGGCTAGTCCGCATGGCGGACTCCACCGACTCCGCCACCACAGAGTCAGGATGGCGCTATGGTCCGCATTGCGGACTGCGCCACGGCAGAGTCGGGAACAAATTCATCGAGCCGGCTCAGTAAAGCGAGCACGAAGTATTCACAACTCTGCAGCGGCAGAGTTAGGTGGCGTTTCCCGAAGCCGTTTCGTTGTGCGCCAACATACTTCGCTCTCGGCTCGTCCACACTGCGGACTCTGCCACGGCAGAGTGAGATGATGCTCGAACCAACGCATCGCTCGATCCACGAGCGCTCCACCCCCTGCCACTCCGCATCGCGGACTCCGCCAACTCCGCCACGGCAGAGTCGAGGCGGCTGTGAACCGGCCGGCCCAATCAATCGAGGAGCGCCCTCCCTAGCTGAATCCGCATTGCGGACTCCGCCACGGCAGAGTCCAGCCGGTTGGAGTTAGCCAGATCGCGGACTCCGCCACGGCAGAGTCGAGCCGCCGCTAAGCTAGCCGGCCCAGTAAATCCAGAGAGGCCCTCCTTGCTGAGTCCACTGGCGGGCTCCACCGACTCTGCCACGGCAGAGTTGGGAACGGGTCCATCGAGCTCGCGCGGTAAAGCCAGCACGGCGGGCTCCACCAACTCTGCTGCTGCAGAGTGAGAAGCACCAGTCCGGGAGTCCACAGGCACGCGCATCGCTCCGGTCCCGCCCACGGGATTCTCGCCGCGGGTTCCCGGCAGGCAACTCTGCATCGGCAGAGCCCGGCCCCCCTCGACACCCACGGGCTTCGCCGTGGCAGAGTTTGAGCGTCGATAAGCAAGTGCTCCCATCCCCGCGAACGGCTTGAGGAGCGGAGATACCTACGGCCACATGTGTACCGGTTGCGACGTTGTGGGGCTGTCCCACGTAGCATGAACCGGAAGAAATATTTGGCACAAGGTGAGGCGGGTCCAAGGCTATGGCGAAACATCGGGCGGAAGACAGACTCGGGCAGCAGGATGAAAGATCGGAGGCTGCGGCTCGAGCGGTTGAGCTGTCCAAGCAGTACGGTTCGGGTGATACCGCGGTCGTGGCGCTCGCCGGTGTGACGGTCGAGTTCGCGCGCGGGCAGTTCACCGCGATCATGGGCCCGTCGGGCTCGGGTAAGTCGACGCTGATGCACACCATGGCGGGTCTTGATTCATTCACCTCGGGGGCGGCGTACATCGGCAGCACCCAGTTGTCGGGGTTGAACGACCGCGACCTGACGGATTTGCGTCGTGACCGCCTCGGTTTCATCTTCCAGTCGTTCAACCTGGTGCCAACGTTGACTGCCGCGGAAAACATCACGCTGCCGTCGGACATCGCTGGTTGCGAGGTGGACAAGGCTTGGTTCGATGAGATCACTACGCGGCTTGGCCTTGCGGAGCGCCTGTCGCACCGCCCGAGCGAGCTCTCGGGTGGTCAGCAGCAGCGCGTCGCGTGTGCGCGCGCGTTGGTGAGCCGGCCGGAAATCATCTTCGGCGACGAGCCGACCGGAAACCTTGACTCGAACTCCTCGCGCGAAGTTCTCCAGATCCTGCGCACGGCGGTGGATGAGGACGGCCAGACCGTCGTTATTGTCACCCACGACGCGCGCGCGGCCTCCTACGCCGATCGGGTTATCTTCCTTCGCGACGGCCAGATCGTCGATGAGCTGTGGAAGCCGACGATGGAGTCCATTCTGCAGGTCATGTCGGGGATTGAGGGCTAGATGCGATCCGCTATGACTCGGGTTTCGCTGCGCAACATTGTCGCGCACAAGCTCCGCCTCGCTCTGACGGTGCTCGCGGTCGTCCTCGGCACGGCGTTCATCGCCGGGTCGCTCATGTTCACGAACATGCTGGGCAACACCTTCGACAGCGCGGTCAGCTCCCAGTTCGAGGGCGTCGACGCGGTCGCCGCCCCGGGGGAGGAGATGCAGGCCATCCCGAACGACGTGGTGGATGAGCTGCGTGGTGGTCCGGGCGTCGACAAGCTTAATGTTGAGGCGAGCCAGACGGTGGTCGCGGCGACGACCGACAACAACCCCATCCAGACCGGCCAGGGCACGTCGACGGCCGGCATTTACTACCCGCCGGCGGAGGCGGCCGGGCAGGCGCCGAGCATCGCTGAGGGCCGGGAGCCGACGGCGCTGGGCGAGGCGATCGTCAATAGCAACGCCGCCGAGAAGTACGGCATCGCGCTCGATCAGGAACTCACTGTCGTCGACACAATGGGGCGCGAAACGTACCGCATTGTCGGGCTTTACGACGACGACATGACCCCCAGCTCCTCCCTCGCCTTCCAGGTCAGCCCCGAAACCTACAGCCAGTTCTACACTGACGGCACTTCCGTGCCCAGCGTTTCGCTGTCCGCGGTGGATGGCACCACGGCGCAGCAGCTTGTCGACGATCTGCGCAACGCCCACCCCGAGCTGAAAATCGACACCGGCGAAGTGCTGGCGGAGGAAGCCACGAAGCAGATCCGCGACGCCTTAAGCTTTGTCAGCTACTTCCTCATCGCGTTCGGCCTGGTTGGCCTGCTCGTGGGCACGTTCCTGATTGCGAATACTTTCTCCATGATCGTTGCGCAGCGCACGAAAGAGTTCGCGCTGCTGCGCGCGCTGGGGGCGTCGCGACGCCAAATCACGCGCTCCGTCACGATCGAAGCGTTCATCGTCGGCCTGCTCGGCTCGTTCCTCGGCGTCGTCGCAGGTGTCGGCTTGGTCGCCATCATCAAGGCAGTGATGGGCGCCAACGACATGCCCCTGCCCGAAGGAGGGCTTGGCTTATCGACGCGCGCTGTGGTCGTTCCGGTCGTCGTCGGCGTCATCGTCACCATGATCTCCGCCTGGGCACCAGCGCGACGCGCGGGCCAGGTGCAGCCGGTGGAGGCGATGCGGGCGAGCGAGTCGTCGTCGCCCCAGCCGCTGAAGATCCGCACGATTATCGGCACAGTCCTGATCGTTGCGGCGATTATTGCCGCGGCGGCGGGCGTTCTGTGGGAGGACGGGACGACCGCGAATCGCGCGATCCTCGTCGGAGTTGCCGCGGTGGGTGTTATCGCGGGGCTGTTCCTCGCGGGACCGGCATTCTCGCTGCCCATTGTGCCGCCGCTCGGGCGCCTCATCGGTGCCCCGTTCGGGGCGATGGGTCGGCTTGCCTCCACCAACACGCGGCGCAACCCGCGCCGCACCTCGGCGACCGCCTTTGCGCTCATGCTGGGCATCGCGCTGGTCACTGTGATCGGCATGTTGGGTGCGACCATGAAACAATCCATCGCGGACGTCACCGAGAACGAAATCACCGCGGACTACGTGCTCACCGGGCCGCAAAACGGCTCCTTCCCCATTCCGCCGGACCTGCCGAGCAGGCTTGACGACGTCGACGGGGTGGGCGACGTGGTCGCGTACTCGGAGGCGCCGATCGCCATTAACGGTGAATTTGGTTACCAGTTCGGGCCTTACGGCGCGTCGCCGGTGTTTTCCGGCGACCCCACAAAGCTGATGAAGCTTGAGATGCTCCAGGGCACCTCCTCGGTCGAGGGGGACACCATCATCGCCCCTGAGCCGTGGGCGACGGAGCGCGGATGGAACCTCGGCGACAAGGTCACGCTTACCGCCCCGGGTCTGACACCGGCTTCCGTGGAGGTGACGATCGGCGGCATCTTCGCAGAATCGAACACGGTCAGGGCACCGGCGATTGGCTACGAGACCGCGCAAAAGGTGGTGCCCGCCGAGGCCCTCAGTATCAACATGGTCGGGGTCAACGGCGACGGCACGGTCGATCCCGAGCAGCTGCGCGCCAACCTCGAGGAAGAGGTTCGGCCCGACATCATCGTGCAGGTGCGCTCGACGGAGGAAATGGCCGGGCAGGTCACGGGCCTGATCGACCAAATGCTGTTCATCCTCTATGCGCTGTTGTCGCTTGCGGTGATCATCGCGGTCCTGGGCATCGTGAACACGCTGACGCTGTCGGTTATTGAGCGTCGCCAAGAGATTGGCATGCTGCGTGCCGTCGGAAGCCGGCGCGGGCAAATCAGGACGATGATCATTCTCGAATCCGTCCAGATGGCAGTCTTCGGTGCGCTGCTCGGAATCCTCATGGGCCTTGGGCTTGGATGGGCCTTCCTCACCGTGCTCTCCGGACAGGGCCTCGAGGACATTGTCGTGCCGTGGGCACTTATCGGCACCATGCTCGGCGGCACGGTTGTGGTCGGCATCCTCGCTGCGCTATGGCCGGGGCACCGGGCGGCGAAGACGCCGCCGCTGGACGCTATCGCGGATTAGCGGTGGCCCCTTGTAGGGCCCGGAGAGTGTCGCACTCCGCCGTGGCGGAGTCGGTAATCGTGGTTGTGCTGTTGCTGACGGTGGTTGGGGCAGGCAGAATTAGTTGTGTTTTTTGGCTTCGCGACAATGTGGGGGTTTGTCGGTGCGTCGGTGTGGTGTGGTTGTAGTCCTGTTTGGGGTTGTTTTAATCTCGGGGTGTTCGGCGACGGCGGATGTGACTGTTTCGGGGGAGACAAGTGTTTCAGAGCCGGTGGTGTCGGAGTCTGATTCGGCGGGGCCTGCTGCGTTTCATTTTGACAGTGGCGACCTGATCATCGGGCCGTTTAACCCCGAGGAGGTAAAGCACAACCTCTTCAATCCGTGCACGGAAATCTCCGATGCGGAGTTTGCGGCGGCGGGACTTGTCAAGAGCGACGTGCAACCGGGAACCACAACAGTTCAGTTTGTGAAGGGTTGCTCGGTCGAAACCAATGACCCGTATAAAACGATCCTTTTGGTTACCAATGCCGCAGATAAGAACATAATCTTAGCTTCTTCGCCAGAATTGGGTTCACCCATTTCTGAACCACCCGAATCTTTTGCTTACGGTTCAACTGATGGAAGCGACGATATGTGTGACGTGGCGGTTGAGACCGACAGAGGAACCTTTTCGGTAAGCATCGGCACTTTAAAGAGCGGTACAGATGCTGACACTCTATGCGAGGAAGCGGGGGAGCTGCTTAATCGTCTTTTCGTAGCCAACAATCTTTAGATGCTCACTATGTTGTGCAGCGGGAGTGGGGTGGTTGTTAGCAGTAATACCTAGTATTTGCATTGTCACAAATTTGTCGCTCGTCTCAATGAACGAGCTGGCTATTTTACGAGGTGGGGGGACATGATCGGTCGTATGATCTTCGAACAAGGCGCAGTCGAGCACGCGGTAATCATGCTGAAGCAAATTGGGGCTTTGGCAAGCAAGGAGACTCTCCTCGCTAAACGACCAGACCTCACCGGCTTTTCTCCCGTGTCGGGTCTTGACGAGTCGGGTGTGTCGCATGGGCGTGTGTCGTCGGTGAGTCGGCCGGAGGCGTTGAAGGCGTTGGCTGCTCATGTGCTGGATGCGGCGGTGTTGCTTGAGGCGAATTTGGATAGCGTAATTGGTGCTGACGGGGCGTTTTCGCAGATGGTCGGCAGTATTGGTCTGTCGGGTGTGTTAGGTGCGCCGGCGTCGGCGGTTGATGTGGATATGAAGATGGCGCAGGTGGAGAACCCATCGACGAACCCGTTTGTGTTCGGGCGGCCGGTGGCGGGGTTTGTTGCGTCGTTGCCGGTGTTGCATGGCCAGTTTCAGCTCACGGATCCGGCGTTGGCGGTTTCCGAGGCTCAGGCTTGGCAGTCGACGGCTGCGAATGTATCTGAGGTGGTGTCCCGGTTGGATGCGGTGGTGGCGTCCTTGGTGTCGTCGGCGGAGACTGCGTGGGTGGAAAAGGCTATTGACCGGGTGCGTCGGATTCAGTGGGCGGGGGGCCAGTTCGCGGCGCATGCGTCGGCGATGGGGGTTCATGCCGGGAATCTGGCGGCGGTGGCGTCGTCGGAGAAAGCGACAGCGGCTGCCGCGTACGCGTCGTGGTTGGCGGCGCCGGTAGAGGCGAAACCGGTGCTGGAGCAGGCGTATATGGCGGCGTTTCCTCCGCGGTTGAACACGGGCCTGATGCCGACGGTGCCGTCGTTTAACCAGTTGCTGCCAGCGTTGGATGCGATGCCGGTGACGCCGTTTTCGCCGGAGGCGATTAAGGTTCCCGCTGCGCCGTCGTTTGAGCGCATTGTCTTGCCGCGGGTTGTTCAGGACGCGATGGTGGCTAACGGGTTTGGTGATATGGCGTACGCGAGCACCCCGCAAGAAGTTATTGCCGCTGTGCCGGGAGGAGATGTGGCTGCACTCGGTGGGGTGTCACCGGTGAGTCCTGTCACACAGGCCGCCTCTGTGGCAACTGTGCCGCAGCTAACCCCGTCGGCGCAGTTGGCGTCGGCACCGCAAATTTCACCCGGTGCGACTGCTTCCGGGGGTTATGGTGCGCCGGCGGTTGGGTTGACCCCGGCCCTGAGCCCGCGTGGTGGTCTCAGTGCTGTTCCGGGTCGTACAGCTGGTCATTCGGGTGCGCACCGGGGTGTTGGTGGCAGGCATGGTGTGGGTTCAGCTGCGGGCGCGGGTGCGGGTTCCGTGGTCGGACTCGTTGGCCGCGGCGCGAGCACGCCTTTGACCGCAGCTACTCCGCTCGCCGGATATGCCCCGAACACCCCAGTCGCCACGACCGGTTATGGCGCCGCATCGACTGCAAACGCAGCTCAAACCATCAATCACGCGACAGCATTTGGTGGACCGATCGGTCCGGGTGGGCACGGTGCTAATGGTGGGTCGCGTAAGCGTCGCGTGCGGGCGGTAACCAGCGCGGTGGAACGCAACGGCAACCTCCGCGCCCTGCTCGGTGATGCCCCCGCAGTACTGCCCGACGTTATCGGCGACGACGTCCGCACCCCACGACACACAATCTAGGACGCGAGGCCCACACCCGATGTCAGGTAGCCGAGGTACGCGCCGCCAGCACCCAGAACCGCGGTTGCCACGGCGTACACCCCGGCCCGTCGCCAGGCCTGCTCCTTGACAAGCTGCCCGAGCTCTTTCGCAAGCGTGGACCACGTCGACAGCGCCCCGGCGAATCCGACACCGAGAAACACCTGCCACCGGGGTTCCAGACCGAGTGAGAGCCCGATCACGATAGAGGCGAACAGGTTGGCCAGCAGCGTTCCCGTCAGCCCCCCGGGGATGCGGCTGAGCCCCCAGCGGGCGAGCCCGCCGAGGAAAGCGCCGACGGTGACGGCCCCGGCGGGCATCAATACGAAGATGATGGCCAGGGAGATTATGCGGTGCCCCTGGTGCGGGTGCGCAGGGCGTCGCCAAGCAGCCATGCCCCGACGCAGACCACGAAGTAGACCGCGAGCAGGGCGATCGCACCCAGGGGCGAGCTGAGCGCGGCGGCGATGGCGACGCCGGAGAACGTCGTGAAGCCGCCTAAGAAGCCGGTCCCCCAGAACTTGCCGGGAGCGAAGAAGCCCATGGCCAGACAGCCGAGGACGTTGACCAGGTGGATGCCGTCGAGCGGCACGGGGAGTACGACGGGGAGCGCGAGGGTGATTGCCCACCTGGTCAGCGCGCCGAGCGTGGCACCGGCACCGACGATGAGGGCTTCTTTCACGAACGCTCACCTTACCCCTCGCAGCCGCGGATCCGTGGCGAAAACCGGCGGGTGCGGGAATGATTGATGGCGTTACCTATCGACGCGAAGGAGCATTTCCGACATGACACACGAACGCGCGGGTCAGCCCGCCCAGCCGAGCGACCTGATTGACATCGCCGAGGTCGTCTCTGCGTACTACACCCGCGAGATTGACCCGGACAATCCCGACCAGCAGGTTGCGTTCGGCACGTCCGGGCACCGCGGGTCGTCACTGGACAACGCGTTTAACCAGCAGCACATCTGGGCGATTACGCAGGCGATCGTGGATTACCGCCGCGACAACAACATCGGCGGACCGATCTACATCGGGCGCGACACCCACGCGTTGAGCGAGCCAGCCATGATTTCGGCCCTCGAGGTGCTCATCGCCGGCGGCATCGAGGTGCTTGTCGACGCCGCCGGCGCCTACACCCCGACCCCCGCGGTCTCGCACGCGATCCTGCGACACAACGCCGCGCTCAGCGGCGGCGTGACCGGCACGGACCCGAAGCGTGCCGACGGCATCGTGATCACGCCCTCGCACAACCCGCCGCGCGACGGTGGTTTCAAGTACAACCCGCCCAACGGCGGGCCGGCGGACACCGATGCGACGGATTGGATCGCGGCGCGGGCCAATTCCTACATCGGGGATGGCTTGCGGGGCGTGGAAAGGGCGTCGATAAGCGGCGTGCTCGATGAGCGGGCCGGAAAGTTCGATTTTATGGGCTCCTACGTCGCTGACCTGGCGAACGTGGTCGACATCGACGCGATCCGCTCAAGCGGGCTGAGAATCGGCGCGGACCCGATGGGCGGGGCCAGCGTGCACTACTGGCAAGCCATCGCCGAGACCCACAAGCTCACCCTCACCGTGGTCAACCCGCTTGTCGACGCCACCTGGCGGTTCATGACGCTGGACACGGACGGCAAGATCCGCATGGACTGCTCCAGCCCGGACGCAATGGCGTCGCTGGTGGCCAGCCGCGACAAGTTCGACATCGCGACGGGCAACGACGCGGACGCGGACCGCCACGGCATTGTCACCCCCGATGCCGGGCTGATGAACCCGAACCACTACCTGGCGGTGGCGATTGAGTACCTGTATTCGCACCGCCCTTGCTGGGGCGAGCGCACCGCGGTGGGCAAAACGCTGGTGTCGTCATCCATGATCGATCGCGTCGTGTCCTCGCTGGGCCGTGAGCTCGTCGAGGTTCCCGTCGGGTTCAAATGGTTCGTGCCTGGGCTTATCGACGGCACCATCGGCTTCGGCGGCGAGGAATCCGCGGGCGCTTCGTTCCTGCGCCACGACGGAACCGTGTGGTCGACCGACAAGGACGGTCTGATCATGGACCTGCTCGCAGCCGAGATCACCGCCGTAACCGGGGACACGCCGTCGCAGCGCTACCGCGTGCTGGCCGGGAAATTCGGCGAGCCCGCCTACGCGCGTATCGACGCCCCCGCCAACCGCGAGCAGAAAGCCACCCTAAAGAAGCTCTCCCCGGAGCAGGTCACCGCGACCGAACTCGCGGGGGAGGAGATCACCGCGAAGCTTACCGACGCCCCCGGCAACGGCGCCGCCATCGGCGGGCTCAAGGTGACCACGGAAAGCGCGTGGTTCGCCGCGCGACCGTCGGGAACCGAGGACAAGTACAAGATCTACGCCGAAAGCTTTAAGGGCGACGAGCACCTCGCAAAGGTACAAGAGGAGGCCCAAGCATTAGTTTCCGAGGTACTTGGGCAGTAGCTCACAGTTTACCGGGGTATGACCTGTCAGGGGTCTCGGCTAAGGTGCTAGGGGTGATAACGACGTACGATGCCCACGAAGCGCAGGTGTCTCAAGCGCCTGGAGGCACCCGCGAGATGGTGCTCGACATCCTCTCTGCCGCAGCGCGGTTCTTTATGGCCTACATCTGGATCTCCGCTGGGTGGTCCAAGATCGGTGCGCACATGGATGTCACTCAGACCATCCAGGCGTATGAGATTTTCACCCCAGCCTGGTCGGACTTGCTGGCGCGCCTCATCGGCCCGATGGAGTTGGCGGGTGGGTTGCTGCTGTTGCTGGGCATCACGCTACGCCCGGCGGGATGGGTCTCCATCGGGGTGTTGATCCTGTTCATCATCGGATTGGGCTCGGCGTGGTCGCGGGGCCTGGTCATCGACTGCGGGTGCTTTAACCCGGAGCCGACGGAAACCGGCACCAACATCCTGGCGACGATGGCCCGAGACGTGTTCTACATCGCTATCACGTTGTTCATGATCTACCGCCCGTTTAAGAAATGGGCGATCTACCCCTAAACTAAAGGGGAAGTTTGTGTACGAGTCATCAAAGCGAAGGTGTTTAAACCATGACCACGCGTAAAGTTCAAAACCCCAACGACAAGGGCGGCGCCGCCTTCATCTGGGCTCTCGTCGCCGTCGTCGCCATCGCAGCTCTGGTGATTGGGCTGATCGTCTTCAACGGGCGCTCCCAGCGCAGCCAGGCGATCGCCGAACAAATGGTCCCCGTGGAGAACCTCGAGGTCAGCTACACGGAGGGTGACCCCTACTTCACCCTCTCGGCCGCCGAGGGCGGCGAAGGCGCCAAGTCGGTCGATCTGTTCGAGGATTTCTCCTGCTCCTACTGCGCCGACTTGGCAACGACGACCGACGGCGATGCCCTGGAGAAGATCCAGGCCGGCGAACTTGAGGTCAACGTCCGCCCGATGACCATTCTCGACTCCCAGGGCGGGCAGTACAGCCCGGGCCACTCCACCCACGCCTTGGCCGCTGAGCTCGCCTTGGCCGCCAACGGTGAGGCCGAGGCGCTGTGGAACCTGCGCGCAATGCTTTTTGAGAACCAGCAGAGCGTGTTCAACAAGCTGGACAAGGACGATTTCGCCGACCGCGCCAAGGAGTTTGGCGCCTCTGACGAAGCCGTCCAGGCCATCCGCGACGGCGCGTTCGAGGAGCAGGCCACCGCGATGGGCGAGGCCAACCTGAACTACCAGAACGAAAAGACCGGCACCGCCTACACGCCGCGCGTCATGCGCGACGACAAGGACCTCGTCGAGGGCCAGGAGATCACCAACTGGGTCGACGCGGCCACCGCGTAACCCGATTACAGGGGATTTGGTTGCACTTCGCGCCCGGGTGTATATTGAGCGGAGTTGTCCGCAGGTAACGCCCGCGGGTCACAAGTGCAACTTGGGGCTATGGCGCAGCTGGTAGCGCACCACACTGGCAGTGTGGGGGTCAGGGGTTCGAATCCCCTTAGCTCCACTTCATACAACCACATACGTTTTTCACCATGGGGCTATGGCGCAGCTGGTAGCGCACCACACTGGCAGTGTGGGGGTCAGGGGTTCGAATCCCCTTAGCTCCACAATTTTGAGCGTTGCTGCGCTTCGTGCACTGTTGCCGAAGGCTACGCACTGCTTTAAAGTTTCTGGCCATGGATCAGTTGTCTCTGGATTCCCTTTTGCACCTCGAGAGAGCAGGATGGGATTCACTCTGTAATAGCTCGGGGGCCGACTTTTACGGGGAGCTTATGACGGTAGATGGACTTATGGTCCTGGTGAACGGGTTCGTGTTGGACCGCGAAGCCGTCATCCTCTCCCTTAACGAGGCTCCGAGTTGGGACACCTACGAGATCACAGATGCCCGGATAGTTGCAGTTGGAGACGGGGCGGCCACCATTGTCTACAACGCCATGGCGAGTCGCGGTGGTCAGGAGCCATTTGAGGCGATAATGAGCAGCACCTACGCGCTGGTGGACGGTAAGCCCCGGCTCGCGCTCTACCAGCAGACGACAATCACCCACTGAATTGCGCCGCCCACCTACTGTGGGGCCCACGAAGTGATTGAGCTTGGTGATTCGAAAATGGAAACCTTCTGACCCTTCGGTTCCACGGGCTTTTCAACGTTGTGCGATCATGCAAAAACACCCACAACCGAATCTTGAGTGCCATCCAAAGTATTGATGATGGGGGCTTGCGCCTCACGTGAGGTCATGTTCAATGATGGGGACAAAAGGTCAAGCCCACACGAGTGGAGTATCTGCCTTTCGATAAAACAGGTAACCTGACGATCTCAGGACCGGCGCGAGCCCGATTGGGACCGGTTCATGCGGCCTCCTTAAACGGTGTTGTAGGGGTCGACGACACCATTACTGCTGGGATTCAGGATTGAGGGTTTCAGAGCAAAGGGCATTGACGGCAGCAGAGCGTGCCGTGTGTGCAGCGATGATCCGTCACGACAACGACGATGCGCGCTCGGTGACCCGCGTTGACCGTCAACGGTGGTGCTCTTGCCTCGATGGCCTTACGGTATTTCGGGGCTGCGGGTGTGGCTTGTGTCCGTCAGTCGATTTCGCCTACAAAGGTGCACCCGTCGAGTGCGGGAATCGCATCATCCTCAATGCCTACACTGACGACAACATCTTGGTTCTGCTGTTCATCGATAACGACTGACCTTCCGGTCTCGAAATCGTGCCTCCGTTCGATGAAGCCGTCGAGTTACCTTCGCCTGAAAAGTCTGAGGTTCTAAGCGTCGCACTGATCTATTAACCTTAGCGCCCTGCCTGAAGAACCGTGCCGGGGCGCTTTCTCGTCTGTCCGAATTCATTTTCGCCCCCGGGTGCACCGCTACACTAGGGGGCATGCCACTTTCCTGGACCACCATCGACAGCCCGATCGGTGAGCTGTTGCTCGTCGGGTCCCCCGAAGGTGTGGTGCGCATCGCGTTTGAGTGCGAGGACCTCGATGACGTGCGCCGCAACATCTCGGACCGCACCGGCGAGCAGCTTGAGCCAGGTCCGCTCGGACAGGCAGAAAAGCAGCTCGCCGAGTATTTTGCAGGCCAGCGCAGGGAATTCAACCTACCGCTCGACTGGCGCCTGAGCACGGGGTTTCGAGCCCAGGTACAGCGTGCATTGACAGGTATCGCCTACGGCGAGACTCAGACCTACGGCCAGCTCGCGCAGCGTGTGGGAAGCCCCACGGCCGTGCGCGCGGTCGGCAGCGGCTGCGCCACCAACCCGCTGCCGATCGTCGTACCGTGTCACCGGGTGCTGCGCAGCGACGGCTCCCTCGGCGGTTATCGAGGCGGCTTGGAGATCAAGCAGTACCTGCTTGAGCTGGAGTCAGGTAATGCACCTACTTCAGGCTAAGAGCGGACGGGCAAGAATGCGCCGTTTAGTCGGTTTTGGACGCATTCTTTCCCTTCCGGTCTTCACCTGAAGCAACGGCGGGAGGTGAGGTACGGTGGCGCGACATGAGTCGCAAATTTACAAAGCACGGGAGTGCTCCTCAATCCGCCACTGCGGAGGCCGCGGGCCTGCGTTGGCTGCGTGAGGGCAGCGACGCGGTGGTGGAAGTCTACGACGTTGACGCCGCAGCCAACACGCTCACCATAGAGCACGTCGACACCGTCCGGCCAACACCCGCCGCGGCGATGGGGGCGGGCCGCGAACTGGCCAAGATCCACGCTTGCGGTGCGCAGGCCTTCGGCGCTCCGCCGGCCAGCTGGGGCGGACCGAACTTTATCGGGCGCGTCGAGCAGGAATGCACTCCAACCGAAAGGTGGGCCAACTTCTACGTACACCAGCGCGTCCTGCCCTTCGCCCACAGGGCCCACGCGGCGGGAAACCTGCGGGACACCGGCCTCGAAACGGTCGAGCGCGCATGCGAGGCGCTGCTGGAGGAAGACGAAAACGCCCCGCTCGCGCGCATCCACGGCGACTTGTGGTCGGGAAACCTGCTGTTTTCCGCACATGGTCCGCGGTTTATCGACCCCGCGGCCCACGGCGGGCACCCGCTGACCGATATCGCGATGCTGGAGCTGTTCGGCGCCCCGTTTGTCGAGGAGATCGCCGAGGGGTACTTAGAAGAGGGTGTCCTTGGCGCCGATTGGCGCCGCAGAATCCCCATCCACCAGCTGCACCCATTGGCGGTGCACGCCCAGACCCACGGGCCGAGCTACGCGGATGCGCTGGTGCGCGCGGCGGAGCAGACACTGCGGGTTGTACATTCTGGTGTGTGATGGACGACCAAAGCCTGCTGGCCCTCGATGCACGCCACGTGTGGCACCCCTACGGCGCGTTTCCTCCGACGACGGCGCCGCTGCCTGTGGCGTCGGCAAGCGGCGTGCGCCTCAAGCTTGCCAACGGCCGCGAGCTTATCGACGGGATGAGTTCCTGGTGGGCGGCGATCCACGGTTACCACCACCCGCATCTCGACGCCGCGGCGCACCGCCAGGTCGACGAGCTGAGCCACGTGATGTTTGGCGGGCTGACGCACGAGCCGGCTGTAACGCTCGCCGCGCGCCTCGCCGCGATGGCGCCGGGGGAGCTGGACAAGGTGTTTCTCGCGGACTCCGGCTCGGTGAGCGTGGAGGTCGCGGCCAAGATGGCGATTCAGTACCAGCGCTCGCGGGGCCATGCTGGGCGCACGAAGCTGGCGACGTGGCGCGGCGGCTACCACGGTGACACGCTGACCCCGATGAGCGTGTGCGACCCAGACGGCGGGATGCACGCGATGTGGCGCGCGGTTCTGCCGGCGCAGGTGTTCGCGGACGCCCCGCCGCGCGAGTTCGACGCGGCCTACGCCACCGAACTGAGACAGATGGTGCAGTCCCACGCCCATGAGCTCGCCGCCGTGATCGTGGAGCCGGTGGTGCAGGGCGCCGGCGGGATGCGCTTCCACGACCCCGCCTACCTGCGCGAGCTGCGCCGCGTGTGCGACGAGACGGGCGTGCTGCTGATTTTCGACGAGATCGCCACCGGGTTCGGCCGCACGGGCGAGCTTTTCGCCGCCGACCACGCGCAGGTGGTGCCGGACATCATGTGCGTAGGCAAGGCGCTGACCGGCGGGTACGTCACGCTCGCGGCGACGCTGACCACGCAAGACGTCGCCGAGGTGATCAGCCGCGGGGAGGCCGGCGGGCTGGCGCACGGCCCGACGTTTATGGGCAACCCCCTGGCCTGCGCGATCGCGAACGCCTCGCTGGACCTCGTCGACGGCAGGCAGTGGCGCACGCAGGTGCCGCGTATTTGCGGCTGGCTCGAGGAAGGTCTCGCACCCGCGCGAGAGCTCCCCGGTGTGCGCGACGTCCGCGTCCTGGGCGCCATCGGCGTGATCGAGCTCGAGCGCGACGTACCCATGCAGGTCGCCACCGATGCGGTCACGGAGCACGGCGTGTGGCTGCGGCCGTTTCGCAACCTGATCTACACCATGCCGCCCTACATCTGCACCCACGACGACATCGCCGCGATCTGCCGCGCGGCGATTGCGGGAGTAACGTCGTTTTCCCATGGAAGCTAAATCGCCTCTGGACTGGCTTGACGACGACAGCCGCCGGCGCAGCGCGGCCGGCCTGCACCGCGTGCTGCGGCCCCGGGACCCGGCAGCGCCCCTGCTGGATCTCGCATCCAACGACTACCTGGGGCTCTCGTGTCACCAGGAGGTCATCGCCGGGGCGCGCCGCTCCCTGGAGCGCTGCGGGGCAGGTTCGACGGGATCGCGCCTGGTCACCGGCACTCTCGATGAGCATGAGGCGCTCGAGCGCGAGCTCGCTGCGTTCTGCGGCCAGCCCTCGGCGCTGGTGTTTTCCTCCGGCTACATGGCCAACCTGGGTCTCGTCACGGCGCTGAGCGGGCGAGGCGCGCTGGTGGTCTCCGATGCGGGTTCGCACGCCTCGCTTGTCGACGCCTGCCGGTTATCGCGTGCCCGGGTCGTCGTCACGCCCCGCGGCGATGTCGACGCGGTGGCTGAGGCGCTGAGCTCGCGTATCGAGCAGCGCGCTGTGGTGCTCACCGACAGCGTGTACTCCGCAGACGGGACGCTCGCGCCAGTCGCTGCGCTGCACGGCGTTGCGCGGGAGCACGGCGCCGTGCTCGTTGTCGACGAGGCGCACGGGCTTGGGGTGCGCGGCTCCGGCGGGCGCGGCTTTGTCCATGAGCTGCGACTTGCCGGGCAGGAGGACCTCGTTGTCACCGCGACGCTGTCGAAGGCGCTGGGCGCGCAGGGCGGGGTGGTGTTCGGCTCTCCGCGGGTGCGCGCGCACTTGGTGGACACGGCACGCTCTTTTATCTTCGATACCGCTCTGGCCCCGCCGATGGTCGGCGCGGCGCGTGCGGCGTTGGGCATTGTGGAGCGCGAACCGGATCGAGCTGCGCGGGTGTTGGGCGTCGCTAAGCAATTGGCTGAGGCGACGGGGGCGATTGAGCCGGAGAGTGCGGTCGTGTCGGTCATTCTTGGCGACCCGGAGCGCGCGGTGGCCGCCCGCGACGCCGCGCGTGAACGCGGGCTCGAGGTGGGGTGTTTCCGTCCGCCGTCCGTGCCGGCGGGCACGTCGCGGCTGCGTTTGACGGCCCGCGCCGATTTAAGTGATGCCGATGTTTCCCGTGCCGAGGCCATTCTGCGCGACGTAGTAGAGGAGTTTTCGCACCTATGACGAAGTTCATCGTGGTCTCGGGCACAGGCACCGAGATTGGCAAGACAATCGCCACCGCGGCGCTAGCGGCCCGCGAGGTGGCGGCAGGTAGTCGCGTGGGAATAGCCAAGCCCATCCAGACCGGACTTGAACCGGGTGAGGAGGGGGACTGCCAAGTGGCGGCGCGGCTCGCCGGGGTTGCGGCGGCGTTCGAGTACCGCCGCCTGCTCGAGCCGCTCGCCCCGGAGACGGCGGCGCACCGCGCGGGGGAAGAACAGTCCACCGCCATTGAGCTTGCGGATGCGGTGCGGCGGTGGTCAGGCAACGAAGACCTGGACGTGGTGTTCCTCGAGGGCGCCGGAGGGGTCCTCGCGCGGTTGGGCACCGACGTGACGATCATCGACGTCGCGCGCGAGCTCAACGCGCCGGTCGTGCTGGTTACCTCCGCCGAGCTCGGCACGCTGTCGGCGACCGAGCTTGCGACGCGATGCTTGCGCGCCGAGGGCCTCGAGTGCCTGGGCATGATGATCGGTTCGTGGCCGGAAGCCCCGGACCTGGCCCAGAGGTGCAACGTCGAAGATCTCCCACGACTGACGGGGGAGAAACTGCTGGGCGCAGTGCCCCGCGGGGCGGGATCCCTCGCGCCGGAGGAGTTTGCGCGCCGGGCACCAGGCTGGTTTCGCCGTTAGATGTCGCGGTGGGGGTTGGCGCTGGTTGTTGGGCGGGGGAGATGTCACGGTGAAGGCGGACTGCGTGTTGCCGACCTGGGGTTTTGTTTCCCGGGGCTGCTTGACCGTGACATTGCGGTGGGTGGGATGTCACGGTGAAGCCGATACGGGGGTTGCCGACCTGGGGCTTTGCCGCCCGTGGCTGCTTGACTGTGACATTCCACCGCGTGAGATGTCACGGTGAAGCCGTTTCGGGTGTCGCTGACCTGGGGTTTTGTGGCTGGTGGTTGCTTGACCGTGACATTGCACCGGGTGAGATGTCGCGGTGAAGCCGTTTCGGGTGTCGCCGACCTGGGGTTTTGTGACTGGTGGTTGCTCGACCGTGACATTGCGCCGGGTGAGATGTCACGATGAAGCCTGTCTGGGTACTGCTGACCTGGGGGTTTGCCGTTGGCAGCTGCCTGACCGTGACATTGCACCGCGCGAGATGTCACGATGAAGCCGATACGGGGGTTACCCACCTGGGGTTTTGCGGCTGGTGGCTGCCTGACCGTGACATTGCACCGCGTGAGATGCCACGGTGAAGCCGATACGGGGGTTACCCACCTGGGGTTCTGCGGCTGGCAGCTGCCTGACCGTGACATTGCACCGCGCGAGATGTCACGATGAAGCCGATTCGGGGGTTTCTGACCCGGAGTTTTGCCCCCGGCCACTGCCCGACCGTGAGATCCCACAAAGCAGAGAACCTAACGCCACCACGTATCAAACGGCGCCGGCGGAAGGTGGCGCTTGTGCTGGCCGACGCGCCAGAGGTGTTCGAGGCGCTCGCGGGCGTCGTCAGGAATGCTCTTGCCTTCCAGGTAATCGTCGATGTGTGCGTAAGTGATGCCGAGTGCCTCCTCGTCGGGAAGCGCCGGGCGGTCATCCTCGAGGTCCGCGGTGGGGATCTTCTCCCAGAACTGCTTATCCGCACCGAGCTCGCGAAGCAGCGCGACACCCTGGCGCTTGTTCAGCCCTGCGAGCGGCAGCAGGTCGGCCGCGCCGTCGCCGTGCTTGGTAAAGAACGCGGTGACGTTCTCCGCCGCGTGGTCGGTACCGATGACCAGCAGGCCGCGCTCCCCGGCAATCGCGTACTGCGCGATCATGCGCATGCGGGCCTTGACGTTGCCCTTGTTAAAGTCGCGCAGCTCCTCGCTTCCGAGGGCGTCGGTGACGGCGTCGGCAAGCGCGCTGGTGGCGGGCTTGATGTTCACGGTGACCCGCTCGTCCGGCCGGATGAACTGGAGCGCGCGCTGGGCGTCGGCCTCGTCCGCCTGGGTGCCGTGGGGCAGCCGCACGGCATAAAACGTGGCCTCGGTCCCGTTCGCCCGAAGCTTCTCGACGCTCAACTGCGCAAGCCGGCCCGCAAGCGTGGAATCCTGGCCGCCGGAAATCCCGAGGACGAAACCGTTGGCCCCGGACGCGATGAGGTAGTCGGCGAGGAAGTCGACACGCGCGTCAATCTCCGCGGCGGCGTCGATGCTGGGTTTGACGCCAAGCTGCTCAATAATTGCCTGTTGGAGGGTGGTGCTCTGCGCGTTCATGACGTTCATCGTAGCGCTTTTGGTTATCCGGCCTGGGTGAGGTAATCTCGTACTTCGTGTTGCGACTCCCGCTCGGGGGTCGTGTTTGAGGAAACCGAGAGAAGAAAGGAGCGCCCGATGAAGGTTCGCAAGTCGCTTCGGTCGCTGAAGAACAAGCCGGGCGCCCAGGTTGTGCGTCGCCACGGCAAGGTCTACGTCATCAACAAGCGCGACCCGCGCTTCAAGGCCCGCCAGGGCTAGTCGCGCAGACTCCGCTACAACAAAGCGCCCCGCCACCTCTCATTCACGCAGAGGAAGCGGGGCGCTTTGCTGTTTCGGGGCGTGAAAGCACACTGATGTAAGTCGCGAGAGCAAACGTAGGCCTACATGTGGGCCGCGACTCGCTTATATCCTGGTAATTCCACCGGTGTAACTACTATATATAGTATCGGTTGCCTAAATCGGCCACAAAGTATAGTGTTTATCAGTGTTACTCCGACGGGGTTCGGAGCCGAGCTAGACCGCCCAGAAGACAAGTTCAATCTCACCGAGGAAGAGCGCACAGGTTATGTCCATCACCGTTTACACCAAGCCAGCTTGCGTCCAGTGCAACTTCACCACCAAGGCCCTCGACAAGGCCGGACTCGAATACACCCTCGTTGACATCACCGTCGACAACGAGGCCCGCGACTACGTCATGGCGCTGGGTTACCTTCAGGCCCCGGTCGTCGAGGTCGGCGGGGAGCACTGGTCCGGTTTCCGCCCGGAGCGCATCCAGCGCTTGGCACAGGCCGCTTAAACAGCCGAAAGGCGCCACACACCTAAAAACGGAGAGGGGAGTTCGAGGGAAGCGATGCTTATCGTCTACTTCTCTTCCGCCACCGGAAACACCCAGCGGTTTGTTGAAAAGGTCGGCCTACCCGCCGCCCGTATCCCGCTGTACCGCACCGAGGACGAGCTCATCGTCAACGAGCCCTATGTCCTCGTCTGCCCCACTTACGGCGGTGGAGCGTCGCTCACGAGCGAAAACACCCGTCCGGTGCCGAAGCAAGTGATCAAGTTCCTCAACAACGAACACAATCGCTCACTGATCCGCGGCGTGATCGCCGCGGGCAATTCTAATTTCGGGCCGGACTTCTGCCTTGCGGGTGAAGTCATCTCCCGCAAGTGCCGCGTCCCGCACCTGTACCGCTTTGAATTAATGGGCGATGAAAACGACGTGGTCTACGTGCGCGAACAACTCGTCGACAACGCCCAGGCCTTGGGGCTGAACCCGCTCGATCCGGCGGACGTCGATAAGCTCGCTGCTCGCGCGGACGAAATCCAGCAGGAGTCCGCGCAGCGCCTCGAAAGACTCCGTAAGAAGTACGACCGCCACAACACCAAGAAAACAGCATAGGAGCCTTGAACCGTGTCTACCCCTACCCTCGGCAAGAACGTCGCAGAGCCCGTGTCGCAGGCTGAGCAGCTCGACTACCACGCGCTCAACGCGCTGCTCAACCTGTACGACGAGAATGGCGAAATCCAGTTCGAGAAGGACCGCGAGGCCGCGAACCAGTACTTCATCCAGCATGTCAACCAAAACACCGTCTTCTTCCACGACCTGGAGGAAAAGATCGACTACCTGGTAAAGAACAAGTACTACGAGCCGGAGGTCCTCGAGGCCTACGACTGGGAGTTCGTGAAGGCAACCTTCAAGCGCGCCTACGCGTTTAAGTTCCGCTTCCAGTCCTTCCTGGGCGCGTACAAGTACTACACCTCCTACACGCTGAAAACCTTCGACGGGCGCCGCTACCTCGAGCGTTTCGAGGACCGCGTCGCCATGACCGCCCTGTTCCTCGCCAGCGGCAACGAGGAGACCGCCTCCGCGCTTGTCGACGAAATCATGACCGGCCGGTTCCAGCCCGCCACCCCGACTTTCCTCAACGCCGGCAAGGCACAGCGTGGCGAGCTCGTCTCCTGCTTCTTGCTGCGCATCGAGGACAACATGGAGTCCATCGGCCGCGCGATCAACTCCTCGCTGCAGCTGTCCAAGCGCGGCGGCGGCGTGGCGCTGCTGCTGTCGAACATCCGCGAGGCGGGCGCGCCGATCAAGCACATTGAAAACCAGTCCTCCGGCGTCATCCCGGTAATGAAGCTGCTCGAGGATTCCTTCTCCTACGCCAACCAGCTTGGCGCGCGCCAGGGCGCAGGCGCGGTGTACCTCAACGCGCACCACCCCGACATCATGCGCTTTCTGGATACCAAGCGCGAGAACGCCGACGAGAAGATCCGCATCAAGACCCTCTCGCTCGGCGTGGTCATCCCGGACATCACGTTCGAGCTGGCCAAGCGCAACGATGTTATGTATTTGTTCTCTCCGTACGACGTGGAGCGCGTCTACGGCGTGCCCTTCGCCGACATCTCCGTGACTGAGAAGTACGAGGAGATGGTCGAGGACCCGCGCATCCGCAAGTCGAAGATCAACGCGCGCCAGTTCTTCCAGACGATCGCGGAGATCCAGTTCGAGTCCGGCTACCCGTACATCATGTTCGAGGACACCGCTAACCGGGCCAACCCGGTGAAGACGGGCCGCATCAACATGTCCAACCTCTGCTCCGAGATCCTGCAGGTCAACTCGCCGTCCGTGCTCAACGAGGACTTGAGCTACGCGGAGGTCGGCCACGACATCTCGTGCAACTTGGGCTCGCTCAACATCGCGAAGACGATGGATTCCGACAACTTCTCCCGCACGGTCGAAACGGCGATCCGCGGGCTGACCGCAGTGGCTGACAAGACGTCGGTTGAGTCCGTGCCGCCCGTGCGCGACGGTAACAACGCCTCGCACGCCATCGGCCTGGGCCAGATGAACCTGCACGGTTACCTCGGCCGCGAGCACATTGAGTACGGCTCCGAGGAGGGCCTCGACTTCACCAACGCCTACTTCGCCGCCGTGATGTACGAGGCGATCAAGGCTTCCCATGCCATCGCCGTGGAAAAGGGGGAGCGTTTCGCCGACTTCGACAAGTCCGAGTACGCCACGGGCGAGTTCTTCGACCGCTACGACCCGGCCGATTTCCAGCCGAAGACGGACAAGGTCAAGGAGCTCTTCGCCCGCTCCAACGTTGCCGTCCCCACCGCCGAGGAGTGGGCGCAGCTCAAGGCCGATGTCGCGCGCGACGGTATCTACAACCGCTACCTGCAGGCGGTGCCGCCGACTGGCTCGATCTCGTACATCAACAACTCCACCTCGTCGATCCACCCGATCGCCTCGAAGATCGAGATCCGCAAGGAAGGCAAGATCGGCCGCGTCTACTACCCGGCCCCGCACATGGACAACGAGAACCTGTCCTACTTCAAGGACGCCTACGAAATCGGGTACGAGAAGATCATCGACACCTACGCCGTGGCCACGAAGTACGTTGATCAGGGTCTGTCGTTGACGCTGTTTTTCAAGGACACTATCACCACCCGCGACATCAACCGCGCCCAGATCTACGCGTGGCGTAAGGGAATCAAGTCGCTCTACTACATCCGCCTGCGCCAGATGGCACTCGAAGGCACCGAGGTCGAGGGCTGCGTCTCCTGCATGCTCTAAGAGCGTGCGTATCGACGCCCCCCTGCTAGCAGCTGTGGCAGGGGGAGATGTCGGCCATGACGACCTTTGACGCGCGCTCGGCGCCGTCTGGGTCGCCGGCAGCGATAGCTTCAGCGAGCGCGAAGTGCGCCTCGACGGCGTCCGGCCCCGGGATCGACCCCTTCTCGCCGTAGAGCGTGCGGCCCTCCAGCGCGTGGAGGATCGACGGAGCTAGTGCGTGGAACATCTCGTTGCGCGAGGCCTTGAGAATCAGGGTGTGAAACTTCAGGTCGGTCGCGAGGAACTCCTCGCTGTTGCCCTCATCGGCGAGCTTGACCATGGCCTCGGCCATCGCGATCAGCTCCTCGGCCTCCGACTTTTCGGCGTGGCGCGCTGCGATGACCGCCGCGACCGGCTCGACCGAAAAACGCAGCTCGCTGAGCTCCTTGAGCTGGCGCTGCGCGTCCGCTTTCCAGCGCCACCCGATGACGGCCTGATCAAACACATCCCACTGGCTGGCGGGCAGCACCTTGATGCCGACGCGGCGTGACGACAAGACGAGCCCGAGCTGCTCGAGCGCCCTCATCACCTCTCGCGCGACGGTGCGCGAGATTTTGAAGCGCGTGGACAAATCGTTGAGGGTGAACGTGTCGCCCTCGGGGATGATACCGGAGACGATTTCCGTCCCGAGGGTGTCGAGGATGTTGTTCAAAAGCGGTTCGGCGGGGGTCTTGGACGCGAGAGTCATCAGTTGCAACCTTGGGGAAGTGGACAGGTCAACTATAGCTTTTTACATAACACTTTTCCTTATCCGACTTCGGTGCCTTTGTGTTAACACCCCTTCGGGGCTAGGTTGCACCATCCGGCTCCCGCGCCGTCGTGGCGTGGCTAGTATGGGGTGCGTGACTGAAGAGTACGAGAGCTACCTGAACGCCCACGACAAGCCTGTGAAGGCGATTAACTGGAACACGATTCCGGACGACAAGGACCTAGAAGTTTGGGACCGCCTCACGGGCAACTTCTGGCTACCCGAGAAGGTGCCGGTGTCCAACGACATCCCGTCGTGGCGCACCCTCACCGACGACGAGAAGACCGCAACCATGCGCGTGTTCACGGGCCTGACCCTGCTGGACACGATTCAGGGCACCGTCGGCGCCGTATCGTTGCTGCCTGATGCGCAAACGATGCACGAGGAGGCCGTCTACACCAACATCGCCTTCATGGAGTCGGTTCACGCGAAGAGCTACTCCAACATCTTTATGACGCTGGCGGACACCCCGGCGATCAACGACGCGTTTCGCTGGTCCGAGGAGAACGCGAGCCTGCAGCGCAAGGCGAAGATCATCCTGAGCTACTACGAGGGCGACAACCCGCATAAGAAGAAGGTCGCCTCCACGCTGCTTGAGTCGTTCCTCTTCTACTCCGGCTTCTACCTGCCGATGTACTGGTCGGCGCACTCCAAGCTGACCAACACCGCGGACGTGATCCGTCTTATCATCCGCGACGAGGCCGTCCACGGCTACTACATCGGCTACAAGTACCAGCGCGGCCAGGCCGGCCTGAGCCAGACCGAGCGCGAAGAGCTGAAGGATTACACCTTTAACCTGCTCTACGACCTCTACGAGAACGAAACGCAGTACACCGAGGACGTCTACGACCCGCTGGGTTGGACCGAAGACGTGAAGCGCTTCCTGCGCTACAACGCCAACAAGGCGCTCAACAACCTCGGTTACGAGGGTCTCTTCCCGCAGGATGAGACACGGGTCTCCCCGGCGATTCTGGCATCGCTGTCGCCCAACGCTGACGAGAACCACGACTTCTTCTCCGGATCGGGTTCTTCCTACGTCATCGGCAAGGCCGAAGACACCCAGGACGACGACTGGGATTTTTGATCCTGACTGTTTAGCTAAGGGGCCTCGCGGCGACGCGGGCCCCTTTCCTTTCGCCCCGGACTACCGCGAATGGGGTAGGCCGCCGCTTTAGCTGCAAACAGGCAAAAAGTGGCTTGTGGGCGTGGGGGCGTCGATAAGCCAGCCCATTTGGGGGCATCCGCCTTCGCTGAAGCTGTGAGGGCTGGCAAAACGATACGTCAGTGGCTTATGATTAGCCGGTATCAGTTGTGGCATCCGTGCTCGCTGCTCGCCCGAAGAACTCGGGCGGCAGTAGCGCGCGGGTGCCGTCAGTCAGGAGGATCGCATGACCGCAGTGGCGCCAAGGGTGGACACGTACGTCCCGCCCGCTCGGCCTGAGCCCACGGGTAACCCCCGCAAGGGTTCGAAGTTCTACAAGTTGCTGACCACCACCGACCACAAAGAACTCGGCATTCTCTACATTATGATGTCGTTCCTGTGGTTTTTCGTCGGTGGCCTGATGGCGCTGCTGATCCGCGCTGAGCTATTCAGCCCGGGCCTGCAGTTCCTCTCCAACGAGCAGTTCAACCAGCTGTTCACCCTCCACGGCACGGTGATGCTGCTAGCCTTTGGCACCCCCATTGTCTGGGGCTTCGCCAACTACGTCCTGCCCCTGCAGATCGGCGCGCCGGACGTGTCCTTCCCCCGCCTGAACGCCTTCGGCTTCTGGATCACCCAGGTTGGCGTGCTGGCCATGCTCGCCGGCTTCCTCACCCCGGGCGGAGCGGCTGACTTCGGCTGGACCATGTACATGCCGCTTGCCGACGCCACCCACACGCCGTCCGTGTCCGCAAACCTGTGGATCATCGGCGTTGGCGCGACCGGTATCGGCACCGTCGCTTCGGCCGTGAACATGCTCACCACCGTGCTCACCCTGCGTGCGCCGGGCATGACCATGTTCCGCCTGCCGGTGTTCACCTGGACCATCTTCGTGACCTCGATCATCGCCCTGATGGTCTTCCCGCTGCTGCTCGCCGCAGCATTGGGCGTGCTGTACGACCGCCTCCTCGGCGGCCACATCTTCGACACCGCCAACGGCGGCGCCATCCTGTGGCAGCACCTGTTCTGGTTCTTCGGCCACCCCGAGGTGTACGTCCTCGCACTGCCATTCTTCGGCGTGATCTCCGAGGTCATCCCGGTGTTCTCCCGCAAGCCGATCTTCGGGTACATCGGCCTGGTCTTCGCCACCCTCGCCATCGCCGGCCTGTCCATGGCTGTGTGGGCACACCACATGTTCGCCACCGGCGCGGTCCTGCTGCCGTTCTTCTCCTTCATGACCTTCCTGATCTCCGTGCCGACCGGCGTGAAGTTCTTCAACTGGCTGGGCACGATGTGGAACGGGCACATCACGTTTGAAACCCCGATGCTGTGGGCAGTGGGCTTCCTGTTCACCTTCCTCTTCGGTGGCCTGACCGGCGTCATGCTCGCTGCGCCGCCGCTGGACTTCCACCTGCACGACTCCTACTTCGTGGTTGCGCACTTCCACTACACCCTGTTCGGCACCGTCGTGTTCGCCTCCACCGCGGGCGTGTACTTCTGGTTCCCGAAGATGACGGGTCGCATGCTGGACGAGCGCCTGGGCAAGATCCACTTCTGGTTCACCGTCATCGGCTTCAACATGACGTTCCTGGTCCAGCACTGGCTGGGCAACATGGGCATGCCGCGCCGCTACGCCGACTACCTGGACACCGACGGCTTCACCCTGCTCAACCAGGTGTCCACGGTGGGTGCGTTCATCCTGGGTGTCGGTATGCTGCCGTTCATCTGGAACGTGTTCAAGTCTTGGCGCTACGGTGAGATCGTCACCGTCGACGACCCGTGGGGCTACGGCAACTCTCTCGAGTGGGCTACCTCCTGCCCGCCGCCGCGCCACAACTTCACGGCGCTGCCGCGCATCCGCTCCGAGCGCCCCGCGTTCGAGCTGCACTACCCGCATATGGTTGGCCGCCTGCGCCGCGAGGCCCACACCGGTCACAGCGATGACAGCCCGGCAACCTACAAGGGA
Source organism: Corynebacterium sanguinis (assembly GCF_007641235.1). Classification (NCBI taxonomy): domain Bacteria; kingdom Bacillati; phylum Actinomycetota; class Actinomycetes; order Mycobacteriales; family Corynebacteriaceae; genus Corynebacterium; species Corynebacterium sanguinis. Next base: position 1,257,127 of record NZ_CP038157.1, read on the forward strand.
GCGAACCACGAGTTCGACTCCGCTGGTAACGAAGGCGAGGCTCAGGAAGCAACGAGCCACGTCAACGGCAACTAGTGCATTGCATTCTGACTGACACGTAAGTAGAGGCCCCCGCGTTCGCGCGGGGGCCTTGCTCGTCTGCCCACCACTACCGCCAGGTAGCATGAGCGAATCAACGATTGGCCAATACCGCTACAAGGACTACGTATGCCCACTTTCGAGGTCGAGCTCCAGCAAGGACTCAAACACGCAGTGATCACCACCTCCGGCCCGGATCGCCCCGGTGTATCCGCCGCGTTCTTCACGGTGCTCGCCAACCACGGCGTGCAGCTTCTCGACGTCTCCCAGGTCGACTTCCGAGGACGACTGATGCTGTCCACCTTCGTGGGAATGGACCCGCTCAAACTCACCGACTTGGAGCGCGAACTGCGCGCGGGTCTGTGGGAGTTCGGGCAACGGGTCACCATCGAGACGGGCGGGGAAGCGAGGTCCGTCTCCCGGCCCCGCTCGACCCACGTGATTGTCATGCTGGGAAATCCCGTCCAGGCCGAGCAGGTCTCCCGCCTGGGCGCAACCCTTGCCGGGTTCGGGGCGAACATCGACCGCATCAACGGCATTTCCAACTACCCAGTGACGGGCCTCGAGTTCCGCGTGACGCTGCCCGACTACAGCCCCGGTAGCGGGCGGCAGGTGCGTGAGGCGCTCGCGGAGCTGTCCAACGAGCTAGGCGTCGACCTGGCCATGGAAAACGCTGGTCTTCACCGCCGCGCGAAGCGCCTGGTATGTTTCGACTGCGACTCCACCCTGATTACCGGCGAGGTCATTGAGATGCTGGCGGCCCACGCCGGCAAGGAAGCCGAGGTCGCCGAGGTGACCGAGCGGGCCATGCGGGGAGAGCTTGACTTCGAAGAATCTCTGCGCGAACGGGTGGCGACGCTCGCGGGGCTGGATGCCTCTGTGATCGATTCGGTTGCCGCCGACATTGAGCTGACCCCGGGGGCGCGGACCACTATCCGCACACTGAACTCCATGGGTTACCGCACGGCAGTGGTCTCCGGCGGGTTCATTCAGGTCCTCGAGGGTCTCGCCGAGGAGCTCGATCTGGACTACGTGCGCGCCAACACGCTCGAAATCGTTGACGGGAAGCTGACCGGGCGCGTGGTTGGGGAGATCGTCGATAGGCAAGCCAAGGCACGGCTGCTCGCGGACTTCGCGCAGGACTCGGGGCTGCAGATGTCGCAGACGGTCGCGGTCGGTGACGGTGCGAACGATATTGACATGCTCGGCGTGGCGGGGCTGGGTATCGCGTTCAACGCCAAGCCGGCGCTGAAGGAGGTCGCGGACGCCAGCGTGAACCACCCGTTCCTGGATGAGGTGCTCTACATTCTTGGGATTCCGCGCGAGGAGATCGATTACGCCAACGAGGCTGCGGGCATCGTCGGGCGCGTTGCGCTGGACTAGGCCGGTTTTGGTGGGGACGTTGTGTGGTTGAGGTATAGCTACTAGACCGAAACCGAAGCCCCCAGCGCCGCGGGGCTTTAGTGCGATGCTGCGACGAGGCGTCGTAAAGCAGCGCGCACCGTTGCGGGGTCGGTCGTCTCCCAGAAAGCCGGCAGGCTCTTGCGCAGGAACGACCCGTAGCGCTTGGTGGTCAGCCGGTTGTCCAGCACCGCGACGACGCCCTTGTCGTCCACCGAGCGCAGAAGCCGCCCCGCGCCCTGGGCCATGAGCAGCGCGGCGTGCGTGGCGGAGACCTCCATGAACCCGGAGCGGCCCGCGGCGTTGGCGGCTTTGGCGCGCGCCTGCAGCAGCGGGTCGTCGGGGCGGGGGAAGGGGATGCGGTCGATGATGACGAGCGAGAGCGACGAGCCGGGCACATCCACGCCCTGCCACAACGACAAGGTGCCGAAGAGACACGAGTTCTCGCTGGCAGAGAACGCGCTGACCAACGCGCCCGTCGAGTCCTCGCCCTGGAGCAGGATGTCGAAGGGCAACCGCGCGCGCATCGCCTCCGCGGCCTGCTCGGCAGCGCGGCGGGAGGAAAAAAGGCCCAAGGTGCGCCCGCCGGCCGCGGTGATGAGCTCGGCGACCTCATCGAGCGTCTCCGCCGCCAGGCCGTCGCGCCCGGGCGCGGGCAGGTGCGCGGCCGTGTACAGAATCCCGGAAGAACACGGGTTGAAGGGGGTGCCCGCGTCCATCCCGTCCCACGTCCCGTCGGGCAGGCCCCACGCGGCGGCGACCGCGTTGAAGTTGCCGCCAATCGTCAGGGTTGCCGAGGTCAACACCACCGTGTGCTCCCCGAAAAGGCGCTCGCGCAGCAGCGAGGCCACGGACAGCGGCGCGACCGATACGGAATCGCCGACGCGCTCCGAACGCGTCAGCCACACCACGTCCGTGTGCTTCGCCGGGTCGTCCTCGTCGAAGACGCCGAGGATGCGCACGATGGCGTCGTGAAGATCGCCGAGGTGGTTCTTCAAGTTCTCGCGCTCCGCGAAGGTTTCCGGCTCGTTGTCGGCCTCGCCCTCGGGGCCCTTCGCGATTGCCTCTCGCGTGTGCCACAGCGCGTCGCGCACCGCGACGAACCCGCCGCGCGCCGCCTCCGAGATGTTCTCCCACCTTCCGGGCGTCTCCACGTTCATCGCGGCGGCAAAGTCGTCGACGACCGTTTCCAGCTCGCCCTTCTCAGCTCCAAGCTTGTCCGCGCGTCTCGACGACATCGTCAACGCCCTCGCCGAAATCTCATTAGTGGCCACCGAAGTGATGCGCCCGTCGAGCTCGTGGGCCTCGTCGATGATGACCACGTCGTGTTCCGGCAGCACATCGGTATCGGCCAGCGCGTCAATGGCGAGCAGCGCGTGGTTGGTGACCACGAGGTCCACGTTGCGGGTGCGCTCGCGCGCCAGCTCGGCGAAGCATTCCTCGCCGTGCGGGCAGCGCGCCGCGCCCAAGCACTCCGACGAGGTCACGGAAACCTGACGCCACGCGAGGTCGGGAACGCCGGGCTCAAGATCGTCGCGGTCGCCCGTCTCCGTCTCCTGCGCCCACTCGTTGACGCGCTTGACGTGGCGGCCCAGCCACGAGATGTCGTCCTCCTCAATCAGCGCCTCGGGGACGTCGCCAGGCAGCGACAGCTTGTGGCGGCACACGTAGTTGTTGCGGCCCTTCTGGATGGCGAAGGTGGGGCGGCGTTCCAGCAGCGGCTCGAGGGCGTCGGCAAGCCGCGGCAAGTCGCGCTCGACCAGCTGGCGCTGCAGCGCGATCGTCGCGGTGGACACCACAACGGTGCCGCCGGTCGCGTGGGCGTGGCGGATCGCCGGCACGAGGTAGGCCAGCGACTTTCCGGTGCCCGTGCCAGCCTGCACGGCCAGGTGGCGCTCCTCTTCCAGCGCCCGAGTCACGGCCTTGGCCATGGCGACCTGGCCCGGGCGCTCCGCCCCGCCGAGCGCATCGACGGCTGCGGCGAGAAGATCGGTGGTCGGTTGGGCTAGAGGCTGGTCACTCACGGGGAACCAGTCTAGAGCCGGGGCGGACACTAACTATTCCGCGGGCTCCGGGAACCCGACAAAGTGCGTCGGAATCGCGGGTTCATCGCGCGACAGCGCCAGGCCCTCCCAGGGGAGCGTCGTGCGGGCGGCATCAAGGTAGTCGCGGGCTTGCTCGAGGTCGCTCTGGTGCTCCACAATGTGGCCGTCGCGGATCAAGGGGATGACCATCTCGCGGTAGGTCAGGGCCTTCTTGCGGGTGATCTCCTGGTCGGCGGGGTGGACGAGCTCGGCGACGGCGACGCCGGAGGCGCGGTAGGCACGCAGCGCCGACTTGGTGCCGCCGTAGGTGACCTTGCCGCGGGAGCGCTTCGCCACCGGGTGGCCCTCGACCTCGACCAGCTTGTACACCATCCCGGCTGTCGGGGCGCCGGAGCCGGTGACCACCGAGGTGCCCACACCGAAGCCGTCGACCGGGTCGCTGCGCAGACCGGCGATGACAAACTCGTCGAGGTCGGAGGAGACGATGATTTTTGTATCGACGGCGCCGGCGTCGTCCAGCTGCTTGCGCACCTGGCGGGAAACGATGCCGAGGTCGCCGGAGTCGATGCGCACCGCCCCGAGCTTCGTGCCCGCGACCTCGAGGGCGTTCTCCACACCCTTCGTAATGTCGAATGTGTCCACCAAGAGCGTGGTTTCCGGGCCCAAGCTCTCCACCTGGGAGGCGAAGGCGGCCTTTTCGTCGGGCACGCCGTTGTCGTCGACGTGCAGCAGCATCCAGGCGTGCGCGGCAGTGCCGGCCTTGGGGATGCCGTAGCGCATCGCGGCTTCCAAGTTTGAGGTCGACGAAAAGCCCGCGATGTAGGCGGCACGTGCGGCCGCGATGGCGGCGCGCTCGTTGGTGCGGCGCGACCCCATCTCAATCAACGGGCGGCCCTCCGCAGCGGTAACCATGCGCGAGGCGGCGGAGGCTACGGCGGAATCCGAGTTGAGGATCGACAGGATCACCGTCTCCAGGATCACGCACTCGGCAAACGTTCCGCGCACCGTCAGCAGCGGCGAATACGGGAAGTAGATCTCGCCCTCGCGGTAGCCGTCGACCTGGCCCGAGAAGCGGTAATTGCGCAGGTACTCCTTCGCCTCCTCGGAAAGGAAGTCAGCCGAGGCGAGCTGCTCCGGGGTGAACCGGAACTGGCAGATCGCGTCGAGCACCCGGGCGATGCCGGCGAGGACGCCGTAACGACGGCCGTCGGAAAGCTTGCGAGCAAACACCTCGAAGGTGCACCGGCGGTGCGCGGTGCCGTCCTTGAACGCGGCATCGAGCATAGTCAATTCGTACATGTCGGTCAGAAACGCCGTCGATTCGTGCGTCTGAGCCTGAAGGTTGTTCATGCGTCCACAGCGTACTCGCCGGCTGCGCGTGCGCGCCGGGTTGCGGGTAAAGTTGTGCGCATGATGTGTTCAGGTTCGTCTCAGTTGCACGCAATGGGTTCTCCCATGGCGATGCCGGAGCTCGACGAGCAACTCGACGTGGACGTGGTTGTCAGCGAGAACCTGCCGTGGATGTGCATTGTGTGGGACGACCCCGTCAACCTCATGAGCTACGTCAGCTACGTGTTCCAAACCGTGCTGGGCTACGACCGCAAGCGCGCCAACGAGCTGATGATGCAGGTCCACACCGAGGGCAAAGCCGTTGTCTCCTCGGGCGAGAAGGACAAAGTCGAGGGCGATGTGAAGAAGCTACACACCGCCGGGCTGTGGGCCACCATGCAGCAGGCCGGGTAAAAGAGGGGAGCGCACTTTTCATGGAGCACTGGAAGCGCAAGAAAGGTCTCATGCGCTCGGGCGTGAAGTTCACCACCCGGTTCGACCCGCTGGAGCGCGAGGTCATCGGCGATCTCACGGCAACCGTGTCGGAGGCGCTAATCGCGCGCGCCCAGTCCGCGCCGAAAGACGAGTTCTCGGAAATGATGGGCCTGTCCGCCAGCCACTCCGAGGCGCCCGCGGACCCGCGGATGCGACGCCTTCTGCCCGACTTTGAGATGGAGGGCGACGAGGAGTTCGACGGCGACAACGGACTGCTGCGCAGCCTGCACGAAAACGACATCATCAAGGCGAAGCTGATGAATCTGCAGGTGATCAACTCGGCGCTCGGGCCGACGGGCGGGGTCGAGGTCACTATCGACGAGGCCGAGGCGCACGCCTTCCTCGCCGCGCTCAACGACATGCGCCTCTACGTCTCCGAGGACGACCGCGGCGGCGAGGCGAACGCCCAGGACCGCGAGATGCTGCTCGAGTGGCTGGCGTTCTGCCAGGACTCGCTGCTGCAGGCGATGATGGACTAGGCCCTAAAAGGCTGCCAGCACCCGCCCCGTCGCGATGTCGTCGCGCTGGGCGATGTCCGCAGGCGTGCCGTCGGCGCAGATCTCGCCGCCCTTGGCACCCGCGCCGGGCCCCATCTCCACGACGCGGTCAGCTTGGGCGATCACGCTGAGGTTGTGCTCCGCGACGACGACGGTGTTGCCGGCGTCGACAAGCCTGTTGAGCTCTGTGACAAGCTTATCGACGTCATGGGGGTGCAGACCGGTCGTCGGCTCGTCGAGGACGTAGAGCGTGTGCTGCTTCGAGCTTTGCCGGGCGCGCTGCAGCTCGGTGGCCAACTTGATGCGCTGCGCCTCGCCGCCGGAGAGCTCGGGCGCGCCCTGTCCGAGGCGCAGGTAGCCCAGCCCGACCGCCCGCAGGGACTCCACGGCGTGGCGGATGGTGGCCTCCTCGGCAAACACGTCCAAGGCGTCGTCGACGGTCAACCCCAGCACGTCCGCGATGGTGTAGCCGTTCCAAGTCACCTCGAGGGTTTCGTCGTTGTAGCGCGCGCCGGAGCAATCCGGGCACGCGGTGTAGCTGCCGGGCAGAAACACCAGCTCCACCTCGATGGTTCCGGCGCCGTTGCAGGTGGGGCAGCGCCCCGGCTTCATGTTGTAGGAGAACTGGGTCACACCCCACCCGCGCCGCTTCGCCTCGTCGGTGCCGGCGAAGAGCTTGCGCACCCGGTCGAACAGTCCGGTGTAGGTGGCCAGCGTCGAGCGCGGCGTGCGTCCAATGGGCTTTTGCGTGATACGCACCATGCGGTCGACGTTTTCGGCGCCGGTCACTGATCTGATCCTGATGGCGGCGGGGTCGTCGACGTCCTCGGCCGATTCCTGCGCCGCGGCGCTGCCCTTAGTGGCCACGCTGATCTCCTGCAGCGCGGTGGGCAGCGCCTGGGTGATTAGCGTCGACTTGCCCGACCCGGACACGCCCGTCACTGCGGTGAACGTGCCGAGCCCGAGGCGGAAGTCGACGCCCTGGATCGAGCGGGCGTGGATGTCGGAGACAACCAGCTCGCCGGTCGGGGTGCGCGAGGTGTCGTTGAGCTGCGGGGCGGGCGCGGCCAGCGCACGCGCGGTCGCCGAGGGGCAGTCCGGCTTTTCGCCCCAGGCGCGTAGGCCGTCGACGCTGCCGCTGTAGAGCACCTCGCCGCCGCCCTCGCCGGCAAAGGGTCCGACGTCGACGACCCAGTCCGCGCCCGCGACCAGGTTCATGTCATGCTCCACGAGCAGAACGGAGTTACCCAGCGAGACGAACTTCTCCACCAGGTCCGACACCGCGGTGCGTTCCTCCGGGTGCAGGCCCGCCGAGGGCTCGTCAAGCACGTAGGCCACGCCGAACAGGCCACTGCGCAGCTGCGACGCCAAGCGCAGTCGCTGCAACTCGCCCGCCGACAACGTTGGCGCGGGCCGGTCGAGGCTCAAGTGCCCGATGCCGAGCTCCACCGCCGTGCGCAGCGTGGGCACGAGCTGGGCCAAAAGCCGCTGCTCCGCCTCGTCGCGGGCGTCCTCGCGCTCCTTCGGCTCCGGGTCGAAGCGCTCGTCGAGGATGCGCAGCAGCTCGTCCATCGGCAGCGCGGTGAGGGCGTCGATGGGCAAAGAAGCGTAAGTGACTAAAAGGGCGTCGGGGGTGAGGCGCCGGCCGTTGCACATGTCGCAGACGCTGTGCTCCATGTAGCTGAGCACGCGGCGGCGCAGCGCGTCGGAATCCGTCTCGTGCAGGGTGTCGGTCAGGTAGTTCGCAACCGACTTCCACGTGCCCTTGTAGGTCTTCTGCACCTGATCCGCGCCGCGCACCGGGTAGATGGTCACCACCGGGCGCTCGTCGGTGAACAGGATCCAGTCGCGGTCCTTTTGCTCAAGCTCGCGCCACGGGGAGTCGAGGTCGAAGTCGAGCGCGTCGAGGATGGCGAGGAAGTTCTTTCCCGCCCACGCCCCGGGCCATGCCTCAATCGCGCCCTCGTTAATGCTTTTCGACGGGTCCGGGACCATCGTGTCCTCCACCGGGCGGTGGACAACACCGGTGCCCTGGCACTTCGGGCACATCCCGGCCGTGGTGTTCGGCGAAAACGCGTCGGAGTCCAACCTCCCGCCGTTTCTCTCGCGCACCCCTTCCGCGTAGTCGCCGCAGCGCGAGTACAACAGGCGCACCGAGTTTGACAGCGTGGAAAAGGTGCCGACGGTCGAGCGCGCCCCGCCCGAAGTCTTCGACTGCTCAAGCGCCACCGTCGGTGGCAGGCCCTCGATGTTTCCCACCTTCGGGTCCACCGCGCCCGCAATCAGGCGCCGGGCAAACGGGGCGACCGACTCCAGGTAGCGTCGCTGCGCCTCGGCGTGAATCGTGCCGAATGCCAGCGAGGACTTACCAGAGCCCGACACTCCCGTTACCGCGACAACCGTGTTGCGTGGGAGCGACACGTCAACGTGTCGCAGGTTGTTCAGGTGCGCGTCGTGTACGGCAATCGAGTTCGCATCCATAGAGAAAAAGCATATGCCCGTGGTCGCGGGCCGTGCCTACCATGGAGTGCATCACCGTCGCAGCAGCGCTTAACCGCTCGACTCAGCGCACAGCAAGGAGGCAAAGACGTGATCATGTTGAGTAAGCCGATTGTGCTCGCCCCAATGGCGGGAGGCCCCTCGACGCCGCAGCTCGCCGCGGCTGTGTCGGAGGCCGGGGGACTGGGGTTTCTCGCCGCCGGGTATCTGAGACCCGATGACCTCGCGCGGCAAGTGGAGCAGATCGAGCAGGCAACATCACGGCCCTACGGCATCAACCTCTTCGTCCCGTCGGCGCCCCACGCCGACGAGCGCGAGGCGTACCGGGACTACCGGGAGCACCTCGCCGAGCATCTCCCGTTTAGCGCGGACCTGCCCGAGCAGCCGCGCTGGTCCGACGACCACTACGCGCCCAAGCTCGAGGTGGCGCTCGCCTCGCGCGCCGCGCTGATCTCGTTCACGTTCGGCTACCCCAGCGCCGCCGACATCGCCGCGGTCTCGCGTGCGGGCAAACTCGTCGTGCTCAACGCGACGACTCCCGAGGAGATCGACCACATCGTGGAGCTCGGCGCGGACATCGTCCTCGTGCAGGGCAGCGGCGCCGGCGGGCACCGCGCGACGGTGCTGAGCACCGAGGAGCGCGGCGTGGCGTTCAGCGCAGAAGAGCTCACCGAGATCGCCGCGGCGCGAACGAGTCGCCCGATCTTCGCGGCGGGCGGCGTCGGCACGCGCGAGGACGTCGCCACGCTTCTCGACGCCCACGCCACCGCGGTGGTCGTCGGCACGCGCTTCCTCACCGCCGAGGAGGCGGGCACCAAAGCGACCCACCGGCGCGCGCTGCTCGAGCTCACGGTCCGCGACACGGTCGTGACCAGGGCGTTTTCCGGCAGGCCGGCGCGGGCAATCCGCAACGCCTTTACCGATCGCTTCACCGAGCTGGCCCCGGCGATGTACCCGGAGATCCACTACCTGACCTCCCCGTTGCGCGGCGAGGCGAACGACGCGGGCGACGCGGAGTACCTCAACCTGTGGGCCGGCACCGGTTTCGCTCAGTGCAGCGAGGCGAGCGCCGCGGAGATTGTCAACGAGCTCGGTTCGGCCTGAACGGCGCGCCGGGGGAGGTGAGCCCGCTTACACTAGGCTCGTGGGTCACTTGCACACGGAAATATTCACTGCGCTCGGCGTCGGCATCGGCCACGTCTCGCTCGGCGACACCGGCGTCACGGCGCTGGTCTCGCGGGATCCGCAAGGCATGATCGGAGCCGTTGACGTGCGCGGCGGGGGACCGGGCACGCGCGAGACGGACCTGCTGGCACCCCACAACACGGTCGAGCGTGTCCACGCGATCGTGCTCGCCGGGGGCTCCGCCTTCGGGCTCGCCGCCGCCGACGGCGCGATGGGCGAGCTCGAGGCCCGCGGCATCGGCTTCGAGGTGTTCGGCGAGGGAGTGGACGGCCCGAGGGTGCCTATCGTCCCCGCTGCCGTGATCTTCGACCTCGTCGTCGGCGACAGCGCCCACCGCCCACGAGCCGCCGACGGCGCGGCTGCCGTCGCGGCGGCGCTTGACGACGCCGCCCCGGCCACCACCGGCAGCGTCGGCGCCGGCTGCGGGGCGACGGCGGGTGTTCTGCGCGGCGGCTTCGGCATCGCGTCGATTGAGGTAGAGGGCGCGCTCGTCGCGGCCGCTGTGGTGGCCAACCCCATGGGCTCGGTCATCGACCCCGCCACGGGGCTGCTCTACGGCGACCCCACGCAGCCCGCCGTCGAGCTCGACACCTTCAACGCGCTGGAGCGCCCAGGCCCGAAGCTCAACACCACCATCGGGGTGATCGCCACCAACGCCCCGCTTCGCCCGGCGCAGCTGCAGCGCCTCGCCATCGCGGGCCACGACGGGCTGGCCCGCGCCGTGCGCCCCGCGCACTCCCCGCTGGACGGGGACACCTTGTTCGCCGTGTCCGTGCCCGCGGGGGTCGGGGCGTTGGAGGTGGGCGTCGATAAGCTCGCTGCTCTGACTGCCGCCGCCGCGGACGCGGTCCAGGCTGCGATCGTCGACGCGGTCGCCCACGCGACGGGGGCTTACGACATCCCAGCGTGGTGCGATATTGTCACCACCGACGGCTAAGCAGCACTAAGCTGTGGGGCGATGACTCAGAACTATCCTTTCAACCCGCCGAGCGCCTCGCAGCCCAGCGGCGGTTTCGGCGCCCCCGGATACCAGCCCATGGGAGGCCCGCTCGCGCCCTCGCAGCGGCAGTACGCCAAGAGCCCGAAGCAGAAGCGCGCCACCGGCTTCGCCTACGCCTTCGGCTACCTCGCGGTGATCTGGACCGTGTTCATTGTCAACACGGTGATTTTCGGCGGGAACCTGAACTACTTCGGCATCCATCCACTTGACCCGGCGGCTCTGCCGCACATTTTTACCTCACCATTGCTTCACGCCGGGCTCAGCCACATTGTCTCGAATTCTATCCCGGGCGCGGTTTTCTGCTTCCTCATCGGATATTCGGGCTCGCGGGTGTTTTGGGAGGTCACACTCATCGCATGCGTCATCGGCGGACTGGGTACGTGGTTTACCGGTGGGATCGGCACGAACCATATCGGTGCCTCCGGGCTGGTCTACGGTTGGCTCGCGTACCTAGTGGTGCGCGGCTTTTTCAACCGCTCGATCCAGCAGATCTCCCTGGGTGTGCTGCTCGGGTTCCTCTACTCCGGCCTGATCTGGGGCGTTGTGCCAGGCAGCCAGGGCGTGAGCTGGCAGGGCCACCTCTTCGGTGCGATCGGTGGAATCGTTGCGGGCATGTTGATCACCTCCGATGACCCGCCCGAGCTGCAGGCTAAGCGCGAGCAGCGCCGCGCGGCCAAGGGGCAGCGCCGTGCCTGATACTCGACCAATCGGAGTTTTCGACTCCGGGCTCGGCGGGCTGACAGTCGCGCGCGCGATGATGGACCAGCTGCACAACGAGTCGCTCATTTACATCGGCGACTCCGCTAACGGCCCCTACGGCCCGCAGCCGATTGCCGACGTGCGTATCCACGCGCAGAACATCGCCGACGAGCTTGTCGAGCGGGGCGTGAAGATGTTGGTGATCGCGTGCAACACGGCCTCGGCGGCGTTCTTGCACGATGCGCGCGAGCGTTACGACGTCCCGGTGGTCGAGGTCATCCGCCCCGCTGTGCGCCGTGCGATCGCCACCACGCGCAACCACCGCGTTGGTGTGATCGGAACCATAGGAACAATTAACTCCGGCGCGTATCAAGATTTGTTCTCCCTGCAACCCGGACTCGAGGTGACCGCGGCAGCGTGCCCCGCGTTCGTTGAGTTCGTCGAGCGCGGCGTGACCTCAGGCCGGCAGATTCTCGGCGTGGCGCAGGGCTACCTCGAACCTCTGCAGGCAGCCGGGGTGGACACTCTTGTGCTCGGCTGCACCCACTATCCGCTGCTCTCGGGCATTATTCAGCTTGCCATGGGTGACAACGTCACGTTGGTGTCCTCAGCTGAGGAGACGGCCAAGGATGTCCTGCGCGTGCTCACGGAGCGCGACCTGCTCGCCCCCGAAGGCCCCGATGCGCCCGCGCCGACGCGTGTGTTCGAGTCGACCGGGGACCCAGAGACGTTCAACCGGCTCGCCGAGCGTTTCCTCGGGCCGCAGATCCGCGCGGTTGGCCGCGACTGACGCGCCGCGCGTTCGGTTAGATTCCGCAGCGGTTTCGTGGCATGGTGTTCCCATGAAATTGACCATTCTCGGGTGTTCCGGCAGTCTCGCCGCGCCGGGCAACCCAGGATCTTCCTACCTCATCACGGTGCCGGGCCGCTCCGGCATTTTGATGGATTGTGGTCCAGGGGCGCTCGCGGCCCTGCAGGAGGTCCACGACCCGGCCGACGTGCATGTGTTGTTTAGCCACCTTCACGCCGATCACTGCTCGGACACCGCTTCGCTGGCGATCTGGCGTCGCTTTCACCCGACGGCGCCGGCGCGCCAGCGCCACATGATGTTCGGGCCGTCGTACACGAAGCTGCACATCGGGCGGATGGGAGCCGACGGCCCTGACGAGGTCGATGACATCACCGACACCTTCGACGTGTCCACCTGGGTAGCGAACAAAGCGGTGGAGATTGACGACATCACCGTCACCCCAGTGCCGGTGGAGCACACCGCGCTCGAGTCGCACGCGCTGCGCGTCGCCGAACGCTCCACGGGCAAGGTCCTGGCGTTTTCCGGCGACTCCGGCATGACGCCCACGCTTGTCGACGCCGCCCGCGATGCCGACATCTTCCTCTGTGAGGCCGCCTGGGGCCCGTCTGCTGAGGGCAAGCCCGGGGGAATGCACCTCTCGGGCGCCCAAGCGGGGGAGATCGCGCGCCGCGCCGGGGTGAAGACCCTGGTCCTGGTTCACATCCAGCCGTGGGCCGACAAGCAGGTCACATTGGAGGCCGCGCGCGGTGAGTTCGACGGCGAGATCCTCCTCGGCGCTGCGGGAGATGTGTTCGACCTCTAGTACCCTGGCGGTCATGACTGACCCGAAGACTGAGTTCACCCGTTTAGATGGCCGCGCGTTCGACGAGATGCGGCCCGTGCGCATCACGCGCGGATTTACCACCAACCCCGCGGGCAGCGTGCTCGTGGAGTTCGGCGCAACCCGCGTGATGTGCACCGCCTCGGTGGAGGTCGGCGTGCCGCGCTTCAAGAAGGACTCGGGCGAGGGCTGGCTCACCGCGGAGTACGCGATGCTGCCGTCGGCGACGCACGAGCGCATGCCACGCGAGTCGATGAAGGGCAAGGTCAAGGGCCGCACGCACGAGATCTCCCGGCTCGTTGGCCGCTCCTTGCGCGCCGCGGTGGACCTGGCGCAGCTCGGCGAGAACACCATCCAGCTCGACTGCGATGTCCTCCAGGCTGACGGTGGCACCCGCACCGCCTCGATCACCGGCGCGTACGTCGCCCTCGCTGACGCGATAGCGTTTCTAAGCGAGCGCGGTCTGGTCCCCGGCGAGCCGCTGCTCGCGCCGGTCGCCGCTGTCTCCGCCGGGCTTGTCGACGGCCACGTGGCCCTCGACTTGCCGTACGAGGAGGACTCGCGCGCCGAGGTGGACCTGAACGTGGTGATGAACGACAGCGGAAACTTCGTAGAAATCCAGGGCACCGGCGAGCACGGCCTATTCGGGCGCGCGGAGCTAGACGCGATGCTCACCGTCGCGGAGAAGGGCTGCCGTGAGCTCATCGAGGCGCAGAAGGCGGCGCTCGGGTGGTAAAGGTTCTCGTCGCCTCCGGAAACCAGAAGAAGCTCGCGGAGCTCGAGGCAGTCCTCGCCGAGCTCGGGATTGCGGGCGTGGAGCTGGTCTCAATGCGCGACGTCGACGCCTACCCGGAGCCCGTCGAAGACGGGCTGACGTTCGAGGACAACGCCCTGATCAAGGCCCGCGCGGGAGCGGCCGCGACGGGGCTGGCCTGCGTGGCGGATGATTCCGGCCTAGCCGTCACCGCGCTCAAGGGCATGCCCGGCGTGCTCTCTGCGCGCTGGTCGGGCACGCACGGTGACGACGCTGCCAACAACGCGCTCCTTTTGGCCCAGATGACGGACATCGCGCTGCGCGACGCCGCGTTCGTGTCCTGCTGCGCGCTGGTCGGGCCGGCGGGGGACGAGTTCACCGCCGAGGGGCGCTGGGAGGGCCAGCTGCTGCGCGAGCCCCGGGGTGACAACGGCTTCGGCTACGACCCGATTTTCCAGCCGAACGACGCCGACGGCCGCTCCGCGGCGCAGCTCAGCGCCGCGGAGAAGAACGCACGCTCGCACCGCTCCCGCGCGCTTCGGGCCTTAACCCCGCACATCGCGGACCTGGTTAGCGCTACAGTAAGAGAATGATGAAAAACAAGAGCATTGCTGCAGCAGCTACCATCCTCGCCTCCGGCGCGCTTCTCGCCGCCTGCGGCTCTTCCAGCGACTACGACGGGGCATGGTCGGGCACGGCCACCCCGGCGGATGCCACCAAGGGCGAGACCCAGGCGCAGATCACCGTCAACGGTGGTGACTGCGAGTGGACCGTGACCGAGGCAACCGGCGAGACCAACGACGCCGAGTGCGAGCGCGACGGCGACGAGTTCCAGTTCGTCGACCCGAAGACGGGCCGCGACCTGAACTACAACGCCCAGCTCAACGGCGACACCCTGACGCTGAACCCGGACAATGGCCAGGCAGAGGGCTTCGGCACGATTGTGCTCACCCGTGCAGCGACCAGGTAGAAACCAAGTAAAGAACTAGCCCGTGAGCTGGAAGGTGCGCTGCACCTCACGGCGGCGCTTCGCCTCCACGAAGAACGACATCAACGGCACAACGCCAGACAACGCGGTGGTCAGCCATTCAGCGGCGGACCACCGCGCTTTTGTGCCTAGGTTGAGCGAGGCCATGAGGAACGCGATGAAGGCCAGCCCGTGCACGCGCGCGACCCAGTCCAGCGCGCTGACGTCTAAGTTGAGCAGGTACTGCATCACCATGCGCACCACCAGCAGGAGCAGGAGCACACCGGTAATCCACGCGGTGGCGGAGAACAGCTGCAGCGCGGTTTTCACGCGGCGCTGGCGCTCGGGGTGAACCTTGGGAGTGGCATCGGGGGTGTGCGTCATGTCCTAGCTTTCTTCGTTGGTGTACTGCCCGCGGCGGGGCTGGTTTAAGGCGTTGAACTCTTCGACGTCGAGTTCCGGGCGGGGCGGCAGGAAGGTGTGGTCAATCTCCGTTTGTTCGTCGTCGCCGTAGCGGGCCAGGTCCGCCTGGTACAGCTCGTCGAGGCTGCGGCCTTCGTTCACGGCGTCAATCTTCTCGTTTTCCATGCGCAGGCCCACGCGGTAGGCGTAGACAAAAAACGCGCCGAAGAACGGCCACTGCAGGGCGTAGCCCAGGTTCTGGAAGGTTCCGGTGCCGGATTGGTAGCGCGTCCACTGCCAGTAGGCGAGCAGCAGTGACGTGATCACCGCGACGATGAGCAGCACGATGTGCCACGCGCGGACCCGAATACGGGAGCGCTGGCGGGGCTCGGCTGGTTCACTCACACCACGCGAGTCTACCAACATCATCCGAAAGTTCGACAATCGACTGTTGCCGTACTATGTGTTCATGGAAACGCGAAAAATGAGGGTTCTCGAGGAACTCCAGCTCGTAGACAAGGAAACGCGACGGCTCGCGCCGAAAGCGGACGTCCTGTTAAGTCAGCTGGAGGGGGAGGCCTTCACACCGTCGCTTCAAAATTCGATGATCCAGGTCGCGAGTGGGTCGCACGGCGACGTGACGTCGTTACGCGATGAACTCCTCCAAGGGCGCGCGAAGGTGAGCTCGGTCGCGGAGCCGCTGGGGCTGGGGATCGCCGCGGCCGGCACGATGCCCCTGGCGCACCGCGCGAGCCTGGCGATTACCCCGCGCAGCCGCTACATGGAGATGAGCGCCGACTACGCGCTCTTGGCCCACGAGCAGCTTATTTGTAGCGCGCAGATCCACGTCGAGGTGCGTGACCGCGACCAGGCTGTGGCGGTGTCGCCGGGCGTGAGCCGGCACCTTCCTTTGCTGCTGGCGCTGTCGGCGTCGTCGCCGTTTAGCGTCGAGGGCAGCGACACCGGCTACGCCAGCTCGCGCGATCTCACCGGGCAGCGCTGGCCGACGAGCGGGCCGTTTGCCCCGGTGAGCAACGCGAAAGAGTACGACGAGCTGGTGGACACCCTCATCAAGGCGGGCGTGATCGCGGATGAGGCGATGATGTACTACAGCCTGGCGCCGTCGATAAGCAAGCCCCTGCTCGAGCTGCGCGTGTGCGATTCCTGCCCCTCGGTGGACGCGATTTCCACCATCGCGGCGCTGTTTCGCGCGATGGTTGTTCGCGAGGCAGCGCTTGTCGACGCCTCCACGCCGACGCCGCCGCTGAATCCGACCCTGCACCGCTCGATGATGTGGCGTGCCTCGCGCTCCGGGCTCGAAGGCAGCCTGATCTGCCCCGAGACGTACACGCCGCGACCTGCGGCCGAGGTGCTGCGCTCCACGGTCGAGCTGCTTACCGACGAGCTGCGCGCCAGCGGCGACCTCGAGA
This sequence comes from Corynebacterium sanguinis, assembly GCF_007641235.1. NCBI lineage: Bacteria > Bacillati > Actinomycetota > Actinomycetes > Mycobacteriales > Corynebacteriaceae > Corynebacterium > Corynebacterium sanguinis. Next base: position 1,273,539 of record NZ_CP038157.1, read on the forward strand.
TGGTCACGCGCTTCGTCGAGGGCATCATCCGCACCGGCACCAGCGCGTACCGCCAGCGCCGCGCCTACCGTAGCCGCGGGCGTCTTGACGACGTGGTGGATCAGCTCATGTCCGAAACCGTCGGCTGGCTCACCGAGTACAAGGGCACGGAGGGCTCGCTGTTTGGGGCGTACCGCCCGACGACGTGGGTCCAAAGCGGCTACATCGACGAGGCCGTCGAGCCCAGTGGCGCCGACCGAGACGTTTACGCAGGCGTGCTCACCACCGCCCGCGAGCTCGGCGCGGTGGAGCTGCGCAAGCAGCAAACCATGGCGGATCGCGACCTAAGCGCCGCGGGTGTGACGTTCCGGGCAACGGGTATGGACACCCAACAGGCGTTTCCGATGGACATGGTCCCGCGCATCATCACTGCGCGCGAGTGGGACCACCTCACCGCCGGCGTGGAGCAGCGCGCCAAGGCGCTCAACTTATTCCTCAACGACATCTACTGCGACCAGGACATCGTCCGTGACGGGATCGTCGGGCTCGACATTTTGGAAAAGTCCCCCGGCTACCGCTCAACGGGGCGCGCCGCGTGGCGCGACACCGTGCGCAACCACGTGTCGGGTTCGGACCTGATCTTCTCGGAGGCCGGCTGGCAGATCCTGGAAGACAACGTGCGCCAGCCCTCCGGCATCGCTTTCGGGGTGGAGGCGAGGAAGATGATGGAGCGCAACTACCCGGAGCTGTTCGCCACCGCGCCGCAGCCGCTGAACGATCCCACCGAGGGCTACGCGATGATGGGCGAGACGCTTGCCGCGGCGCTGCCGCCGCACCCCCAGGACGACCCTCGCATCGTCGTGGTTACCCGCGGCAAGGATGACCCGAGCTACTTCGAGCAGGTCAAGATCGCGGAGGTTTCCGGCATTGACCTTGTCTTGCCGCAGAACCTGCTGATCGAGGACAATGTGGCGTGGGAGGTCGGCCCCCGCGGGCGCCGCCGCATCGACGTAATGTACCTGCGCATGGACGAGGATATGTTCTTATCCTCGCGCGGGGCCGACGGCGCAGAGCTGCGCTACAAGATCCTGCGCGCGATCACCGCGGGCAACGTCACCGTGGCTAACGCGCTGGGTAACGGCGTCGGCGACGACAAAGCCGTCTACGCCTATGTTCCGCAGATGATCGAGTACTACCTCGGCGAGAAGCCGATCCTGGCGTCGGTGCCGACCTACCTGTGTGCGATCCGCGAGCACCGCGACCGCGTGCTGGAGCGCCTTGACCAGCTCGTGGTCAAGCCGATCGACGGCTACGGTGGCGCCGGCATCACGATCGGCCCGGAGGCGGGCGACGAGGAGCTCCAGGAGCGTCGTCAAGAGCTCCTGGTCAAGCCCGAACAGTTCGTGGCCCAGGAGGTCGTGGGCCTGTCCACCCTGCCCACCTTCGACGGGGCGGCGATGCAGCCGCGGCACGTGGACCTGCGTGTGTTTACTCACCTGCGCGCCAGCGGTTCAGGTGTTACCGTGCATACGGCGCCGGCGGGGCTCACGCGTGTCGCCCCGGCGGGCTCGCTGGTGGTCAACTCCTCGCGCGGCGGCGGCGGCAAGGACACCTGGATTGTGACGGAAGGGCAAACATAGTGCGCGAAGACGTTCGCTTTACCTACGGGCCATCGCTTAGCCCGGACGGCTCGGAAATCGCGTTCATCGCGCGTGACGACGCCTACCCCTACGCGGTCCAGGCCACCATCCTGCCCGATGGCAGCGTGGGCAAAGAGCGCCCCGTCAACATCCCAGTCGACGGCCCCGTCACACGCGTCCTGCACTCGCCCGATGGCAAGTGGCTGGCCTGCGAGGCCGCGCCGAAAGGATCGGAGTACTCCGAGATCTGGCTGGTCACGACCGACCCTTCCGACTCCTCCGCCAAGGGTGTGAACACCCCGAGCGACCTGCGGGTTCGCATCGTTGAATGGGACAACGAGTACCTCGCGGTGGCCGCGTTGCAGGACGACGGCATCACTGAAGCGCGACTGGTGGACCCCTTTAGCGGCACGACCAAGTTGCTCGATCGCCGCGCCGACGCGATGCTTGTGGATTGTGAGGGGGGCTACTCGCTGATGTGCGTCGGCCCCCGCGGTAACCGGGAGCTGCTGCTGATCCACCCCGACGGGACGTGGCAGCCCATTCTACCGCCGGACCCGGGCTCCACCGTCGACGAGGGCGTGGTGCTCCCACTGGGCGAGGGCGACGAAGGGCCGCCGTCGCTGGTGATCCACGGCGACTGGGGTGCCAACCGGCGCCGGGTCATGCGCATTGATTTCCGCGACCGCCAGCCGGAGATGACGGTGATCGCCGAGTACGGCGACGCCGACGTGGAACAACTCGTGTTCAGCCGCAACAAGCGCGTCGCGGCCGTGTTGTGGTGCCGCAACGGCGTTTCCCAGCTTGAGGTCATGGCGTTGTCGCGCAGCCTTCGTGTGTCGGCGCGGCGCTCAATCCAGCTTCCGGGCATGGTGGCCTCGTCGCCGTCGCTGACCGAGGACGGCTCACTGTTGGCGCTGACGGTGCAGGGCCCCGACGTCAGTCCCCAGGTGAAGGTTTTTTCCCCGAAGGATGCGCTCGGCGAGTCTATGCGCGGGGCGCAGATCAGCGAGAACACGCCCGACCACGTCAGCTACACCGCGCGCGATGGCCTCGAGCTTTCCGGTTGGCTGTACCGCAGCGATGACCCGGATGAGAAGAGGCCCATGCTCATCCACCTGCACGGCGGGCCGGAGGGCCAGTCGCGCCCGGAGTACCATGACGTGCTCACGGCGGTTATCCGCGCCGGGATCAGCGTGTTTACCCCGAACGTGCGCGGCTCCTCCGGCTACGGGCGCAGCTACGTCAACGCGGACAACCGCTACGGCCGCTTCCGTGGTATTAGCGACCTGGCCGACACGGTGCGCTTCCTCGTCGCCGCGGGTTTGGCGGACCCCGAGCGCGTGGCGGTCGCGGGTCGTTCCTACGGCGGGTTCCTCACGCTGCAGGGCATGACGGCGTTTCCGGAGTTGTTTCGCTGCGGGATCGCCGCCTGCGGCATGAGCGACATCCAAACCTTTTACCGCGATACCGAGCCGTGGATCGCTAGCGCCGCGTACCCGAAGTACGGCTACCCGTTCCACGACGCGCAGCTTCTCAAGTGCTTCTCGCCGCTTAACGACGCCGACAACGTCGCCGCCCCAGTGATGTTCATCCACGGCGCCCACGACAACAACGTCCCGCCGAGCGAGTCGCACCAAATGAAGGAGGCTCTCGACGCCCGGGGGATCCCGACGCGCCTGCTGATGTTTGACGACGAGGGCCACGAGTTCCTCAAACGCCAGAACCGAGCCCGGATCGCGGAGGAGATGCTCGACTTCCTTGGCACCCACGGCATGATTCCGTCGAGCTAGTCGGGCCATGTAACATGATGGTTTGCACGCGCCCGTGGCGGAATTGGCAGACGCGCTGGATTTAGGTTCCAGTGTCTTCGGACGTGGGAGTTCAAGTCTCCCCGGGCGCACTTTCGGCCTCGGGGTGGGCGCTGTGCCAGTGCTGCTTTTCGCGCTCGGACTTCCTGTGGTTGCGCACGGCGACAATGCCGATGACTAGGCCAATCACGATGGGGATCCAGATCCTGGAGTACTCCATGAGGAAAACCAGCCACGCGGGTGCCTCGGGCAGGTTGATCTCTGGCCACTCGATGGTGGGGGTGGGCAGGTAGATCTGCGGCAGGGTCGGCACCGGTAGGTAGATCGAGGGCAGGGTGATCTCGACGTCGGGCAGGAACTGCAGCAGCCATTGGAGGATTCGGCCCACGAGCGGGCCAAGGATGATCACGGCCAGCGCCCAGCCGCCTTTGCCCAGGCCCTGTGCCAGGGGATACGCGACCCGTTTGACCGCGCTGGACTCCATCTGGGTGCGGCGTTTGTGCCCGCGGCTTCCCTCCGGCGGGTCGAACTCAACCACAGTCGGGCCCTCGCGGTAATCGACGCTGAGCACGTCGTCGAAGAAGTTCGCCTCAATCGACAGATGGGGTTTCGAGCGATCCGCAACGCCGAAGCTCGAGCGCATTTTCATGCTTGGCGACGCCAGCGGGATGCGCCCCGAGGAGATCGTGGAGTAGCGCGCCACAACGCGCGAGCCCACCCACACCTGTAGTCGCGCCGGCGGGTTGGCGCGCAGATCCCCGAGCCGCTCGCGTATCGACGCCGTAGCTGAAGTGGTCCGAAACTCCCGCGCCGCGTCCTCAGGCGTGGCGGGCCAGTCGGGGTAGAGCTCGGCGAACTCGGCGTCGTAGCCGCGCTCCAGGGTGATCGGGCCGCGTTCCGGGTGGTTCAGTGTCCACACTTCCATGGCTTAGCGCTCACCCTTGGCGGTCAGCGCGCCGCCGAGGGCTCCCCCGAGGGCGCAGACCAGGAGCACGCCGACGGCGTAGATCCACGTGCCGGGGTTGTACATCAACAAGGTGGACACCCAGAACATCGCGGCGGCGGTGAACGGGAAGGACCAGGTGAAGCGGAACCACGTGGCGTCGATAAGCCCAAGCGCGAACGACGCCACTGGGAGGTAGACCAGAAGCGTCGTTGTGGTGGCGCGAGCCTGAAGGCTCAGCGCGAGCAGCGCGGGCACGACGATCAGAGCGGCGAACGCCAAGGCGAAGCTGGAATACTGCCAGCCAGAACGCTCGGGATTGGTCGTCTCAGTGTCTGCCATAGCGCCCACCTTAGGGGCTATGGCAGGCAGTGGCTAACGCTACGCCTGCTTACCCAAACCGCGGCTGAGGGTGGGCCAGGAATCGGCCACGGCCCAGTGGAAGGAGTTCCAGTTGTGGGTGCCCTGCGGGTAGAAGCGCGCGTCGTGATCGATGCCACGCGCGTTCAGGCGCTGGTGCAGCACGTGGGTGCAGATGTTGGAGGCCAGGTCGATGCGCCCGCCGATGGTGACGAAGTTGAAGGCGAGATCCTTGTTGCCCGGGTCCACGATGTTGCCCGTGGTCAGCGACTCCATTCCCGCCAGGCCACTCGGCGAGGAGATGAAGAGGTCCAAATCCTTGCCCTGGAACTCAGGCGAGAGCTTCCTCAGGTTCAGCATCGGATCGTAGGAGCGCGCGTACTCGCCATTCGGGTCGCCCCACACATCCTCGAAGGTCAGCGGGATGTGGGCCGAGGCGAACACGGCGTCGGCGGCGATCTTGCCCAGTGGGCTGGTCGTCGAGGCGCAGCCGGAGATCGAGGCCACGCCGTCGTAGACGCCCGGGTTGTTCTGGGCGAGGGACAGTGCCGAGGTAGCGGACATGGACACGCCCATCACAGCGCGCTTGCCGTTCGCACCGAGGTACTGCTCCACCCCGGCCGGGAGCTCGCGGGCGAGGAAAGTGTCCCACTGGTCAGGGCCCTGGATCCAGTTGGTGTAGTAGGAAAACGCGCCGGAGGTAATCATGACGACGTTGACGCCGCGGGAGGTGTAGAACTCCGCCGCGTCCGTGTAGGCGAACCAGCCGGTGCCAGCGTCAAGGCCGTTGAGCAGGTAGATCGTCGGTGCGTTGTCGCGCAGAGCGGGATCTTTTGGCCGCGCAATCAGCATGCTCTCCCGGCGTCCCATCACCGGCGAGTAGGCCTCGGCGTACTCGACACCGCGGTTACCAATCGCCCACAGCTCTTCAGCGGTGAGCTCGCGGGACGGCTCGGTGAAGATCTGCGCTGGCTGCACGGTCGGCTGCTCGCGGGTAACCAGGGGCGCATCCTCGCCCGACGAGCCGCCCGTCGACGAGCCTGTCGACGACATGGAGGACAGCGGGTTGGGCATTTGCGCAGATGCCACCGCGGGCAGCGTTGCGCCGAGCGCGGCGGTGCACACAGCGGCCGTGAAGCGGGCCGTGAAGCGGGCTCGGCGGGAAGCGGCTGATGTCGGTGTCACGGTTTTCCTATCGACTAACTTTTGTAACAAATGGTTTATGGGTTAGATAGCATAGTTGAGACTTGAAACTATTTCACAAAAGAAAGGAGTGGTGTTACATGTCCTCACGGATCGCTACACCCTTTGACCCCGAGATCTGGGATCCGATTATCGATGCCGTCACAAGCGTCTTCGGCCCGCTCGCACAGCTCAGCGCACCGATTTCCGCTCTGGCCTCATCGACGTTCGGCCTGCTGTAGCGCGTCAACCCTGCTGCGTGGGGTGGCACGAAAACAACGCACGCCAGCGCAAGCGGGACGTGCGTTGATTTCGTTTTTGCGACGCCAGTGTTGTGGCTACACCGGCCAATCGCGCAGAATCCGCTCGACGTGGCCCGAGGCGCGAACGTTGTACTGCAGCTGCTCGATCGTGCCGTCGGCGCCGACGAGGAAGGTCGAGCGGATGACGCCCACGACCGTTTTGCCGTAATTCTGCTTCTCCCCGTACGCGCCCCACTCGCTCATCACCGTCTTCTCGGGATCGGAGAGCAGCTCGATGGTCAGGTCATGGTCGGCACGGAACTTTGCCAAGGCCTCGGGCGCATCCGGGCTGATTCCGATGACGTCGACGCCGGCGTTTTCGAAGTCGCTGAGCTTTTCGGAGAAGTCACACGCCTCTGCCGTACAGCCCGGCGTGTTCGCGCGAGGGTAGAAGTACACCAAAACCTTGCGGCCGGCGTAATCCGACAGGGCGACAGTCTGGCCACGGTCGTTGGTCAGGCTGAAAGCGGGGGCGGGATCTCCAACGTGTAAGCGGGTATTTTCGGTCATGCCTTACGGTTTTACACTAATGTAGGTTTGGAAACCTTTACTAAGAGTTCGCAGACCTGAGGAGTACATCACCGTGGCACGAGATATTGATGACATCGAGCGCGACATCGAGCGCACCCGCGACCAGCTCGCAAGCACCCTCGACGAGATTGCGCACCGCGCGAACCCGTCGACGCTCGCTGACAACGCGAAGGATCAGGCTAAGAACTTCTTCCAGGATGAGACCGTGCAGAAGGTCCTCGTCGGCATCGGCGTCGGTGTTGCTGTGCTGATCGGCATTAAGGCCCTCAACGGCCGCAAGCGCAAGAAGGAGCTCAAGGAGCTGCAGCGCCTGCTGGCTCGTCGCTAGCGCTAACCAGCTTTAACCTGCGCGCCCGCAGCGCGCATCTCATCGAGGGCCCGTGTGGCGCGGGCCTCGTCGACAGGCGAGCACAGCTCTTTCGAGACTCGAACGTCGAAGCCCTCCCGTAAAGCGTCTAGGACTGTCGCCCTGACGCAGTGGTCCGTGGCAATGCCGCACACATCAACCGCGCTGATTCCGGCGCGGTTGAGCCATTCGCCAAGCGCGGTGCCGTCCTCGGTGGCGCCTTCGAAACCCGAGTACGCGGCGCGGTACTGACCCTTGCGGAAGAAGGCCTCAATGTGTGCCGGATCCAGGGGCGCGCGCAGCGCCGCGCCGTCGGAGCCCGCGACGCAGTGCACCGGCCATGAATCCACAAAGTCCGGCTCGGAGGAGAAGTGCGCGCCTGGATCAATGTGCCAGTCTTGGGTCGCCACGACGTGGGCGTAGCCGTGGTCGCCGGAGATAAGCTGCGCGATCGCGGTAGCGACGTCGTCGCCACGCGCGGTGGCGAGGCTGCCGCCGGGGCAAAAATCGTTCTGAACATCGACGATGAGCAGTGCTGTTTTCATAACGCAACGATACACCGCGTGCGGAAAACCCCCGCGCGGATTTCCTCCCGGCGGGGGTGATGTTGTGCGCCATCAGGGAATCGAACCCCGAACCCACTGATTAAGAGTCAGTTGCTCTACCAATTGAGCTAATGGCGCAAACTTGGCCTGCGAAGAACCTGGTTCTTAGCGCGGCTGCCGTTATTGCAACGAAGAAAAATATAGCATCTAGGGTTATATGGGGTGAAATCGGCAGGTCAGGCGCGGTTTGGCCTGCCGGGTGTGTTTGGTTTCGCCCCGGTGCCTAATGGGGATAGGCTAAGGGGCGAAAAGATTGACGCATCACGACGTGCATGACGTGAGTCGGGCGGGAAAGTAGGAACGAGCATTGAAGACTTTGCCACGAGCCCTGAAAAGCACCACCGCTATCGGATTGGCCCTTGCCCTGGGTGTGACCGTGAGCGCCTGCACCATCGGCGAGGTGGAATCCGCCAGTGATTCCAGCGAGCAGACAGCCACGGAGACCACGGAATCGTTTGCGCCGCCCGTGGTGTCCGTTGGGGACGGTGCGACGAAGGTTTCGCCGGTTGAGCCGGTGACCGTGGAGGCGGAGGCGGGCATCCGCTCCGCGCAGATGACTAACGAGTCGGGCAAGGTGGTCAAGTACGAGTTCAACTCCGACATGACGCAGTGGTCCACCGCGGAGCCGCTGGGCTACGGGCGCACCTACACACTCAAGGGCACCGACCGCGACGGGACAAGCTTCGAGCGCACGTTCACCACCGTCGCGCCTGCCGCCCAGTCGTCGGTGTACTTCGCGCTGCAGGAGGGTGCGGAGGTGGGCGTGGGCCAGGCCATCCCGATTCACTTCAGCTACGCCCCGGGGGACAAGGAGAAGGCCCAAGAGGCGATCAAGGTCACCACCTCCAACGACACCGAGGGTGGGTTCTACTGGCAGAGCGACAACGTGGCCATCTGGCGCCCGAAGGACTTCTGGGAGCCGGGCACGCAGGTCACCGTCACGGCGGACATCTACGGTGTCGACCTCGGCGGCGGGGTGTACGGCGCCGATAAGTCGGAGATGTCGTTTACCGTCGGCGACGAGGTGCTGACCACGGTAGATAACGCCACCAAGACCCTGACCGTGACGCGCAACGGCGAGGTCGTGCGTTCCTTCCCGGTCTCGCTGGGCCGCCCGGGCCGCTGGGAGACCCCCAACGGCACGTACGTCGTCGGCGACAAGAACGAATCCATGGTGATGGATTCCACCACCTACGGCTTAAGCCTTGACGCCGGCGGGTACAAGACCCCGGTCAAGTACGCGACCCAGTTGTCGTATTCCGGGATCTACGTGCACTCCGCGCCCTGGGCCCTCGGTGCGCTCGGCTCGTACAACCAGTCCCACGGCTGCATCAACGCCAGCCCGGAGGACGCGCAGTGGTACCAGGCCACCGTCAAGCGAGGCGACCCCGTCAAGGTGGTTAACACCGGCGGGGACACGCTGGCTGGCTGGGACGGACTCGGCTACTGGAACTTGAGCTGGGACGAGCTTAATCCCGACGGGTAGGAGCTCGCAGCGTCGCCCGCGCTTGTATCCGCGCCGATGCGCAAAAGTCGCGTGGCGGTGGCCTGCCACAGCTCGCCCTGCGGGGTGACCATGCCGGTGAGTTGCAGCGGCGCGTCGAAGGGCTGCACCCCGATGGGGACGCGGTGCGTTTCGGCGCCGGTGTCGGCGTCGATGCCCAGCACGCTGACCTCGTGCTCCGCGCTACCGTCGGCACGCGCTGTGGTCAGCGCCCAGATGGTGGAGTCGGCGGTGGTGAGCACGGGAAGCGTGGCGATGCGCGCGTTGGTTTCCCAGGCGCGGACACAGTCGAATCCGTCTGCCGGGTTGGCGACGACGTCGACCTTGGTCAGGCCGCCGGTGTAAGGGGCGTCGTTAGGCACGCTCGGCCCGTCGACGGCGAAGGGCGGGTAGTCAAAGCCGTAGGTCGAGGGGATCCACAGGGTGGTGCCGCGCGCCATGATGCTGTTTTCGGTGCCGGGGCCGCTGGTGGCGAACGCGGGCAACGTACACACGTTCTCGCCGGTCGCGGCGTCGAGGACGAGCAGGTTGGGGGAGTTGTCCGCGTTATCGACGATGGCGATCCACTCGCCGTGATCGCCAAACACCGTCGGCGTGGTTCCCGAGCCCCAGGACAGCTGGCCGGGTTTGCGGCCCGAGCCCCGGTCGTAGGGGTGCCGCCACGCGGTGGTGATTTCGCCGTCGGCGCCGAGGCTGACCTCGTAGAGCGCGTGGTCGGTGAGCACGCTCGCCCCGTTCGGCCGGCCGGTCAGCCCGTTGGCGATGAGCTCGCGGGCTTCGCCTTGCCCGCTTAACGACGCCACTTTCACGCCACCGTCAAGCTCGACGACACCCACGACGGAGTCTTTCGTGGCAAACCACACGCGGCCCTGCCCGTCGGGGGTCACCCCGGCCAGTGCGGCGTCCGTGCCCAAGTCGGGCAGGGAGGTGCGCGAATCTTCCGTCAGCGCCCAGCCACGATCGGTGTGGTTGTAGCCGATGCGCACGATGTCGTGGCCCTCGGCGATGACGACGCGGTCAGCCTCGTCGAGGTAGCCGTAGACGCCCCCGAGGAGGCCGTCTTTGTGCAGCTCGTGGGAGGCGAGCAGTTGGGCGGAATGGGGGTCGAACAGCGCGACCGAGGGGACGATGACGTTGAGCCCGTTTTGGACACCGACGTACTTGGTGCACAAGCCGACGACCATGCCGTCGGAGCCCTGGAACAGCGTCGAGCATGACGCCCCCGGCACGGACCACGCCGACAGGCGAGGGTCGCGCGGCCCGGCCCACGGCACCGAGTCGGTGGAGGAGATGTCGCGGTGCATCAGGCGCGTGCCGGTCGGGGCGGCGGCGTGGGCGGGAGCCAGCGTGGCGAGGCTTAAGGCGGCGGCAGCGCACAGGCTGGCAGTGGCGCGCAAAAGGTGTTTGTGCATGGTGTGGATGCTAACAGGCAGGTTGGCTCGCGCATGCCTTTATATTTAGCGCGAGCGTGTGCATCGACTCAGGATTCGGGCCGAGCGGCACTTGCCAGCAAGTGAGGTAGGTGGGCGTGAACAGCGCAAACCGTTCTGTGTGCCGCTGGAGAATCTACGAAAGTACCGAGTTTCTTCCCGCGCGCGGCGGAGGGCACCTTTGCGCCCTAGCCTTGCAGGCACAATTAACCCCTCTAAGCGCAGGGGAAAAGGAGCGGACATGGTCTGGGTGGGTAACGTCGTGCTGCTGGCCGCTCTGTCGTGGCTGCCGTCAGCGCTTATCTTCGGCGCCCTTTGGTTCTTGGGCTCGCGTATCGACGCCGCCCCCTCGCGCCCGTGGCTCCCCGCAACAGCGGGCCTTGCCGGTGGTTTCTGCCTCGGCCTGCTCATCCTCGGGCCTTTGGCGCAGCACCCGCTGCTCATCGCGCTGGTGATCGTTGGTGTTGTGATCGCCCTGCTGCTCGCTGCTACCCGCGTGGCTTATCGGGCGCCGGTTGCGGGCGGCGCCGCTGTCGTGGTCGGTGCCCACGTGGCCGTCTTCGCGCGTGCTGTGGGCAGTGAAACCCAGGACGTCTTTTGGGCCATGCCAATACTGGACCTCTGGGTGATTCTCGGGGTCCCGCTCGTCCTCGCGGTGGCGGGGTGGCGCTGGCGCGCATCGATGCACCGCGCGGTGTATAAATTTTTGGGGTGGCTGACGGGACTCGAACCCGCGACACCCAGGATCACAACCTGGTGCTCTACCAGCTGAACTACAGCCACCATCGCTGTTTTTGCAGCGGGTTCTACATTAGTATGCGCCCCGGTTATTACAAAAACCGCTGGTAGGCGTCGCGCGCGGCGGTGGACGCCTCGGTTGCTTCCTGCGAGTCGGGCCCCGGCGCCTCAACGAAAACGCTACGCCGGTAGTAGTCCAATTCGCGGATCGATTCGACAATATCCGCCAGCGCGCGGTGCGACATGCCCTTGTCGGGCTGGTTGAAGTATGCCTTGGGGAACCAGCGCCGGGCGAGCTCCTTGACGGTGGAGACGTCGATCATGCGGTAGTGCAGGGCGGCGTCGAGACGCGGCATGTGCGCGCGGATGAACGAGCGGTCGGTGGCGATCGAGTTGCCGGCAAGCGGCGCGGGGTGGGCGGGATCGCAGTGCTTAGCGACGAGCCCCAGCACCGCATCTTCGGCGTCTGCGAGGCTGACCGTCGATGCGGTGATCTCGGGGAGCAGCCCGTTGTCGGTGTGCATGGCGACGACGACCTCGTCCATCTCGGCGAGCTGCGCCTGCGTGGCGTGGACGACGATATCGATACCCTCGCCCAGGATGTTGAGCTCGGCGTCGGTGACAAGCGCGGCGACCTCCACGATGACGTGCTTGTCGGGGTCGAGCCCGGTCATCTCAAGGTCGATCCAGACAATGCGATCGTTTTTATTGGCGATCTCGTGTGACATTTATGCCTCTCCCATCTGCTCGTAGAAGCGTCCCATCAGCGGAGAGAGCCAGCCGCGCGGGGTGTAGGTGGACACGACGTCCATCGCCTTCGACAGTGGTCCGGGCACGACGCGGCGCTTGTTGCGGCGCATGGCGGCCAGGGTGTCTTTCGCGCAAGACTCGTAGGTGGTCCAAAGGAAATCGGGCACAACCTTGTCAACAATTGTCTTTTCCTCGTCCGGAACTACGGCCTCGCGAACGGGGCCGGGGGCCAAAAGGGTGCAGTGCACGCCGGTGCTTTTGAGCTCGTAGTGCAGGGACTCGGTGAACGTGTTCACGCCCGCCTTGGTAAAGACGTAGGTGGAGTTGTTGGGGATAGGCATGTTTCCAGCAGCCGAGCCGACGTTGCACAGCGCGCCCTCGCCGCGCGGCACCATCTGGTCCAGGACAGCCTTGGTGATGCGGAACACCGCGGTGGCGTTGAGGTTGTACTGGTTGACCTCGTAGTCCCAATCGGCCTTCATGAACGGGCCGAAGGAGGCGATGCCGGCGGAGTTGACGCAGATGGTTACCGTGCGGTTATGGATGTGCTCGATAAGGGCCGTGACGTCGCGTTCCTTTGAGAGGTCGGCGGCGAAGACGTCGCAGTTGACGCCGTGGCGGGCCGAGAGGGCGTCGGCAAGCTGCATGAGCACGTCCTCACGGCGCGCGACAAGGATGAGGTTGTAGCCGGCGGAGGCAAGGTAGCGGGCGATGGCTTCGCCGATGCCTTGCGACGCGCCGGTGACCAGCGCATAGGAGTCGATGGAAGGGGCAGGGAAAGTCATGCTGCCCACAGTACTAGTCGTAGACGACCTCGAAGATGTCGCCGGGCTGGCAGTCGAGGGCTTCGCACAGGGCGCTGAGGGTGGTGAAGCGAACCGCCTTCGCCCGGTTGTTGCGCAGCACGGAGAGGTTGACCGGGGTGATGCCGACCTGTTCGGCGAGCGCGGCACCCGTGATTCCTTTGGCCTCGATGAGGGCGTCGAGGCGGCAGACGACGCGGGGTGTCTTAGACAAGGCCGTCAACCTCCTCTTCGAGAGCCTTGCCACGCTGGAGAACAGCTTCGAATGCGATGAGCGTAGCCATGAGGATGATCGCGGGGCTGAGGTCAGACAGGGGTGTGCCCGATCCGGTGTTCCACCACGAATCGACTCCGAGGACGAAGGCCGCGTGGTTGTTGGCCAGGCCTTCGATGCCGAGGCGCGCGATGATCCAGACGACAATCCCGTAGCTGGCGAAGCGCAGCGACTTGGTCACGGTGGTGGAAAACAGCGTGCCACGAAGCATTGAGGCAAACGCCCTGGTGAGGAATGCGGCGATGGCGATGAGCGAGGCGTATTTGAGCGCGAAGGCAACGACGTAGGCGATGACAATAGCGCGCGGAAGTGCCGCCACGGCTAACCCGTCGGACAGCGCGGGAGAGAGGCGGGTGATGACAATCCCGTTAGAAAACATCTGGTAGATCTCCGGGATGCACCAGAGGATGACGACGAAGGCGACGGCGATGAGCGCTTCTTTAAAGCTCTTGGTGGCTGGGGTTGCGGGGTGGGCGGTTTGGGCCATGATGCCTCTTGACAGAAAGAGTGTATCGACAATCGATATGCGTGCAAGGGGGAGAAGGAAAATTCAGCGCGGCCTCGACGTCCAGCCCGCCGCCAGCGTGGCCGCCGTCGCCACACAGCCCACCACCGCCAAGACCAGCACGTTGCCCTTAGGCACAGCGAGGACAAGTGCATAAGCCGCCAAGTACAACGCCACGAGGCGCCAACTAAAGGGCGGATCCGGCCGGACCGGCTGCTTTAAAGCCGCCCGCACCGGCCTGCGACGCCGGGTCACCTCGAGGCCAATAGCCAGCGCCAGCGCCAGGAGGGCGGGCACTAGGGCCCACACGCTGCGCTGCATAGCCAGGAACACGGCCAGACCGAAACACAGCGCCGCCGGCACCACCCATGCCCACGATGAGGGGCGGCGGGTGGCCCGGCGGCGAATGCTCTCTAAGGCGTCGAGCGCTTCACGCTCGCGAGCTGCATCAACCTGCGGGCCGCTCAGTTACAACTGCGAGCGGTTGTTACCGTCGTCGAGGCCTTCCTCAACCTGCCCGGTGCGCGCTTCCGTGTTGGGGTGCTCGTCGAGGTGGCCCTCGTCAGTGGTCGCGGTCTCGTTCTCCGCGTTCTCGAAGTCGTCGACGGAGTTGAAGTTCGTCGGGGAGTTGCCGATGCGCGTCACGGCGGCGTCGAGAAGCTTCTCCTTCTCCGACGACTGGCTGCGGTCAGAATCCTGAGCCATCTACTTCTCCTCCTCAGTGGAGACTTCCTCCTGGAACTGCTCGTCGGCGTCCGGATCGATGAGGTCGTTGATGCTGTCTTCGTTATTCGGGGTGTTCTTCTCGGTCATGTCCAAGCCTCCTTCAATGGGTTATGAGCTTCAAGCTTAGCGACGCCTCGCCCACGCCGCCGTCACAGCGACGCAGCCAACCGGGTGCCCTGGTCGATCGCGCGCTTGGCATCCAGCTCTGCGGCGACGTCCGCGCCACCAATCAGGTGGGCCTTGACGCCGCGGGCGAGCAGCTCGTCGTAGGGCTCGCGAAGCGACTCCTGGCCAGTACAGATCACGACGTTGTCCACATCCAGCGTGCGCTCCTCGCCGTCGACGGTGATGTGCAGGCCGGCGTCGTCAATGCGGTGATACGTCACGCCGGGTAGCATCTCCACCCCGCGGTGCATTAACTCGGCGCGGTGAATCCAGCCGGTTGTGCGGCCCAGGTTCTCGCCGACCTTGGAGGTCTTGCGCTGCATGAGCGCCACACGCCGTGCCGGGCGGGTGCGTTCGGGCGCCTTCAGCCCGCCGGGGGTGGTGTAGTCCGTGTCCACGCCCCACGCGTCGAAGAAGGCCTCCGGGTCCCGGCTAGTGTCGCGCTCGGGCTCAGTGAGGAAGCTCGCGACGTCGAAGCCGATGCCGCCCGCGCCCAAAATCGCGACCGTCTCGCCCACCTCCGCGCGCTCTCGCAGGACCTCTAGATAGCTCAACACCTTTGGGTGATCAAGGCCCTCGATGTCCGGTACCCGCGGGGTCACGCCGGTTGCGACGACGACCTCGTCGTAGCCCTCAAGGTCGTCGGCGCTCACGCGGGTATTCAGGCGCACGTCCACGCCCTCGGCTGCAAGCATGTTGGTGAAGTAGCGGACGGTCTCGTCGAACTCCTGCTTGCCGGGAATCCGCCTGGCGACGTTGAGCTGGCCGCCGACATTGGGGGAGGCGTCGAAAAGCGTGACGGCGTGGCCTCTCTGCGCGGCGGTGACGGCGCACGACAGCCCGGCTGGTCCAGCGCCTACGACCGCGATGCGCTTTGGCGACTCGGTCGGGGCGATCACCAGCTCGGTCTCGTGGCCCGCACGCGGGTTAACCAGGCACGTCGCCACCTTCATGGAGAAGGTGTGGTCTAGGCACGCCTGGTTGCAGGCGATGCAGGTGTTGATCATGTCGGCCTTGCCGGCGGCGGCCTTGCTCACAAACTCCGCGTCCGCGAGGAACGGCCGAGCCATGGAGACCATGTCGGCGTAGCCCTGTGCGAGCAGCTCCTCCGCCTTGCCGGGGGTGTTGATTCGGTTCGAGGTCACCAGGGGGAGGTGGAAAGCGCCTTGCTTGCGGGCCTTCATCAGCTCCCGCGTCACCCACGCCCACGCACCGCGCGGCACCGAGGTGGCGATCGTGGGCACGCGCGCCTCGTGCCAGCCGATGCCGGTGTTCAAAATATCGGCGCCGTCTTCCTCGATCCACGCCGCGAGCTGGATGACCTCGTCCAGCGTCGACCCGTCCGGCACCAGGTCCAGCATGGAAAGCCGGTAGATGATGATGAACTCGGCCCCCACGGCCTCGCGGACGCGGCGCACGATCTCGCGGGCGAAGCGGACGCGGTTTTCGTAAGACCCGCCCCAGCGATCCGTGCGCTTGTTGGTGTGACGCGCGATGAACTGGTTGATCAGGTAGCCCTCGGAGCCCATGATCTCCACGCCGTCGTAGCCTGCGGAGCGGGCCAGGGTGGCGGCGCGGACGAAGTCCTCGATGGTCTGCTCGACCTCCGCGTCGCTCAGCTCGTGCGGGACGAACGGCGCGATCGGCGCCTGGATTGGGCTCGGGCCGACCATCTTGTCGTGGTAGGCGTAGCGCCCGACGTGCAGAATCTGCATTGCAATCCTGCCGCCCTCGGCGTGCACGGCGTCCGTGATCCGGCGATGTTGCTGCGCCTCTTCCTCTGTGGCCATCCGCGCGCCGTGGTGGACGGTGCGCCCGGCGTCGTTAGGCGCGATGCCGCCGGTGACAATGAGGCCCGCGCCGCCGCGTGCGCGCTCGGCGTAGAAGGCTGCGAGGCGATCGAAACCGTGCTCCACCTCTTCGAGGCCGGTGTGCATCGATCCCATGATCACCCTGTTTTTCAGGGTGGTAAATCCGAGGTCAAGGGGCTCAAACAGGTGGGGGTAGGGGCTTGTCATGGTGGGCAGTTTAACAGTCGGCGGGGGTCAAGTCCACGGGAGTGGTGTATCTGCCTTTCGATAAAACAGGCAGCATGACGGTGTCAGGGACCGGCACGAGCCCGGTGTTGAGACTGGCTCATGTGACCTCCTGAACGGTGTCGCCGGCATCGATGACGGCGGCAGCCATCATTGCCTTCGTCTGCTCCAGGTTCGTCAACGACATGTAGCGCTTCTGCTGGATCCTTCTCACTCATGCTGCTCCGCCAACACGGCACCAACCAGGCGGATCACCGCGTCGCGGTTGGGGAAGATCCCCACGACGTCGGTGCGCCGGCGGATCTCCCGGTTCAACCGCTCGGTGGGGTTGTTCGACCAGACCTTTGTCCACACTGCTTTCGGGGCGTGGGTGAACGCGAGTAGCTCATCCAGGGCTTCTTCCAGGTAGTCGGCCACGTGCGGGAACTTCTGCTCACAAAACGCCACCACCTCCCGGGCCTGATCCCATACAGCCCGGGCATCGGGTTGCTGGAAGATCGTCTGGAACATCGCCGACAATGTTGGCCACTGCGTTTTCGGCACTAGACCGGAGAGGTTCTTCGCGAAGTGCGTCCGGCACCGCTGCCAGGACGCGTTCGGCAGCACCTCGCCGATCGCGTGCTGGATGCCCAAGTGTGCGTCGCTGGTGACCAGGTAGACGTCGTTTAGGCCCCGGGCCTTGAGGTCGCGAAAGAAACCCGTCCAGGAGGCCACGGACTCGGATGTGGCGACCTGCATGCCCAACAACTCCCGATACCCTTCGGCATTGACGCCGGTGGCCAGCAGGACGGAAGTCTTGACCACGCGGCCGCCTTCACGGACCTTCATGGTCAACGCGTCGCAGGAAACATAGAGGTAGGGGCCGGTATCCAGGGGTCGGGTGCGGAAATCTTCCACCATCTGATCGAGATCTTTGGCCATGTCTGAGACCTGCGATTTTGAGAGGTTGTTGATCCCCAGGGTGGCGACGAGGTCGTTCATCCTGCGGGTGGAGACACCCTTGAGGTAGCAGGTGGCGATCACGGTGGTCAGGGCCCGTTCTGCTCGGGTGCGTCGTTGCGGCAGCCAGTCCGGGAAGAAGGAACCGGTGCGTAGTTTCGGCACGGCGACGTCGATGGTGCCGACTCTGGTGTCGAGGTCGCGGTGGCGGTAGCCGTTGCGGACGTTGGTGCGGTTGTCACTGACGGTGGCGTAGCCGGCGCCACAAATCTGGTCGGCCTGGGTGGAGAGGATCTGGTTGATGAAGCGCTGGAGCATCTCGCGCATCAGGTCCGGGGAGGCTTGGGCGAGGAGTTCGTCGAGGTAGGTGGTCGGGTCGATAGAATGGGGGCCAGCGGCCATCGTGGTTTCCCTTTCGAGGAAGTGTGGTTACGGATTCGAAAGGTACTGCGGTGGTCGCCTCGTGCATTCATGAGGTCGTCACCGGCAGCTACAGATACACCACGCTAACGGACACTGATAATGGGAGCATCGCAACCGTCGGCGGGGGTGGCCAAGCCCGTTTCAGAGTGAACCCGCACGCCGGACGCCGTGCGCCTGAAAAGCGACGTAGTTAGGTGCCAGAAACTGTAGGGTAGGGGCGTGGATACAACGACGGTAAAGCTCGAGCGCAACGCAGCTGTGGCGACGCTGACCATCACCTCCAAAATGGGCGCGATGGGCCAGGCGTTTTGGGAGGAAGTCCCGCAGGTGCTGGCCAGCCTGAGCGATGCCCGTGTGCTCGTGCTGCGCGGTGAAGCCGTGTTCAGCGCCGGCCTCGACATCAAAGAAAGTGCCGAGCAGATTGTGCCGGCGCTGGGCAACCCCGAAAAGTTCGCCGCTGTTGTCGACCGGATGCACGCCGTGACGGAAGGGGTGGCCGCGCTGCCCATCCCCGTGATCGCCGCCGTCAACGGGTGGTGCATCGGCGCGGGCCTCGAGCTCATCGCGGCCGCGGACATCCGCCTGTGCAGCTCCGATGCCCGCTTCAGCCTGCCGGAAGTCAAGCTTGGAATCACCGCGGACCTCGGCGGGCTGCAGCGGCTCCCGCACATCATTGGCCGCGGCCGCGCAGCCCATTTGGCGCTCACCGGCGAGCCTATCGACGCCCGCACCGCCGAATCCTGGGGGCTTGTCACTGAGGTGCTGGACAGCCCAGATGCGCTCTTGGCGCGCGCCGAAGAGCTGGGCGAGGCGCTCGCGGCGCTACCGCCGAAGGCGCTTGCAGGCACGAAGCGCACGCTTGTCGACGGCCTTGACCACAACCAGAGCATGAAAAACGCGGTGTTGTGGAACGCCCAGCATGTCAGCGTGGACAACCTGCAGGCAGCACTGTCCAAAAACAGCACTGGCAGGTAAAGCGCCTTTTAATGCGCCGCGATCTCGCGCAGCGCCGCGACATGGCCGTCGAAGGCCTCCTTGCCCTTGCGCGTGAGCGTGACCCACACGGTGTCCTTGGCGCGGGTGGAGCCGTATTCGCGGAAGCGGGTGATGTACCCGTGTTCTTCGAGGGCGGAAAGCTGCTTGGACAAGGTGGTATCGGAAAGCCCGGTGACCTCGCGCAGGTGGGCGAAACGCATCTCGTAGCGCACGTCGCCTTCGGTGGCTCCGGCGGCGGATAGCGCGGCGCAGACTTTCAGCCGGCCCACGGGGTGGATGACGGGATCAAGCTGCACGGCCACTCCACTCCCACCAGTACAAAACGGAAAACGCTGCGGTGGAAACCACCCCTGCGACGATCGCCCAGGTCACTGACCCCTTGGGCAGCAAGATGAGGGCGAAGAATAGAAAAGGGCCAACCAAAGCGCTGCGGGAAACCTGAGGTTCGGGCTTGACCTCCTGCTTCAGCGTCGGGCGAACCCCGCGATTCCTGCTGTCGGTGTACGCGATGGCGATCAGCAGGACTGCCCAGGCCACAAAGAGCGCATACCCCCAGAGGCTGCCGTAGACCACCAGACCCATGGAAGCGCCCAGCAGGAGGGAGACCGCGAAGCCCACCCACAGGGGCACCCGGCGCTGGCCCGAACGGCGCTCGACCGAGCGTTCTACCTCCTCGACGGCCTGAAGCGCCTCTTTCACATCGTTACTTTCCATAGTGGAAAGTATAGGACGGGTGGCGCTTCGGGTAAAGGCCTAAATCTCGTGCATTTCCTTGTTCACCGTTTCGGGCGCCCACACGATGGCGGCGAGCGAAATCACGGTCACCACGGCGAGGTAGATACCCACGGCCTGTGGGCCATAGGAGGCGTTGAGCGCAGTGGCGATAAAGGGAGCGATGGCAGCGCCGAGGATGGACGAGACGTTATAGGAAACGCCCGATCCCGTGTAGCGAACGTTGGACGGGAAGAGCTCCGGCAGGATGGCGGACATCGGCCCGAAAATCATCCCCATCAGGACCATTCCGAGAAACAGGAACACCTCGAGGGAGACCATGGTGAAGCTCTCCGGGTTGAGCAGCCAGCCAAAGCTCAGGCCGTAGATGATGATGGCCACGGAGGTCAGGCCAAGCACGGGGCGCCGGCCGTAGGTGTCTGCCAGGCGGCAGGCAACCGGGATGCCGAGCATGAAGCCGAAGATGCAGACGAGCTGGAGCTTGAGGAAGTCGACGTAGGGGATACCCAGGCCAACCCCTTCGGCGGCCGAGCCAATGCCGTAGGACAGAAACCACGTGGTCACGAGGTAGAACAGGGTGTAGCACCCCACCATCACGAGCGTGCCCTGGATCAGCGGGCGCCACGCGGTGGAGAACACCTCGGCGATGGGGGAGGAGACCTTCTTGTCATTAGCCAGTGCGTGCTGGAACACCGGGGTTTCCTCGATGCTCAGGCGAACCCACAGCCCCACGGCGACCATGACCGCGGACATGAGGAAGGGAATGCGCCAGCCCCACGACATGAACGCGCCTTCAAGGTCCCCGCTGGTGTGGCCCAGCCAGGTGACCAGCACGAGGAAGAACCCGTTGGCGAGCAGGAATCCGAACGGTGCACCCAGCTGCGGCCACATCGCGGCCCAGGCGCGGCGACCCTTCGCGGCGGTTTCGGTGGACAGGAGCGCCGCCCCCGACCACTCGCCGCCGAGCCCGAGGCCTTGGCAGAAGCGCATCAGCGCGAGCAGCGCCGGGGCCCAGATGCCCACTTGTGCGTACGTGGGCAGAAGGCCGATGATGAAGGTTGCGATGCCCATGGTGAGAAGTGCAAAGACGAGGGTTGCTTTACGCCCGACGCGGTCGCCGAAGTGGCCGAAGACGATCGAGCCGAGGGGCCGGGCGATGAACGCGAGGCCGAAGGTGGCGAAGGACTGCAGTAGTGCGACGGTGTCGCTTTCGGCTTTGGGGAAGAACAAAAAGGGAAATACGGCAACGGCTGCGGTGGCGTAGGCGTAGAAGTCGTAGAACTCAATGGTGGTGCCAATGGTCGAGGCCAGGCGCACTTTCGCGCGCTCCGCCGCGCTTGCCTGCTGGGGCACCGCGGGTGTGGACGCGTGCGTGCCGACGGTTGAACTCACAATCCCAATCCCTTCACTATTCGGTTCTTCTCGTTTTATGGGATGTGGATTTTACTCCGTGGAATACGTATCGCGCGTTTGGGGGGTTGGGGTGCGGCGGGGCAGCTCTTCGACAAGCAAAAACCGGCCCACGAAAATAATTTCCAAGCGCCGGTTGGTCAAGCATGTCGCGACTGAGGACAAAAGCGCCCCCAGCAGGACTCGAACCCGCGACCAGCCGGGTAGAAACCGGATGCTCTAATCCACTGAGCTATGGGGGCAGCGCACGGCCCGGGTGTGCCCCAGCGTGCGAGTTAAAGAGTATAGCGCAGCGCGCCGGTGTGTCCCGCTTCCGGTTATGCCGCGACCTCCATCGAAAGTATGGTGTGAAGGTATGTCACACAACGGGTCGCACACGAGGCAGTCAACGGCGGCGGTCAAGGTCGCGTGGCCCTTCTACGGGGCGGCGCTGCTTGTCGCTGCGCTCGTGGCTGGAACGGTGGCGACTTTATTTTCCAACGACTCGCTCGCCGCGCTCGGCATCCCGGACCCCGGAATCGTGACCATCTTCGGCCTACCCGCCCTGCGCGCCACGGCGTGGATGTGCGCCGCCCTGGCCGCGGGGTCGTTCCTCTTCTCGGCATTTCTCATCCCGCCGCGGCGCACTGGCGAGGACCTCAACGGCGCCCGGCTCAGCGTCGACGGGGTGATTGCGGCGCGCACGGCGGGGTGGGCGTCGTTAAGCGTGTGCTTGATTGCGCTGCTCATGATTCCGCTCGTGCTTTCCGACGTCTCCGGCACCCCGCTGAGCCAGGTCCTGTTCGCGCCGTCGGCGTGGGCGACTGCGCTCGAGCAGGTCGCCGATGCGCAGGTGTGGCTCGGCGTGGCCGCCATCGCCGGTGTCGTCGGCGTCGTCGCCCTAACCGCCCACTCCTGGTGGGCGCAGGTTGCGCTGCTGATCGGCTCTCTGGTCACGATTATGCCGCTGGGTTTGACGGGCCACTCCGCCACCGGCGGCGACCACGACTACGGCACGAACTCCTTCCTCTGGCACCTGGTGTTCATGCTGCTGTGGATCGGCGCGCTCATGGCGCTCGTCGCCTACGGGCGTCGGCTGGGGCCGCACCTGGAAAGCGCCGCGCGCCGCTACTCGCAGGTGACGCTGTTTTCCTTCTTGGTCATGCTGATCTCGGGCTTGATTAATGCGTCGATACGCGTGCGGCCCGAGGACCTGCTGCAGTACAACTACGGGCTTGTGCTCATCGCCAAGACAGTCGCACTGTTGGTGCTGGGGCTGCTCGGCTACGCGCACCGCTCGATCACCATCCCGCGCCTGGGCACAGACCGTGGCGCGTTCACGCGCCTCGCCGCAGTGGAGGTGCTCGTCATGGCCGCCGTGACCGGCGTCGCCGTCACCCTCGGGCGCACGCCGCCGCCCCCGCCGCGCACCATCGATCTAAGCGAGATGGAGCTGCAGATGGGCTACAACCTCAACGAGCCGCTGACCGTGACTAACTGGTTGGGCCAGTGGCGCTTCGAGCTGCTCTACAGCGTCATCGCGCTGCTGCTCGCGCTCTACTACCTGCACCTTGTCCGCCGCGTGGACGGCTGGCGCCACACGCGCACCGCGTGGTGGCTCCTCGGCTGCGCCACGATCGTGGTCACCCTGTCCTCGGGCGTGGGCATGCACATGCCGGCGTCGTACTCCGCGCACATGATCGTGCACATGATCCTGTCCATGGCCGTGCCCGTTCTGCTCGTGCTCGGCGCGCCGCTGACCCTGGTTGCGGCCGCGTACCCGGCCGGAGAGTTCAACCCGCGCATGTGGGTGGAATCCTTCCAGCGCTCGCGGTTTCTGCGCGTGATTACGTGGCCGCCGGTGTCGCTGGCGCAGTTCGTCTTCTTCTTCTACATCCTTTACATCTCCATCCCGCTCTATGAGCTGATGATCTCCGAGCACGCGGGCCACGTGATCATGAACGGGGTGTTCCTGCTCTCCGGGTACTTCTACTTCTGGGAGCTCATCGGGCCCGACCACATTGAGGGGCGCGCCAGCGCGAAGGTGCGGCTTGCGTGGCTGTGGGTGTCCATGCCGATCCACCTGTTCATGGGTGTTTACCTCATGCAGCTGGGCGTGATCATGGGCGAAGACTTCTACAACTCGCTGAACCTGCCGTGGGATCCGGACCTGCTCGCGGACCAGAAGGCCGGCGGCGGCATCGCCTGGGCGTCGGGGTCGTTCCCGCTGACCGTCGTGTTCGCCGTTCTGTTTTACCTGTGGTGGCGCGAGGATAAGACCGAGACCCGCGAGCTGGACCGGCGCGCCGAGGAGACGGATGACGAGGAATGGCGCCGCTACAACGAGATGCTCGCGCAATATACCCAAAAAAGCGGTGGGCGCAAGTAAACGGCGAACACGCCGCGAAATCTGTGGATAACCCCCGGGTTATCCACAGGCTTGTCGACGACCCCACCACCGCGTCGCCCCAGCGTGCAAGCATGCACCTACCGCGGGGTTAAACGCCGCGCGTCAGCACACGCCACCAACGAGAAAAAAAAGGGGGCTCTCTCGTGAGCCAGATGCACATTACCGTTTCCGGGAACCTGATCTTCGAACCAGAGATGCTGCACTTCGACAGCAACAAGTACCTGACCAAATTCCGCGTCGCCTCGTCCCGGCGCTTCCGCACCGATGAGCTCGACAAGAACCAGCGCCCGATCTGGCAAGAGACCGACACGCTCTACCTCGACGTGGAGTGCTGGGGACAGCTCGCCATCAACGCCAAGGCCTCTCTATTCAAGGGCGCGCCCGTGCTTCTAATCGGGTCCCTGATCACGGACTCCTGGACCGATCCCACGCAGTTCGACGAGGACGGCAAACCGGCCACGCGGCAGAAGATTTTGCTCAAGGCCTCCAAGGTTGCTTTCGATCTGGGCAACTACCAGGTGTCCTCGCAGAAGACGACCAACCAGTCGAACACGCCGGAGGGCATGGCACCGGTGGCGCTGAAGACCGGCGAGGACCTCGCCCCGGAGACGACGCCGACGCGCAGCAGCGCCGAGGACCTCGTTGGCCAGGGCAGCCCGGTGCGCAGCGACTCCGGGCTGAGCTTCGCCGACGCGGCTGTCGACGGCGAGGAGGCTCCCTTCTAGCGGGGCCGATTCCGCCCCGTGATGTACCCTAAGTGGAGAATTGTTTCCATCAACAGGGCACATAAGGGGAAAAACTAAGTGGCTGAGTTCATCTACACGATGAAGAACGTTCGCAGGGCCATCGGTGACAAGGTCATTCTCGACAACGTCACCATGGCCTTCTACCCCGGCGCAAAAATTGGTGTCGTCGGGCCCAACGGCGCCGGTAAGTCGTCGCTGCTCAAGATCATGGCCGGCATGGACCAGCCGAACAACGGCGAGGCCTTCCTCGACCCGGGCGCAACCGTGGGCATCCTGCTGCAGGAGCCGCCCCTGAATGAGGACAAGACGGTGCGCGAAAACGTCGAGGAGGGCCTCGGCGACATCTTCGAGAAGAAGCAGCGCTTCGAGGAAATCGCCGAGGAGATGGCCACCAACTACACCGACGAGTTGATGGAGGAAATGGGCAAGCTACAGGAAGCCCTCGACGCCGCCGACGCGTGGGAGGTCGACTCCAAGATTGAGCAGGCCATGGAGGCTCTGCGCTGCCCGCCGTCCGACGCGCCCGTGACCCACCTCTCCGGTGGCGAGCGCCGCCGCGTCGCCCTGGCCAAGCTGCTGCTCTCCGAGCCGGACCTGCTGCTTCTCGACGAGCCCACCAACCACCTCGACGCCGAGAGCGTGTTGTGGCTGGAGCGCCACCTGCAGGACTACAAGGGTGCCGTCTTGGCGATCACACACGACCGCTACTTCCTGGATAACGTCGCCGAGTGGATCTGCGAGGTCGACCGCGGCAAGCTCTACCCCTACGAGGGCAACTACTCCACCTACCTGGAGAAGAAGGCGGAGCGCCTCGAGGTCAGCGGCAAGAAGGACCAGAAGCTGCAGAAGCGCCTGAAGAACGAGCTGGACTGGGTGCGCTCCTCGCCGAAGGCCCGCCAGGCGAAGAACAAGGCTCGCCTGGAGCGCTACGAGGAGATGGCTGCCGAGGCCGAGCAGTATCGCAAGCTCGACTTCGAAGAAATCCAGATTCCGACCCCGCCGCGACTGGGCAACAAGGTCGTCGAGGTCACCAACCTGGAGAAGGGCTTCGATGGGCGCATCCTCATCGACGACCTGTCTTTTACCTTGCCGCGCAACGGCATCGTCGGCGTGATCGGCCCGAACGGCGTGGGCAAGACCACGCTGTTCAAGACCATCGTCGGGCTCGAGCAGCCGGACGCCGGCCAGGTCCAGGTGGGCGAGACGGTCCAGCTGTCCTACGTGGACCAGAACCGCGCTAACATCGACCCGGAAAAGACGGTGTGGGAGGTTGTCTCCGATGGCCTGGATTACATCCACGTCGGCCAAAACGAGATGCCCTCGCGCGCCTACCTGTCCGCATTCGGGTTCAAGGGCCCGGATCAGCAGAAGCCGTCGAAGGTGCTCTCGGGTGGTGAGCGCAACCGCCTCAACCTGGCGCTGACGCTGAAGCAGGGCGGCAACCTGATCCTGCTCGATGAGCCGACCAACGACCTCGACGTGGAAACCCTCAGCTCGCTGGAGAACGCGCTGCAGAAGTTCCCGGGCTGCGCAGTGGTCATCTCGCACGACCGCTGGTTCCTGGACCGTACCTGCACCCACATCCTCGCGTGGGAGGGCAACATCGAGGAAGGCAAGTGGTTCTGGTTCGAGGGCAACTTCGGCGACTATGAGAAGAACAAGGTCGAGCGCCTCGGTGAGGAGGCCGCGAAGCCTTCGCGCGTCACCCACCGCAGGCTGACCCGCTAAGAACCACCGGCTCTTCAAAAAAGAGCCGCGAGACGAGGAGGACGTATGACTGAGACCACTTCCACGACCAAGACCCACGAGTTCCGCCTGCCGGTTCGCTGGGGCGACTTCGACCGCTACGGCCACGTCAACAACGCCGTCTACATCGAGTACGCCCAGGAGGCGCGCCTGGCGTTTGCGACGGAGTTCTTCGGCACCTCGGGCTCGTTCCAGGTGTTCGTGCGCCACATTGAGGCCGACTTCACCCGCCCCGTCATGCCGGACACCACGGAGATCCTCGTGCGCACCGAGGTGATCAAGGTGGGTAACACCTCGTTTACCACGCGCCAGGACATCATCGACCGGCACGGCAACGTGTGCTGCTCCGTCACCAGCGTCCTCGTTGTGGTCGACGTGAAGACCGCAACCCCCCGCGCGATCACCGAGAAGGAGATGGGGATTCTGACCTCCGGCGCCGCCAAGGAAGGCGAGTGAGCGTCGAGTCGCTCACTGTCACCGACGGCCGCCCGGGCTTGATCTCGCTGGTCGGCCGGGCCGTGGGGCTCGACGCCTCAGCGACAGCGCGGTTTGCCCAGCGTGACGACGACCACGTCGACGTCTTCGTCACCACCCCGTTCGACTGCGTCGCCTCCCGGCGCATCGTCGGTGTGGCGTCCCGCGACGGCGCGGCCGTGGCCGCGAGCGACCTGCTCAACGCCCTGCAGGCGGAGGTGGCCCGCGTGGGCACAGCGCGCGACCCCAATTGGCCAGGAGCCCTGCCCCCGCGCGAAGGTTTCAGCGAGCGCGATGTCGTCCCCGTCACCGTTGTGCGCCACCTCGCGGACGAAGGCCGCGCGCTCGCGCGGCAGTTCTCCGGCCCGCTCGGCCCTCCCGCCTCACTGCTGAACCAGACCGTGCTCACCGCCGACGCCGACTCCGGGTCCCCGGTGGAAATCCCGATGCGCATGATATTCACGTGTACCGCTCTCGGGCTCATCCCCGGCTTCGCCGCACCCGTCGAGGTTCCCCGTCACCTGCGGATCTCCACGGCGGGGCGCTGGGTGCGTGTCGACGCCCCCTTCGGCACCGTCTACCACTCCGCCTCGCTGGGACTGTTCGTCTAGCCGAAGAGGTGGCGCAGGTGCGCGGAGCCAAACACCCAGTTCGGGTCCATCGCTTCGCGCAGGGCGCAGAACTCATCGAAGCGCGGGTAGATCTCGGAGAAGTCCGCCCGCCCCATCGTGTGCATCTTGCCCCAGTGCGGGCGCCCGCCGGCGGCGCGCAGGATCTCCTCGAAGCGCGGGAAATAGTTCGCCGGGTTCATCGCCTTGGGCACGTGGATCGCGATGTACATCGACTCCCGGCCCGTCGAGCTCGACAGGGCGACCTCGTCGGCGGCGGTGGAGCGCAGCTCGAAGGGGAAGGGGATCAGCCAGCCGCGGTCATCGATTTCTCGTTGCAGCTCGCGCACGATCCCGGGGCCGTCGGCAAGCGGCACGGCGAACTCCATCTCGTGGAAGCGCACGCGCCGCGGCGAGGCGAAAACCTCGTGGGCGCGCGAGCGGTAGGTGGTCGCGCCCATCGCGGCGACGGAGATCGCGTTGAGCCGCGGGATGGCCGCGGGCACGCGGCGGGTGAACGCCAGCGAGGCGGCGAACACGCCGTTGCCGATGACCTCCTCCTCAAAGGCGCGGGTCAGCCAGGTGCGCGGGCGGGGCTCACCGTCCGGTGCGGGGGCCGTTGGCTCGAGGCTGGTGTTGCTCTTGACCATCGCGCGGTCGGTGTGCGGGAACCAGAAGGCCTCGTAGTGGTCGACGGCGCGGGTGCGCTCCTCCCAGGTGTCGAGGACCTCGGTGAAGTCCTCGGCGCCCTCGACGGCGAGCAGGTCAAAGGAGTCCACGCACTGCATCTCCACCTCCACGATTATGCCGAGCGCGCCCAGCGACACCGTGACCAGGCGAAGCGCATCGGGGTCGTCGTCGAAGGCAAAGGAGTGGAGGTTGCCTGAGGCGTCGATAAGCGATAATGCGGTGACCGTGCCGGCGAAACCTGTGTAACCGATGCCGGTGCCGTGGGTCGAGGTGGAGATCGCGCCCGCGATCGATTGGGTGTCGATGTCTCCCTGGTTGGCCAGTGCGAGGCCGAAGGGGGCGAGGAGCTGCGGGACGTGGTGCAGGCGGGTGCCGGCGAGGAAGCGCACGCGCTTGCGGGCGCGGTCGACTTTCACGACGCCGGAGAGGTTGTCCAGGCTCATCATGTCCTGCTCGCCGGCGGCGACGGGGGTAAAGGAGTGGCCGCCGCCGACGGGCCGGATGCTGCGGCCCGCGGGCAGGCTGCTTACGATGGCCGCGACCTCATCGATCGTGGCGGGGTAGTGGACGCGATCGGGGTGCGTGGTCACCGACCCAGCCCAGTTTCGGAACTTCCCATTCTTTAGTGTTCGGCTCATCGCAGGGTCCATCCTTGTCTTCTGTAGGTGTCCCACTCGTGGTGGGTGCCATCCGCATCAACCGCGATCATGCGGTCGACGTGCTCTGTCATCTCGCCGGCCTTCGCGTGGCGGAACCAGACCGGATCGCCGATGCGCAGCTCGCGCGCCGCGCTGCCGTGCAGCGGGGTCTGCACCTCGCCCGCGCCCTCGGTAGCGGAGTAGCCCAGCCCCGGCGGGTAGACGGGCACGGGCACCCGGTCGGCGCCGGGCGGGCCGGAGGCGATCCAGCCGCCGGAATTGACGGTGGCCCAGCCCGGCGCGGGCAGGCGAGAGACCTGGCAGACGAAAAACGCCGCCGGGACGTGGTCGATGTCGGAGAAGTTGTCGAAAATAACCGGGGTGTAAAACCCGGAGCCGGCAGCGAGCTCCGTCAGCGAGTCGTCGACGGCACTGACATCGAGCGAGCCGGTGCCCCCGCCGTTGACGAACTCTAAGTCGGCGAGCTCGCGCACGGCGGCGACGCAGTCCGCGCGCCGCGGCACGAGCTGCGCCATCGAGGTGGTGCGGAGCAGGCGCTTGACCGCGCCGGCCGCACCCGATTCGGCGTCGGCGACGGAGGCGACCTGGCCTTCGTACCCCATCACGCCTACGAGTCTGAGGGCGGGCCGGTGCAGCACCTCGGCGGCGAGGTCGCGGGCCTGCTCGGGGGTGCGGATCGGGGAGCGGCGCGGGCCAAGCGCGAAGCCGGGGATGCCGGGGACGCGCAGGGTGCAGTCGATGTCCATGCACACGCGCACGGGCCCGGCGCCGGCGGCGGCAGCCACCGCGAGGTCGAGGTGGTCGACGGAGTCGACCATGATGGTGATCTCGCGGCGCAGCGCCTCATCGGCGGCGAGCTGCGCCAGCGCCGCGGTGTGCACGCTGGGGTAGGCGACGACAATGTCTGTGAAACCTTCGCGCACGAGGTTGATTGCCTCGGGCAGGGTGTAGGCGAGGATGCCGCGGTAGCCTTCGTGGTTCAGGGCTCGTCGTAACGCGGCGACGCTGCGCAGCGACTTCGAGGCGACGCGAATCGGCAGGCCGGCGGCGCGCTCGCGCATCCGCGCGGCGTTGTGGTCGAACGCGCGGGTGTCGACCACCGCGCAGGGGGCGGCTATCTCGCCGGAGCTGATCAGGCGCGGTAGAAGCTCGATGAGGTGAGAAGCGGGGCTCGTCGATGCGGTTGGCATACGCACATCGTAGAAAGCGCGGCGCCCGCCCACTAGAGGTTT
Organism: Corynebacterium sanguinis; assembly: GCF_007641235.1. NCBI lineage: Bacteria > Bacillati > Actinomycetota > Actinomycetes > Mycobacteriales > Corynebacteriaceae > Corynebacterium > Corynebacterium sanguinis. Next base: position 1,303,213 of record NZ_CP038157.1, read on the forward strand.
GGCAAAAAAGTACGACTAGCGGTTAATCATCATGTACGCGACGCGCTGCATGTGGTTCCACAGCATCTCGCGGTGCTCGTCACTCAGCTCATCTGGGCCGAACTCGTTGAGGCTGCCTTCCATTAGCTCGAGCCAGCGCTCGGCCTCCGCCTGGCCGATGGGGAAGGGGAAGTGGCGCTTGCGCAGCATGGGGCGCCCGCGCCGCTCGTTGAATGTGTGCGGCCCGCCCCAGTACTGCACGAGGAACCAGCGCAGGCGGTCCTCGGCGCCGTCCCAGTCGTCGTCGGGGTACATCGGGCCGATGAGGTCGTCGCTTTTGACGCGGGTGTAGAAGCCATGGACGAGTCTGCGGAAGAAGTCCTCGCCCAAAAGCTCGTAGAGCGTTTTATCGCTGTGTAGACCCGGACGGGAAATGTCCATGGTTGGCTAACTCCTTGTCACCGTTGTCGGTTCTGCGGTTGTCCGGATGGTACTTGATCACGACGGGCTGCGTGCCTGGCAGCATGATGCCGGCATCCTGGAGCGCCTGGAGGATGTCTTCGTACATGGACCGCGCGACGCTCCACTGGTCGCCTGGCATGGTGTTGACGGTGACGCGGTAGGTCATGTGGTCGGTGGCGAAGTTGCTCACACCAAGCAGCTCGGGTTCGGAGATCACGCTCGCGCGAATCGCGGAGGCGTTGGCGGCCTCGCGCGACGACTCTTCGATTACCTCTGCTGCGCGTTTCGGCTCGGCGGTGAGTGAGACGGGGATCTCGAGGCGGGCCACCGAGTAGGTGTCGGACTGGTTGCCGATCTGGTTGATGTCGCCGTTGCGGATGTACCACAACACGCCATCAATGTCGCGCAGCGTGGTTACGCGCAAGGTCATCTCTTCAACCGTGCCCTCAACACCGTTGACGCTTATCGTGTCGCCGACGCCGTACTGGTTTTCCAGCAGCATGAAGATGCCGGAGAGGAAGTCCTTGACCAGCGACTGGGCACCGAAACCGATCGCAACACCGAGGACACCGGCGGAGGCGATCAGCGGGGCGACATTCACGCCGATCTCGCTGAGAACCGCCAGCGCCGCCCACACCCAGATCACGATTGCCGCCGCTGAGCGGCCGACGTTGGACAGTGTGCGGATGCGTGCTTGTCGACGCTCTTCCTGCGCCCTGGCCTGCGGTGTGTCCTGTTCGGTAACGCTGCGGCGCAGGCCGAGCGTGCCGCCGGGGCGGTGGATACCGCGGTCAGCGGCGCGGGTGATCAGCCTGGCGACCACGAAGTGGACGACGAACGCGATGGCCAGAATGAGTGCGATTTTGAGCGGGCGCTCGATGAGGTTTTCGCGCGTGGTGGGGTCTTGCCACCAGTTGCTTACGGAGTCAACGGCCTCGGACACGGCGGGGTTTTCGGCGCCGCTGGCGAGGATGAAGGATGCGGAATTAGAAAATTTTTCGTAAACAGTCATGCGTTTTGCGATTGTACCTGCATATTAATCGCCGGAAATGGACAGCTTGGTCTAGAGGTGGGCTAGACTCGGTCAGGACTTTGCTTCGCCGAGGAAAGGACAATCCCAGTGCCCTCCGGTTTTTCTACCGATGCTATCCATGCGGGTTACGACCCCGACTCCCTGTACGGGCCGATCAACACCCCGATCTACGCCTCGACCACGTTCGCCCAGGACGACCTGGCGGTGACGCGCAATGGGTACGAGTACACGCGAGTGGGAAACCCGACGATCAGCGCGCTGGAGGACACGGTCGCGGCGCTCGAGGGCTCCGAGTTCGCCGTCGCTTTTGCTTCCGGCATGGCCGCGATTGACAGCGTGCTGCGCGTATTGCTCAAACCCGGCGACCACATCATCATCGGCAGCGACGCCTACGGCGGCACCTACCGCCTGATCCAGCAGGTGTTCACGCTGTGGGGCGTGTCCAACTCCGTGGTGAACATGACTGACGCCCAGGCGGTGGCGGCGGCGGTCCAGGACAACACGAAGGCGATCTGGGTGGAAAGCCCCACCAACCCGCTGCTCGATATCGCCGATATCCGCGCGATTGCGCAGATCAAGGGTGACGCTGCTCTCGTGGTGGACAACACCTTCGCGTCGCCCTACCTGCAGAAGCCCTTCGAGCTCGGCGCGGACATCGTGGTCCACTCCACCACCAAGTACATCGGCGGGCACTCCGACGTGATCGGCGGCGTGGTTTGCGCCAACGGCGCCGAGATGGAGGAGCAGCTGCGCTTCTTCTTCGGCTGGGTCGGCGCTATCCCGTCTCCCTTTGACACCTACCTCACCGCCCGCGGCTTGAAGACTCTCGCGGTGCGCATGGACCGGCACTGCGACAACGCTGAGGCGGTGGCGGGCTTCCTCGAGGGCCACGACACGGTCGCGCGCGTGTGTTACCCGGGGCTTGAATCGCACCCCAACCACGACACCGCGGTGCGCCAGATGAAGCGCTTCGGCGGCATGGTATCGGTGATTTTCCATACCGAGCAGCAGGCCCATACGTTCTGCCGCTCCACCAAGCTGTTCTGCCTCGCGGAATCCCTCGGCGGGGTGGAGAGCCTGGTTGAGCACCCGGCGACGATGACGCACCTGGCTGTCGAAGGCTCGGCGCTAGCCGTCCCGCGCGAGCTCGTGCGCATCTCCGTCGGCATTGAAGACGAGGCGGATCTTCTCGCCGACATCGAGCAGGCGCTTGCGAACCTTTAAGCCACAAAGGCTTCGTACACACGTTTTATGCATTAGAATTTATGCGTATCGCGTGCTCTGAGTTGAGGGAGGTCTGATGGCGCGAAGGCCCATGTACATCATTATCGCGGAGGAACTCCGCCGCCGCATTGAAGCCCGGGAGCTTAACCCCGGCGACAAGCTGCCGTCGGAACGCGAGCTCGTCGAGGAGTTCGGCGTGGCGCGCATGACGGTGCGCCACTCGCTTGACTTGCTCCAAGCAGAGGGGATCATCGCGCGCCGCCGCGGTCGCACTGGAGGCACTTTCGCTCGGGCTTTACCGCCAATGATTGACCTGTGCGCAGACCGCGGCTTCATCGCCCAGCTCGAGCAAGCCGGGGTCGAGGTCCAGACCGAGACCCTGTTCGCCGGGGAAAAGGCCCCGCCGCGCGCCGCGGTGCGCGCCTTCGGCGAGGAAGATCTCGGCCCCATCCAGACCCGAGAATTTCTACACCTCACGAACGAAACCCCCGCCATCTTAGAGTCGGTGTGCGTTCGCCCAGGCTGCGAGGCGCACGTTAGCGACAGCAGCCTGCGCACCTCGGCGCCGCGCGGCGTCAGCTTCGAGGACGTGATCACCCCCTCCGTCGCATCCGAAAAGGAATGCGAGCAGCTCAAGCTCAGCCACAGCGCGCCGCTGCAGCGCATCGCCCGCCGCGTCCACGTCGACGGCGAGCTCGCGGCGTACGTCACCATCCTGCTGCGCCCCGACGCGGCGCTGCTGCGCGTCGCCTCGGCGCCAGCGTCGGCCTAGCTGCGGGTGGCCGCGGCGGCGTCCACGGCCTGCACGCGCAGAGCGCGCGCCGCGCGGTCGCGGCCCTCGGAGAGCACGCGGCGCAGCCCCGCGGTGAGGTCCTCGCGGGCCAGCAGTGCGTCGGCCTTGGCGACCGCGTCCTCGGAAATGTCCCACATCGGGTAGATGCCCTCCAACGTGCGCTGCGCCATCTCGTTCGAGAGGCGATCCCACAGCTCAGGCGCGATGCGGAAATACTTGTCGCTAAGTCCCTCCAGGCCCTCGTCGTTGAACGTCAAACCGTCGATGAGGTAGCGGATCTCCAGGTTGGAGCGATCGGAGCGGGTGATTTCCTCCCACGCCCAGCGCTTGTTAGCGACCGCCCGCGCGCGCAGCTTCGACACCGCGCCCTCGGACGAGGGATCGTTGACCGCCTCGGCGTCGTCGACGCTGCGGGTGCCGTGGGCGATGAGGGCTGTCAGCGCCAGCCAGCGCAGCTCCTTGTTGTCGGAGTTGTCGAGCAGTTGGGAGAGGTGCGTGGCGGAGGCGTCGTCAAGCGGGAGGCGAGCAAGGGCGCGGTCGAAGATCAGGGCCGGCTCGGTGCCGCGCAGGGCGTCGTTCAGCTGCGCGGTGGCCTCGTCGCGGTAGTCGGGCGCAACGTAGAGTGTGGCCGCGGTCACGGCCTGGCCCAGCAGGCGCTCCTGCACGGTCGGCTGGTCCTCCGTGGCAACGTGGGAGGCCACGAGCTTGATAAACTCACGCGCCGGCAGGCGCCCGTCGCGCGTCGCCTCCCACGCCGCCGACCAGCACAGCGTGCGCGCCATCGGATCCTCGATCGCGCCGAGGTGCTCGAGCACGAAGCTCATGTGCTCCTCGGTCAAGCCCATCAGGCAGTAGGTGAGGTCGCGGTCGTTGACCAGCGCCAGGTCGTGCTTCACGCCGGCAAACTCGGGGACCTCAGTGCGCTCGCCCTCGATGAAGATCTCGGTGTCGTGGGTGCGGGTGACGCGGCCGTCGATAAGCGAGTACAGGCCGACGCCAATGCGGTGGCTGCGCTGCACGTCGGATTCCTGCACCACCGTAAAGGAATCGTCGGTGATCTCCGGGTAGAGCCGCGACACGCCGGTGGTGCGCAGCCACTGCTGCGACCACTGAGACAGGTCGCGCCCGCTGGCCGCCTCGAGGGCACCGAGCAGGTCAGCGAAAGTCGCGTTGTCGAACGCGTGGTTGCGGAAGTGTTCGCGCACCCCGGCGAAGAACTCGTCGCGGCCGACGTAGGCCTGCAGCTGCTTGAGCACGGAGGCGCCCTTGGCGTAGGTGATGCCGTCGAAGTTCTGCTCGGCGGTCTCAATGTCAGGCGCGTCCGCGGCGATCGGGTGCGTGGACGGCAGCTGGTCCTGGGAGTACGCCCAGGCCTTCTCGATGGCGGCGAAGGTGACCCACGCGTTCGGGTACTCGCCGATCTCCGTCTGCGCAATCGCCGAGGCCCAGGTGGCGAACGACTCGTTGAGCCACAGGTCGTCCCACCACTGCATGGTCACCAGGTCGCCGAACCACATGTGCGCCATCTCGTGCAAGATCGTGTCGTTGCGGCGCTCGACCTTGTGCGGGGTCGGCTCGGAAGTGAAGATGTACTCGTCGCGGAAGGTCACCGCACCGGCGTTTTCCATCGCGCCCATGTTGTACTCGGGGCAGAAGATCTGGTCGTACTTGCCAAAGGGGTAGGGCACCGCGAAGTTCTCGTGGAAGTAGCTAAACCCGTCTTTTGTCTGGCGGAACAGGCGCTCGGCGTCGAGGTGCTCAATCAGGCTGGCGCGCGCGTAAAGGCCCAGCTCGATGTTCTTGTGCTCGTCGGAGAAGGTGTCGTGGACGGACTCGTACTCGCCGGCGCACACGGCCACCAGGTAGGTCGACAGCGGGTAGGTGATCTCGCACGACCAGGTGTTGCCACTGCGGGTGGCCTTTTCGTTGAGCACCACGACGTAGCGCTCGGGCGCGGTCACCGAAATGGCGTATGTGGCCTTGATGTCGGGCTGGTCAAAGCACGCGAACACCTTCATCGCGTAGGCCGGCTCGAACTGGGTGTAGAGGTAGTCCTTGCCGTCGGCCGGGTCGGTGAACTTGTGCAGGCCCTCGCCCGTGCGGCTGTAGGCGGAGGTGGCGGTGACCACCAGCTCGTGGGAGCCGGCCTCAAGGACCATGTCTCGCCCGTTAAGCTCCGCGCCGTCGAGGCTGGCGGAAAACGAGTCGGCGACGAGATCAAAGAACGTCTCACCCTGCGTGGAGGTAAATCTCACCGTGGTGGTGGAGGTGAAGATGTCCTCGCCCGTGATGTCGAGGTGGATGTCGTAGTGCACGTCCGCGATGAGCGCGGCGCGGGCCTGGGCGTCGATACGCGAAAGATTGGTCTTCATAGAGATCCACGCTACCCATATCTGTAGTTTCGCTACGCTGGGGGCCATGACTGAGCACGTAACTTTCTGGTTCGACACAACCTGCCCGTTCTGCTGGCAAACCTCCCGCTGGATTAAGGAGGTGGAAAAGGTCCGCGACATCGAGGTCGAGTGGGTCCCCATGTCGCTCGCCGTGCTTAACGACGGCCGCGACCTCCCCGAGGACTACCTCGCCGCGATGGAGGCAGCCTGGGGTCCGGCGCGCGTCTTCGCCAAGGTGAAGCAGGAGCACCCGGAGAAGATCGACGAGCTCTACACCGCAATGGGCACGAAGATCCACACCGAAGGCCAGGGCGGCAAGCAGGGCGACGGCGCCTACAACGACATTATCGCCGCGGCTCTGGACGAGGTCGGCGTGCCCGGCACCTGCGCCGAGGTGGCTGATACCACCGACGCCGACGACCTGCTGCGCGGCTACCACGCCTCGGCGATGGACGCCGTCGGCGACGACGTGGGCACCCCGGTGCTCAAGCTCGGCGACACTGCTTTCTTCGGCCCCGTGATCACCCGCGTGCCCACGGGCGAGGAGGCAGGCAAGCTTTTCGATGCCTCCGTCACGCTCTCGGCGTTCCCGTACTTCTTCGAGCTCAAGCGCTCCCGCACCGAAAGCCCGCAGGTCTAAGCCCGTGCCGCAACGGGCATCCGATGCGCTGGGACGCCCAGCGCATCGCCGGGGTTTCCGGGCAGCGCTTCGTGATCACCGGGGCCAACAGCGGTCTCGGTTTTGTCACGGCCCGCGAGCTCGCCCGCGCGGGTGCGGACGTCACCCTCGCGGTTCGTAACGAGGACAAGGGCCGCGAGGCCGCCGCCCGTATTAGTGGCTCCGTTGACGTCGAGCACCTCGACTTGGCGGATCTCTCCTCCGTGCGCCGCTTTGCTGAATCCACGGCCGAGCGCGGGCCTATCTACGTCCTGATCAACAATGCCGGCATCATGTACGTGCCGTTCGCCACCACGGCCGACGGCTTTGAGCTTAAGATTGGCACCAACCACCTCGGCCATTTCGCGCTGACCAACCTTCTGCTGCCCTCGATTACCGGCAAGGTGGTCACGCTCTCATCCATGGCTCACCGCCAGGCAGACTTGGACGTCGAGGCTGGCGAACCTACTGTTTACCTCGGAGCTCAACCGCAAGCTGGACGACGCCGGCTCCCGCGTGGTCGCCGTCGCCGCCCACCCCGGCTACAGCGACACCAACCTGCAGGGCCACTCGGAGAAGCGGCTCATGGACGCCGTGATGCGGTTTGCCAACCGCACGGTCGCTCAGTCCGCCGAGATGGGCGCGCTGCAAACGCGCTGTATGCCGCGGTGGAGGACATTCCCGGCGACAGCTTCGTCGGCCCGGACGGGTTCTCGCAGATGAGGGGGTACCCGACGCTCGTGAGCAGGTCGCAGGCCGCCTAGGATGAAGCGACCGCCCGCCGCCTGTGGGGGGTCTCCGAAGAGCTCACCGGAGTGCGCTTCGCGCTGGGTGAGCCGGGGGCCTAAGGTAGGTGCCATGCGTATTTATCTTGGAGCAGACCACGCCGGTTTCGAGCGCAAGAACCAGATCAAGGAGCACCTCGAGGCCGCGGGCCACGAGGTAATCGACTGCGGCGCGCACGTCTACGACGCCGCCGACGACTATCCCGCGTTCTGCATCGCCGCCGCCGAGCGCACGGTCGCGGACCCGGGTTCGCTGGGCATCGTGCTCGGCGGCTCCGGCAACGGCGAGCAGATCGCCGCGAACAAGGTCAAGGGCGCGCGCTGCGCCCTGGCGTGGTCCACGGAGACCGCGCGCCTGGCTCGCGAGCACAACAACGCCCAGCTCATCGGCATCGGCGGGCGCATGCACACCGAGGAGGAGGCGCTCGCGATTGTCGACGCCTTCATCGGCCAGGAGTGGTCGAACGAACAGCGACACCAGCGCCGCATTGACATCCTCGCCGAGTACGAGGACACCGGCGTCGCCCCGGCCCTGCCGCAGGAGTAGGCCCTACCAGCCCGCGAAGATCCGCTCGAGGCGCTGCGGGCCCTCAACCGGGCTCAGCCCCAGCCACGCCCCGGAGGTTCGAGTGCGCGGAGAGGTGAGGCTCAGCGCCCGGGCGGAGGCGACCTCGGTGCCGTCGGGCAGGACGAAGAACCTGTCCGTCGCGCGGCGGTAAAACGCCTCCGCGTCCGCCAGCGCCCACGGGGAGGCGAGCGTGACGCGCAGCCGCTCGCCCGCGGGGCGGCCCGTGTGCACCCGGGGATCCGCGCGGAACAGCGCGGGGCGCGCCGGGGCGTAGACGCGGGCGTCGACACGCAGCCAGGAGGAAATCACCACCTCAAGCGCGCCGGGGTCGGCAAAATCGGGGACCACCACCGCCACGTCCGCGGTGCCGAAGACGACACCCGCCGGCCGGGCGATGGGGTGGGTGATGCGCCCGGCGAGGGCGAGTGTCTCCGCGTTTTTCACCCGCACCTCCTCATCTTCGTCGCAGTGCCGGGCGCCGAAATCGGCCTCGGGGTGGTGCGCGAGCGCGCCTGGCTCGTGCACGAACTCGGCGCCAGCGTTCCAGGCGCGCCAGCCGAACTCCCAGTCCTCGCCGCCGTAGCCGACAAATCCCGCGTCAAACCCGCCGATGTGGTGGAAGAAGTTCGCCGAGCAGGTCAGCACGGCCGAGATGATGTAGCGCCAGCTCGTGGAGTCGGCCCGCGCCAGGTCGTCGGTATCAGCCCAGGCCTGGGTCAGCCAGCCCGGTTCGGCGAGATCTGGGCCGGTCAGCCGCGTGCCCACGACCACTGCCCGGCGGTTGCGCTGCACGTGGGCCACCGCTGCGGTGAGGTAACCGGGCTGGGGAATGGTGTCGCCGTCGAGAAACGCGTAGACCTCGCCGGTTGCCACGGACGCGCCCAGGTTGCGCGCGGCGGCGGCGCGGAAGCCCAGGTCGTCCTGGCGCAAGGTGATGACGTCGGTCAGGGCGTCGACAAGCGAGGGCTCCTGCTCGGGCGGGGTTGGCGAGCCGTCGTCGGCGACGATGATCTCCACCCGCGCCGGGTAGTCCTGCGCGCGAAGAGCTGCGAGCACGGCGCGCAGGCCAGCTGGGTTGTCGTAGTAGGGGATGATGACGCTTACGTCAGGCCACATGCCGCCCACTGCCTTTCCCATACCAAGGCGACGTCGCCCCAGTCGTAGCTCGGTGGATCCATCACGCGCGGGGTGAACCGCTCCACCGCCTCGCGCCACGCGCCGTCGCGCACCAAAGTGATGCGCCCGGGCAGCCAGGCGTCGATCTCGCGCGTGTAGGGTGAGTCGCTGGCCAGCACGTTGCGGCCCGCGCCCAGCCAGGTCATGAGAGACCCGGAGGCGGAGAAGTGCCGGTGCGCGCACACGGGCACCGCAACCCGGCCCATCTCGGCGGCGAGCTCGTCCGCGCTGAGCCAGCCCGTGATCTCCACGTGGGGATAGGCCGTGCGCAAGCCACGCGCCCACTGCTCGTGGCCCTGCGACACCGCCCCGAGGAAGCGCAGGTGGTAATCGGTGCCCGCGAGGGCGGCGATGAGGTCCTCGTGGCCCTTGCCGGGGTAGAGGAAACCGAGGATGCCCACGGTGTTCGGGACGGGGTCGAAGTGGGAGGCAACCTGCGGGATGGGCAGGCGGATCACCGCGGGGGCATGCTCGAAAAACTGCGCCTCGTGCTGGGAGTTGACCACGCTGACCGTGGCGGCGTCGCGCAGGCGCCGGTACGCCTCGGCGCGGCGGGAGAAACGCTCCGCGCCCTCCTCGGGCTGCGGGATGTCGTGGAAGGACACCGACAGGGCGCGCTCGCCCACGCGGCCCAGCAGCGCCTCGACCGCCGCGAGCGGCTGGGTGCCGAAGAGGTGGTCGGTGAAGGTGACGTGGATGGGGGCGTCGGGAAGAGGGGCGCAGTCAAACGTGTTCTCGCGGATGATGTCTCGCTCGTCGACGCCGAGCGCGGCGGCGAGCTGCAGCGCGTAGGCGGTAACGCCGTGACCATCCGGTCCGACGATGAGGTGCTTCATGCTAGCCCCAGGTTGCTGATCCGCTGCGCGTGGCGCGTCATCCCGTGGGCGACGAGCGCCGGGCGGGCGCGGTAGAACTCCAGCTGCTGCGCTGCGATCTCTGAATCGTCGATGACCTCGCCGCCGCGCCGGGTCCACTGCGCGCGGCCGGTGACGCTCACGCCCAGGGCTGTGGCCGCCTCGGGTGCGACGGGCGCGTCGAGCTCGCCGAGCATTTCGTAGTCGGGGGCGTTAATACCGCCGCTGATGCCGAGTGCGGCGAGGATGCGCTCGGCGAGGGAGACGAGCGTGGCGTTGCTCGGGTGGTTGACGGTGTGCCACACCGGGGTCGTCTCCAAATAGTCCGAGATCACCACCGAGCCGTGGCGCTGCTCGCGCGAGCGGATCTCCGCAATCGACATCGCGGCCGCGCGGCGCAGCGCCGGCGGCGGGGGAGAGGCGTCCACGGGGCTGTCCAGCCCGCGCGCGGCGGCGGCGAGGATGCGCAGGTCGTGATAAGGCACCACCGGCGGGTTCAGCGAGGGGTGGTCGGGGTCGCGGATAATCGCCTGGTAGGGCATGAGGGCGTCGAAACGCAGCACGGGCACCACCACGTGGCGAGCGCGCGCGGGAAGCTGGCGGACAAGCTCGGACGTGCCGACGGGGAGGCCGCGGTAGTTGTCCCGGATCGGCTGGGTGACAAGGACGTCGGTACGCGCGATGAGATCGCCGAACCACCCCATGTCGTTGGCTTCGAGCTCGTGCACGGGTGCGATGCGCTCGGAGTCGAACTTTCCGCAGCTCATGAGCAGCTTGCGGGTCGATTCCGCTTGGCAGTTTCCGACGACGGTGAGGGTGGGCATGGCCCCTAAGATACCAACCGCGGGGCGGGTGAAATTTTTAGCTGGACGCATCCGAGCGTTTAGATGCACGGTTGTTTATATTGATGGAGTGAGCAAGCACGTACGCACCGTGCGGGTTTTGTCCATTCCCGCCCAACATCCCTACACGCAGGCAATTCGCCCTGCCGGTGTTGAGTACTTGCCTGATCCGGACATCGACGGCAACTGGTGGCCGCACCCGGCGCTCGAGGCCGAGTTTTGGCGCACCCCGCCCGCCGCGGACCTGGTGCACATCCACTTCGGCTTTGAGCACCGCTCGCCCGAGCAGATTGAGCAGTTGGTTGAGACGCTGCCCATCCCGCTCGTCGTCACGGCCCACGACATCGACAACCCGCACCTTGCGGACCAAACCGAGCACCACCAGCGGCTGCGCACCCTCGTCGGTGCGGCGAGCGCGGTGATCACGCTCACCGAGTGCGCGGCGCGCACGCTTGACGACGCCTTCCGCGCGCGCAACGTCACCGTCGCGCCCCACCCCGCCATTGTGGCCGAGCCACCCACAGTGCGCCGTGAACCTGTTGTTGGCGTGTTTCTCAAGTCCCTGCGCTCCAACGTCGTGCGCGACCCGCAGTTTTACCTGGATCTGAGCCGCGACGTTGCGCTGCGCGTGTTTGTCCACGACGAGCCCGCCACCGCGCAGCTGCGCGCGGAGCTGGCGGGCAAGGTCGATCTGGTGGTGCACGGGCCTTTCGATGACGCGGCGCTGCACCGCGAGGTAGCGGCGTTGACCGCCTGCGTGCTGCCGTACACCCGCGGCACGCATTCCGGCTGGTTGGAGATGTGCCGCGATGTCGGCACGGGCGTGGTCGTGCCCGATACGGGCTGCTACGCCGACCAGGTGGACCGGACCGAGGCGGTGGAGGTCTACCGCAGCGCGGACGGGGCCAGCGCGGCTCAGGCAGCCACCCGCCTCCTCGCCCGTGGCACTGTGCCGTATTTGGGCGATAGGGTGGATCAATTGCGCCGGGTGCGCGCCACGCACGCCGAGATATACCGAAGCGTTCTGGATAGTGTTAACACCACGAAAAGTGCAGGAGAGGAGGTGCAGCGCCGATGACGATCGTGATGCCGAGTGAAGCGACGGTGAGCCGCGCGCCGGGGTTGAAGATCGCGTTCGTCGCGCCCGCGCGATACCCCATCCGCGAGCCCTACGCGGGTGGGCTCGAGGCATTTTGCCACACGATGGTCAAGGCGCTGCGCATGGAGGGCCACGAGGTCCACTTCTTCGCCGCGCGCGGCTCCGACGGCAACTGCCCCGAGTTCGAGCTGCCCGGCGTGGACTGGGGCGCGAGCCCGGAGCTGGCGACGGATACGGGCTACCCCGCGGGTGAGCGTGAGCGGGAGGACCGCGCGTTCATCGGGCTGCGCAAGCTGCTGGTGCGGTGCGGTTACGACGTGGTGCACAACAACTCGCTGAGCCCGTGGATGTTCCCCTCGCCCGCTTCGCCCGAGGCCCTGCCCATGGTGACCACGCTGCACACCCCGGTGCTCGACGAGCTGCAGGATGTGATCGACCGCGCGGGCGCCGACGCGGGTGAGTTCGCGGCCGTCAGCCACGCGACCGCGAGCAACTGGCGCACGCCCTCGCCGATTACCGTGATCCCGAACGGGGTCAACGTCTCCGAGTGGACGCCGGGACCCGGCGGGGCAGCGGCGGTCTGGTTCGGCCGCCTGGTGCCGGAAAAGGGCCCGCATTTAGCTATCGACGCCTGCCGGTTGCTGGGTCTGCCCCTGCTGCTCGCGGGGCGCAAGGGCGACCACCGCTACTTCCAGGAGGAGATCGCGCCGCGGCTCAACGGCGATTCCATCCGTTGGCTCGGAGAGCTGTCCCACGCCGGGTTGCGCTCGTTGGTGGGAAGCTGCGCGGTCACCGTGGTCACCCCACGCTGGGAGGAGCCGTTCGGCCTGGTCGCTTTCGAGTCGATGGCGTGCGGCACGCCCGTCGCCGCGTTCGCCCGCGGTGGGCTCGGTGAGCTGCTTGCCAAGGCGCCCGCGGCACTGGCGCAGCCGGACGACGTGGTGTCACTGGCCAAGGCGATCCACTCGGCGCTGCACATCAAGCGGCCCACGGTGCGCGAATGGGTGGTGGACAACCACTCCCTGATCCAAACGGCGCGCCGCTACACGGATCTCTACCGGGAGGTGATGGTGAAGTGATCGGGATCTACGCCCACCACCACGGCTCCGGTCACCTGCAGCGCTGCAGGGAGATCCAGAAACAGTTGGCGCTGCTCGGCGAACGCGCGGTGATCCTGTCCACCGCCGACAGCGCCGACGTCGTGCTTGCCGACGACGCAATGGACAACCGCAAGCGCCCCCACGGCCGTGCGATGACGGCCGGAGGGACGCTGCACTACGCGCCGTACGGCAACCGCGACCTGCAAAGCCGCATGGCGCAGATCGCGCAGTGGATCGCGGACAACAACCCCAAGGCCTTCTACGTGGACGTCTCCGTCGAGGTCGGGGCGCTCGTGCGGCTTCTGGGCGTTCCCGTGATCACCCTGGCCATGCCCGGGCTTCGCGACGACGCCCCGCACCAGATCGCCTATACCCAAGCCGACGCGATCATCGCGGCGTGGCCGTCGTGGGTGGAGCTGCCGGATCATTTACACGCCCACGCAAGTCGCGTGCACGCCGTCGGCGGGATCTCGCGGCTGCACATGCGCGAGCAAGTGCACCGCGACTCCACCCACGTGGTGGTCATGGCGGGCAAGGGCGGCGCGACGTGGGAGCCTAGTGATTGGGCGGGCGTGGAGGCGGCGTGCGAGGGATACCGCTTCACCTATCTGGAGGGCGACAACCGCGTCGACGACCCCACGGAGATCCTCAGCGCCGCCGGCGTCGTGGTCAGCGCCGGGGGCCAGAACTCGATTGCGGACCTCGCGGTGACGCACACTCCGGCGATTTTGCTGCCCCAACCGCGACCGTTTATCGAGCAGAAGCTCAACGCCCGCCAGGTCCAGCGCGCCGGGCTAGCCCTCGTCGCCGAAACCTTCCCCGCCCCCGATACGTGGCCGGAGCTGCTGCGCCGCGCCGCCGCGCTTAAGCCCGACTGGTCGCGCTGGGAGACCGAGGGCGCGGCGCGCCGGGCGGCAGAGGTGATCGCGCGGGTGGCCGGGCAAGCGTCGCAACGCATCGCGATTGTCTCGCTTGCCGACGCCAACCGCGCCGCGCACCTGACCCACCAGGTCAACCTCACCCCCGAGGGCACCGAGCACATTACCGTCGCGCTCGCCGACGCGCACGCGTTGCGCAAGGCGGTGCCGAAGTCAACGGTGGTTGCCGGGCAGCGCAACCTCGCCGCCGCGCGCAACTTGGCCGCCCGCACCGCGATCGAGCGCGGCGCGGAGATCCTGATCTTCCTTGACGCGGACTGCGTCGCCTCCGGGGATCTGGTGGGCGGCTACGTCGAGGCGCTTGCCACCCACCCGGGCGCGGTGGTGGCTGGCCCGGTGACGTATATGGCGCCCGGCGAGCTGCGCACCATCAACCCCGACCCGCACCCGGCGAGGCCGAACCCCGCGCCGGGGGAGGTGGTCAAGGCCAGCGACTACAACCTGTTTTGGTCGCTGTCGTTCGCTCTGCGCGCCGAGACGTGGCAGCGCATCGAGGAAACGTTCGGCGGGTTCGACCCGGGCTTCTCCGGCTACGGCGGGGAGGACACGGATTTCGCCCGCAACTTAGAGCGCAGCGGCATCGAGCTGTACTGGGGCGGCGGCGCCCACGCCTACCACCAGCACCACCCGGTGTCCTCGCCGCCGTGGGAGCACCTCGACGACATCCTGGCCAACGCCGCTTACTTCCACTCCAAGTGGGGCGAGTTCCCGATGCAGGGCTGGCTGGATCAGTTCGCGGCCGAAGGTGCCATCGAGCTTGTCGACGGCACCTGGCAGCGCACCGCCACCCCCTAGCGCTGCGAGACGGTTCCCGTCAGCCGGGCAGCCGGCGCGACCACCAGCGGGCGCGCGGCGAACCACGCCGCCGCGATAACAACCAACGCCCCGAGGAAGACCAGGGTGCCGGTCCAGTCGGTGGCGTAGGTGGCCGGGTCGACGTCGCCACGCGCGGCGAACATCGCGTTCAGGTTGCGGCGCATGCCGGTCAGGAACACAAGCCCCACGTGGGTGATGATGAACACCACGAAGAAAATCATGGTGGGGAAGTGGATCGAGCGCGCTGCCTTCATCGACACCAGCGACCAACCCTTCGGCCACCACGGGCTCATCCGCGCGCCCGAGACAATCGCCAGGGGCGCGGCGATGAACACGACCGCGAAGTAGGTCAGCTCCTGGAGGGCGTTGTAATGCACCCAGCCGTTTTCCTCGGGCCAGTTCAGGGTGAGGTACTGCAGGCCCGCCGAGAGCGCATTGGGGAAGGTGTCCCAGCTCGTGGGCACGATCCGCGCCCACTGGCCGGTGGAGAAGAGCAGTACGTAAAACACTGCGCCGAGGGCCACCCAGGCGATGTCGAGCGCCAGGTGGAGCCACAGCGTCAGCGAAATCTTGGCCCGCGGGTTGTTCTTCGGAGCCCAGTAGGCTTCGGGTTTGCGCTCGCTGCGCACGGACAGTCCCGTCTTGATGATGAGCACCATGAGGAGCATGTTGAAAAAGTGGGCCCAGTTCAGCCAGGCGGGGATGCCCACCGGGGTGCCTGCGGGCAGCGGCTGGCGGCCGTCGAAGCGTTGGATGAACTGCCCACCTGCGTCGGTGCCCGCAATGTAGCGCGCTAGCAGCACGGCAAGCGCGAGGGCGAAACCGAACGCAATCGCGGGGGAAAGCCACCGGGCCCAGTTGCGCGAGGGTGTGTCCGCGCTCGCGGTGGCCGGTTTCGGCGCCACGGGCTTCACGGGAGCGGGCTGCTGCGTCGCTTCCGCTGCCGGCGCCGGTTCGGAGGCGGGCTCTGGAGCTGGTTCCGGCTCGCGCAAAGCCGCCGCAGGCAGCGCGATGTAGGTTTCGCTGACCGGCGGGTACGCCTCGCCACCAGTGGTGCGGGGTAAACCGCGGCGCACCGCGACAGCGCTGAGGCCGTCTGCGGGCTCGGGCTGGGCGGGTGCGGGGGTTTCGGGTGCGGGGGTTTCGGGTACGTCGAGGTCAACGACCGCACCGGCGGGCGGCCAGGGCTCGCCACCTGCCACCCGGGGGAGGCCACGGCGCAGTGGTGTCTGCATCGGTTTCTACTTCCTGGAGTCGAGCTCGGAGATGATCTTGGGGACGATGTCGAAGATGTCGCCGACGATGCCGAAATCCGCGACCTCGAAAATCGGCGCGTCTGGATCGTTGTTGATGGCGACGATCGTGTCGGAGGTCTGCATGCCCACGAGATGCTGGATCGCCCCCGAGATGCCGACGCCGATGTACAGTTTCGGGGACACGAGCACGCCCGTCTGGCCGATCTGCGCTTCGTACGGCACCTGGCCCTCGTCGACGGCGGAGCGGGTCGCGCCGACGGCGGCGCCGAGGGCGTCGGCAAGCCCGCCGACGAGCTGCTCGAAGGACTCCTCCGAGCCGAGCGAGACGCCACCGGCGACGACTTTGTCGGCGGTGACCAGGTCGGGCCGCGGGCTTGAGCGCACGACGGGGGTGACCTTGACCACCGTGGCGCTGCGCGCATCACTGGCGGCGACTTCGAGGGTTTCCACCGCGGGCGTCGAAGGCTGCGCCCGCTTGTCGACGGACCCAGGTCGCAGCGTCACCACCGGCGCCGAATGCGTCGCCGCACCCACGGCGGTGTAGGCCCCACCGAAGTTGGAGTGATCTGCCACAACGCCCTCGGGGTCGCGGCGCAGACCGACGACATCGGTGAGCAGGGCCTTGCGGGTGCGCGCGGCGAAACGGGCGGCGGTTTCGCGCCCGCGCACGGAATGGCCAAACACGACTGCAGCCGGGTAGAGCAGGTCGAACGCGGCGACGGTGGCGTCGACAAGCGAGGCTCCCGGCGCGACAAGCACGCGGCTGGCTCCCAGCGACGCCAGCTCGTCGGCGTGATCGGCGGTGACCGTCAGCGCCACCGGCGTGCCGATCTCGCTGGTTGCGCCGATCAGCTCCGCCGCCGCGAGGTCGAGCGAGTCGTCGTGCGTGGGGTTGATGACGACGAGGATGTCCGTCATGCGCGTGCCTCCCGGGTGGTGAGGTTTTTGGATTCGAGGAAGTCGACCAGCTTGGCTGCGGCCTCGGAGTTGCCGTTGATGATCTCTCCGCGTTCGCGGGCGGGGCGCTGCGCGATGTCGACCACAATGGCGCGCGGGTGAGTCCAATCCTCCGGATCGACTCCGAGCTCGTCGAGGGTGACCGCGTTGATCTCCTTCTTCTTCGCCGCCATCAGGCCCTTGAAGTTGGGGAAGCGTGCGTCCGGGAACTCGTCCGACACCGCAGCAACGGCGGGCAGCTCGCAGGTCAGCTGGACCACCGCGCCATCGCTGGCTTGGCTGGCGGTGACCGTGGTGCCCTCGACGCTGAGATCGATGAGGTTGGTCAGGGCGGGGATGGAAAGCAGCTCGCCAACCATCGCGGCGATGACACCGCTGGCGCCGTCGGACGAAGCCGCACCGGTGACAACGAGGTCGTAGCCGTTCTTCTTCACCAGCGCCGCAAGCACCTCAGCCGTCAGCGTCAGATCGGCTCCGATCAGTTTCTCGTCCGAGACGAGGTAGGCCTCCGCCGCACCCATCGCGATCCCTTTGCGGATCGAGCCGACCGCACTTTCCGGGCCGACGCTTAAAATGTCGACCGAACTGTCGCCGGCGGCCTCCGCGATCCGCAGGGCGGCCTCGACGGCGCGCTCGCCTACCTCGTCGGCGACGACGTCACCCGTGCGGTCCGTCAGGCCCGTCTCGAGGTTCATGGTGCGGTCGCTGTACGTATCCGGAACTTCTTTCAGCAATACGGCAATGCGCATCGCGGCTCCTTACCAGCTAGATGGTCAAAGCAATGCTTCCGGAGAGTCTAGCGCGCCGCCGCGGCCGCGCCCCCATTGGGCAGTGCTGCCTTCACAGTAGCGGTGGGGCAGCGGTGCCGTTGCGGGCTTAGAAGTCGAAACCGCCGAAATCGAAGCCGCCGTCGCCGCCGAAATCGCCACCGAAGAAGCCGCCGTCGCCGCCGGCGTCCCCGCCGAAATCGCCTCCGGCATCACCCGCGTCTGCGCCCGCATCACCGGCGTCGCCCATATCGGCGCCCGCATCGGCACCAGCGTCACCGGCTTCGAACTCGGTCGCGGACGGAGTGCCGGCCATACCGGCGAACATGGCCGAGTAGAACATCATCGAGCTCGCGGCCCACATGCCCGTCATCATTGCGGGAGCCCACCACGCGGACGAGTACCACCCGGCGGGCACAGGGCGACCCGCCACAGAACCACCGGGGTAATAGTGCGGGGTCTGCTCGGAGGCGGTGGGAGATGCAGTAATCTCCGTGCCGTCTTCCTGGGTCACTGTGCGCTGCTCCGTGACGCGGCCCGCGCGGCGCTGACCTTCGAGCTCCGGCAGCGGCGGGCCAGGGGGCATGCCCATGATCTCACGGGCGGCGTTGACGTAGTGCAGACCCTCGAGGGCGGATTCGCGTGCCAGGTGTGCCTGCTTGACAGTGCGGGCGTCGGCAAGCGCGGCGGAAGCTGCGGTGAAACGCTCGGAGGCGTCCGCCATGGCCTGGGTGGATGCGGTGTCAGTGCCGGCTAGGTTAAGCACTTGGGAGCCGAGCCGGTCGGTCCAGCGCTTGGCGTCAGCGAGGGCGTCGTCAAGCTGCTCTTGCTCAAGCTGCTTGCGCGATCCACCACGCGCGCGAGTGCTGATCAGGTAGACGGCGCCGCCGACGACGGCGAGCAGGAGTAGCAGTTCCACGGGTTAGCCTCTCTTTAGAAGGTAGCTTTCACCCAAGTCAAACGGGCGCAGCGTGAAATTAGTTCCCCTTTTGGTCACCGGCCGTGCAGTGCGTTACACTATGACCCGCGTTACCGCATGGGAATGTCGTATAGTGGCTAATACCTCAGCCTTCCAAGCTGAAGACGCGGGTTCGATTCCCGTCATTCCCTCCACTTTCACAACAGCACCACGGGCCGGGCCCGCGTGATACTGCTACTGCACCGTCACCTGCGCTGTTCCCTCAAAGGGAGTCAAGTTTCCAGTCAGGCTGCGCGACGACCCGAAGTACCTGATCACGTACTCGCCCGGACCCGCCGCGGCAGTGTGCCACGTAATCGTCGTGTTCACCTGGCCGAAGTTGCTGGCCCATTCAATAACGGTGTCTTCGTGCGAATCGTCAGCAACCCGTCGACCGTCTGCCGTTTCGACGAAGAAGAAGCCACGCTCATGGCGCAGGTCGGAGTTTGGATTGGCGCCGACGAACGTGACGGAGACCGTTGACCCAGCCGCAACCGGGCCCGTGGGGCCGGAGATGACGTCACCGAACGTCGTGCCGAGTGGCGCGAGATCAACCAAGGGGTTACCCGTCGGGGAGTGAGGAATCAGTCCCATGAGGTCCTTCTCTGGGGCTCCGGGATCGACGGGGATGCCGTGGGCCATCGCGGACGACAAATGGTCGAATGTCTGGACGACCGCGGGCAGCCCGTGCCGCCCGAAGAGCGTCGCGCCACCCTCGTAGTTCTGGGTTTCGTACTCCTCGGGAGTAGTCAAGTAGTGGGAGTAGCCGTTGACGTAGCCTTGCGCGATCACCGCGTCGAAGGGCACGTCGAGGGCTTCCGCCACAGCCCGGCGGATGCGCAGACCGGCGGTCACCGTCGGTTCGAAGGGCAACGACGCGATGACGACGCCGCCGATGCGGTGGACAAGGAAAAGGTCGGTCTGCTGCACGAGCCCGTCGATGTAGCCCACGGGCAGGAGCATCTCTTTCGGCGCATGAACTTCAGCTACCGAGGGTGGCACGACAACCTTGTTCACTTGTTGCACCCACGGGGTGCCGCCGCGCTCACCCTCGTTGAACCCGAGCAGGGGTTCGCCACCGCCGTCTTCCTGCGAGGATGCGGCAAACGCCGCCCCCAAGATGGCGGGCCCGGTTTTTCCTGGGCGGCCGTCGGTGGTCCACCTTCCGTCGACCGAAACGTTGCGCATGTTCACCCAGCGGTGCCGCGAATCAATCCCACCCCCTGCAAGCTCGATCGGACGACCACTAACCCCATCGAGCTGGCGCAGCCCCAGAATCCTCGCCGACGCGTACTCGTCCTCGCCCCCCGGCCCGCTGTGCGGGTGCAGCCCGTGGTTGGGCGTGACGTCGCCTGGGGTGGAGGTTGCGAAGGCGGCGACGAACGGCGCGCTGGCCGGGTCGCAGTGATCGACGCCCGCGCGGTGCTCTGCGAGCCAGGCGGCGTAGCCCTTGTTATCGCCCGAAATGAGGGTGTGCTCCGGGCCGAACGTGGTGGGGTGAATTCCGTACCAGTTGATGAAACCAACCGACCGGCCGTCGCGAAGCACGTGCAACGTCGCCGACTCCCGGTCGACGCCGTCCGGGTTCACGGCCTTGTCTTCCTCGGGGTTGCGGTCGAATGCGGCCTTGGACCTGTTCACTCCCGCATCGTGAACCTGGCCTCGCGTTAGCGAGACGGTGCTTGGCTGGACGTCCGCGTCGGCGCGCTCGACGGCCGAAACGATGCCGGCGACGTAGGCCTCGAACGTGACCGGCCGGAACCCGAACGTGGTGATGTCCACCAAAAGGTGCCCCGAGCTGCCTCCGGGCGCGACGTGAGTGTGTGTCGCCGCGATGAGCACGTTGCCGTCGTGGTAGCGGTTCCCGAATCGCGCCTGCAAGCGGCGGATTACTTCCAGATGAATTGCCTGGAACATCAGCCCCATATCGACGGTCACGTGGGCCACGCGGCCCCCGTTTCCGTCGTCGAAGACGAACGCGCGGGCGAACTGGCGCTGGTGGAGACCAGACGAGATCTGCTTCGGCACCGCGTAGCCGTTCATCCCGGCGCCGAGGGGTTCGCCGGTGATGTCCGCCATGCCCCGGCCCACGTTCATGGCGACCCCGGCGGCGCCCGTCCCATCTGCCGCGTTGGGCGCGGAAGCGTTGGCGGCGGGGTGGGCAGGGCCCGACGTCGCAGCGGCGAACGCGACGGTTGCTGCCGCTGAACCAAGGAAGGTGCGGCGACTCACCGTTCGCGCTACGGGTTTCTCGGTGCTCATGGTGACAATCCTTTCCTGCCGGTTACCTTGAGTTATGCGGTTGACTCCGACGAACCGATCAACATAGATCCAGTGGCGAACGCCTACGCGGTTGGGTAGTGCCCACACCCTGAGAGGAGGATGTGCACCGTTTTCCCAAGCTGACGAAGGTCTACAAAGATCTTTGCAAACTCTCGGTTCGGCCACGTAGGTTTGCAAAACATTTTTAGGGCCAAACGGAAGAATCCCGATTTCGGGCAAGGCGCTTCGGACGAAGCTTCTCGGCGGCTCGGTTCGGCCCTTGCGACGAGTGCACAGGCGCGGACCATCGCGACTCCAGCGGCTCCGTGATCCCAACCTGAGCCGGCGGCAGAGCCCAAAACCGGCCCAATGGCGAGCGCGGGAAATCGCTCACGCTACAATCGTGAAACCGTGGGCCAGACGGCTTGCAGTAGTCGGATACGGGGCGTGGCGCAGCTTGGTAGCGCACCTGCTTTGGGAGCAGGGGGTCGCAGGTTCAAATCCTGTCGCCCCGACAATGGCCAATCAGCCGCCGGGCAGATGACTGGCCGTGGCAGGTATTTTCAAAAGACTACGTAACTTAGAACCACTACAGGAGACATCCGTGAAAACAACCGTCGATAAGCTCAGCGACACCCGCGTCAAGCTGACCGTGAACGTGCCGTTCGACGAGCTCGGTGCCGAGATTGACCAGGCCTACCAAGCGATCGCCCAGCAGGTCACCATCCCCGGTTTCCGCCGTGGCAAGGCACCGCGCCAGCTTATCGACGCTCGCTTCGGCCGCGGCCCGGTGCTCGAGCAGGTTGTCAACGACATGCTGCCGACCCGCTACGAGCGCGCGATCACGGAAAACGAGCTCAACCCGCTCGGCCAGCCGCAGATCGACATCACCAAGATCGAGGACAACGAGGAGGTGCAGTTCACCGCCGAGGTCGACATCCGCCCCGAGATCACGGTGCCCGACTTCTCCGCCATCTCCGTCAACGTCGAGGCGCTCAGCGTTGACGACGACGCCGTGGACGCGGAGCTCGACAACCTGCGCGCCCGCTTCGGTGAGCTGAAGGACACCACCCGCAAGCTGAAGAAGGGTGACTTCGCCGTCATCGACCTGACCGCCGAGATCGACGGCGAGACCATCGACGAGGCCTCCACCGAGGGCCTGTCCTACGAGGTTGGCTCCGACGACCTCATCGAGGGCCTCGACAAGGCAGTCAAGGGCCTGAAGGCCGGCGAGGATGCCGAGTTCACCGCAACCATCGAGTACGGCGAGCACAAGGGCGAGGAAGCAGCCGTCAAGGTCCACGTGCAGCAGACCAAGGAGCGCATCCTGCCGGAGCTTGACGACGAGTTCGCGCAGATGGCTTCCGAGTTTGACACCGTCGAGGAGTTGCGCGAGTCCACCAAGACCCAGCTCGAGGAGACGAAGAAGGCCGAGCAGGCCGCGGAGATCCGCGACGAGGTGCTCAAGGCGGCCCTGGCGCAGTCCGAGTTCGCCCTGCCGGAGTCCATTGTGGAGGAGCAGGCGCACAACCAGCTGCACCAGCTCCTGGGCCAGATGGCGCACGACGAGAACGCGCTCGCCCAGCTTCTTGAGGCCCAGGGCACGACCCGCGAGGAGTTCGACGCCAAGACCCGCGAGCAGGCCGAAGAGTCCGTCCGCACCCAGCTCTTCCTCGATGCCCTTGCAGAGCAGGAGCAACCGGAGGTCTCCCAGCAGGAGCTGACCGACCACATCCTGTTCACCGCGCAGTCCTACGGCATGGACCCGAACCAGTTCGTCGCCCAGCTGCAGCAGTCCGGCCAGATTGCCAACCTCTTCTCCGACGTGCGTCGCGGCAAGGCGCTTGCCGCCGCGATCTCGCGTACGACCGTGACCGACTCCGAGGGCAACTCTGTCGACCCGAACGAGTACTTCGGCGAGATCGAGGACGAGTCCGCTGAGGAAAGCACCGCGTCCGAGGCCAACGAGTCCACTGAGTCCTCCGAGTCCTAAGCCGCCGCACGCAACCGTGTGAGACCCTCCGCTTCCTGGCGGGGGGTTTCCTTGTCAGCGAAAGCGCTCAACAAGCACTGCGTACGCCCGTAGCGAACACCGCTTCACAAGCCGAAACCGGCTAGTAGTGTGGTGGCATTGACCGCTGAACACTTTTTACGCCTAAGGAGCCAAAATGACTTCTCCGCAACCCGGAATGAACCTCGGCGACTCCGTCTACGAGCGCCTGCTGCGCGAGCGCATTATTTTTCTCGGCCAGCAGGTCGACGACGAGATCGCCAACAAGCTTTGCGCCCAGATCCTGCTTCTGTCCGCCGAGGATCCGACCCGCGACATCTCCCTCTACATCAATTCCCCGGGCGGATCCGTCACCGCAGGCATGGCCATTTACGACACCATGAAGTACTCGCCCTGCGACATTGCGACCTACGGGATGGGCCTGGCGGCTTCCATGGGCCAGTTCCTGCTTTCGGGAGGCACCAAGGGCAAGCGCTACGCCCTGCCGCACGCGCGCATCATGATGCACCAGCCCTCGGCGGGCGTCGGCGGCACGGCCGCGGACATCGCGATCCAGGCCGAGCAGTTCGCAGCGACGAAGCGCGAGATGGCCGAGCTCATCGCCGAGCACACCGGCCAGACGTTTGAGCAGATCACCAAGGACTCCGACCGAGACCGCTGGTTCACCGCTCAGGAAGCCAAGGAATACGGCATCGTCGACCACGTTATTTCGGACGCACGCCAGGCCACCGACGGAACCGTCGGCAACTAAGCAGAACAAGGAGACTTTTACCATGAATTTCCAGATGCCCACCTCCCGCTACGTTCTGCCGCAGTTTTTGGAGGAAACCTCCTTCGGCACGAAGCAGATCGACCCTTACGGCAAGCTCTTCGAAGAGCGCATCGTGTTTCTCGGCACCCAGGTAGACGACACCTCCGCCAACGATGTGATGGCGCAGCTGCTCGTGCTCGAATCGCAGGACCCGGATCGCGACATCACCATGTACATCAACTCTCCGGGTGGATCCTTCACCGCGCTGATGGCTATCTACGACACCATGCAGTACGTGCGCCCCGACGTGCAGACTGTCTGCCTGGGTCAGGCGGCATCGGCCGCCGCCGTGATCCTCGCCGCCGGCGCCCCCGGCAAGCGCGCAGCCCTTCCCAACTCGCGCGTGCTCATCCACCAGCCCGCGACCCAGGGCACGCAAGGCCAGGTTTCGGATCTGGAAATCCAGGCCGCGGAGATCGAGCGCATGCGTCGATTGATGGAGTCGACCTTGGCTGAGCACACCGGGCGCAGTGCCGAGCAGATCCGCAAAGACACCGACCGCGACAAGATCCTCACCGCCGACGAAGCCGCGGAGTACGGCATCATCGACCAGGTCTTCGACTACCGCAAGCTCAACCGTTAGGAGTACGAGGGCCCGCTGACGTGGGGAACATGGAGAAAATATCGCTAGGAACCCTGGGCGGGTCATCCTCGCGCACCTACGCCACCCGTGAAGTAACCGCAGAACAGGTGTCGCGCCGCGTGCACGTGGCCATCGCCATGTGGGAGGAGCCGTGGAAGTCCGGCAACGACGCGGAGCGCAAGGGTTGGATCATCGCGATCGACGGTGGCAAGAACCGGCGCAGCGTCTGCGAGGACGGGGTTGCCGAGCGCGACCCCGACCCGTTGGCGGTCGAGGCGCTCGAGGCCGAGCTGGCAAAACTGAACGTCTCAGCGCGCGACGTGTGGGTGGTCACGGGCAAGCGTCAGATCGCGCTGCGCTCGCTGCTGCAAAAGGCCGGGTTCGATGTGTCGGGGTCGTTCTCCCCGCAGAACCGGGCGGTCCGGCGCGCGACGAGTTTGATGCAGCGCCGGCGCAAGGCGACGTCGATACGCGTGCCTGAGGGCGAGCGGCGCAGGCGTCGTAAAGCGGCCCGCGAAGCAGCGCCGGAGACCCAGTGGTTGCCAAGCTACTCGCGCACCGAGGCGCGCGACGTCGATGCGGTCACTATCTCGTGCGACGCGTCGTCGGACACGCACTCCACGGGTAGCGTCTGCTTCGTCGCGTCGACGGGCGATTACGAGGTGGAGACGAAATCCACCACCGCGAGCATCGACGACCTCGAGCTGGTGGCGCTGACCAAGGCGCTGCGCTACGCCGTGCGCGTCGGTGCGCGAAGCGCGACGATCGAGAGCGACTCCGCCGGAGCGCTAGCCGCGGCCCACGAGATGCACAAGCGGGGAACCGACGGGCGCCGCCGTGGTGGCATTCGCGGCAACGTGCGCCGCGACTACTACGAAGCGTGGCGCGAGGCGTCTGAGTCGCTGGACCTCACCCTCAAGCGGGTCCTCGGTCACTCTGGCGACCCGCTGAACAAGGCCGCGGACCAGATCGCGTACCTGGCGATGCGCGCCTCAGTGCACCCCCAGGAGGCCTCCGAAGCCGCGTTGAAGAAGGGGATCGCGTCCTCGCTGGCGGAGGCAACGGAGGGCGGGGCGCCGCGGCGACGCAAGAGACGCCGCCGGGGGCGCAGAGGGCGCGGCCAAGCGCCGAAAACCACGTAATTACCACGGCCTTAAGCGCGGCTGGGCACGGCCAACTTGACCCCTTTACTAGAGTGAAGGGACACATACCCGAGACGAAGCGAGAGCAAAACCCGAATGGCACACATGCAAGAAAGCGCTGACCTGCTCAAGTGCTCCTTCTGCGGAAAGAGTCAGAAGCAGGTGAAGAAGCTCATCGCCGGCGGCGGTGTTTACATCTGTGACGAGTGCATCGAGCTGTGCAACGAAATCATCGAGGAAGAGCTCGCCGGCTCGCAGGGGGCCAACGACGCGGACGCGGAGAAGCTGCCCAAGCCCTCCGAGATCGTGGGTTTCCTCGACCAGTACGTCATTGGCCAGGACACGGCCAAGCGCACCCTCGCCGTCGCCGTGTACAACCACTACAAGCGCATCCGCTCGCAGTCCCCGGCCTCGCTGAGCAGCCGCAAGCGTGACGACGACGTCGAGATCGCCAAGTCGAACATCTTGCTTCTCGGGCCGACGGGTTCGGGCAAGACTTACCTCGCGCAGACGCTGGCGCGGATGCTCGACGTGCCGTTCGCTATCGCGGACGCCACCAGCCTGACCGAGGCCGGTTACGTGGGCGAGGACGTGGAAAACATCCTGCTCAAGCTGCTCCAAGCCGCCGATTTCGACGTCGATCGCGCCCAGCACGGCATTATCTACGTCGATGAGGTCGACAAGATCTCGCGCAAGTCCGAAAACCCGTCGATCACGCGTGATGTGTCGGGCGAGGGCGTCCAGCAAGCCCTGTTGAAGATCCTTGAGGGCACCGTCGCCTCCGTCCCGCCGCAGGGCGGCCGCAAGCACCCGAACCAAGAGTTCATCCAGATCGACACCACCAACATCTTGTTCATCGTCGCCGGCGCGTTCGCTGGGTTGGACAAGGTGATTGCCGAGCGCGTCGGCAAGCGCGGCATCGGCTTCGGCGCGGAGATCGACTCAAAGAGCGAGCGTGACGACGCCAACCTGCTGGGCAAGGTCATGCCCGGAGACCTTGTGAAGTTCGGGCTCATCCCCGAGTTCATTGGGCGCCTTCCCATCCTCGCCAACGTCGAGGACCTCGACCGCGACGCGCTCGTTCGCGTGCTCAAGGAGCCGAAGAACTCGCTGGTCAAGCAGTACGCCCGCCTGTTTACTCTCGACGGCGCGGAGCTGGAGATCACCGACGACGCGCTCGGCGAGATCGCGGACCGGGCGGCGGAGCGCAAGACCGGCGCGCGAGGCCTGCGCGCCATCATGGAAGAGCTGCTCGTCCCGGTCATGTTCGACCTGCCCGATCGCGAGGACGTCACCCGGGTGGTCATTAACGCGGCGGTCGTGCGCGGGGAGGCGGACCCGGAGTACGTCACCGAGGCGAAGTCAGAAGGAAAAACCGCCTAGCGGCTAGTACAGCTCGGGTTCCTCGATGCCGTAGGAATCCGAGGGCGCCGTGCTCGGCTGCGCCGGGGTGGCGGCGGCCTCCAGATAGCTGGCGTAGCCCGAGTCGGGGATGTTCGAGGTCAAAAACCCGAGCACCATGTCGATGGTCATGCGGCGCAGCCCTTCGGTGTTGCGTTGGTTGGTCAGCTTTATGTGGCCGAGTGCGAGCGACGCCTTGTGGCTGCTGATCCGAAACACACAGACCGAGGAGACGAGCAGCAGCACGTCCTCGGCGGAGATGCCGGGGCGAAACGCGCCCGAATCCTGCCCGAGTAAAAGCAGGCGCTCCATGTGCAGGACAACGTCGGAGTGGCCGTTGAGCGCGGCCGTTTCGCTCTGGTCAAGCACCGGGTCGAGGTTTTCGCGCAGCATCAGTGCCACGGCATCGGTGTTGTCCTGGAAGCGGTAGAAAATCGCGTCGATGAACCTGCGCATCCCCTCCACGGGTACGGCGTGGGAGCGGTTGAGCACGTCGGCGGGCGGGGTGATGCGCTGCATCGCGTGAGTCAGAGCGCGCCGGTAGAGGGCCTTCTTATCCACGAAGTGGTAGTGGATCATGCGCTTGGACATCCCGGATTGGCGGGAGATGTCGTCAAGCTTCGTGTTCGCGAACCCCTCCTTCGCGAACATCGTCAGCGCAACGTCAACAACGCGGTCGAGGCTCTCTCGGGTTTCGCCGCCGGGCGCGCGGGAGGCGAATCCGCCGAGCTCCGCGGCAGGGTCCGAGGAGAGATCCGCGCGTGGCGTGTGGGCCAAGGGTGCTCCTTTGAAAGTGCGTTTCGGGCAAGCGATCGTTGCAATGCACCCCCTATGGTGCCCGAAACCGACTGCCTATGTGCAAAAGCCCCGGCGAATACGACGCAAAAACGCCCGCGTTGCCACCTTTATGGGGGGGAGGAGGGCGTCGAAAAGCAGCCTATACTGGACGCGGAAGTCACCACCACGATCAGGCAGGACGCGCCATGAGCCACAACAGCACGACACAACCCGTCAACGTCGCCGTCTCGGGAGCGGGAGGCAACATCGCCTACTCGCTACTGTGGAGAATCGCCTCCGGCGATGTCTGGGGGCCCGAGCGCGCGATCAACCTGACCCTGCTGGAGATCCCGGACGCCGTGCACGTCGCCGAGGGCGTGGCCATGGAGCTGGCCGATTCCGCGTTTCCGCTGCTGAGCTCAATCAACGTCACCGATTCCGCCGAGCAGGCCTTCGACGGGGTCAACGCCGCCTTCCTGGTCGGCGCCAAGCCGCGCGGCAAGGGTGAGTCCCGCGAAGACCTGCTGGAGGCGAACGGGCGCATCTTCACGGAGCAGGGCCGCGCCCTCAACAGCGGCGCTGCCAGCGACGTTCGCGTGCTCGTCGTCGGCAACCCCGCGAACACCAACGCCTACATCGCCTCCAAGGCCGCGCCCGATATCCCCGGCGAGCACTTCAACGCGATGATGCGGCTGGACCACAACCGGGCGGCCTCGCAGCTTGCGGCCAAGCTCAATGTCCCCGTCGGCGACCTCGATGGCCTGGTGGTGTGGGGGAACCATTCCGATACGCAGTTCGCCGACATCGAGTACCTGCGCGCCGGGGGAGACAGTCTCAGCGACCGCGTCGACCGGCAGTGGTACCTCGACGAGTTCATCGGGCGCGTCGCCAAGCGTGGGGCGGAGATTATTGAGGTGCGCGGCTCGTCGTCGGCGGCCTCGGCGGCGTCGGCTGCCGTTGACCACATGCACGATTGGGTCGCTGGCACCGGCGGGAAGTGGACCACGGTGGCGCAGCCGTCGACAGGCGAGTACGGCGTCGACGAGGGCTTGGTGTTCGGCTTTCCCACCGTGGGCCTCAACGGGCGCTTCAGCGTCGTCGAGGGCCTTGAGCTGAGCGAGTTCCAGCGCGAGCGCATTGAGCGCAACATCGCCGCGCTGCGCGACGAGGCCGCCGTGGCCGATAGCCTGTTTCAGGGCGTCGCAACGCACGGCTAGACTAAGGCCCGTGACTGAACGAGATGACTTGGTAGGCAAAAACCGCGCCGACGCGCTGCCCAAAGCGTGGGAGCCGCGCGAGCACGAGCAGGCTCTTTACGACGGCTGGGTAGACAAGGGCTACTTCACCGCCGACCCGGCTTCCGGCAAGCCGACCTACTCCATCGTTCTGCCGCCGCCGAACGTCACCGGCCAGCTCCACATGGGCCACGCCTTGGACCACACGCTGATGGACGCGCTCGTGCGCCGCAAGCGCATGCAGGGCTTCGAGGTCCTGTGGCTGCCGGGCATGGACCACGCCGGGATTGCCACCCAGACCAAGGTCGAGGCCCAGCTCAAGGAGGACGAGGGCAAGGACCGCTACTCCCTAGGCCGCGAGGCGTTCGTCGACCGCGTCTGGGAGTGGAAGGAAAACTACGGCGGAACCATTGCGTCGCAGATGCGCGCGATCGGCGACAGCGTCGACTGGTCGCGCGAGCGCTTCACCCTCGACGAGGGGCTGTCGCGCGCGGTGCAGACAATTTTCAAACAGCTATTCGACGCCGGCCTGATCTACCGCGACTACCGCCTGGTCAACTGGTCCCCGGTGCTGGAGACCGCGGTGTCCGACATCGAGGTCATCTACAAGGACGTCGAGGGCGAGTTCGTCTCCATCCGCTACGGCTCGCTTAACGACGACGAGCCGCACCTCGTCGTGGCCACCACCCGCGTCGAAACGATGCTTGGCGACGTCGCCATCGCCGTCCACCCCGTCGACGAGCGCTACGCGCACCTCGTGGGCCAGACGTTTGAGCACCCGCTTCGCGACGACCTCACCCTGACCGTGATCGCGGACGACTACGTCGATATGGAGCTCGGCACCGGCGCGGTGAAAATCACCCCGGCGCACGACCCGAACGACTACGAAATGGGCCTGCGCCACGACCTGGACATGCCGATCATCATGGACACCGCCGGGCGCATCGCCGATACCGGCACCGAGTTCGACGGCATGAGCCGTGAGGAGGCTCGCGTTGCGGTGCGCGAGGCGCTGGCCGCCCAGGGCCGCATTGTCAAGGAGGTCCGCCCCTACGTCCACTCGGTGGGCCACTCCGAGCGATCCGGCGAGGCGATCGAGCCGCGCCTGTCGCTGCAGTGGTTTGTCAAGGTGGACAAGCTTGCCGCCATGGCCGGCGAGGCGGTGCGCTCCGGCGACACCGTGATCCACCCGGAGTCGATGCAGAAGCGCTACTTCGACTGGGTCGACAACATGCACGACTGGACCATCTCGCGCCA
The DNA here is from genome assembly GCF_007641235.1 of Corynebacterium sanguinis. Classification (NCBI taxonomy): domain Bacteria; kingdom Bacillati; phylum Actinomycetota; class Actinomycetes; order Mycobacteriales; family Corynebacteriaceae; genus Corynebacterium; species Corynebacterium sanguinis. The sequence continues at coordinate 1,333,350 of NZ_CP038157.1, forward strand.
GCTGTGGTGGGGCCACCGCATCCCGATTTTCTACGGACCGAACGACGAGATCGTGTGCGTCGGCCCGGACGAGGAGCCGCCGGCGGGCTACACCCAGGACCCGGACGTGCTGGACACCTGGTTCTCCTCGGCGCTGTGGCCGTTTTCCACCATGGGCTGGCCGGAAAAGACGCCCGAGCTCGAGGCGTTCTACCCGACATCCGTGCTGGTCACTGCCTACGACATCCTGTTCTTCTGGGTCGCGCGCATGATGATGTTCGGCACGTTCGCCGCCACCCAAACCCCGGAGCTGTTCCCGGCGGGCAACGACGGGCGCCCCCAGGTTCCGTTCACCGACCTCTACCTCCACGGGCTGGTGCGCGACGAAAAGGGTCGCAAGATGTCGAAGTCGCTGGGCAACGGCATCGACCCGATGGACTGGGTGGAGCGCTTCGGCGCCGACGCCCTGCGCTTCGCCCTGGCGCGCGGCGCGAACCCCGGCATCGACCTGCCGATCGGCGAGGACAACGCACAGTCGGCCCGCAACTTCGCCACCAAGCTCTACAACGCCACCAAGTTCGCGCTACTCAACGGCGCCGCGGTGGGCCCGCTGCCGGCGCGCGCGGAGCTTACCGACGCCGACCGGTGGATCCTCGACCGCGCCGAGGAGGTGCGCGCCTCCGTCGACGCCTACCTGGATGACTACCAGTTCGCCAAGGCCAACGAGGAGCTGTATCACTTCGCGTGGGACGAGCTGTGCGACTGGTACCTGGAGATTGCCAAGACCCAGATCCCGCGCGACGCAGAGTCAGCGAGCGATGCCGAGCGAGCCCGCGGTCGCAGCACACAGATCGTGCTTGGCCGCGTGATCGACGTCGTGCTGCGCCTGCTGCATCCGACGATGCCGTTTGTCACCGAGGTGCTGTGGACCGCGCTGACCGAGCAGGAGTCGCTCTCCCTCGCGCCGTGGCCCACCGCCGAGGACACCAACGGAGGCGCGGAGAGGGACACGCAGTCTCGCCGCCGCATCCAGGACGCGGTCAAGCTGATCACCGAGCTGCGCCGCTTCCGCTCCGACCAGGGGGTCAAGCCCTCGCAGAAGGTGCCGGCCCGCCTCGACTTTGCCCGCGCCGACCTCGCCGGCCAGGAGGATTTGGTGCGCTCGATCGCGAAGGTGGAGACTCCTGAGCGTGAGTTTGAGGCGTCGGCAAGCGTTGAAGTGCGCCTAAGCCAGGCGACGCTTGACGTGGCGCTGGATACCTCGGGCACCGTCGACATCGCCGCCGAGCGCAAGCGGCTGAGCAAAGAGCTCGCTGAGGCCGAAAAGGAGCTCGAGACCACCGGCAAGAAGCTGGGCATCGAGTCTTTCTTGGCCAAGGCACCGGCCGAGGTCGTGGAGAAGATCAAGGCCCGCCGCCAGATCGCGCAGGAAGAGTTCGAACGCATCAGCGCTCGCCTCGAGTCCCTGCCGGAGGCCTAAATGGTCAACGACGCTACCGGCGACTTCGCCGATCTGGGTGACCTGCCGCAGGACTACGACATTTCGCTGGAGGACACGGGCCTGAAGCTCAACCTCGGTGGCCTAGGCGACGAACCCACCGACGAGGAGGCGAAACCCCGCCCGGTGACCGAGCACGACATCGCCGAGCTGCGACGCGTGGAGGCCGAGCTGCTCAAAAGGTGGGGTGAAACGGAGATTGACCCGACGCTCGATCGCGTCCGCCTCGTGATGGACTACCTGGGCGAGCCGCAGACGTCTTTCCGCTCCATCCACGTCGCGGGCACGAACGGCAAAACGTCGACGACGCGGATGATCGAGTCTCTGCTGCGCGCCTTCGGCCACCGGGTCGGCCGCACGACGAGCCCCCACCTGCAGCTGATCACCGAGCGCATCGGCATCGACGGCGCCCCCATCCACCCGGCGCAGTTCGTTGCCATCTACGACCAGGTCGCGCCGTACATGGAGCTGGCGGATCAGCACAGCGGCCAGCGCCTGAGCTACTTCGAGGCGCTGATCTGCCTGGCCTACGCCGCGTTCGCCGACGCCCCCGTGGAGGTCGCCGTGGTTGAAGTCGGCATGGGCGGGCGCTGGGACGCCACCAACGTCATCGAGGCCGACGTCAACGTGATCATGCCGATCGGCCTCGACCACACCGACTACCTCGGCGAGACGCTGACCGAGATCGCGGGGGAGAAGGCCGGGATTATCACCAACCCGGACTCAGTCACGATTATCGCCGACCAGGAACCGGAGGCGATGCGCGTGGTGCTCGAGGCCGCCGTGGAGACCGGCTCGGCCGTCGCGCGCCTGGGCAGCGAGTTCACGGTGGCCGAGGCGACGGTCGCCGTGGGTGGTCAGAACCTCACGTTGAAGGGGCTCGGCGGGGAGTACACCAACATCTTCCTGCCGCTGTCCGGTCCGCACCAGGCCCGCAACGCGGCCGTCGCGCTCGCCGCGGTGGAGGCGTTCCACGGCGCGAGCTCCGAGCGTCCCCTCGACGCTGACACCGTGCGTCGCGGCTTCGCCAGCGTGGAGTCACCGGGCCGTCTGGAGCGCGTGCGCGCCACGCCGACGACGTTCATCGACGCCACCCACAACCCGCATGGGGCCCGCGCGCTTGCCGACGCCCTTGCCAACGACTTCGATTTCACACGCCTCATCGGTGTCCTCGGCGTGCTCGGCGACAAGGACGCCACAGGCATCCTCGCCGCCCTTGAGCCCGTGTTCACCGAGGTGGTAATCACGCAAAATACCTCGCCGCGCGCGATAGACGCCTACGAGCTGGCGGAGCTGGCGCGCGAGATTTACGGCGACGAGCGGGTGCACGTGGTTACCCGCCTTGCCGATGCCTACGAGCTCGCCGTGGAGCTTGCCGAGGACGCGCTCGCCGAGGTGGGCGTGCAATCAGGATCCGGTGTTGTGATTACCGGGTCCGTCGTCACGGCGGGCGAGGCCCGCACCATGTTTGGAAAGGAACCCTAAATGAGCTCCAAAAGGACGTCCCGGCCGCAGACGAGCCCGCTGGGCCCCGGTCACGCGCCGGTCAAAGACCCCTTAAAGGGGCTTAACGGCGTGCTCTCGGGCACGCTGATCATGGAGGCGCTCACTGTCTTTCTGATCCTGCTCGTTGTGCTCAAGGTTGACGGTGGCGCGCACTGGACCACGTTCAACTGGGTCTACATCACCGTTATCGGGCTCGCGCACGTGGTCATGGCGTTCTTGCAGCGGCTGCCCGGTGCGCTGTGGATTAACCTGGCGCTGCAGATTCCGCTGGTCTTCGGGTTTTTCGTGCATTGGTCCGTCACGGCCGTCGGCGTGATGTTCGCCGTGGTGTGGTTCTTCATCATCCGTCTGCGCGCGGACATTATCGCCCGCATGGAGCGCGGCTTTCTGGTCACCCAGCACCTGGGAACGGCAGACGATTCCTAGCCGGGTGTATTAGGTGCACCGCCGCTACCCGGCGGTGTGACTTCCGTTAGACTGGGAAGGACATGTAACGCAGTAGCCTAAAACTCCGAAGGAGCGGCATGTCCGAATCTATTTACATCACTAACGCCAAGCGCACCCCTATCGGTACGTTCGGCGGATCCCTGTCGAAGTTCCACACCACCGAGCTCGGTGCGTTTGCCGCCAAGGCCGTCATCGACGACTCCGGCGTGCCGGCGGATCAGTTCGATTCCGCCGTGTGGGCCAATGTGGTCACCTCCGCGCCGCGCGACCTGTTCACCTCGCGCTCCGTCGCACTTGAGGCTGGGCTTCCGCAGGGCTCGCATGCCTACGGCGTCAACCGCCTCTGCGGCTCCGGCGTGCAGGCCGCGATCAGCGCGGCTCAGCAGATCCACAGCGACGATTCCCGTCTCACCCTCGTTGGTGGCGTCGAGGTCATGAGCCAGGCGCCCTACTCCGTCGAGGGCATGCGCCAGGGCCGCAAGATGGGCGACGGCAAGCTGGTTGACTGGCTGACCGGCGCCCTGACCGACCCGATGGGCAACGGCATCATGGGCATCACCGCGGAGAACGTCGCAGCGAAGTACGGCATCTCCCGCGAGCGCCAAGACGAGTTCGCTCTGCAGTCGCAGACCCGCGCCGCCGATGCCATCGCTAACGGGCGCTTCGAGGAGCAGATCATCCCCGTCGGCGATTTCACCACCGACGAGCACCCGCGCCAGACGTCCGCAGAGAAGCTCGCTGGCCTGCGCCCGTCCTTTGCCAAGGAGGGCACGGTTACCCCGGGTAACTCCTCCGGCATCAACGACGCCGCCGCAGCGCTCGTGCTCACCGGCGAGTCCGGCCTGAAGGACTTCGGCCTGAACCCGCTGGCCAAGATCGTTTCCTGGGGCGTTGCTGGCTGCGACCCGAAGTACATGGGCCTGGGCCCGACCGTCGCCGTGCCGCGTGCGCTGGACAAGGCTGGCCTGAAGTTGTCCGACATCAAGCTCATCGAGTCGAACGAGGCGTTCGCCGCCCAGGCGATCGCGGTGTCCGACGAGCTCGGCTTCGACAACGACAAGACCAACATCAACGGCGGCGCCATCGCACTGGGCCACCCGATTGGTGCAACCGGCGTCATCCTGATCACCAAGCTCATCCACTCCCTGAAGGACGCCGGCGGCGGACTCGGCCTTGTCACCGCCTGCATCGGTGGCGGCCAGGGAATCGCTCTCATTCTGGAGGTTTAATCACACATGACACGCGAGTTGCAAAAGATTAAAACCGCAGCAGTCCTCGGCGCTGGCTCCATGGGTGCCGGCATCGCCGCGCTTCTTGCCAGCGGCGGCATTAAGGTCCACCTGCTGGACCTGCCCGCCGACGGTGAGGACCGCGACGAGCGCGCCCGCAAAGGAATTGAAACCCAGGTCAAGCGCCACGGTTTCACCCGCCCCGAGTACGCCGAGCGCGTCGTCCCGGGCAACACGGAGGATCACCTCGACCGCCTTGCTGAGGCCGAGTGGATCGTCGAGGCTGTCTTCGAGGACATCGACGTCAAGCGCGACACCTTTGCCAAGGTGGACAAGCACCGCACCCCGGGCACCCCGGTGACGTCGAACACCTCGACCATCCCGCTTGAGACCCTGCTGGCGGAGTCCAGCGATGAGTTCAAGGGCGACTTCGCCATCACCCACTTCTTCAACCCGCCGCGCGTGATGCGCCTGGTTGAGCTGGTCCAGGGCCCCGACACCCGCCCGGAGATCGCCGACGCCCTGCGCCAGGTCCTCGAGCGTGACTTGGGCAAGGTCGTCGTCGACTGCCGCGACACCCCAGGCTTCATCGCCAACCGCATTGGTACTTTCTGGATGGGTGCCGGCGCGCAGGTCGCATTCGAGCAGGGCATCGCCCCGGAGCAGGCTGACACCGCCTTCGGCAAGCCCTTCGGTATCCCGCGCACCGGCGTGTTCGGCCTGTTCGACTACGTCGGCCTGCAGGTCGCTCCCCACATTTGGGGCACGCTGCTCAAGGCCCTGCCTGCCGACGACGCGATGCAGGACTTCGGCGTAACCGACTCCCCGCAGTTCAAGGAGCTGCTGGAGAAGGGCTACACCGGCCGCACCGCTGAGTCCGGTTTCTACCGCGGCCGCGACGAGGTCTACGACTTCGAGGCGCACGACTACCGCCCGAAGAAGTCCTACGAGGTGCCCAAGAGCGCTCGCGAGCTCATGGAATCGGATACGCCCGAGGGCCACTACGCCCGCGAACTGTTCCGCCTGACCTTGAAGTACTGCTGCGACACAGCCGAGGAGATCGCCTCCACGGTTGAGCAGATCGACGTGACCATGGAGCTCGGCTACGGCTGGAAGAAGGGCCCGTTCGCGCTTGCCGACTCCATCGGCCTCGACTACGTCGCGTCGCTGTACGACACGCCGCCGGCGCTGCTCGCCGCGGCACAGGCTGCCGGCGGGTTCTACGTCGACGGCCAGGTGCTGAGCACCAGCGGCGAGCTGACCCAGCGCGCCGACCGCGAGGGCGTCGTGCGCATCTCCGAACTCGTTGAGGGTGCGCAAGTCGTTGCCGAGAACGCGGGCGCGACGGTGTACAAGCTTGACGACGGCATCGGCGTGTTCGTGTACAAGACGCCGCTGAACTCCTCCACGGACGACGTCACCGAGCTGTTCACCAAGGCGGGCGAGTGGGACCTCAAGGCCCTCGTGATCGCCAACGACGAGGAGCGCGCGTTCTCCGCGGGCGCTAACCTGCCGCGCCTGGCCGAGATCTCCGGCCCCAACGGCGACCCGGAGGCTCGCAAGGCCACCATCCGCCAGGGCATCGACGGGTTGCACGCTTTGCGACGCGCCCCGTACCCCGTCGTCGGCGCTGTCCGCGGCGTCGCTCTCGGCGGCGGCATGGAGCTGCTGCTGCACACCGACGCCTCCGTCATCCACGGCGAGACCCGCGTTGGCTTCCCGGAGCGCAACGTCGGCCTGTTCCCGGCATGGTCCGGCCCGGTCCGACTGCTTGAGCGCCTTCTGGAGCTCGGCGTTCCGAACGCGCACAAGGTCGCCTACGACGCGCTGCTCAACGTGCGCCCAGTGCCCGCGTTCAACGTCGACTTCTGGCGCAAGAACGACCGCGTAATCATGAGCCCCGACCACGTTGTCGAGCAGGCGCTTGATCTCGCTCGCTCGCTTGTCGACGGCTACACCGCCCCCGCCGACGCGGAACTGCCCCTGACCTCGGAGACGCTCGAGTACACGGACGGCTCCGAGACCGACCGTGCGATCGGCGAGGCTCTGGCCTCGGTCTTCGCTGGTGAGGGCAAGGCCACCGAGGCGGAGCTGGCTGACCGCCAGGTTACGGCAGCATCGGACGTTCTCGCGCGACAGGAAAACGCTGATCGCGCTGAGCACATGGCGAAGACCCGCAAGCCGCTGAACAACTAGCGCACGTGAGGTGCACTTAGCGCCCGCCCCCGGATCTGTTGTGCCGGGGGCGGGCGCTGTTATTTTGTCTTGGGGTGAAGATGTCAGCGTGTTTTAGTGCGTGTGGTGCTCCAGTTTTGCGCTGAGATCTTCGGGGGGAAGAGCTCAGCGCACTGTTGATGCCTGCAGCGCCCCAAATTTAGGCTGAGATCTTCCCGGTGAAGATGTCAACGTATTTTTGATGCCTGCAACGCCCCAAACCCATGCTGACATCTTCCAGCAAAAACCTACCGGTAAGCACTAACCCCGGTGATCGTCTTGCCAACGATCAGAGACTGGATCGTGTCGGTGCCTTCGTAGGTGTGCAGTGCTTCGATATCGGCGAAGTGCCTGATCACGTCGTTTTCGAGCAGGATGCCGACGCCGCCGAACATGTCGCGCGCGTTGGCGGCTACGCGTCGCGCACCACGCGTGTTGTGCACCTTCGCGAGCGCAGCTTGCTTTTCGTTAAGCGTGCCGGCTTCTTCGAGATCGAGCAGGCGCTTGCAGTACAGGGCCATGCCGGTGACATCCATGAGCATGTCTGCCAGGCGCTGCTGGATGATCTGGTTTTTGATCAGCGGCCGGCCGAACTGGTGACGCTCGGAGGCGTAGTCGAGCGCTTTCTCATAGCAGTCAATCGCAAGCCCGAGCGCACTCCACGCCACGCCGAGGCGCGTGCCGGTGAGGATGCCCGCGGTGTCCCTAAACGAGTTCGCACCCGGCAGGCGCCGATCCTCGGAGACCCGAACGTCGTTGAGCTTGATGTGCGCCTGCGGCAGCCCACGGAAGGACGCCTTGCCCGTGATGGTTTCAGCGCTGTACCCGGGGGCGTCCTGGTCGACTATGAAGCCGCCGACCTCGCCGTCGTCCTTACGCGCCCAGACGATCGCGATGTGTCCGACGGAGCCGTGGCCGATCCACTTCTTTTCGCCGTTGATGACCCAGTCGTCGCCGTCGCGCGTGGCGGTGGTTTCCAGCGCCACAGAGTCGGAGCCGTGGTTGGGCTCCGTCAGCGCAAACGCGCCACGGATCTCCATACGAGACATGGGGCCGAGGTACTTCTTTTTCTGCTCCTCAGAGCCGAGGCTGTTGATCGACTGCATCGCCAGGCCCGCTTGGACGAGGGGAGCGGTGGCGGTGGAGGCGTCGCAACGCGAAAGCTCCATGGTGATCAACCGGTTGGCGCGGATCGACATGGGGCGCTCGCCCTCGATGTCGATGCCGTCGCGCACGAGCCCGCGCCGTGCTGCCTCATCGATGGCGGGGATGTTGTACTCGGCTTTCTCCCAAGCCTCGTTGACCTGCGGGTAAACCCACTGAGCGTAGTCGCGGGCTGCGCGCCACCACTCGAGGTCGTCGCCGTCGATGTCCGCGAAGACCTGGTAGTAGTCGGCGCGGGGGAGGATGAGTTCTTGGGGTGAGAGTGCCACGTGGTTCCTTCTTCTAGTCGATTTCGCGCAGCGCACGGCGCAGGATTTTGCCGGAGGGGTTCTTCGGGATCTCGTCGATGAAGTCGACGGCGCGCACCTTCTTGTAAGGGGTGACGCGCTCGGCGACCCAGTCCATGATTTCCTCGGCGGTCAGTTCCGCGTCCGCTTGCTTGACGACGAACGCGCGCGGGATTTCCAGCCCATCACGCTCAACGCCGACGACGCCGACGTCCTTGATGCCGGGGTGGGTCAGCAGCACGGCTTCGAGCTCGGCCGGGGCAACCTGGTAGCCCTTGTACTTGATCACTTCCTTGGCGCGGTCGACGATGATCAGGTCCATCTGCTCGTTGAAGTAGGCGATGTCTCCGGTGCGCAACCAGCCGCCGTCGATAAGCGTTTCGGCGTTTGCCTTGGGGTTGTTGATGTAGCCCTTCATCACCTGGGGGCCGCGGACGAGGACTTCGCCGCGCTCGGTGGGGGCGACGTCGGCAAGCGTGTCGGCGTCGACAAGGCGAAGCTCGGTGTTCGGAATCGGCATGCCGACGCTCGCACCCGCGCTGACCCCGTGCTTGCACGATGTCACGAGCGGCGAGGCCTCGGTCATGCCCCAGCCCTGAATGACGCGCGTGTCTAGGCGCTTTTCCACCTCGCTGAGGGTCGCCTCGCTCAGCGGCGCGGCGCCGCACATGACGAGTTCGAGGGAGCTGAAGCCTTCAACGCGTATCGACGGCTCCTTGGCCAGCATCACCGCCATCGGCGGGGCGATGAACGTCAGCTGGATACCGTGCTCCTCGTGCGCGCTGAGGAACTGCTGCTGGTCGAACTTCGGCATGGTGAACAGGTGCATCCGGTCAAGCAGCGGGCCAAGCAGAATGATCGTGAACCCGTAGATGTGGGAGAACGGCAGCACAGCCAGGATCTTCACGCCGTGGGTGATGCCGTTTTCGGCGAGCATGAAGTTCGATTGCACGATGTTCGCGGCCAAGTTGCGGTGCGTGAGCATCACGCCCTTGGGAAAGCCCGTTGTGCCGGACGAGAAGGGCAGCGCGGCGAGGGACTCCGGATCGACGTCGACCTCGGGTGCTTCCTGCCCGCGTGCGACGACGTCTGCGAGCTCCATCGAGAAGATCTGCGGGATGGACTCCATGTTCGTCGGGCCAATGAACAGGGAAGAGTTCGACGCCTCAATGATGTGCGCGACATCCGACTGGTTCATCAGCATCCCGACCGGGCTGACGCAGGCGCCTACCTTCGCCGCACCGAGCAGTGCGATTGCGAAGTTGATCGAGTTCGGGACCTGCAGTGTCACGGTGTCACCGACGCCGATGCCGCGGGCGTGCAGGTCGCCGGCGATGGCGTCGGAACGCTGCTTCAGCTCGCCGTAGGTGACGCTGGCGCCGGTGGTGACCTCGGTCATCGCAGGAAGGGCTGCGTCTTCCTCGCTCAGATCATCGAAGATGAGCGAGTAGATGTCCTTGTTGGGAATCTCGAGGTCGGGGAACGGGCTGCTGATAATGCCATCAGCGTATGTGGCTTGGGCCATAATGGGCTCCTCTGTGTGACGGGTAACGCACCAGTTGTTAGTTCTATCAGAGAAACTGCTCGTGCGTAGCCTGTTGGCCTGAAAAAATCAGGTGAAGGAGCTTGGGTGTGGGGGAGATGCCTGGGCGTTTTTCTGTTTGTGATGCGCCGGGTTTGTGTTGGGGTCTTTTTAAGGAAGAGCTCAGGGCGTTTTTGATGCCGGAAACGTCCCGAATTCACGCTGAGATCTTCGAGTCGAAGATATCAGCGCATTTTTGATGCCTGCAGCGCCCCAAATTTAGGCTGAGATCTTCCCGGTGAAGATGTCAACGCTTTTTTGATGCCTGCAACGCCCCAAACCCATGCTGACATCTTCCAGCAAAAACCTACCGGTAAGCACTAACCCCGGTGATCGTCTTGCCAACGATCAGAGACTGGATCGTGTCGGTGCCTTCGTAGGTGTGCAGTGCTTCGATATCGGCGAAGTGCCTGATCACGTCGTTTTCGAGCAGGATGCCGACGCCGCCGAACATGTCGCGCGCGTTGGCGGCTACGCGTCGCGCACCACGCGTGTTGTGCACCTTCGCGAGCGCAGCTTGCTTTTCGTTAAGCGTGCCGGCTTCTTCGAGATCGAGCAGGCGCTTGCAGTACAGGGCCATGCCGGTGACATCCATGAGCATGTCTGCCAGGCGCTGCTGGATGATCTGGTTTTTGATCAGCGGCCGGCCGAACTGGTGACGCTCGGAGGCGTACTTTAACGCCTTCTCGTAGCAGTCGATCGCCATGCCAAGGGCGCTCCAGGCCACGCCCAAACGCGTTCCACCCAGCACCGCGGCGGTGTCGCGGAACGTGCGGGCGCCGGGGAGGCGGCGGTCGTCGGGCACGCGGACGTCGTTAAGCGTGATGTGTGCCTGGGGGATTCCGCGCAGCGACGCCTTGCCCTCGATCGTTTTTGCGTGGTAGCCGGGGGCGTCCTGGTCGACTATGAAGCCGCCGACCTCGCCGTCGTCCTTACGCGCCCAGACGATCGCGATGTGTCCGACGGAGCCGTGGCCGATCCACTTCTTTTCGCCGTTGATGACCCAGTCGTCGCCGTCGCGCTTCGCAGTCGTCTCCAGAGCCACAGAGTCGGAGCCGTGATCCGGCTCAGTCAACGCGAACGCGCCGCGGATCTCCATGCGCGCCATCGGGCCGAGGTACTTCTTCTTCTGCTCCTCAGAGCCGAGGCTGTTGATCGACTGCATCGCCAGGCCAGCCTGGACGATCACTGCCGTCGCCGTCGACGCGTCACACCGGGCCAGCTCCAACGCCACGAGGCGGTTCGCGCGGATCGACATGGGGCGCTCGCCCTCGATGTCAATGCCGTCGCGGATCAGACCGCGTCGCGCCGCCTCCTCGATGGCGGGGATGTTGTACTCGGCTTTCTCCCAAGCCTCGTTGACCTGCGGGTAAACCCACTGCGCGTAGTCGCGGGCTGCGCGCCACCACTCGAGGTCGTCGCCGTCGACGTCGGCGAATACCTGGTAGTAGTCGGCGCGGGCGTCGAGAAGATGGTGCTTAGCTGCGGATTCAGTCATGTCTTTTTACCTTTCGTGTGGAAAAGCCCCAACGGATCGATGTCCATTGGGGCTGTCGTTGAAGCGTCAGGCGGGGTTAGCTGGTGAACGCGCCGACGCCGGTGATGGACTTGCCCACGATAAGCGACTGCATGGTGTCCGTGCCCTCGTAGGTGTGCAGGGTCTCAATGTCGGTGAAGTGGCGGATCACGTCGTTTTCGAGCAGGATGCCCACGCCGCCGAACATGTCGCGCGCGTTGGCGGCAACGCGGCGAGCGGCGCGCGTGTTGTGCACCTTGGCCAGGGCGGCCTGCTGCTCGGTGACCTCGCCGGACTCCTCCAGCTCAAGCAGGCGCTTGCAGTACAGAGCCATGCCGGTGACATCCATCAGCATGTCAGCGAGGCGCTGCTGGATGATCTGGTTCTTGATCAGCGGGCGGCCGAACTGGTGGCGCTCGGAGGCGTACTTCAGGGCCTTCTCGTAGCAGTCGATGGCCAGGCCGAGGGCGCTCCAGGCCACGCCGATGCGGGTGCTCATGAGCACCTGTGCGGTGTCGCGGAAGGACTTGCAGCCCGGCAGGCGGCGGTCGTCGGAAACGCGCACGTTGTTGAGCTTGATCTCAGCCTGGGGGATACCGCGCAGGGAACCCTTGCCGGTGATCGTGGTGGCCTCGTAGCCCTCCTGGTCCTGGTCGACGATGAAGGCGCCGACCTTGCCGTCTTCCATGCGGGCGTAGACCACGGTGATGTGGCCGACGGAGCCGTGGCCGATCCACTTCTTCTCGCCGTTGATGACCCAGTCGTCACCGTCGCGGACGGCGGTGGTCTCCAGGGCGATGGAGTCGGAGCCGTGATCCGGCTCGGTCAGGGCGAACGCGCCGCGGATCTCCATGCGCGACATCGGGCCGAGGTACTTGGCCTTCTGCTCGTCGGTGCCGAACGAGTTGATTGACTGCATGGCCAGACCAGCCTGGACACCGAATGCGGTGGCGGTGGAGGCGTCGAGACGCGAGGCCTCCATGCCGATTATGCGCTTTGCGCGGATGCTCATCGCGGGCTGGCCCTCGATGTCGATGCCGTCGCGGATCAGGCCGCGACGTGCTGCTTCCTCAGCGCCGGGGATGTTGTACTCGGCCTTCTCCCACGCGTCGTTGACGAAGGGGCGGGCGAACTCGCAGAAGTCGCGAGCCTTCTTCCACCATTCGAGGTCCTCGCCCTCGATGTCCTCGAAGACGCGGTAGTAGTCGGTGCGGGGGTCGAGCGGGATGCCTTGGAACGGCTTGAACTCGGTGGTGTCTGACACTGGAACAACCTCCATTGTGTTGTCTAAATCGGAACTACTGCTCATTGTGACTCATGTCGCAATGTTGCGCAACTAATTTGTACCGTTTTTCGCTGTCTACTTCGTCACTATCTTAATGCGCTGCTCACACCGGGTAGCGCGCAGTTACACTTTGCCCCATGCGCACCCTCTGGTTTGTATTCGCCGCCGTCTTCTCCCTCGTCGCTCTGGCGGGCAGCTGGTTCGCCCTCCCCGGGTGGGTTTCGGTGGTCGCCATCATCCTCGCGGCCGTGTTTCTCCTGCTCGGGTTCTACGACACATTCCAGAACCGGGTGGAAGAGCCCATCGCGTTCGACGAGGTGCAGGAGGAGACGATCCGCCAGATGAAGGCCGAGGGCAATACGTCGCTGGCGATCCGGCAGGTACAGATGTGGTTTCGCTACGCCTCGGCCGAGGATGCTGCACGCGCGGTGCGCGAGCTGTAGCCACGTTTAGTAGGGTAAGCAATCATGACTGAACGCACTCTCATCCTTATCAAGCCGGACGGCGTTACCAATGGGCACGTCGGCGAAATCATCACCCGCATCGAGCGCAAGGGCCTGAAGCTCGTCGAGCTCGACCTGCGCACCGCGGACCGCGAGACCGCGGAGAAGCACTACGCCGAGCACTCCGATAAGCCGTTCTTCGGCGAGCTCGTGGACTTCATCACGTCCGCTCCGCTTGTGGCCGGCATCGTCGAGGGTGAGTCCGCCATCGCCGCGTGGCGCCAGCTCGCCGGTGGTACCCACCCGGTGGAGAAGGCCACCCCGGGCACGATCCGCGGCGACTTCGCTCTCAGCGTCGCCGAGAACGTCGTCCACGGCTCCGACTCGGTGGAGTCCGCCGAGCGCGAGATCGCCATCTGGTTCCCGAACAAGTAGCACTTCGCTTTTCGACGCCCCCACGCCGCCGCCACCCGCGCGCGGCGTGTTTTGTTTTGCCGCCCTTACATATCGCAGGGGGTGTGAACGCGCGGTAAACCCGCGGCGAAGTCTTGGCCAACACTGCGCACCCGTGTTGCGGTCGCGCGGGGGCCATTGAACGATGAGCCTATGTCTTCGCAGTCTTTCCCCCGCCGTTCCTTCATCGTCGGCTCCGGCGTTGCCGCCGCAAGCGTCGCCGCCGCCCCGTACGCCTCCGCGCAGCTCTCCTCGGATCTGTCCTCGGCAGCCCAGGGCTCGTCGATCGCCAGCGGCCGCGTCCTGCCTGGCGCGCCCGAGTCCGAATACTCGCACTTCATGCACGGTGTCGCCTCGGGCGACCCGACGCCGGTGTCGGTGATCCTGTGGACGCGCGTGACCGTCAGCCCGGAAGCCACCCCGGGCTCCGGCGTTGGCGAGGCCGCGACCGTCGGCTGGGAGGTCGCGACTGCACCGGATTTCGACACCGTGGTGCGCTCTGGCAGCGTGACCACGAGGGCGGACGTCGACCACACCGTCCACGTCGACCCCAACGGTTTGCAGCCGGGCACCGTGTACTTCTACCGGTTTAGCTACAACGGTGTGTACTCGGCGGTCGGCCGCACCAAGACCGCCCCAGCGTATGAGGCCACGGTGGATCAGGTGAACTTCGCGCTGGCCTCGTGCGCAAACTGGGAGGCGGGCTACTTCGCCGCCTACCGCGACATGGCCGAGCGCGCCGAGCGCGACGAGTTCGACGCAGTCGTGTTCCTGGGCGATTACATCTACGAGTACGAGACCGGCGGCTACGTCGGCAAAAGCGGCACCTCGCGCGTGCACACCCCGCACAATGAGACCATCACGCTGACGGACTACCGAGCCCGTCACGGCCGCTACAAGCAGGATCTCGCGCTGCAGCGCGCGCACGCGGCGGCGCCGTGGATTGTCATCTGGGATGACCACGAGACGGCCAACAACTCGTGGCGCGACGGCGCGGAAAACCACACGGCGGGCACGGAGGGGCCGTGGTTGGAGCGTCGAAACGCGGGCCAGCAGGCTTACTTCGAGTGGCTGCCGGTGCGCGCCACGCGCCCGTCCGAAGGCGGCCACATCTACCGCAACCTGCAGTTCGGCAGCCTGGTCAACCTGACAATCATGGATCTGCGCACTTACCGCGACGAGGAGCCCTCCCGCTTTGCCGCCACTGCCGAGGGCCGCGAGATGCTCGGCTCGGAGCAGTTCGACTGGCTCTCTTCCGTGGTGCGCAACTCCAACACCACCTGGAACGTGATGGGCAACTCGGTGATGATTGCCCCGCTGACCCTCGGCGCGATGGCGGAGACCAGCTCCGAGGCGTCCATGGTCAACCGCCTCATCGAGGACTTCTCCACCCTGGTTGCGGGCATTCCGATGAACCCGGACCAGTGGGACGGCTACGCTTGGGCCCGCAACCGACTTTTTGACGAGCTCGCCGCCGACGACGCCAACGTGCTCTTCCTCACCGGCGACATTCACACCGAGTGGGCGAACTCGATCGTGCACAACGGACAGGAGATTGGTTGTGAGCTGGTGACGTCGTCGATTAGCGCGGCGAACGTCGGCGACACGGTGACCACCTACACCAAGGTTTACCACCCGGAAAACAACCCGGTCTCCCTGCTCGCGGAGGATTTCCTGCGCAAGCTCAACCCGGCTGTGAAGCACGTGGACCTTGACGCCCACGGCTACGCCGTCGCGCGCATCCGCCCGACGGAGGTCGGCATGGAGTTCTACCGCGTGGCGGACTACGAAAACCCGGAGTCCCCGGTCGGGGTGGCAGCGACGTACACCTGGCGCGCCGGCGTCGGCTACGTCTAAGGGGCGCTGGCCGGTTCGCTGTGCCACAATAGGCGGTGAAGCGTCGCGCGCATCTGCGCGGTGACGCTTGAAAAGCTTACAACCGCATCCCGGGACGGGGCGGCACTGTGCGGCGGCGGCGACGAAGTAGATCGCCAGCGCCCGGTGCCCGCCCGCGCAGCCCGGACAATGAATGGAGATTCTCCGTGGCCACAGATGACAATTCCACACTCTCAGACACGCAACGCAAGGCGGCCGAGTTCGACCGCAGCCAGCTCAGCGACAAGACCCGGGTGTTCCAGCTCGCCAAGTTGCTGGGCGTGCCGTCGAAGGAGGTCATTGTCGCGCTGACCGAGATGGGATTGGTCAAGGTCGCGCAATCATCGCTGTCTCGCGCGGAGAGCGAGAAGCTTCTCGACGCCCTCAGCGAGCCCGCCCCGGCCCACCTGGACGCCGCCTCCGACGACGCCGCGGCCGAGGCCGATGAAAAGATCCGCAAGCGCGTGCGCAAGGATGTGGAAAATGAGATCCGCCAGATCGAGGAGAAGGTGGACAAGGAGCTCGTGGCGACGGAGAGCGAAGAGCCCACAGACAGCGACGCTCTGCTGGACCCCGAGGACATCGAGGGCAGCGACGAGTTGTTGACCGATGTTGAACCCGAGGTCACGCCCGCGCCCGAGTCGACGGAGGCTCCGGCGTACGTGCCCATCTTCAAGGCGCCCTCGCGTGCGGAGAGGCGCCGGGCGAAGAGGGCGTCGACAAGCGATGAGGGCGAGACCGTCAGCGCCGCGGCCGAGGATCGCGACGAGGACTCCCAGGTCGAAGTCATCGACGAGCCGAAGGCAATCCGCGGCTCCTCACGCCTGGAGGCGCAGCGCCGCCGCCGCACCGAGAAACGCGAAGAGGAGCGCAAGCGCTCGAAGATCGTCTCGCAGGCCGAGTTCCTCGCGCGGCGCGAGTCGGTCGAGCGCACCATGGTGGTGCGCGAGCGCGCGCGACGCAGCGGACACGGAACCATCACCCAGGTCGGCGTGCTCGAAGACGGCGTGCTGGCGGAGCACTTTGTCACCTCCGATCAGAATGCCTCGATGATTGGCAACATCTACCTCGGCCGCGTGCAAAACGTGCTCCCGAGCATGGAGGCGGCCTTCATCGACATCGGCCAGGGCCGCAACGGCGTGCTCTACGCCGGCGAGGTCGACTGGAAGGCAGCAGGGCTGGGCGGGCGCTCGCGCCGCATCGAGCAGGCACTGAAGTCCGGCGACCAGGTCGTCGTGCAGGTGAGCAAGGACCCGGTCGGGCACAAGGGTGCGCGCCTGACCACGCAGATTTCCCTGGCCGGGCGCTACCTCGTCTACGTGCCCGGCGGGCGCAGCGCCGGGATCTCGCGCAAGCTGCCCGCGCCCGAGCGCAAGCGGCTGAAGGAGATCCTGGCCAAGGTCGTGCCCGGGAAGGGTGGGGCGATCATCCGCACCGCCGCCGAGGGCGTGCCCGAGGAGGCCATCGCCGCCGATGTGACGCGGCTGCACAACCAGTGGGAGACGATCCAGGAGCAGGCGCAGCGCGAAAAGTCCTCCAAGGGCGCTAAGCCCGTTACCCTCTACGAGGAGCCGAACCTGCTGGTCAAGGTCGTGCGCGACCTGTTTAACGAGGACTTCTCCGAGCTAGTTGTCGACGGCCACAGGCCCTGGAACACCGTCCACGCCTACGTCAACTCCGTCGCTCCCGACCTCGCCGACCGCCTCGTGCGCTACGAGCGCCGCGAGCACGATTGCCAGGACGCGTTCGAGCACTACCGCATCGACGAGCAGATCCAGAAGGCCTTGTCGCGCACGGTGTGGCTGCCCTCGGGCGGCACCTTGATCATCGAGCGCACCGAGGCGATGACCGTCATCGACGTCAACACCGGCAAGTTCACCGGCTCCGGCGGGTCGCTCGAAGAAACCGTCACGCGCAACAACCTCGAAGCCGCCGAGGAGATCGTGCGTCAGATGCGGCTGCGCGACATCGGCGGCATGATCATCGTCGACTTCATTGACATGATCCTGCCCGAAAACCAGGAGCTGGTCCTGCGTCGCCTCAAGGAGGCGCTGGGCCGCGATCGCACCCGCCACCAGGTCTCCGAGGTCACCTCGCTGGGGCTCGTGCAGATGACCCGCAAGCGACTCGGCACCGGCTTGCTGGAAACCTTCTCCACGCCGTGTGAGTGCTGCGAGGGCCGCGGCCTCATCCTCACCGAGGACCCCGTCGATGAATCCGCAGAGCGCGTGACGACGCCCCGCGGACGCGCCAACGACACGGACAACGACAAGCCCGCCCGCGAGGGCTCGGGTGCGATCGCACTCGACGAAGACGCGCTCGACCGGTTGGCCGCATCGGTGATCTCCGGGGCGGATGAGGAAGATACTGGTACTGATTCCGACGACGCTCACGCAACCTCCTCGCCGAGCTCGAAAGGCAAGCGCCGCGGCCGACGCGGCGGAGGCCGCGGGCGCGGCCGGGCCGACGCTTCCCCCGAGCGCAGTGATTCCTCGGTTCAGGACACAGCAGACAAGGAGCCCGAAAAGTCCTTCGAGCAAGCTGTCGAGGAGTTCGAGAGCTCCCCGCGCCGCAAGCGCCGCACGCGCGGCAACTCGCGCTCGGACTACCGGCCGAACCCGGACGACTTCTGGGGAGCTTCGCAGACCCAGGAGAAGGAGCCGGAGCAGCCGGAGCCTGTGAAGGAACCCGCCAAGGCAGAGCCCACCAAGCCCGAGCAGCCGGTGCGCAAGGCTGGTACCACGCGTGGGCGCCGCCGCGCGGTGCGCCGCAGCACATCCAGCGCCGCGGGCTCTGCCACCGAGAGCGCGAAGCCGGCAGCGGAGGCGCGTGGTGAGGGCGTCGATAAGCCAAAGCCCGTTAAGAAGGCAACGGGCGGGCGTGGCCGACGCCGAGCCGTGCGACGCAGCTCGCAGTAACGCTCGGCCGCACCAGCGGTTTGGAGAAGCGGGCGAGGGCGTAGTAGGCTTTGGCAGTCCGTGTTTTGGGTTCAGAGGCGCTTATGTGCCTGGCCGTCTACGCATGCAGGCACGGCACACCTGGTTAACAGGCCCAAAGCACTTAAATCACTGTTCCAAGCGGTTCCGATGCATGCCGGAGCCGTGCGAGTTATAGATAAGGGGTTACCCTCTATGTACGCGATCGTCAAGACCGGCGGCAAGCAGTACAAGGTTGCCGAGGGCGACCTGGTCCGGGTCGAGAAGCTCGAGGGTGAAGCAGGCGACAAGGTTGCACTCACCCCGGTTCTTCTCGTCGATGGAGCAGACGTCACCTCCGGCCCGGATGCACTTGCCAAGGTAAACGTTGAGGCCGAGATCGTCGAGCACGGTAAGGGCAAGAAGATCGACATCCTCAAGTACAAGAATAAGACCGGCTACAAGGTTCGTCAGGGCCACCGTCAGCCGCAGACCACCGTCAAGATCACCGGCATCAAGTAGAACTTCTTAAAAAGGAGATACAACAATGGCACACAAGAAGGGTGCATCCAGCTCCTCGAACGGTCGTGACTCTGAGTCGAAGCGCCTCGGCGTGAAGCGCTTCGGCGGTCAGCAGGTCAAGGCCGGCGAGATCCTCGTCCGCCAGCGCGGCACCAAGTTCCACCCGGGCGACAACGTCGGCCGCGGCGGCGACGACACGCTGTTCGCTCTCACCGCTGGCGCAGTCCAGTTCGGCATCAAGCGCAACCGTCGCATCGTCAACATCGTCCCGGCCGACGGCCAGGGCGTTGCCTCCGAGGTCCTCGAGGCCGCTGAGGCAGCAGGCGTTGTCGAGGAAGGCACCGTCGACGAGGTCACCGCGACCGCCTAAGACGCGCTGCGAAGCACCCCCGGCTGAGACCAGCCAGGGGTGCTTTTCCAATCTCGGTATCACCTTTTCAGGCGCATGCTGTACGCGTGACTACTAACTCCGAGAACCTCTCGTACCCGCACGACCACCAGCCTGCCCCGTGGGGCGTTACCGACCCCATCAGCTAAGGGTTCAAGCGCATCTTCTCGCGCACCTGGCACATGTGGATTGGCCTGTCGCTGATCTTCATCGTCGCGCTGATCGCGCTGATCGTGGCCATGATCACCACGTTGTCGGTCCCGCTCGACGTGGATAACCCGTCCGCCCTGACCGGCGGGCAGATCGCCGCGCTCGTCGTTTTCTACGGGATTGTCTTCGTCGTAAGAATCTACCTGGCGGCGCTGTACTACAAGGTCGCGCTGCGCGAAACGCACGGCGAGGAGCAGACGTGGGGCAACGTCTTCAAAGTCGTACCCATTGGCCGCGCCCTGCTTGCCTTCATCGTGGTGCTGGGGCTCATGCTCGTGGTGTACGCGATCTTTGCGCTGGTGATCTTCCTGGACTCTTTGGTTTCTCCCTGGCTCATCGCGCTGGTGGGAATCCTCGCGCTCATCGCGTTCATCCCCGTGGCCATTATTTTGTCGTTCGTGCAGGTCTACATCATCGACGGTTACGGCGTGGGCGATGCGCTATCGGCGACGCGACGCGGCGCGACGTGATGCGCGAATTCTGGAAAATTCTTGCCTCGCTGCTGCTGCTCACGCTCATTGGCTACGCCATCACCATTGTCACCCTCGGCCTTGGCCTCGCGGCCTACATCCCGCTCGCGTCGCTGGTAACGGTGTACATCTACCGGAAGATCTCCGGCGGCAACGTGGTTCCGCTGAGCAGCTAACCGCACAGGGTCCACGAGCCCTCGCCGCCTTTGGATTGTGCCTGCTGGAGAACGTAAGGTGGGAGGCCACGAAAGTTTCACCACGGAAAGGCTGGCACCATGGCTCAGTTCGTTGACCGCGCCCACCTGCACCTGCAGGCAGGCGACGGCGGGCACGGTTGCGTGTCAGTGCACCGAGAGAAGTTCAAGCCCCTCGGCGGTCCCGACGGGGGCAACGGCGGGCACGGCGGCGACATCATCTTCGAGGTCTCCTCGCAGGTGCACACCCTGCTGGACTTCCAGTTCCGGCCCCACCTGAAGGCAAAGCGCGGCGCCAACGGTGCCGGAGATCACCGCAACGGCGCGCGCGGGGAAGACCTTGTCCTGGAGGTGCCCGTCGGCACTGTCGTGCGCAGCGTCGACGGCGAAATCCTCGCCGACCTGACTGTGCCGGGCACCCGTTTCGTCGCGGCCGAGGGAGGCTTCGGTGGCCTGGGCAACGCGGCGCTGGCCAGCACGAAGCGCAAGGCCCCCGGGTTTGCGCTCAAGGGCGAACCGGGCGAAGCCCACGAACTCGTCCTCGAGCTGAAATCCATGGCCGACGTCGGACTCGTAGGTTTCCCCTCCGCGGGCAAGTCTTCTCTGATTTCGGTGCTCTCGGCAGCGAAGCCGAAGATCGCCGACTACCCGTTTACCACCCTGCAGCCGAACCTGGGCGTCGTCGACGTGGGCACCGACACGTTCACCATCGCGGATGTCCCGGGCCTGATCCCGGGCGCGAGCCAGGGCAAGGGCTTGGGCCTGGACTTTCTGCGCCACATCGAGCGCACCGCCGTTCTCGCCCACATCGTCGACACCGCCACGATGGAGCCGGGCCGCGACCCGCTGTCCGATATCGACGCGCTCGAGGCCGAGCTGGCCTCTTACGCTGAAGAGCTGGATACCGATTCCGGCCTTGGTGATCTGCGTGATCGGCCCCGCCTGATCGTGCTGAACAAGATGGACATTCCCGACGCCCGCGAGCTCGCGGACTTCCTCGAAGAGGACTTGAAGGAGCGGTTCGGCTGGCCGATTTTCACGATCTCCACGGCCACGCGCGAGGGCTTGGACGAGCTCAAGTGGGCGCTGTGGGACATCGTGCGCGCCGCGCGAAAGTCGCGCCCGAAGGTCAAGGCCGAGCCGGGGTCCCTGCAGGTGCTTAAACCCCGCGCGGTCGACGCCGCCGACGGCATCGTGGTCGAGCCCGATCCCGAGTTCGAGGGCGCGTGGGTTGTCACGGGCGAAAAAGCGATGCGCTGGATCCGCCAAACCGACTTCGAAAACGACGAGGCGGTCGGCTACCTGTCGGACCGCCTGAACAAGGCCGGGGTGGAGGACCAGCTGCGCAAGCTCGGGGCCAACGAGGGCGACACCGTGACCATCGGCGAGATTTCCTTCGACTGGGAGCCCTCCATCGGCGGCGACCCGACGCTTGCCGGCCGCGGCCAGGACGCCCGCCTCGCGGGCACCGAGCGCGCCTCGGCGGCCGAGCGCAAGCGCGCCTCCCAGGCCCGCCGCGGCCTGATCGACGAGTACGACTACGGCGACGGCCAGGAGGCCGATCGCGAGCGTTGGCAGGGCTAGGCCAGGCGCTAGGCTAGGTATCCATGACGAACGACACCGAACACGCGTCAGCCCCGGTCCACCCAGCAGAAACGCTGAAAACGGAGGAGGAGCTGCGCCACCACATCGCCACTGCGAAGCGGGTTGTGGTCAAGATCGGGACCAGTTCGCTTGTGAACGATGATTTCTCCATCAGCCAGGAGCAGATCGACCGCATCGTCGACGCGCTGCAGGCCCGCATGGCGGCCGGCAGCGACGTCATCGTCGTCTCCTCGGGCGCGATCGCGGCAGGCATGGCGCCGCTGGGCTTGAGCACCCGGCCACGCGACCTGGCCACCAAGCAGGCCTCGGCGGCGGTGGGTCAGGTCCACCTCGCGCAAAGCTGGGGTCGCTCTTTCGCCCGCTACGGCCGCACCATCGGTCAGGTCCTGTTGACCCAGTCCGACGCCGGCAGGCGCGACCGCGCACGCAACGCGCAGCGCACCATCGACAAGCTCCGCCAGCTCGGCACCGTGCCCATCGTCAACGAAAACGACACGGTGGCCACCTCCGAGATGCGCTTCGGCGACAACGACAGGCTCTCCGCCATCGTGTCCACGCTGGTCTCGGCGGACGCTTTGTACCTGCTTTCCGACGTCGACGGCCTCTACGACCGCAACCCTGCCGACCCCGAGGCGCGCCTGATCACGCAGGTCCGCTCCGGCAAGGACCTCGACAACGTCGCGGCTGGCGATGGCGGCGCGCTGGGCACCGGCGGCATGGCGGCGAAGGTGTCCGCGGCGCGCTTGGCGGCGCGCGGTGGGGTGCCGGTGCTGCTGACGTCGGCAAGCGGCATCGAGTGCGCGCTCACCAGCGCCGACTGCGGCACGGTGTTTCACACGCGGCCGCAGTCGAGCCTGAGCGCTTGGAAGTTCTGGGTGCTCTACGCCGCCGACGCGGAGGGCGTGCTGCGTCTCGACGCTGGTGCTGTGCGCGCGGTGACCCGGGGCGGCACGAGCCTGCTCGCCGTCGGCATCACCGAGGTCGAGGGTGATTTCCACTCCGGCGACATCGTGGAGATCCTCGGCCCAGAAGGCGAGGCGGTGGGCCGAGGTGTCGTGGCCTACGACGCCGCCCAGCTCGTGGACATGGTGGGCAAAAACACGCGTGGCCTCGAGCCGCACCTGCGCCGCCCGGTGGTTCACGCGGACTACCTGTCCAACTACGCCACCCGGCTCTAGCTTGCCACTACGATGGTCACTATGGCTGAGATCAACGACGCAACCGCAGCACGCGCCGCCGAGCGCGAAGAAGTCCTGACCAAGGCGCGCGCCGCGAAGGCCGCCGCGCCGGTTCTGGCGACGCTGCCGACCCCGGACAAGGACGCGCTGCTGCGCGATGCCGCCGAGCAGCTGGTCAGCCGCGCCGACGAGGTGCTCGCCGCCAACGCCGAGGATATCGAGGCGGGCCGCGGCGCCGGCATGAGCGAGTCGCTGATTGACAGGCTCTCGCTGGATAAGAAGCGTATCGACGCCATCGCCGACGGCCTGCACCAAGTCGCGGGCTTGAGCGACCCGATCGGCGAGGTGATCCAAGGCCGCACGATGTCCAACGGGATCCGCATGCGCCAGGTCCGCGTGCCGCTGGGCGTGATGGGCATGGTCTACGAGGCCCGCCCGAACGTCACCGTGGATGCCTTCGGGCTGGCGCTGAAATCGGGCAACGTGGCGCTCTTGCGCGGCTCGAAGTCCGCGCGCGCGACGAACGAGAAGCTCGTCGAGATCCTGCAGGACGTCGTCGTCAGCCGCGGCCTGCCGCGCGAGATCGTGCAGCTTCTGCCGTGCGAGACCCACGAGTCGGTCCAGGACCTCATCACCGCCCGCGGGCTTGTCGACGTCGTCATCCCGCGTGGCTCCGCGCGCTTAATCAACGCGGTGGTGGAAAACGCCACGGTGCCCGCCATCGAGACGGGAACCGGTAACTGCCACTTCTACGTCGACGCCGAGGCGGACCTCGACTCCGCGATCGCGATGCTGCTCAACGGCAAGACCCGGCGAACCTCCGTGTGCAACGCGACGGAGACGGCGCTGATCGATTCCCTCCTGCCCGCCGCCGATCAGCTGCGCGTGATCACCGCCCTGCAGGAGGCGGAGGTGCGCGTTCATGGGGACGCCGATAAGCTTTCGGCCCTTGGGGCGCGCGACGTGGTGTCCGCGACCGAGGAGGATTGGGCTGACGAGTACCTCTCCATGGACATCGCTGTGGAGATCGTCGACGGCGTTGAGGGAGCGATCGCGCACATCGCGAAGTGGTCGACGGGGCACACTGAGGCGATAGCGTCGCGCGACGCGCACACGCTGCAGCGCTTCGCCGACGAGGTGGACGCCGCGGCCGTGATGCTCAACGCGAGTACCGCGTTTACTGACGGCGAACAGTACGGAATGGGAGCGGAAATCGGCATTTCTACCCAGAAGCTGCACGCCCGCGGACCGATGGCGCTACCCGAGCTGACCACCACAAAGTGGATCCTCGAGGGTGCTGGCCACGTGCGCGACTAAGTGCAATGTGTGACACAGCCGTGAGAAAGCTGTGATCTCGACGCGACATTGATTGGGGGCGGGTATAGGATGTGAGCCGTTCAAATATTAACTCCATAGAAACGGCTGATCAGACGTGTCTCGCACCCCAGCTCCCACCCTCCGCGCCACCGCGGTTTCCTTAAGCGTCGCCCTCGTTGCGGCGCTCGCCGCCATCCTCGCCCCCGCCGCGGGCCTGCCTGGTGTGCACGCACCTCAGGCCAGCGCCCAGCAGCGCTGCCCGGCCGTCGCGGTCATCGCGGCACGCGGCTCCGGCCAAAACACTCAGGTTGTCCCCACCACCTACTCGGGCGGGGCGTCGTGGACATCCAACGGCTGGGAGGGCGAGACCATCCGCGCCTACCTGCGCCACGCCGAGGGCCGCTACCGCGCCACCCACGGCGGCGCCTCGCTGATGAACGACGTCGAGGTCATCGGCCTCGAGCCGCGCTACTACCCGGCTGTCTACCCGGCGTACGACACCCCGGCCATCGCGGTCCCCGCCACCATTGCCCAGGCCGTCGGCCTCGCCGTGCAGTACGCCGTGCCCACCCTGCAGATGGCGCGCGCGGCGGGAACCCAGTTCCTCGACTCCGTCAACGCGGGCCGCGCGGGCGTTATGCAGGCCATCAATGACTACGAAGCCTCCAGCGGCTGCCGCCCGGGCTACATCCTGATCGGCTTCTCGCAGGGCGCGATGGTGCTGCTCGAGCACGAAAAAGAGCTCGCGGCGCGCGGCCAGCTCGCTGGTGTGGTCTACCTGGGCAACCCCAACACCGCACCGGGCGACTGGTCCACCGTTGGCGTCGGCGGCGGTGGCGCCGGCGGCGTGCTCGGCGCCCTGCCGTTTAACTCCAAGACGGCCGCCGGGACCGGCAACCGTGTCAACTACTGCCTGCCCCTCGACGGGATCTGCGACCTGTCCATCGCCACGCTGCGCGGCGCGGAAGGCAACGGTGGCAACCACGGCCGCTACTTCCTGCAGCCCTCCCCGTGGGACGACCAGGTCTCCGATAGCCTCGGTCGCTTCGTCGACCAAGTCCGCTACGGTTAACGCCCCCTTCGTCCTCGGCTGGCCCTAGACTCGCACGGTATGAAACCACGCAAAATCGGTGTCATGGGCGGGACCTTCGACCCGATCCACAACGGTCACCTCGTGGCGGGCAGCGAGGTCGCCGACCGCTTTGATCTCGACGAGGTCGTTTTCGTGCCCACGGGCGACCCGTGGCAGAAGGCGGATCGCGAGGTCACCGACTCGGAGCACCGCTATCTGATGACGGTGATCGCCACCGCGTCGAACCCGCAGTTCACCGTCTCCCGGGTCGATATCGACAGGGGCGGGCCGACGTACACCATCGACACCCTGCGTGACCTGCGCGAGGTGTACCCGACCGAGGAGCTGTACTTCATCACCGGCGCGGACGCGCTGAGCTCGATCATGTCCTGGCACGATTGGGACCGGATGTTCGACCTCGCGGAGTTCGTCGGCGTGACCCGGCCCGGCTACGAGCTGCGCGAGGACATGCTGCCCGCGAAGCACCAGGAGCGGGTGCACCTCGTGGAGATCCCCGCGATGGCCATCTCCTCGACGGACTGCCGCCTGCGCGCCAGCCAGGGCAGGCCCGTGTGGTACCTCGTGCCCGATGGGGTGGTGCGCTACATTGCCAAGAACAATCTGTACCGCACGGGCGAGGGCGCTTAACTAGCACATCTGCCGCAAAACGTGTGACAATGGGCGCTATAGTTGACGCTTTTTCATACCGAGAAGGATTTTAAACATTTGACAGCCCTGAAGACCTCTATCGAGCAGGCCACCATTGCCGCGAAAGCGGCGGACGAGAAGCTTGGACGCAACATTGCCGTGATTGACGTGTCCGACGTCGTGGGCATTACGGACATCTTCGTCATCGTCTCCGCCGACAATGAGCGCCAGGCCGCGGCGATTGTCGAGGAGATCGAGGGCGATCTCACCGACGCCGGTTTCGAGCCGAAGCGCCGCGAAGGCAACCGGGAGAACCGCTGGGTGCTGCTCGACTACGGCGACATTGTCATCCACGTGCAGCGCGACGCCGAGCGGGACTTCTACGGCCTGGATCGCCTGTACGCCGATTGCCCAGTGTACGAGGTGGAGGGCATGCCGCCCTACGAGCGCGACGTTGCCTTCGGCGATCTCGCTCAGCAAGGTGATTCGGCAAGCGTGCGCGGCGCCGAGAGGATCGAGGACCTGCCCCTGGCGGGTGAGGGCCCAGCTTCCGGCGACGACGAGTTCTAGGCACTAGACGCGATGAGACGACGACTAATTCTGCTGCGGCACGGCCAGACACACTACAACGCTGGCCGCCGCATGCAGGGCCAGCTGGACACCGAGCTGTCGGAGGTAGGCGTGGAGCAGGCTCGCGCCGCCGCCCAGCTGATGAAGAACCTCGGGGTGTCCAAGATCGTCTCCTCCGATTTGACCCGTGCCCGCCATACCGCGGAGATCATCGCGGCGTCGCTGGGGCTCGAGCCGACGCACGACGCGCGCCTGCGCGAGACGCACCTTGGGCAGTGGCAGGGCAAAACCCACGCCGAGGTGGACTCTGAGCGCGGCAGGATCAGGGCGCACTGGCGAAACAACGCCGCGTGGGCGCCGCCTGCAGGGGAGAGCCGCTTGGACGTGGCCAAGCGCGCCCGCCCCGTGGTCGACGAGCTGATGAGCACGTATTCCGAGTGGGACGCTTCGGCGGTGCTGCTCGTCGCGCACGGCGGGACCATCTCCGCGCTGACCTCGAACCTGCTGGGCTTGCGCGAGAGCCAGTACCCGCTGTTCAACAGCCTGAAAAACACCAACACCTCGCGGTTGAGCGCCGAACCCGCCTACCGCGAGGGCGAGGCTATGCCCGCGGAGTTCCCGACGGAGCCGAGTGCGGTGAAGTGGTACCTCGATGCCTGGAACCAGGGGTTTAGCGACTAATGAGCGTACGCATCGTTGTTGATTCTTCCGCCGGGCTGCCGAGCGACATCGCCGAGCAGCTTGGCATCACCGTCGCCGAGCTCCACGTCATGGACGTCGAGGGCGGCGGGTCTACCAGTGGCTTGTCCTCGGTCGAGCTCGCCGCCATTTACGCTCGCCAGCTCGAGCGCGGCGGCGACGACGGTGTCGTGGCTCTGCATTTGTCCAAGAGCTTTTCTTCCAC
This sequence comes from Corynebacterium sanguinis, assembly GCF_007641235.1. NCBI lineage: Bacteria > Bacillati > Actinomycetota > Actinomycetes > Mycobacteriales > Corynebacteriaceae > Corynebacterium > Corynebacterium sanguinis. The sequence continues at coordinate 1,360,821 of NZ_CP038157.1, forward strand.
CTGGTCCGCGGCCGTGTCGGCGTCGGCGGTGTTCGACGATGCGGTGCGCGTGGTGGACACCAACACCGTGGGCATGGCAGTTGGGGCGGCCGCGATGGCGGCTGCGTCGCTGGCGCGAGAGGGCGCGGACTTAGACGCCTGCGAGAAAATCGCAGAGGACACCCTCGCCAGCTCCGGGACGTGGGTCTACCTCAGCCAGCTTGACGACTTGCGCAAGAGCGGCCGCTTGTCGACGGGCACAGCGGTGCTCTCGGCCGCTCTCCTGGCCACGAAGCCGATCCTGCACCTCAATGCCGGCAAACTGGAGCTGGCAGGCAAAACGAGGACGCAGACGAAGGCGTTTATCAAGCTCACGGAGCTGGTACAGGAGCAGGCCGAGGGCAAGCCCGTGTTCATCGCCATCCAGCACGCCGATGTCGAAGAGGCCGCGGAGACGCTGGCGGACATGCTCAGCGAGGTGCTGCCCGAGGACTCCCGCGTGCTTGTCGTGCCGCTTGTCGACGCCCTCGCCGTGCACACCGGTGCCGGGGCCATCGGGCTCTCGGCGGTCTTTTCTTCGGGCTTTGGGGATAACTCACCCGAGTAGGTGACGCTTCAACACGGTTATCCACAGCTTAAGGCGCTGAGCCTTTTCCTGCCGCGCGGCGTCGCTTAGCGTCTGCGGCATGAGCCGCCCACACCGCCCGACTGGCACCGACCGCATCACGGAACTGCTGCGCCCGACCGGGGAGGAAGACCGCCTCGCGGTCGAGTTCCCGCCCCCACGCGTGCGCGTGGAGCCGTTGCACGCCGCGGTTGCCGTTGCCGTCGTGCTTGCCCTGGTAGCCGGCTGGGCGTTCCTTCGCCCCGCCGCGCCCGAGCCGCAGTGGGACACCGCCGCTGTGGAGGCCCCACCCGCGCAGGTGGTGGTGTCGGTGGTGGGGGAGGTGGCCAACCCCGGCCTGGTCACCTTGGAGCAGGGCGCGCGCGTGGCGGACGCGCTCGAACAGGCCGCGCCGCTGCCGCACGCCGACCTCATCTCGCTCAACCAGGCGCAGTTGCTTGTCGACGGCCAACAGATCCACGTCCAGGCGGTCGGGGCTGCTCCGGCTGGCCCCGCGGCGCAGCCGCCAGCGCCGGGGCTGGTGTCGCTGAACTCGGCTACCGCGGCGGAGCTGACCACGCTGCCGGGCGTCGGTGACGCGACTGCCGCCGCGATCATCGCGCACCGCGAGGCCAACGGCCCGTTCGCTTCTGTAGACAAGTTGATGGACGTCAAGGGCATCGGCCCCGCCAAGTTCGAGGCGCTCAAAGACTTAGTGGGCGTCTAAATGTCGGAGCTGCGCCTGGTTCCTGCCGCCGTTGCCGTGTGGGCGGCCACGCTGGCGGCGATCTACTGGGGCCCGGCGGCGTCTGTAGCCGCGGTGGTGTTGGTGTGCACCGCGGTGGCCTGCGCCAGGCAGTGGGGCCAGGTCGTGCTCGTCGCGGGCCTGGGTTCCGCGGCCGCGCTGGTTGCGGTGATGCGAGTTGCCACGGCCCGCGCGTGGCAGTTCGGCACCGAAGTCCTCGGCCGGGTCTCCGGCGCCGCACACCCCATCGAGGGCCACGGCTACCTGCTGCGTGTCAGGGTTACCGGCCACCCTGGCCCGATCGCCGTCTTCGTCGACGACCTGCCTCCGGGCGTGGACAACGGAGCGGCCGTGCGAGTGACCGGGCGCGCGTCCGAGGCGGAGCAAGCCGGCACGGCGCAGGTCGTGTTCAACGGCGAGGTAGAGGTTCTGAGCGCCCCGACCGGCATGGCGGCCTGGTCGAACCACGTGAAAGAGATGTTTGCCGCCTCGGTGGCCCACACGGTTGGCCCGAGGGCGCAGGGGCTCATCCCCGGCATGGTGTTGGGCGATACCTCGCTGCAGTCGGAGGCGCAGCAGCAGGCCTATCTGGATACCGGGCTGTCGCACTTGAGCGCGGTGTCCGGAAGCAACGTCGCCATTGTCACCGCCGCGGCCGTGGTGCTGGCTAGCGCGCTTGGGCTCGGGCTTCGCGGTCGCATCGTGTTCGCCGCGGCGGCGCTGGCGCTGTTCGCGGGGCTGGTAGGGCCCGAGCCGAGTGTGCTGCGCGCGTCTGTCACGGGCCTTGTGGGGCTGGCGGCGGTGCTGGCGTCGTCGACCGCCGAGCCGGTGCACACGCTGTGCTTGGCCGTGATCGGGCTCGTGCTGATCGATTCAAACCTAGCCGTCAGCTTCGGCTTCGCGCTGTCGGTTGCCGCCACCGCGTCGATCGTAGCGCTGAGCCCGCTGCTGTATCGCTACCTTGTGTTTACCCGCTGGCCGGAGATCGTGGTGCGTGCCCTCGCCGTCGCCGTGGCCGCCGATATTGTGACGATGCCGTTGGTGGCTCTGATGTCGGGCGAGGTGTCCATCGTTGCGGTACTGGCGAACATCCTAGTCGTGCCCGTGACTGCTCCGGTGACGGTTCTCGGCCTGGTTGCCGTGGTGCTCTCGCTCGCACCCGGCGGGTTGGAGGTGCCGATTCTATGGGTTATCGAGCCCCTGGCCGCGTGGGTTGACCTCGTCGCCACCACGGGTGCCGCGTTTCCCGGTGCCACGGTTGAGGCGGGCCCGCTCGGCGTCATCGTTTGCTACGGGTGGGTGCTCGCCGGGTTCATGGCACAGCGACCGCGCCTCACTCTGACGGCCGTTGCCGCGGCGCTCGCGGTTGCTGGCCCGGGGGCGCAGTGGCATAAACCGGTGGAGCTCAACCGCCTCACCGCGCACGTCGTCGAGCGGGAAAGCGGCATTGAGCCGGTGCCGGCGCACACGCAGGTTGTGGTCGTCCTTGAGGGCGGCCAACCCCACGACCGGCCCGTGTCCACGACCGGCGGCCTGCCGGTGCTTTACCCCAACCGCGACGGGCCGGTGTGGCTTTACCCCGACGGCACGCAGCGCGCACAAAGCGGAAGGTTTTAAGATGGGGCGCATGCTCAATCCCGTCCACCTCGTCTTGGGCGAAGACGAATTCCTCGCCGAGCGCGCGACGAAGACCATCATCGACGCTGCAGCCGACGGCGCGGCGCCCGAGGTCAGCCGCTTGCGCGCCGGCGACGTCACCGAGGCAGAGCTGCTCATGGCCACGAGCCCCTCGCTGTTTGCCGAGCAGCGGGTCGTGGTGTTCACCGGCGCGGAGCAGGCGGGCAAGGAGCCCACGGAGCTGTTGTTGCAGGCGGCACGTGACCCAGCGCCGGGGATGACGCTGATCATCGAGCACACCGGAGGCGGACGCAACAAGTCTTACGTGGCCAAGTTCAAAAAGGTCGCTGAGGTGCACACGGTCGACCCGCTGCGCGACAGGGACCGCCACGCCTGGCTGAACAACGAGTTCCGCCGCCTCGGGGCCCACCCCACTCCCGATGTTGTTGCCGCGCTGCTAGAATCCGTCGGCTCCGATCTGCGCGAGCTGGCCACCGCGGCAAGCCAACTCGTGGCAGACACCGAGGGGGAGCTGACGGTGAGGTCCGTTCATGCCTACTACTCCGGGGTAGCTGAGATTTCCGGGTTCGACATCGCAGACCTTGCCGTAGCCGGGCGCGCAGAGCGGGCACTGGCCTCGACGCGGCGCGCGCTGCAGCTGGGCATTAGCCCCGTCGCCCTTGCCGCGGCGCTGGCCAGGAAAGTAAGCGACATCGCCAAGCTCTACAGCACCCGTGGTAACCCCGACCAGATCGCCCGCGAGCTGGGAATGCATCCGTTTGTCGCGAAAAAAACAATGCAGGCCGCACGGACCTGGTCCGGCGAGGCCGTCTCAGAGGCCGTGATCGTCATCGCGAACCTCGACGCCGAGGTCAAGGGCCAAGGCGGTGACCCGGACTACGCGATCGAACACGCGGTGCGCAGAATCGCCGAGCTTGCGCGCTAAACTGGCACGCATGAACGAGCAGGAAAACCAGCACGTGCCGGAAGATGTCCAGGAGTTCGCGGGCAAGCTCTTCGAGTTGGCGCGCACGGGGGACGTGGTGCTGCTCGACTACGTCGATAACGGCGTCGACGTCAACCTTGCCAACCAGGATGGCAACACGTTTCTCATGCTCGCGACGTATGCGGGGCATCTCGAGCTCGCGCGGGGCTTGGTTGAGCGTGGGGCGAACGTCGATAAGCTCAATGCCCGCGGTCAATCGCCGCTGGCCGGCGTCATTTTCAAGAAGGAAGACGATATCGTCGAGCTGCTTCTCCATGCCGGCGCCGACCCGCGGGCGGGTCACCCCGACGCGATCGCGACCGCACGGATGTTCGGGCGCGAGGACCTCGCCGACAAGATGCAATAAGCGACGGCATTGTTAGCGTGAAAACAATTCTCGCGAAACCTATTATGAAAACCTAATCACTGTTATGCTTTCGCTAGCCGAGCATCTGCGGCAACGTGTCACACGCCCCTAGTTACCCATGTAGTTGACAATTTTCGTGCCGAGTGAACTCCTGGAGACCGATGAAAATCCTCGCTATAAATGCGGGTTCCGCAGTGTCGGGAGCCGAAAAGGTCCTTCTTCAGTTAATTGACCACGCACTGTCCGAGGGCGACACTGTCACCCTCGCGTCTCCGGCTGGCGCGATCACGGAGGGGCTCGACCCGCGGATCGACCACATCGCCATCGAGCACCAGGTGCCCAACGCAAACCCTGGAAGCACCCGTGCCCGCAAGCCCGGGTCCAACGCAGCAGTACCGCTAACGTGGCTGCGCACCGCGCGCGTTCTCGCGCCCGCGATGCGCGCCGCGGACGTGGTTTTGCTCAACTCCACATTCGGGCTCCCCGCGGTCGCACTGGCGAAGCAGCGCGCCAAGGTGCCGGTCGTGTGGCTGGTTCACGACACCATCGCCAAGCGCAAGCAAGAGATCGCCGCGTGCCTCGGGGCCCGCGCCGTCGACGTCGCTATCGCGGTGTCCGAGCCGACCGCCGAGCGGATCCGGCCTTACTACCGCAACGTGGTGGTTCGGCCCAACGGTGTCGTCCTCCCCGATGCGGAGTTTTTCGCGCGCCGCGGAGCCGCGCAGGGCCATGACCAGGGCCGCCCCGTGGTGGGCATGCTCGCCGCCATCACGGATTGGAAGGCCCAGGACGTGCTCATCGATGCCGTCAGCCTCATCGATCCGGCGGTGCTCGACATCGAGGTCGAGCTCGCGGGCGCCGTCTTCCCCGGCTCGCAGGTCTACGCCGACTCGCTGCACGACCGTGTCGACGCCCGCGGGGTTGCCAACCGGGTGCGGTTCCTCGGGCACGTCAATCCGGACGATGTGTTCGCCCGCTGGGACCTGCTCGTCTCGCCGTCTCGGCTGCCAGAAGCGGGCCCGCTCGGGGTCTTGGAGGCGATGGCTCACAAAGTACCCGTGATCGCGACCAACCTCGGAGGCAGCGCGGATTACCTGCGCGACGGGCGCGGGCTTCTCATCCCGCCGGATGACGCCGAGGCTCTTGCCCAGGCGCTGCAGCAGTTCTTCGCGGACCCGTCGACGGCTCAACGGATGAGCGAGACCGGGTACGAGGCCGTCATGCGCGAGCACGATCTCTCCCGCACGATTCCGAACATGCTGGAGGTGCTCCGTGGCGCCGCGCGCTGAGGGGCGCGCTGCGTCATGGTGGGTCACCGCCGTTTTCGCTGTGGCAGGTGTCGCCGCCACGGTTGCGATCACGGCGGGGCTTACGCCTCGAATCGCCACTAGCGCCGCGCACGCGGCGGACGTGCCGTGCGGGGACTACGGGGTCGCCGTTTCCGCGGATTGGGGGTGGAAGAGCCCCGAGGAGCTCCAGGCATCCTACGCTATGGCGCGCAACGTCGGCGCGTGCCAGATCCGGATCAGCGTGCCCTGGGGTGACGTGGAAACGGCCCCGGGCTACTACGACTGGTCCGAGCTGGACATGATGGTCCACGGCGCGACGGCCGCGGGGATTGAACCGATGCTGGTCCTTTACGCAATTCCCGGTTGGGTGCAGGAGGCCGGGGTTCAGCAGGCGATAACCCAACAGGGCGCGTCGTCGCTGTCGTCCTCGGGCGCGGTGACGCTAGCGGCGTCGGAAAGCGACAGGCACGAGATTGGGCGGATGTACAGCGAGTTCGCTGCCGCGGTGGCCGCGCGCTACAAGGACTCCGTCTACGCGTACGAGGTGTGGAACGAGCCGAATATTTCCCGCTTCTGGACCAACCCCAGCGCCGCAGAGTACGCGGAGCTGCTGAAGCTGACGTACCCCCGGATCCATCAGGCTGACCCGAGCGCCGTGGTCATCAGCGCGGGCCTCGCCCCGGCGGCTGACACGGAGACGTCGATTTCCCCCACGACGTTCGTCAGCGAGATGTACAAGGCGGGTGCGAAGGATTCCTTCGACGCGCTGGGCGTGCACCCCTACACCTGGAACGACCCGCCGGAGGAGAGGATGAAGTTCCTCGACATCGACGAGCTACAACGCATCATGGATGGCAACGGTGACGCGGGCAAGCAGATGTGGGTGACCGAGTACGGCGCGCCCACCGGGGGCCTGTCCGGGCTGACCCAATCCGAGCAGGCCGCGATGCTGATGTTCGGCATCGAGGAGGCGCGCCGCAACCCACGGATCGAGCGCTTCTACTTCTACACGCTCCAGGACTACCCCTTGGGAGTGACCGATCCTGAGAGCTACTTCGGCATCTACACCAGCGACGGCGGCGCGAAGGTCGGCGCCAACGAGCTCCGCAGCGCGCTCTAGCTGGGGCTGGCGGTGGCGAAGCGGATCCGCGCCGGGGTGTAGCGCCCCACAAGCTCACGCAGTTGCCGCGTGTCCTGCGCCGTCAGCTCCCAGGGCACGGTAGCGGTCACCGCATGCTTACCGACGCCCACCTCAACGTCGTCGTACCCAACACGCTCGCCTGGGTAGCGCGACTGGGCGAATTCACGTACTGCCTGGACCACCGCGCCTTTTTTCAACGTCGCACTCCCTGGCGCGGACGACGTCCGTCGCGCGACCGTGGTAGCGCAGCGCGGGCGGGTGGGCATCGACAAGCTCGAGCGAGGCTCGCAGCCCGGTGTCGCGCTCGCCCTGGTCGGTTAAAGCGATGACGCGGCCGACGCGGCCGGCTGGAACGGCAAACCCCGCGGGGCCGACGAGTTTCAGGCCGGAAACGTCGGCGTTGACCGTGTGCTGGGCAAACCCCGCCAGCTCATGGGGCGTGAGCACGGCACCCCATTCGCTCGAGTCTTTCTCCGCGTCGGCGCGCGCCCGTGACAGCAGCTCGTGCGCGGCAGCCTCGTCGGCGGTCAGAGCCACAAGCGAGTCGAGCGGGGCAGTCGGGTCCGCGATGATTGCTCCGCACCAGTCCATAAACCGTCGGGCGTGGGCGGCGCACTCGTCCGCGGTGTAGACCCTGGGGTTGGCGAGCATCTCGATCTCAAGGTGCAGCGAGTCGGTTGGCTGAATCGTCAGCGAGAAGTCATCGATCGGCCCGTAGCTCCACACCTCGTACTGGGGGTCCAGCGTGCCGTACTCAATCGCGTCGTGGAAGGGGATGATGTTGACCAGCGGGCCGAAGAGACGCGGCGCGAGAAACAGCGAGGGGTCCGTGTTGGTGAGGTCGCTGAGCAGCACGTCCTGGTGCTGGTAGCTGGCCTTGAGCGTGGCGCGAAAGCGGCGGGAGATGTCGAAGATAGTGTCCCCGGGCTCGAACGCGACGCGCAGGGGCAGCGTGGTGTTGGATGTCGCGTGGTTCGCCTTCGCAAGCGGGGTGTGCCGCCCGGACACCGGGAACCCCGCGATCACAGCGTTCTCCTGTGTCATTGCGCGGATGTAGGACAGCACGAGCGCGGCGATGATGTCGCGCCACGACGCGCCCGACTCCGCGCCAAGGTTGTCGAGGGTCGCAATCGGTAGCCTTTCGACGCGCCTGATGGGCAGGTCGGCGGGCGGGGCGGTGCGGTCGGAAAACGACAGGGTGCGTGGCATGTTTTCTAGCTGCGCGAGCCAAAAGTGCACGGATCCCGGGTCAGTTGTGCTGCGCGAGGTTTCCGCGGCGAAGTGCTCGAAGGTGCCGGTGCGCCGCGGGGGCGCGTCGAGACCCGCGACGGCGGCGGCGATGAGTTCGCTCGCGCGGCGGCGAAGCAGCATGCCTCCCCACCCGTCAATCGCGGCGTGGTGGCAGCCGCCGAACCATGCGTAGCGCCCCTCGCCGAGCTTGGCGACGACACTGCGGTGCGAAACCCCCGGACCCAGGATGGGGATCGGGGTCTGCCACTGCGCGTCGACAAGCTCGCGCATCGCGGCTGCGGGGTCATCGCTGTCGCTGAGGTCAACAAACTGGTGACTTTCCGCGCTAGATGTGCCCAGCACGTTCCATCAGCTCCCGTCGTCGTCGCGGGTGAGGTAGTAGTGGATTGACGTGGCCTCGTCGATGGCCTGGGTAATGCAGTCCCACACCATGTCGGAGGTCAATCCCTCCGCCTCGTAAAACATGAGGTTCGCGACGGCGTAGGCCAGGGAATCCGGGTGGGCGAGCTGGCCTCGGAGGTAGGGTTCCTGAGCGGGTCGTAAGGGAATGGGAGAACGCGACTTGTCCATATTTTTGTAGGCTCCGGTCATCGCAAATGTGAGGTGGAGAGAGGTTATATCGAGACTCTGCCGTACCGCATCCCAGGAAACGTGACGGCTGTTAAGATACACTATCTTCCGTCCCTCACATTCGCTCAGTTGCGTCTGGCGCTGGTCTGCGGGGAGGAAGAAGGAATTGCTATGCGGCATTCGCCAACACGTTCGAGAATGGAACTAGTCTCACCGAGCGGTGCGGGCGTTGAACTGGGGGCGGTGTTCCGCGCTCTGCAAGAGAGCATTGTTTACGGCCTGCTCGCGGCGATCATCGGTGCGCTCGCGTTCGTTGCGTACTTCAGCAGCCAGGACCCGCAGTTTCGGACGCAGACCTCCGTAATGGTGTCCTCGCCGTCGCGCAACGAGGCCACCGTGGAGCAGCTCGCGGTCCAGGCCCGCGCCTTCGGTGAAATCGTCAACGACGACGCCATTCAGAACAACATCGAGAGCGCGACGGGCATCCCGGTAAACCAGGTCGGGTCCCCGCCGAACGTGAAAGTAACGGCGCCGGAAGACATGCCGGGTGTGCTCAACATCTCCACCGAGGCTGATTCGCCGGAGGCGTCGAAGGCGTTGTCCGAGGCTGTCGTTGAGGAGATCCGGGGCCGCGCGCAGACGGTTAGGGATCAGGCGCTGGGCGATTTCGAGCAGGCCTACCAGGGCCTGATCGGCGACTTGGAGCAGAAGCGGCAGGCCGCGCTCTCACAGGATCCGCCAGCGGCCGACATCAGCCGCTACGACACCGCGCTCAACGAGCTGCGCGCCGCACAGCAGCAGCCCCGCCTGAACCACCTCACGGTTTCCCTCCTGTCGCAGGAGACCGATTCCCCCGACGCCGTGGAGAGCCGCCCGATGATGATGGGCATCGTCCTCGGATTGGTCGTGGGCCTCATCGTCTTTGCCGTGGTGGCGGCCGTTAAGTTCTTCTTCCCGCGCAGTATCAACCAAGTGTGGCTGCAAAAGATCGCCGCCCGCGACGGCGTGGCCGTGGAAACGGGTGCGACCGCGGACGGCATCGCCCCGCGCACGGCCGCGCTGATGTCGGCGCTGCGCAGGGAAGGCGAAAACGTCCTTCTCCTCGAACCAGGGGCGACCAGGCAGGATGCACCCGACCGGGACGTCGCGGTGTCGCCAGCTTTCGTACGCGACCTCAGGGGCGCGTGGTGGGATGACGTCGATACGCAGGAAATCTCGCTCGCGGTGCTGCGCGGAAAGCACGGCGGGAAGGAAACTCAGCTCGTCGAGCGCAACCTCGACGTGCTGGCGTCGCTAGGCATTCCGGCGCGGTTGTCTGTTGAAGATAAGCGCCAAGAGTAACGCAGTAACGAGGGAGAGTTTCACATGACTACACCGTCTCAATCGCAGCATCCCCGCGTGGGCATCGTTCACGAGCGCTTCACCGACATCGCCGGCAGTGAGCAGGTGGTGCAGCGGATAGCGGAGGTCTTCCCTAAAGGGCCGATCATCGTGCCTTTCCTGCGAGAATCGGGCGTGCCGGATGTTGAGCGCAAGCGGGTGGTCACCGGCTACCTGCAAAAGCCCTACGAGTCCGTGCAGAAACTTTCCTACGCCCCGCTGCTTCCCGCCGTGCCCAGGGCGCTGCGTTCGGCGGTGGCGCGGGAGCACCGCGACCGCCCGCTCGACGCGCTCGTGATCAGCCATCACGCTTTCGCGGTCGCAGCCGCGCGTGACGACGTCCCCACCCTCGCGTACGTGCACAGCCCCGCCCGCTGGGCGTGGGACCCGAACTTCCTCGCCGGTGAAACCAACTCCGTGCCAGGGCGGGCCGCGCTGACCACGCTCGGCCGGCTCGCGCGTTCCAACGAGAAGCGGCACGTGCCCCAGATTGACGCGATCGTGGGCAACTCAACCACGGTCCGCCAGCGCATCAACGACTGGTGGGGCCGCGAGGCCGAGGTGATCCACCCTCCAGTCAACGTCGACTACTTCGCCCCGGATGAAAATTCGCCGCAGCGGGGTGACTACTTCATCGCTGTGGGCCGCATGGTGCCGTACAAGCGCGTGGATATCGCGGTGCGCGCCGTGATCGAGGCGCAGGTCAAGCTCGTCGTCATCGGCGCCGGCCGCGATTTTGAACGGGTATCGGAGATCGCTGCAACGGCGCCAGACCTAATCGATCTGAAGGGGTTCCTGCCCACGCCCGAGGCGCGCGATCTGATTCAGGGTGCGCGAGCGCTGCTCATGCCGGGCGAGGAGGACTTCGGCATCGTCCCCGTCGAAGCCACCGCGGCCGGCACGCCGGTCGTTGCCCTGGGGAAGGGCGGGGCGCTCGACAGCGTCATCGACGGCGTGACGGGCATCCATGTCCCGCCGGGTGCCGACGACGCGGAAACAGTTGCCAACTTCGCGGACGCGTTGAGGAACTTCCCCGACTCCCGTTTCGAACGCGACCGGCTCATCGAGCACGCTGCGACGTTTTCTCCCGAGGCGTTTCAAGAGAAAATGGCGGCGGCCGTCAGCGCGCTGCTCTAAGAGGCGTCTGCCGCCTCCACTGGGACGCGCGTGTTAACGACGCGCTCCTGCGCCGGCTCGGACATGGTCCGCGCCGCGGTGGGGACGCAGCAGGCGATGGCGGGCAGGGTCCAGAACAGAATGTCCAACGGGAAGATCTCCAGGTAGGTGGCAAAGGCCGCGGAGACGCAGGCGGCGATCGTTGCCGCAAGCGAGATGCAGACGAACGAGAAGTCAATGCTGTGGGTAGGCAGACGGTGCAGCAATTGCTGCAGTGAGATCACGATGAAGACGACTACCGCGATGTAGAGAGCCATTCCGATCGGGCCCAGCTCGAGCGCAATCTTTAAGTACTGGCTGTCGGGTTGGTACGGGGGGTTCAGGACGTCGAGGCCGGGCCCGATGCGGTACGCGGAGGATCCCGTGCTGCCGAGACCGGTGCCAAGCGGATGCGTCAGCGCGATTCGAAGCGCGTCCGTCCAGTGGCCGAGGCGCTGCTGCAGGCTGGACGAAGAAAACAGTGCCTGGGCGGCCTGGCTGTTGCTCAAAGCGACACCCGCGACGACGATGACCCCGACCGCGGCGGCCGAAACCCCCAGCACGAGTTTGAGCACGCGGCGGTGCTGCGTCACGCCGAGCACGATGAGCCCCACGACGAGACCGATGTAGCTGGCGCGCACCACGGAGAGAATCAGGCCCACGACCATGATCACCGAAAGCGGCCAGAAGAGCCGCGAGCGCAGACGGTTGGGTTCGAGCAGCGACGCTGAGACCCCGGCGAGCAGGGCAATCATCAGGTAGAGCCCGAACGGGAACGGCTGGTTAAACGTGCCAAAGCTGCGAAGCAGAGGGCCGGTCGTGCGGACCTCTTTCGCCCACTCGTATCCCATCGCGACAAGGCGCTCGCCCTGCAGCACCTGCTGCAGGAGCCCATAGAGGGCGGCGATCGTGCCTGTGACAATGAGAATCGTGATCAGGCGGTCTTTGTCCTTCGCCGTAAACGGGTGGCGCCACACGATGAAGATCATCAGCAGGTAGAAAAACGCGATCTTGATCGGGAAGAAGCTGTCGCTGCCGTGCGCGATCAGCGCCGAGGCGATACCGAAGGGCACGAGGATGAACAGGGGTGCCGTCCACGACAGATGGGCGCGGTAGCCCGCGGCGCTCGGGGTATTGCGCGGCAGGAGAGACGCCGCGAGGATGGCAAGGATTGCCCCCTCTTTCCAAAAGGAGATCGTCACCGGGGCGATCTTCAAAAGGCCGTGGAACGGGACGAGACAGAGCAGGATAAGGGCGGCGTCTTGCGGGCGGCGCAGCGCCACCAGGAACAGCGCTCCGGCGAGCGCGACTGCAGTGAGAAGCTGGATCACGGCGTGTTCTCCTTAGGTTGCGGTGCGATGAACAGCGACCGAGGTCTCCTTAATCACCCGTTGTTGTCAACGTAGCGCACCTTGTCGTCCCCGGCAGCGCGTGCGCCGCCGCGGGAGTCAAACGGCCAGCTCTTTGACAACCACAGAAAGAGACTCAAGAGGGCGACCGCGATGAATCCGGCGATGATCCAGTTGAGGTGGTTTCCGAACGTCAGCAGCAGAAGCGGGTAGGAGATCGAGGCGACGACGATGGTGAGCTGGGCCAGCGCGGAACCGGGAATAAGCCGGGGGACTTTGACTTGCGTGACGACGAGACCGAGGGTTGCCAGCATCAGGGCTCCCTCAGTGATCACGGTGGCAACGGCCGCGCCGTTCATCCCCCAGCGGGGGATGAAGTCGAGGTTGAGCGCGATCTTTACTCCCAGTGCGATGAGCGCTGCGACGGAGAAACCCCGCAACTTTTTCGCGGCGAGCAGGACCGCGAGCGCCACCGTCGATACGCCGCTGAAGCCCGCGGCGACGATGAGGAGGCGAGATGGCAGCCCGGCGGAGGCGAAGTCGGTGCCGTAGAGAAGGGAGATCAGGCCGTCGGCGGTGGGGAGGAACCCCACGACAGCGAGCGCGCTCAGCGTCGCGGCGGCGACGAATGCGCGCCGCGTGTGGGAGGTATAGGTAGCGTGGTCGCGGACGTAAGACGTGACCAGCACCGTGGTAAACGGCAGGGCCAAGGCCGTAATCGTCATTCCGAGGAGGTCGGAGAACTTGTACGCGATCGCGTAGATGCCCACGGGTTCGTAGCCGATCATCCTCTCCAACATCAACTGGTCGACCTTGGTCAGCAGAAGGAAAAGCGCGTAGCCGATAGAGATCGGGATCGATTCTTTGAGCGTCTCCGCCCAGCCAAAGGTCGGCTGCGAGAACAGGGGCGCGAGCTCCGGTAGTTTGCCGGCCTTGATACCCCACCATCTCGCGACTAAGACGATGACCTCGCGAATGATCGGCGCGACGATGAACGCCGCGACCGACGGGGCCGTTGCCGCGATCAGCAGGATGAGCGCGAGCTGCACAACCTGAGCGATAATGTCCCACTTGGCCACAAAGGCGAGGTGGAGGCGGCTCTGGTACAGGACAAGCAGTGCGTTCGCCGGGGTCGACAAGATGATGACGGTTCCCGCGAACAGCACCAGGCCCGACACCGCCAGGGGCTGGCCGATGATCGCTGAATAGCCAAACGCGATTGCGTAGCCGATCAGCCCCATGATGATTCTGAGCACGATAAACGAGCCCGCCGCGAGCTGGTTGTCGCGGCTATTGTCCGTGGTGATGCGCCCCAACACGGCGCGGCCAACGCCGAGGTCCGTGACCACGGCCATGAGACCGAGCAGCGCGAAGATGAAGGAGTAGACGCCCCAGTCCGTGGGGGAAAGGGTGCGCGCCATGGTCACGCTCCCGAGCCACCCGATGACGGCGGAGATGGCCCGCGAGGCGATCATTGCACTGCCGCTCGCGAATACAGCGCGTTCATCGTTTGAGTGTGAGAGCGATTGATCGGTGGTCATGCGCCGGCTTCCGTTGTTCAATAAGATTCCCGTATCTTAGCAAGCGTCGAGTCGAGGACTTCGGCGGTCTCCCTGCGGGAATCAGCTCGGTGCAGGCTGTGGTCACCGAATGGTACCTCTAACCTCCTGAGATGTGTGCGGCGAGCCACCGAGCGCTTCGCCCGTAAAAGCTCAGGGCCGCGGTGCCGGTTGAAGTGTTCGAAATCGACCGGCGAGAACAACACCTTGACGTCAACGCCGCGCCGGGTCAGGTCCCGCAGCATCGGGCCGCTGAATCGAATCAGCCCCAGGGTCGCCCCGAGCGACCAGATAAACAGAGGCAGGCGCCGCCCAACCCCACCGAGGTGACGTTTCCACTGATCTCGCCGCAGCGAGCGCAGCGCCCGCTGATCCTGGGCGATGAGTTTTCCGGTCCGCGGATCGAGGCCGTGCGCGCGCACGAGCAGCTTATCAACGGGGCGTTGCCGACGCGACCACTGCGTGAGGTTGATCAGCACCACGGAGCGAGCCTGCAGCTCGATGGCCGCTTCCGCTGCCTTCCACGCGCCCGAGCACATTCCGACGAGGGTGACGTCTCGCTCTCCGGGCGCGTCCGTTTGCGGGCGGTCGGGAAGCGCGTGCGCGACCTCCTCGGCCACCGCGATGGCGTCGGCGCGGGACTGGGAGGAGTAGAGGATCGCGATGTCGTCGGGCTCAACCTCCCCGGATTCGCCGCAGTTATCGGTGTCGTGGCGCACGAATGAAATCCCGTCCCCCGCGTTGTGGCGCGCGTACGCCACCCATAGGTAGGCGGGCCCCCAGCTCGGTTCGAGGGCAGTCGACTCAAAGATGACGAGCGCCTCGGACGCGCGCTCTGCGCTACGCGTCGTAAAGGTGAGCAGATTCCGTGGCGTGGTCAGGCTGATTGTCTCAACGATCCTCTCGCCGCCCAGCTCGAAGTGGGCTGCGGTGCGCAAGTCCGCGAGGGCTTCCGGGGCAATGCCCGACCCGCTGCGTGAATCGGCCGGGGAGCGAAGCGCGCGGATTGTCGCTACCAGCGCGTCAACATCGCTGGCGGGAACGTGATGGATCAAAGACGGCGGCGAGAAGAAAGGGGAGGACTCGGTGAGCGGGAGCCGCGTCGATGCCGCGAGCAATGGCGACTGAGCTGAGTGGTTGCTGCGCGCCTGCAGCGCGACCTGGCGCTGCGCCCCTGGTTTCAGCGGGGCGGATTTCCACTCCAGGCCCTGCAGGGTGGGCACCATCTCTTCCAACAGTCGGAAGTCCAGGGCTGAGGTGGTCATGTCCTCATCGATGGGGCCCGCGGTGATCGCGAACTTCACCTGCTGCTCGCGCAGCCAGCGCTTGCCAGAGAGTGGGGGTTCCCAATGAACGATCCCCGTGACGGCCTGCGCCAGATCCGCATCGACGCTCGCGTACCACGACTCGATGAGGAAACTGGTCATCTTGACGCCCACTACGATCAGCTCGTCGGCGCCCAGCTCGAGCAGGTGGCGTGAGGCGACCGTCAAGGAGTGCTCCCACTGGGGCCACGTGGGCATTTCGCGGGAGGGGCCGAACGAATTGCCTGTCCCGGGCAGGTCGAGCCGCAGTACGGCGCAGCTGTCGCGGGCTAGTTCGGCGCCGAAGTAACGCAGCCCCCGGTGGGTGGTCAGCTTTTCCTCGCCGAGGGGCGCGACGACGATCACGGCCGTAGTTGCGGGGCGCTCGGGAACATCCAGGCACGCGAACAGGGGTGCGTTCTCGGGGCCAAACCAATGTGGGAACGTCGTGTACCCGCGGTGGTTGATGCGCACCTGGCTGTGGCGTGGAGACATGGTTACAGGGCCAGCGCCTTTTGTACCGGCAGCGGCCATTCGTCGGGGTACATCCCGAAGGTGCGGAACAGGGCTAGGGTGATGCGGTCCAAGCCGAACGCGGTGCACGCCGTGTGCGCGGTGTTGCCCTGCGCATCGTGCAGCGCGAAACGCGTTCCAAAGTGATCCTGCGCGTCGTTGCACGACGCGATAGCCACGGGCTCAAATCCATCGCCGTAGATGTCTACGACGAACTCGGTCTTGAGGTCGTGCTCGAGCTGGCCTTCGACGAGCATTTTGCCGAAACGCCCGAAGAAGGGGTCGTTGGCCGACACCTGAGCGCTGGATAACCCGATCGAGGAGAGCATGCGGGTGACGTGGGGGATCCAAGTCGCGCGAAAGACGGTCGCCGCAGACGCATCGCCGGCGAAGACGAGTTCGCGCATGCGAAATGCCTGCTGGCGCATGGGGTCATGCGACGGTTCGTTTCTAAAACACCATCCCTCCACGTCGGAGAAGACCCCTGCGGCGGGAAGCGTCTGCGGAAGGCGCGCGTAAAGCGGGTGGCAGGCAGCCGAGACCATGCGTACTTCGCTGGTGGACATGAGGTGGTTGAGCGTCGATCCGTCCGCGTAGGCGCGCAGCAGCTGTTTGTGCTCGCGGTCGCCGCCCTCAAAGGTCGAGATTATTCCGGTCAACTGCGGAAAAGATGCGATGTAGTCGGTCTTGTCGTACACAGCAGCAGGGAAAATTGGGCCGAAGCGGTGCACGGTGTAAGCACTGTCGTTGAATAAAAAGCGCGTTTCTTCCCGAGTGCGAGTGATGAGCTGGTTGACCTTCTCAATCACCCTCTCGTACTGCTCGTGGCGATCATAAAGCCCAGGGGCGCCCGCAGGGCTGAGAACACCAGCTCGTTGCAGGTCGTGTCGGAACCCCTCGTGAGCTTGAGAGATGTCTTTTTCCGTCATGGCGCCGCCGATATCGTTGAACGTCTCACCCAGCCCGTTCGGAGCTGCGTTGCGGTGGGATGTGAGGATTGTCCTAAGAACTACAAGTGTATCATAATGGAAAGTTCAGATGGGCACAGAGTGAGTCGTTGGCTTCACGCAGGGAGGGGGTGGCGGTATGTTTTCTCCGCCGAGTGGACATCACGGCGCGCAGCCTGGGGTGTTAGTCGGATGTGATGTGGTATTCGTTCCTGAGGTTGCGCGAGCGCACGCTCGGTTCGGTAGTAACTACCTGCGGCGCGTACTCCACATGGACGGCGCCGCCGACGAGGCGGCCGTGACACCGGAGTCACTCGCGGGGCGGTTCGCCGCGATCGAGGCAGTGAACAAGCTTCTCGACGCCCGTTCGTACGACCTCTCTTTCCGAGACATCGTTGTTCGCCCCTCCGCCACGGGCCGGCCCGAAGTGCACCTCTCGGCAGGAGCTGAGGAGCGCTTCCGCAGCCTAGGGGCCCAATCTCTAGACGTGTCCATTAGTCACGACGGGCATTTCGCTTTCGCGGTTGCGGTGGCAGCCGTGAGGTGGGATCAATCTTCCTCCGCTGGCGCGGTTCAGGGTGGTGGTGTTTAGATGTCTTCTGTGAGCAACATTGATGACGTGATCGCTACTGCGCTCGAGGAAGCAACCGAGGGCTATCTCTCGTCTGCGTCGGTGTCCGAGACGGACAACCTGCTCGAGCGCGGTCTGACGTCTCATCAGATCGTGCAATGGATGCTTGCCATTGAAAAAGCGCTTGATATCGAATCCACAGATTCGCAGCTCAATAGGGAAACTTTCCGTTCGATGGAGTCGGTCCGACAAGCGATCCAATCGTTATCGGACTAACGTTCAGGTTTGGTGGAAAACTAAAAAACGCCGTCGTAGGGGCGGACGAGGAAGTGACGGCTCTCTGGTGAAAACATTCTATCAACAGAAAGATATTCGCTGGGTGCGCACGGCGTTCGAAGCGGACCCGGTGCACCGAATCGTCGACGCCCTGATGTTATTGCTCTCGGCACTGCTCTTCCCGCTTGACGACGAGCTGCAGATCGGGCTTTTCATGGCGCTGGGTATTCAGCTGTGGAAGCCGATCTACCGCAACCGGATTGTCGTCTCCACGCTTGACGACGTGCCCAAGCTCATCGTGGCTGTGGGAACGGTCTCATTTCTCGGTCTTGTTGTTTTTGAACAGGGGTGGGACGCGACCCGCATCCTGGGTTTTTGCTTCTTTGTCCCCGCGATGGTCATCCTTGGCAGGGCGATCACGAACGTGTTCATTCGCCGTTGGCGAATCCGCAATTGGTGGGCGCGTAAGCGCACGGTCATCCTCGGCAGCGGGGAAACCGGGTGGGACCTCGTGCGCATTGCGGATGCGTATCCCGAGCTGGGCCTAGAGACCGTAGCCGTGGCCGACAAAAGGCGCAGAGACAATGGTGACAACCCCTACGGTGTCGACGTCGAGGTGCTTGAGAAGGGCGGATTGAAATCGCTGCTCACGCGCGCCCGTGCCCAAACGCTGATCGTGGCAGACAGCGTGTACAGCAGGGAAGAGTTGCTCAACATGCTGCGCGACTGCGCCCGCCTTGACACTGAGGTGCTCATCGTCCCGATCTTGACCGAGTACGTCAGCATGGGCGGCAGAATGGACAGGATTTACTCCTACCCGGTTCTGCGTGTCCGCCGCGCCGCGTACCGCTCGTTTGAGTGGAAGCTGAAGCGGCCGATCGGTTTGATCCTCAGCGGGTTGGCGCAGTCCTCGCCGAGCAACATGACGACTGGATCCAGCAGAAGCGCTACATGTCGCTGACGGCCCTGGACCAGACGAAGACCATGATGAACGCCAACGTCATCGACGCCGGCGAAGCCACTCAGGAGGTCGCATGAGCCAGTCGCAACACCGGGCTCGTGCCGGTCCCTGAGATCGTCATGCTGCCTGTTTTATCGAAAGGGCAGATACACCACTCGCGTGGACTTGACCAGGATCACGCGGCTCGGGGCGTTCATGCGCAAGTATTCGCTCGACGAGCTGCCGCAGATTGTCAACGTGTTCAAGGGCGATATGGCGCTGGTGGGGCCTCGACCTGAGCGCCCCGCCTTCGTGGAGCGTTTCAAGGGAGAGCACGTTGGCTACCGCTCGCGCCACCGCGTGCCCGTTGGTCTGACGGGCTGGGCTGCGGCGAACGGGCTGCGTGGCGACACGAGCATCCGCGAGCGCGTCCAATTCGACAATTTTTACATCGAGAACTGGTCACTGTGGCTGGATTTCAAGATCATGCTGCTTACCGTCAGCGCGGTCTTCAAAGGGAGTGGAACTTAAAGTGGGAAACCAAAATCATATCGTTTACGGGGCACTTGCCCTTCGTCCCGGCGGCAGCGGAGTCCAGACCTACCAGCGCGAACTGCTCCGCGGGATTGCGCGGCTGGCCGACGAGACGTACACGCTTTCCGCCACCGTGCAAAAGGACAGCGTCGGGGAGTTGCCGGAGCGGATTGCCCCGATCGCCATGCCGGTGTCGGGTGGGATGCGGCGGGCGCTGCTGGGTTTGCGCCCCGTTAAAGAGGCGTCGATTTTCCATTCGCTCGACGTGGATCTGCCCTTCGCGCAGCGCGGGGTGCTCGTCTCGACGGTCCACGACATGTCCGTCTTTGATACGCCGTGGGCGATGAGCGCGGTGCGCGCACGCGGAGAGCAAGCGCTTCTGCGCCGGAGCCTGAAAACAGCCGACGAGCTCATTGCAGTCTCTGAGTTCACCGCGGAGCGCATTCACGCGCTCACGGGTCGCTCCGCGCACGTGGTGCCCCTAGCGCCGGCGTCGTGGGCTCGGGTTCCGAGCGACGACGAGGTGGAGAAGGTGCGCAGCAAGTACGGCCTGCCCGATCGCTTCGCGTTCCAGCTTGGCACGGTCGAGCCGCGCAAGCGCCCGGACATCGCGGCGAACGCCGCTGAGCTCATCGGAATTCCGATGGTCCTCGCGGGCGCCGGCTCGGACAACCCGGATCTCGGTTTTCCGGCATTGGGGCTCGGCTACGTGGACCGGGAGGACATTCCCGCCCTGTACCGGGCGGCGTCCGTCGTGTGCTACGCGTCAGTGTACGAGGGTTTCGGTCTGCCCCCGGTCGAGGCCATGGCCTGCGGCGCCGTCGTCGTCGCCAGCGATGTCGGCGGCATCCGCGCGGCGGTGGGCGAGGGCGCGCTGCTCGTCGGCGCTCTCGACGTCAACGAGTGGGCGGACGCGATGCGCGGTGTCGTGTTCGATGAGGGCGCGCAAAAACAACTGCGCGCGGCGGCACGAGACCGCTGCGCGCAGCTGGGGTGGGAAAACGTCGCCCGATCGACCTTAGGGGTCTACCAAAGCGTGCTCTAGCTGAGCTTTCGCTCTACGCCATCTTGTTCAGGGCACGTGCCATATTGGACTTCTTGTTCGCCGCGGCGTTGCGGTGGAACACGCCCTTGGTCACGGCCTTGTCCAGCTTGCGGGACGCGACACGCAGCTGCTCCTCGGCGGCAGCCTTGTCGCCGGACTCGACAGCCTCGCGGAACTTACGCATCTCCGTGCGGGTGGCGGAGCGGATGGACTTGTTGCGCATGCGGCGCTTCTCGTTGGTGAGGACGCGCTTCTTCTGCTGCTTGATGTTTGCCATGTGTGTACACCTCTTCTGATCGGTTGAGCGCGGAAAGCATCCACACTGCTCCCCACCCGGGAAAGCGGAAACGTTCTCTGACACCCCGCCCAAGGTGTTGCGGGATGCGGTTTGCGCTGCGGTGAAGAACCTTTGAACAGTAACACTTCCCCGCGCGGGGTCCAAGTCGCCTGCAGCGGGGAGGCGAGGAACGGGCGAGGAGACGGGCCGATGAGAAAATTCTGCCTGTTAAGTCATCATTTCTCAGCCTCGCTCAGCTAGTGTCATAGGGCGGTGGTGGAGGGTGTCCGATTGTTTGTGTGCGGGGGCTTGGTTTACAAGTAGTCCGCGAATCGGTCGGGGTATGCCACGGCTAGTTGGTTGATGGCTTGTTTCCACCCGGTGGCTTTCGCTCCTTCAATATAGCCGCTGCATTCGATGGCGCGCTTCGCTTTCTTCGCTCGCTGGGCAGCGCGCTTGTCCTCGATGTTGCAGATCATCAGCCACAGCGTTTTCAGCGCCGCGGTATCGTTCGGGAACTGGCCGCGGTTGCGGGTGGCTTTCCGCAGTTCAGCATTCAGCGATTCGATCGAATTCGTGGTGTAGAGCACCCTGCGGGCCGCCGGCGGGAACTGCAGAAACGGCACAAACCGGTCCCAGGCGTCGCGCCAGACTTTGACCGATTGCGGATACTTCCGTCCCAGCTCGGACGCCTCGAAAGCGTCCAGGGCGGCGCGGGCGGTGTCCTCGTTCGGTGCGGTGTAGACCTCCCGCAACGCGCTGGATACGGGTTTGCGGTCTTGGTAGGACACCCACCTGTTCGCCGCCCGGATCAGGTGCACGATACAGGTTTGCACCATGGAATTCGGCCAGGTTGCCTCCACGGCGTCCGGCAGGCCTTTGAGCCCGTCGCAGCAGACGATGAACACGTCTTGGACCCCACGGTTGGCAAGGTCAGCGCACACGGATGCCCAAAAACTGGCGCCTTCATTGTCTGCGATCCACAATCCCAGGATGTGCTTGATGCCGTCCATGTCGACGCCTACCGCCATGTAGCAAGACTTGTTGACCACGCGGTGGCCATCGCGGATTTTTACGCGTAGCGCGTCGAGGAAGATCACCGGGTAGAACTCGTCCAACTGGCGGTTCTGCCACAGCATCACCTCATCAAGCACCGCGTCAGTAATCGTGCTGATGGTATCCGGGCTCATGTCCACCCCGAGGGTGGTGGCGAGGTGGTGCTGAATATCGCGCACGGTCATCCCACCGGCGTACAGCGAGATGATCATGTCGTCGAGCTCGGTCAAACGGCGCGACCCCTTCGGCACCATCTGCGGGGTGAACGTGCCGGCACGATCCCTGGGCATGGTGACCTCTAGTCGGCCGTAGCCGGAATCGACGGTCTTGGTGTACGACCCGTTGCGGTGATTGCTCTCCTGTGCGGTTTCCAACCGGGCTTTCGCCTTACGGTCGGCATGGCCGTAGCCCAAATGTGCATCCATCTCCGCCTGCAGACCGGCGTTGATCGATGCCTGCAACAGGCCTTTGACCAGATCGCTTGCATCATCTGCAGAGGTCGACAGTTCGCTGATCAAGCTGGCGAGCTCAGGATTTTCCATCAGCTTCTCGCTGATCTCATTGACCCTTGCCGGGTCGTGGCCTTTCTTCGGTGACACCTTAGTCATTATCGGTGAAACTCCTTCTAGATCAGAGCCTCACACACAAACTTCCTGACACCCTCCGGTGGTGCCCTCGGCGCTGGCACCTGACTGTGGCGGCTGCCCACGGGGGCCAGCCGCGCGGCCGAAATTTGGCCCACATGCGACGTCATCAACGTTGTCAACATGGATCGGAAAGACGTGAAGCTACTATCAATAAATGCAGGGTCAGCGGTATCGGGTGCCGAGAAAGTCCTCCGTGATCTCCTCGCGTACGCCTTGGCGGAGGGTGAGGAAGTCGTCCTCGCGTCTCCGGGCGGTCCTGTCACCACCGCGACGCCGTCGGGGATCCGGCATCTCGAGATTCCTCACCAGATTCCCAACGCCAACCCCGCCTCGGGCTCGTTCCGCAAGAAGGCCCTGACCCTCGCCCTTCCTCTCCTATGGTTGCGGACCGCCGCAGCGCTGGCCCCGGAGATGAGGCGGGCTGACACCGTCCTGGTGAATTCGACCTTTGCCCTGCCGGCGGTGGCGCTCGCCTCCGCATTTTCCCGGACCCGGGTGGTCTGGCTCGTCCACGACACCCTCACCGCCGGGAAGCAGAAGGTGGCAGCACGGATGGGAGCGGTTGCCGTCGACACCGCGGTCGCCGTCTCCGAGACGACGGCAGCGGTGATCCGCCCCTTTTTCCGGGAGGTGGTGGTCCGCCCAAACGGGGTGGAGATCCCGGCCGACGAGTTCTTCACACAGCAGCGCCGACGGAACAACGAGGGTCGCGTTGTCGGGATGCTGGCGGCGATCAAGCACTGGAAGGCTCAGGACGTGCTCATCAGGGCACTGGGGATTCTCCGGGGGCGGGAGGGCATCGACGTGGACGTGGAGATTGCCGGGGGCGTCTTCCCCGGCTCCGAGACCTACGCCGCCGAGCTGAGCGCGCTAGTGAGCGAGCTCGGTCTCGACGGCCATGTGCGTTTTCTCGGACACGTGCCCAAGGAGTCCGCCTTCGCGCGCTGGGACGCCCTGATTTCCGCTTCACGACGCCCGGAGGCCGGCCCCCTCGGAGTCCTCGAAGCGATGGCACACCGTGTCCCCGTCATTGCGACCAACCACGGCGGCAGCGCCGACTACCTCCGGGGCGGCCGGGGCGTCCTCGTGCCGCCAGAGCATCCAGAAGCCCTTGCCCTGGCGGTGAGGCAGCTGCTGGCGGACCCGTCGTGGGCCGTGGCGCTCGAGGAGGAGGCTTTCGCGGCGGTTGTGGAGGAACACGATCTGTCGCGGACGATCCCGCAGATGTGGGAGGCGGTTCGTAGTTAGGAGGGCAGGTCAGTTCCGCTCGTGGAGTGTGGCGGGGGCCTATGCGGTGATTGCGGCTGCGGCCTCCGTGATGATGTCCGCGACGTTCCAGCCGCGCATCTCCTACGGGGAGCCCGCCGGGGGAGATACCGCGTGCGGGGGATACGGCATCGCCGCCTCCGCGGCGTGGTGGGAGAAGTCCGGGGACGAGCTGCGCGAGAGCTACGCGCTTGCCCGGGCCACGGGGGCCTGCGCGGTGCGCCTGGGCGTGATCTGGAGCAATATCGAAAAGTCGCCGGGGGTCTACGACTGGAGCACCCTCGACCAGCAGGTGAGCCTGGCGCAGGAGGCCGGAGTCGCCCCCATGCTCATGCTGTACTCCGTCCCCGACTGGATCCTCGAATCCGCGGCGGGCTTCGAGGGCCGGGCCGCTGCGTTCGGCGATTTCGCCGCGGAGGTGGCGCGCCGCTACGGCTCCGGCGTGGAGGCATACGAGATCTGGAACGAACCGAACGTCGAGAGGTTCTGGGAAAACCCGGACGTCGACGAGTACGTGGCCCTCCTCCGCGCGGCCTACCCGAAAATTCACGCCGCCGACGAGTCTTCCACCGTTATCACGGGCGGCCTGGCCCCCGCCCCGGACCGAGCGGGCTCCATCGCCCCGGTGACGTTCATCCGGGCCATGTACGAGCGCGGCGGGCAGGAATGGTTCGACGCTCTCGGGATGCACCCGTACACCTGGCGGGAGGCCCCCAGTTCCCGGCTGCAGTTCCGTGACCTCGTGGAGGTCGAGGCCATCATGGCTGAGTTCGGCGACGGGGACTCCGCGGTGTGGATGACGGAGTACGGGGCGCCGACCGGCGGGCTCGGGGGGATCACCCAGTCGGAGCAGGCGGAGATGATCCAGTGGGGGATCAACGAGGCCGAGGCCAACACCCGGATCGGCGGGATCTTCCTCTACGACCTGCACGATTACCCCCTCGGCCTGTTCAACCCCGAGAGCTACTTCGGCCTCTACACCAGCAGCGGTCAGCCGAAGTTGATCGCTTCGATCCTGCGGGAGGAGGGGCGCGGGCCGAAGCGCTGACTCAGGCGAACCTGACCCGCGCCGGGGTGTACGCGCGGGTTAGCTCACGCAGCCGCCTCTTCTCCGTGGGGGAGAGGTCCTCCCACGGGCCGCGCGCGGTGACGGAGCCGCCCGCCACCTCCAGCTCGACCTGTTCGCTGGAATCGAACCGGCGGGTGCCCTGATCTTCTGCGAAGTCCTCCATCGCGCGCAGGATCATGCCTTTCTCCACGCCATATTCGCCGACCTCAAATCGCTCCTCAGCCGGTCCGCGGAACACTATCCGTTCCGGAGACACCTCGGCGAGAAGCCCGGTGTTCACCTCTCCTCGCTCGGTGACCGCCACAAGTGCGCCGACCTCTCCACTGACGGTGGGCCTGCTCTGCGTGCCCAAGACCCACACCCCGGTCACGGGCGTGCCGATCGCGGAGCTCGCTGCCTCGGCCAGCTGAGATGCCGTGAGGGTGTCTCCCCACGCCGGCGCGGTGGGGGTTGGCCGGTTGCTGGACGGCGTATTACGCAGCAGTGCCACAGCGTCCTCTTCCCGAGGCGCGAGCGCCCGGGCCTGAGACAGCGGGGCCGTTGGATCCCCGAGCAGCTGCTCGACCCAGGATTGGAAGCGCTCTGCGATGAGCTCGCACTCGCTTTCCGGGTAGAGGTTGGGGTTGGCAAACAGCTCGATCTGGAGCGTGTCGTCCACCATCGGTCCGAGAAGGAACCAGTAGTCGTCGACGGGACCGAAGCTCGGGATCTCGTACCAGGTGTGGAGGGGACCGACGGTCGTAGGGTCGTGGAACGGGATGATGTTGATCAGCGGGCCGAAGATGCGGGACTTCTTGAAGAGGTGCGGGCTCGACTGGCGCAGGTTGCTCAGCAGCACCGCCTGGTGCCCGTAGCTGGCCCGGAGATTAGCGCGGAAGCGCGCCGCGACGTCGAGCAGCGAGTCTCCGGAGTCGATGTCGAGCCGGAACGGGAGGGTGCCCATCGCCGTCATATGGGAGGTCTTCTCCTCGCTGCTCCGGCGGCGGGAGACGGGGAAGCCGACGACGGCGGACTCCTCCTGGGTGACGGCCGCGAGGTAGCTGAACGCCAGGCCGGCCATGACGTCGTGCCACTTCAGGCCCGCTTCCTGTGCGAGCGCGCGCACCCGGGCGCCGTCGAGAGAGAAGCGGGTCGTGTGGGGCAGATCCGCGGGCGGGGCCACGCGTTCGGAGAAGCTGAGGCGCCGCGGTGCATCCTCGAGCTGGTGGAGCCAGAACTGAGCTGCGGCCGCAGTCTCCTCGGGGTCGTCCGCCGGGAGTTGCGTGAACGGCACCGTGGTCGCGTCCGGGGCGGGTTCCCCCGTCAGCGCGGCGACGATGAGCTCGCCCGCCCGCCGGCGCAGGAGGGTTCCACCCCACCCGTCGGTCGACGCGTGGTGGACAGCCATGTACCACGCGAACCGCTGGGGGCCCACCTGGACCACGGAACTGCGATAGGGAGCCCCGGGGCCGAAGATGGGTGCGCCCCCGGCGAAGTCCGCGAGGAAGTACTCGCGGAAAGCCGCGTCGGGGTCAGGGGATTCGCTGAGGTCCATCACACGAAACAGGCTGTCCTCGTCCTCCGAGACCGGCACGTTCCACCAGTTGCCCGCCTCGTCGCGGGCAATGTAATAGTGCAGCGACGACGCCTCCGCGACGGTCTGCTTCACCGCGTCGAGGACGATCCGGGACGTCAGGCCCTCCGCCTCGTACCAGACCACCTGGATCTGAGTCTGGGCGGCGGAGGAGAGGTCGTTGAGCTGCCCGAGGACGAACGGCTCCTGCGCCCGGGCAATCGGCCGAGCGGAAGGTAGGTCTCCGTCATGGAGAGTTTCGGGGCCTCGGTGCACGCCTTAGGTTCCTTTGCCAATCCGCAACCTCAGTAGAGGTGAAAATTACCTGTGTTTTCCCTTATGAAGATGAGTGTAACATGAGGTACATCTTGCGATGAGCTAAGCTTCGTGGGGTCAAGTCCACGCGAGTGGTGTATCTGCCCTTTCGATAAAACAGGCAGCATGACGATCTCAGGGACCGGCACGAGCCCGTTGTTGCGACTGGCTCATGCGACCTCCTGAGTGGCTTCGCCGGCGTCGATGACGTTGGCGTTCATCATGGTCTTCGTCTGGTCCAGGGCCGTCAGCGACATGTAGCGCTTCTGCTGGATCCTTCTCACTCGTGCTGCTCAGCCAGCACCGCCCCGACCAGGCGCACGACGGCATCTCGGTTCGGGAAGATCCCCACGACGTCGGTGCGCCGGCGGATCTCCCGGTTCAACCGCTCGGTGGGGTTGTTCGACCACACCTTCGTCCACACCGTCCTTGGCGTGTTCGTGAACGCCAGCAGCTCGTCGAGCGCTTCCTCGAGGTGAGTGCGCGACATGGGGGAACTTCTGCTCACAGAAGCCCACCACCTCCCGGGCCTGGTTCCACACCGCTTGCGAGTCGGGTTGCTGGAAGATCGTGTGGAACATCGCCGACAATGTCGGCCATTGCGTCTTGGGCACCAGCCCGGAGAGGTTCTTCGCGAAATGCGTGCGACACCGTTGCCAGGAGGCGTTCGGCAAGCCCTCGCCGATGGCGTGCTGGATCCCCAGGTGTGCGTCGCTGGTGACCAGGTAGACGTCGTTTAGGCCGCGGGCTTTCAGGTCGCGGAAGAAACCGGTCCAGGAGGCCACGGACTCGGATGTGGCGACCTGCATACCGAGTAGTTCGCGGTAGCCTTCCGCGTTCACGCCGGTGGCCAGCAGCACGGAGGTTTTCACGACCCGTCCGCCTTCACGCACCTTCATGGTCAACGCGTCGCAGGAAACATAGAGGTAGGCGCCGGTATCCAGGGGTCGGGTGCGGAAATCTTCCACCATCTGATCGAGATCTTTGGCCATCTCGGAGACCTGCGATTTCGAGAGATTGTTGATCCCCAGGGTGGCGACGAGGTCGTTCATCCTGCGGGTGGAGACACCCTTGAGGTAGCAGGTGGCGATCACGGTGGTCAGGGCCCGTTCGGCCCGGGTGCGACGTTCCAGCAGCCAGTCCGGGAAGAACGAGCCGGTGCGTAGTTTCGGCACGGCGACGTCGACGGTGCCGACCCGGGTGTCGAGGTCTCGGTGGCGGTAGCCGTTGCGGACGTTGGTGCGCGCATCACTGACGGTGGCGTAGTCGGCGCCGCAGGCTTGGTCGGCCTGGGTCGAGAGGATCTGGTTGATGAACCCTTGGAGCATCTCGCGCATCAGGTCCGGGGAGGCTTGAGCCAGTAGTTCGTCGAGGTAGGTGGTCGGGTCGATAGAATGGGGGCCAGCGGCCATCGTGGTTTCCCTTTCGAGGAAGTGCGGTTACGGATTCGAAAGGTACTGCGGTGGTCGCCTCACGCATTCATGAGGTCGTCACCGGCAGCTACAGATGCACCACACTAAAGGACGCAACCCCTGGACTTTCAGACGTGTCCCTGGTTCCTCAAGTCCCGCAATTTTTTTAGGTAGGCGTTTTCCGCTTCCAACCGCTCGATCTGGCGGCGCAGCTTCTCCTCTTCCGTGAGCCTCTTCGGCGCGGACGAGCCTTTGGGCCTGCCCTTCGGCTTCGGTTTTAACGCGTCGTCGCCACCTTTACGCCATTTCCGGGACCAATCTTTGACGAGTTGGTCTGACGACAGGCCAAACTCACGTGCAAGATCCATCTTTGTCTCGCCGGCAAGGTGGCGTTGGACAACTTCCTTCTTGATGTCGAACGAGTGCTGCTGCTTTGTCGGTTTCTCCACAAGACATAGCCTGCCATGCAGGACAAACCGACGGTAGAGACAACGGACGGCATCTCTTGAGACCCCAAGGACACTCGCAGCAGCTCGGCACCCCATACCCTGCTCAAAAAGATCTACCAACTGCTCACGCTGATGTTCACTCAGCGAACTTCGTGCTCTCAACGAAAACTGCTCCCCACTAGTCGGTAACTGATTTCTCAGTCCAACTAATGGGGAGCAGTTCAATCGGGGAGAGGGTCCGGGCTATCGACACGCTGCCGAGCCAGCCGAGGGCGGCCGAGACGATCCGGGAGACGATCATCGCGCTGCCGCTGCCCAGGACCTGTCTGTCGTCGGCGTCCGTGTGCGGGGAGGTGTTACTCATCGGCCGGCTTTCCCGGTTGTGCGTCGGGAAACTTCGATCGGAAACGGCCGATGCTGCGGTCGAGGAGTCGGGAGACCTGCTCCCGCGAGTCCGGCCGGTACAAGCTGTGGTCTCCCTCCGGGACGCCGAGAACCTCGACGTCCGTCGGCCACGCCCCGGGGCCGACGGATTCGAGAGTCTCGTGGCCGCGGTGCTTGCGGAAGTGCGCCTCATCCACTGGGGAGAGGATGATCGTGGTCTTTACCTCCTTGTCCGCCAGCGATTTG
Organism: Corynebacterium sanguinis; assembly: GCF_007641235.1. Lineage (NCBI taxonomy): Bacteria > Bacillati > Actinomycetota > Actinomycetes > Mycobacteriales > Corynebacteriaceae > Corynebacterium > Corynebacterium sanguinis. Next base: position 1,389,615 of record NZ_CP038157.1, read on the forward strand.
AGCGCCTGCCCCGGGGACTGGCCCACCCCGAACCGGGCGGCGCACTCCCACAGCCGCAGCGGCACGCGCCTGCTGGCCCACAGGGTCGCGGACTTGATGATCTTCCTCAGGCGCGCGCTTCCCCCCGCGGTGGACAGGTGCGCCTCCGGGCGAATGTATTCCCCGGTGTCCGGGTCGAGTCCGTGCTTGCGTGCCGACTTCTTGTCCACGGGCTTTCTCCGGCGTGACCATTGCGTCGAATTGATCAGCACCACGGAGTCGGCGCCCAGCTCGAGGGCGGTTTCGACGGACATCCACGCGCCGGAACACAGGCCGATAAGCATGAGCGTTCGGCCGGGATCGGCGCCATGCGCACCCGCCTCAATCTCACCCATGAGCTCTCGGGCAAGCTCGACGGCGTCCTCCCTCGACTGGCTCGAGTACAGCACGGGGATGGTCCCTCGCTCGATGACGCCGGATTCGCCGTAGTTGTCCTTGTCGTGCCGGGCGAAGGCGAGGCCTCCCCCCGCGTGCTGGCGCGCGTAGGCGACCCAGAGGTACGCCGGGCCCCACGCGGGCTCGTTGGCCGTCGACTCGAAGATGACCATTCCCTTGGCGGGAGTGGCGGCGCTGCTGGTCACGAACGTGAGGAGGCGCCGCTCCGTGCGCAGCTCGATAGTCTCGCGCAGCTGCTCGCCGTGCGCCGAGGTGAAGAGGACCTCCCGGCGTAGCGTCGTAAGCGAGGGGTGCGAGGAGTGCAGGCCGGCGTCGGCGCCCCTCTTCGGCGGCACCGCCAGGTCGACGAACCTCGAGATGTCGTTGTAGGGGACGTGGTGAATAAGCGTGGCGGGGGAGATGAAGGGGACGGATTCGCACAGGGGAATCACCAGGTCGGAGTTCGTCCGCAGCTGATCGAGAAAACGGTCGTTGAGGGACTCCGGCGAGCACGCCAGGATCCGGCGCAGCCCGGGTTCCGTCCCGAGCTGCCGCCAGTTCAGCGCCCCCAGGTTGTCGGCGAGAGACCGGGGGACCTGGAACTCCAGCGCGGAAAACGCGGCTTCGTCGACGATCGCGCCCACGGTCACGGCGAACTTCGCCTGCTGCTCGCGGAGCCAGCGCTTGCCCGACGCGACCGGCTCCCAGTGCGTGATGCTTTCGACGCAGGACAGCTGGCCCGCCCCCGCGTGCGACGCCCACACTTCCGTGATAAACGCGCTCATCCGGAAATCGAGAATACGGAGGCGAGCGACGCCCAAGCCCCTCAGGTGGGAAACCGCCGCCGAGATCGACTCCACCCACCTGGTGAGGTCGGTGAGCTGGGAGTGGTCGCCGAAGGAGGAGCCGGTGCCCGCCAAGTCAAAGCGCAGGACCGCGTAGCCCCGCGCGGCGAGCTCGCCGCCCAGGAACCGCAGCCCGCGGTGCGTCGTCAGTTTTTCTTCCCCGAGGGGCGGGACGATGATGAAACCCTCGTCCGTCGCCCGATCCCGCGGTAAGTCGAGACACCCGAACAGGGGCTCCTCGCCTTCCCCGAACCAGTGGGGAAAGGTGAAGTGCCGCGGGCTCTCCAACCGGATTTCTGGCGTGTGCGTCAACGGGCTTCTGCCTTCTCCTCTGCCGATTTTTATCAACCTGCGTTACAGCCCAAGCGCGCTCTTCGCGGCGGCCGGCCAGGCCCCGAGATCGGTGCCGTGGGTTGCAAAAAGGGCGAGGGTGATGCGATCGAGGCCGAAGGCGGTGCAGGCGGTGCTCGCAACCTCGCCGGAGCTGGTGGTGAGGCTGAAGCGAGACCCGAAGTGATCTTCGGCGTTGTTGCACGAGGCGATGGCGACGGGTTCGAGCTCCGGCCCGTAGACGGGAACCACGAACTCGGTCTTGAGGTCCTTCTCGAGCTGGCCGCCAGCCAGCAGGTTCCCCACCCGCCCGAAGAAGGGGTCGTTGGCGGGGCCGGCGTCGACGGGCAGGCCCAGTGACTTCAGCATGTCGCGGACGACGGGTATCCAGCCCTCGCGGAAGCCCTGTGCTCCCTCCGAGTCCCCGGCGTAGACGAGCTCGCGCATCCGAAAGGACTGGAGACGGAATGGGTCGGTGGAGGGCTCGTGGCGGAAGCACCAGCCCTCCACGTCAGCGGTCACGCCTTCGGCGGGAAGTGTGGAGGGCAGTTGGGCGTAGAGAGGGTGGCACGCGGCCGAGACCATCATCGAGTCCCCTGGTTCGAGGTGGTGCCTCCATTCCGCGTTGCGGGACCGCGCTTGGATGATGCGGTTGTGCTCCTTGTTCCCGCCGGTGAACACCGAGATGATCCCCGTGAGGTGGGGGAAGGACTCCACGTAGTCCGTCTTCTCGTAAGTTGAGGAGGGCAGGATCGGGCCGAACCTGTGGACCTCCCAGGTGCCGTTCGCGACGAGACGGGACTCGCGACGGCTCGTCCTCTCGATGAGGGCCGACACCCGCTCGATTACCGCACGATACGGTTCGTGCCGGTCGTAGAGGCCGGGGGCCCCGGCAGGGGTCAGGATACCGCCAGCTGTAAGTTTATTGAGGAAGTCCTTATATGCCCCGGAACGCTGCTCGGTGTCCACGGTGTGCATGTCGGTGTCTGGTGCGTTGGGCATCACAGCTCCTTTGCCGGGAAACTCGCTGTTACATCGGTATTGTGAGATTTTTTCACGTGTCTGCACGGGGGCAGATCAAGTTCTAAACTGTACACCCACCTGGATAGTGTGAAAAGCGTAGAAGAAATAAGTTGGTAATTACTTGAAGTTTATTTACTACTTACTTAGGATTGCTCACCGAGCCCGGCTTTGCTCGGCGCGAGCTGCCGCCCGGGTTGGGAAACGGCCTGTCGAAGTCGCTGATGTGCGCTCCCGGGGAGGCTGCCCCGCACCCTCCCCGGAGCCGCGAAAAGGGGGAAGTCTGATAAATGCACAAAATCTTCGAGCGCTTCCTGCCTGCCGCGCTGCGCGGGCCGCGCGCCGAGTCCGCTGGCCCAGTCCCCGCGCCCTATGTGCGTGTGGGGTGCGACGTCGCCGCGATCTCAGACGTGCAGTGGGCTATGGACCGCTTCGGCGACCGGTACCTGACACGGGTGTTCGGCCTTTCCGGGCCCTTGTCCCGGTACGAATTGAGCCCTCAGCACTTGGCCGGAAAATTCGCCGCCATGGAGGCGGTCGCGAAGATTCTGGATGTGCGGGCCACCTCCGTTCCGCTGGGCGACATCGAGATTGTGAACAACCCGTCCGGACGGCCCAGCGTTGTCCTGCATCGGCGGGCAAGCGAGGTCGCACGGGCTCTCGGCGTGCAAGCCTGGGATGTTTCGATCTCGCACGAGGCGGACACCGCATTCGCGGTCGCCGTAGCTACGGGCCTGGCGGGGCGTGGGGGGCAGACGCAGGAAACGCAAAGCAGTCAGTTTAGGCAAGTTTAGGAATAGAGGAAGGCGAACATGGACATTCTCTTCGAAATTAGGGAAGCACTGAAAGAAGCTACCCACGGGAAGATGGGCGACCGCGTCACGACGGTCGACGAAAACCTCCTGGAGATGGGTTTGACATCCCACCAGATCGTGCAGTGGATGATCGGCATCGAGGAGGCTCTGGATATCGAATTTCCCGACGACCAGCTGAATCGGGAGACGTTCGCATCGATCTCTTCCGTCCACCGGGCCGTGGAGACACAGGTCCGGTAGGACCGGTTGCGATCGACGGAGCTGAATCCTTGGCATTCAAACAGATCGTGGACCGTGGGAGCTTGCCCGGGGGGGTGAGAGAGACAACAGCTGCTACCGCAGTCAACAGAAGCAGGACCGTGGCGTTCGATCTCGATCCCGCTCACCGAGCGTGTGACACGCTGATTCTGGTTTTCGCCAGTTTCGCGTCGTTCGGTAGGCACCCCCTGCTGCTGGCTGCAGCCATGGTCCTGGCGCTCCAGTTCATCCCGAACCTGTACCGCCACAGGCTGACCCTGTCGGCCCTGGACGAGGCGCCACGACTGCTGGTTGCGGGCGGTATCTCGGCGTTCGTGGCAGTCGTGCTGACGGACCAGGAATGGACCGAGACGGGAATAGTCCGCTTCTGGTTTCTGGTGACGGTTGCTCTCTTCCTGGGTAGGGCAGTGACGAATGTCCTGATTCGCGCGACACGGCGTAGGTGGAGGGCCACCCGGCGACGCACGGCAATTCTCGGCGGCGGGCAGAGTGGAGCCGACCTGTGCGACATTTTGCTCGAGCAGCCGGAGCTTGGTTTGCAGCCGGTGGTCGTCGTGGACATGACCCGGAGGGTGGCATACACCCGGAGCTCCTCGGTGCCAGTCAAAGTGGTCGAACCCGACGGCTTGGCCGATTTTCTCGTCCGCGTGCGGGCGAGCGTCCTTATCGTCGCCGACTCCCAATTCGAGGACCGGCAGGTCCTTGAGATGCTCCGCGACTGCGTTCGCCTCGACACCGAGATCTTCATTCTGCCCACCCTGTCGGACTACATCAGCCTGGAAGGCGCGATGGACAGGGTCCGCTCCTACCCTTTGGCGCGGGTGAGGCGTGCCCCGTACCGCTCCTTCGCCTGGGGTCTGAAGCGCCCGATCGATATGGTGCTGAGCGCCACTGCCCTCATCCTCCTGTCTCCCGTTCTTCTCGTGTTCGCGGTCCTGATCAAACTCGAGGATCGTGGAGCGCCGGTTTTGTTCCGCCAGACCAGGATTGGAGTCGATGAGAAACCGTTTGAGCTGCTCAAGTTCCGCTCAATGACGCCGAAGAACGTTCACGAAAGCGACACCACGTGGAACATCGCAGGCGATCCGCGGATCACGCGGCTCGGGGCGTTTATGCGACGCTACTCCATAGACGAGTTCCCGCAGATCTACAATGTTCTGCGCGGGGACATGGCTCTCGTCGGGCCGCGCCCGGAGCGCCCGACGTTCGTCGAGAAGTTCAACGAGGAGCACGAGGGTTATCGCGCCCGACACCGGGTGCCCGTTGGTCTGACTGGCTGGGCGGCGGCGAACGGCCTCCGCGGCGACACCAGTATCCGTGAACGGGTGAAGTTCGACAATTTCTACATCGAGAACTGGTCCCTCTGGCTCGACTTCAAGATCATCGTCCTGACCTTGGGGGCTGTATTCAGAGGGAGTGGTTCGTAGAATGAACTCGCCAGAATCCACTCTCAGCGTCGTGCTCGGCGCGATGGCCTTGAGACCCGGTGGAAGCGGGGTGCAGACCTACGAAAGGGAGCTCCTCAACGCCGCTGCTATGCGGCTTGAAGGAAAGGTGAAGCTGTCCGCGACCGTCCAGCGCGACACCGTCGGCGAGCTCCCGGATGCTGTGGCTCCGATTCCGCGGCCGGTCGGCGGCGGGGTGAAGAGGGCGTTACACGGTCTCCAGCCGGTGCGAGGCGCTGATCTGTTCCATTCCCTCGACGTGGACCTCCCCCTGGGGCAAGGGGGAGCGCTCGTCGCCACCGTTCACGATATGTCGGTCTTTGACACGCCTTGGGCGATGAGTCGGGTGCGTGCGCGGGGCGAGCAGGTTCTACTTCGCCGTTCTCTTCAGAAAGCCGACGAGCTTATAGCAGTTTCCGCTTTCACCGCGCAGCGGATTGAAGCTCTGCTGAAGCGCACAGCCCACGTGATCCCGCTTGCCCCCGCGTCCTGGGCCCGGATTCCCGGGGACAACGAGGTCGGCGAGGTGAGGAGAAAGTACGGCCTGCCGGAGCGGTTCGTGTTCCAGCTCGGCACCCTGGAGCCACGCAAGCGGCCGGACGTGCCAGCGGTGGCCGCCGCCAAGCTGGGCATTCCCATGGTCGTGGCGGGCGCCGGGACAGACGGCCCGCTGCCGTTTCCGGCCCGCGGCCTGGGGTACGTCGACCGCGAAGACATCCCGGCACTCTACCGCGCGGCGAGCGTAGTGTGCTACGCCTCGGTCTATGAGGGGTTCGGCCTGCCCCCAGTGGAGGCGATGGCGTGCGGCGCGGTCGTGGTGGCGAGTGACGTCGGCGGGATCCGGGAGGCAGTGGGCGACGGCGCTCGACTGGTCGAAAACCTGAGCGAGGACGCCTGGGTCACCGCCCTCAAAGAGTCCGTCCTTGACCGTTCCTTCCGGCAGAGCTTGCGCGACGCGGCCTCCTACAGGTGTGCGGAGCTGACCTGGGGGAGCGTGGCGGAGAGGACGATCGCGGTCTACGGGCGGCTGCTCTCTCTCTGAGCCGGGCACCCCGCGGCATCAAACCGCCGGTGCTCAGACCCAGTCGAAGTGGTCCCGCAGCCGGTTGGCAACGCGCTCGAAGCGCCGCGGCGGAACGGAGGCGCCGCGGCGATGGACGTCAGTCTCGGAGACCAGCAGGGTTTTGTCCATGCGCACCCAGCACGGCTCGCCGGAGGCATCCCAATCCCCGGAGCCGATGTCGAGCCAGTCGGGGTGGGCGGCGTGCTCCTTGTCGGGAGAAATGAGCAGCCCGAGGACATCGTGGTGTTCGCGGCCGACGATGAGCAGTGAGCGTTCACGCGGCGGGGTCGACGGCACGGTGACCCAGACGACCTCGCCCGGTTCTGCTTGGCCGTCCATGTCGGGCGCGTAGTAGATGCTGCGCGCCATCCGCGAGGTGGGTTTGACGATGAGCCTGGCTGCGGAGGCCTTCTTGCGTTCGCGCGGGGCTCGGGGTGAGGAGCCGAGGCGTTCGTTGAGCAGAGCGAGGCCTTCTTCTAGTGGGCCCGGGCCCACGGCTTTGCGGCGCTTGATCCTGCGGACGAAGATGCCCCTTCACCCCCTTTGGCTGGTCGATGCGGTTCTCGCACCTACTTTAAGGGGTGTTGGTGGCCTTCACAACAAGTTTGTCGCGTGTTGGGTTTGCCCACGTGAGACGGTAAAGTGGGGCCAATCATGGCTGCCTCGAAAACCAATTTTGCGGAGACGACGTTTACGGACCCGTCCAGGATCCGGAACTTCTGCATCATCGCCCACATCGACCACGGTAAATCGACCCTGGCCGATCGCATTCTCCAGCTCTCCAAGGTCGTCGATGCGCGTGACATGCGCGACCAGTATCTCGACAATATGGACATTGAGCGCGAGCGCGGCATCACCATCAAGGCGCAGAACGTGCGCTTGCCGTGGACGCCGCTGTCGGGCGAGTTCGTGGGTCAGGAGACGATCCTGCAGATGATTGACACGCCCGGCCACGTCGACTTCTCCTACGAGGTCTCGCGTGCGCTGGAGGCGTGCGAGGGCGCGATTTTGCTTGTCGACGCCGCCCAGGGCATCGAGGCCCAGACCTTGGCCAACCTGTACATGGCGATGGACAAGGACCTCGAGATCATCCCGGTGCTCAACAAGATCGACCTGCCCGCGGCCGATCCGGACAAGTACGCGCTTGAGCTCGCCCACATCATCGGCTGCGAGCCGGAAGACGTGCTGCGCGTCTCGGGCAAGACGGGCGTCGGGGTGCCGGAGTTGCTGGATCGGCTAGTAGACCTCGTGCCACCGCCGTCGTCGGAAGGCGGTGCGGACGCCCCGGCTCGGGCGCTGATCTTCGACTCCGTGTACGACACCTACCGCGGCGTGGTCACCTACGTGCGCATGATGGACGGCAAGCTGATGCCGAACCAGCAGGTGCAGATGATGAACACCGGCGTCACGCACGAAATCCTGGAGATCGGCGTCGTCTCACCGACGATGAAGAAGACCAAGGGCTTGGGCCCCGGTGAGGTGGGCTACCTCATCACAGGTGTGAAAGACGTGCGTGAAACCCGCGTGGGTGACACGGTGACCTGGGCGAGCAAGGGTGCGGAAACTCCGCTTGCCGGTTTTGCCGAGGTCAAGCCCATGGTGTACTCGGGCCTGTTTCCGGTATCCCAGGAAGATTTCCCCGCCCTGCGCGAGTCGCTGGAAAAGCTCCAGCTTAACGACGCCTCCCTGACGTGGGAGCCGGAAACCTCTGTCGCCCTCGGGTTCGGTTTCCGGTGTGGCTTCCTCGGCCTTCTCCACTTGGAGATCACGCGAGATCGCCTCGAGCGAGAGTTCGACCTCGATCTGATTTCCACCGCCCCGTCCGTGACGTACCGGGTCGTCGCCGAGGACGGCACTGAGCAGTACGTGCACAACCCCTCGGACTGGCCCGGCGGCAAGATGCAGGAGGTCTACGAGCCGGTGGTGAACATGACCATCATCGTGCCGCAGGAGTTCGTGGGCACGACCATGGAGCTGTGCCAGTCGAAGCGCGGCACGATGAAGAACATGGAGTACCTCTCGGAGGAGCGCGTGGAGTTGCGCTACATCATGCCGCTCGGTGAGATCATCTTCGACTTCTTCGACATGCTCAAGTCCCGCACGAAGGGTTACGCCTCCCTGAACTACGAGGAGGCCGGCGAGCAGGAAGCCGACCTGGTGAAGGTGGACATTCTGCTGCAGGGTGAACCGGTGGACGCGTTCTCCGCCATCGTGCACCGCGACTCCGCCCAGTGGTACGGCAACAAGATGACTAAGAAGCTCAAAGAGCTCATCCCGCGCCAGCAGTTCGAGGTGCCGATCCAGGCGGCCATCGGGGCGAAGATCATCGCCCGCGAGAACATCCGCGCGCTGCGCAAGGACGTGTTGTCGAAGTGCTACGGCGGCGACATTTCGCGCAAGCGCAAGCTGTTGGAGAAGCAGAAGGCGGGCAAGAAGCGCATGAAGTCCATCGGCTCGGTCACCGTGCCGCAGGAGGCGTTCGTGGCGGCGCTGTCGACGGACGAGGAGTAGGCGCGGTTAAGCGGCCTCGAAGGTCCGGTGGAGACCCTCGTCGAGATCGGTCGGGGCCCAGTCGTAGGTGCCCTGCACGAAACGGGGGCTGTCCCACAGCCAGGTCATTTCGACGAGACCGTGAATGTCCCGGTTGAACAGCCCGGCGAACTGAAGCGTCCACTTCTTTAGTTCCAGCGGTGTGTGCGCGCGGAGTTTTCCTGCGTAGGCTGCGCGTTCGGCGAACTCTCTCTGGCAGACTGAGTCCGCAGTGGGCGTGATTGTGATCCCGGTGAGTTGGTTCTGTGAGGCACCGACGAGCGCCCGCGCGTAATCGGGCAGGTACGTGAAAGGGTGAAGCGCCGAGGAGTCGATGAGCGCCATCGTGCGGGTTGCGCGTTGCAGTGGTTCCACGATGAGAGCATGAGCCACTGCCGTTCGGCCGCACCCTGGTCCGTAGAGGTCGGAGGCCACCACGGAGCACACGGGGGTGTTTGCGTGCGTGCGGGCAATGAGGAGTTGGGCCCTGATCCCCGGCTTGCCGGTGGTGGCTACGACTTCGCTAGTGGCGGTCACCGTGTTCGCGCGTTCACCGAAAGCGTAGACGGACTCGGGGAAGGTCACGTGGATCTCGCGTTCAGCCGCGAGGCCGAGAACCGTCTTCTCAGCTGGGATGAGGGTGCTGCGCCACACTGCCGCGTCGTAAGGCGCGTGCATGCAGTCAATCACCCGGTTCGCGCCGCTTGTGTCAAAGGCGGCCTGCAGGTCGCGCGGATCGGCGGCGCTGCCCGCTAGGCTCCGGGCTCCGCGGACCGCAGTGCCCGACCGGGTGAGGACGAACACTTCGCGGCCGCGCTTGATCAGCTCATCGGTGACGGCCGTTCCAACTGGGCCGGCTCCAATGACGAGCGTTGTATCGGACATGACGACTCCTTGCGTGAAAATGTGAGCACTGCTCTCTATTTTCCAGCTACGCTAACACGTGTCGGGATTACTCGCAAGAGCAGTGCTCTCGAGTTGGTAGCATGGGTTCATGCCGACACCCCGCCAGATCGCCCGCGACGAGATGATGCGACGCATCAGCGAGATCGGGTTTGCACAGCTAGACGCCGGAGGACCCCATGCGCTCAACCTGCGCGCCGTTGCCCGTGAGCTGGGTGTGGTGTCCTCGGCGATATACCGATATGTTGCAGACCGAGATGCATTTCTCACGCTGCTGGTCACCGACGCTTATCGGCAGCTCGCCGATTCAGTGGAACGCAACGGGCAACCTGCCTCGGTCGTGGGAATCGCGGAGGCGATGCGGGCCTGGGCGATCGCGCATCCGAGGAGGTGGGGACTTATTTACGGCACCCCAGTTGTTGGTTACGCGGCGCCCAGCGACACACTCAGTCAAGGAACCCGCGTGATGCGGATGCTGCTTGAGGCTTTGGATAACGCGCATCCGAGCGTCGATACGCCCAGCACGGCGCTCGACGAGGCAACGCGCGAAGATATTGAGGCGCTGAGGCGCGAATGGGCGCCGCAGCTCAGCGCGGGTGCCGTTGAGCTGGCCGTGGAGGCGTGGTCACGAATCATCGGTTTGATTTCCAGCGAAGTGTTCGGGCATTTCGGCGAGGGTGCGTTTCGTCAGCCCGCTGTGCTATTTCGGCGCGCGGTGGAGAGGCTCGCCAACGGTCTGGGGCGACTTGGCGCCTGAGACGCCACGACGGCCGGCCAGCCCGCGTACCACCCGGACCCGGGGAACCAGCCGGGTGGTGGTTCGGATGTGCGTGGGGCGTACCTGGTCAGCATTGCGAGTACCACGAGCGCGCCGGCGTACTGCAGCAGGTAGGCGGCACCGCTGACGAGTGGGCGATTGTTGGTGTCGATGAGCTCGGTGATCCCCGCGACGTCGGCGTAGGCCAGCGACATGTTGTTCACCGTGTGCAGCACGATCGCCGCCTCGAGCCCGCCGGTGCGGTGCACAAGTAGCGAGGCGAACGCCGCGAATACCGCGACGCTAATCAGCCCACTCGCGCCGTAGGTGTGGCCGAAGACGAACGGCGGCAGTGAGAGCGCGTAGACCACCCACGGCGAGCGGATCCACGCGCCCAGCGCCTGGGGCAGTGAGCCGCGGAAGACCAGTTCCTCAGCGGTGGACTGCAGCGGCACGAGCAGCAGGCAGAGTGCGATGCTGGCCCAGAAAGCACCGTCGAGCGGGGCGGGAATTCCGCGGTGCACGATCGCGTCGATGACGAAGGTGATTGCCGGTGGGACGGCAATCAACAGCAGTGACAGTCTCACGATCGGCCAGCGGATGCGTCCGGTGACTGACAACAGCGCACGCGGGCGCCGCCCTGCGAGCCACGCTGCGAATAAGGCCCCGACTCCCGAGATGCCGATCGCGCCGTAGAAGAAGGCTATGTTGACCGGGTTGGCACCGAGTTCAGTTTCGATGATGCGGCTATAAAGCCAGTCCATGTCGGCGCCGCTTCCCCAGCTGGTGAGCAGAAACACCGCAGTAAACAATGCCTGGATGAGGAAGAAGAGGACTAAGGAGATCACGAACTCCAGGGCGGGCTTCCATCGCCGGTACGGCCTGCGGCGCAGCGCGGGTTCGAGGGACGCTCTGTGGTAGGCGAGCGTGGTCGAGGGGGTCACGCCCGCCACCCTGTAGCATCGAGCCCATGAAGATTGAGCGAGACGGGTTCACTATATTCGCACGCGTGCTTGGCGACGCCCCCAAGCCCGCACTCCTATATCTGCAGGGTGGACCCGGTTTCCCGAGCCCGCGCGAGCGCTTCGAGTGGATTGACACGGCCTTGAAGCACTACCGGGTGGTGCTGCTCGACCAGCGCGGCACCGGCCGCTCCACCCGCATTGACCGCGCCACGCCGCAGCTTATCGACGCCCCCACGCTGACCCAGCTTCGTGCCGACGAGATCGTCGCCGACGCCGAGGCGGTCCGCGAAGAGCTCGGTGTGAAGCGCTGGGACGTGCTCGGCCAATCCTTCGGCGGGTTCTGCCTCGCGCACTACCTGGCAGCGCACCCGGAAAGCGTGCGCCACGCGTTTTTCACGGGCGGTTTGCCCACCGTCACCCGCGGCGTGGACGAGGTCTACCGCGCCACCTTCGCTAAGCTGCGGGCCCGCCACCTGGAGTTTTACAGCGAGGTCCCGTGGGCGGAGTCGATGGTCCGCGAGGTGTGCCGCCACCTGGACAACTCCGAGGAGCTCCTGCCCACCGGTGAGCGGCTCAGTTCCCGGCGGTTTCGCACAGTCGGTGTGACGCTGGGGCGCGAGGGCGGCTTTGAGACTCTTGCCAACCTGTTGGAGGAGCCGTTCCACCCCAACGGCAGGCTGCGCACGGATTTCCTCGCCGACGTGGGCGACATGGTCAGCTTCGAGCGCGCCCCGCTGTACGCCGCGGTGCACGAATCCGTCTACGGCGGCACGGTGCCGGGGGCGACGGCGTGGGCGGCGCAACGCGTTTCGGAGACGCTCGACGGTTTCGCCCCGCAGGCAACCCCCGATGACGCCGAGTTCTACCTCACCGGCGAGCACATCTTCCCCTTCCAATTCGATGAAGACCCGGCGCTGCGCCCGTTTAAAGAGGTCGCTGAGGAGCTGGCCCGTAATGACGACTGGCGGAACTTGTACGCGGGGCTAGGGGCGTCGACAAGCGCTGCTGCGGTGGTCTATACGGACGACATTTTCGTGCCCCGCGAGCTTTCCCTCGAGACCGCCGATGCGCTCGGCGCGACGGTGTACGAAACCGCGGCGTGGCAGCACGACGGGCTGCGCCGGCACGGCCGCGACGTCATTGGCGTGCTGATGTCCGCAGTGGGGCTATGATGAGCGGCATGCAGACACCTTTTCTCCGCGAACAGGTAGACCTCAGCCACACTGAGCTGGCCGAGTTTGACCAGCTGACCAGCGCGTTCGAGTACGTGGAGGAGCATGTGCTCAACCCGGCGCTCATGCTGTATGTGACGCGCTAGCCTGCACACGCTGCGGATGCGGCTGGTGGGGTCTACCCTGCGAGGTGTGAAACTACATCGGACAACCCCACTGGCAGTGGCGTTTGCGCTGGCCGTTTCGGCAGCCCCGGTAGCCAACGCCGCGCCGCTCGATCACGTCAACCTGCAGCTTCCTCCGGGCGCCCCGGTGACGCTGCCGCAGCTGCGTAGCGACATCACCGGATCTTCAACCGGCGCGATTCCCGCCGAGCAGGACGGCGCCCCGGTGCCGGTGCCCTTCCCGCCGGACTACCTCGCGGGCTACATCTCGGACATCTCCTCCTACGACTACGGCATCTACGCCGAGGTCAACCGCCTGTTCCCACAGGTGCGCGACACGCAGCCGGAGACGATGGCCGCGAACCTGGACACGGTAGTGCGGATCAACAACAACGCCACCCCGGAACAGGTCACCCAGGCGCAGATCGATGCAGTGGCATCCGCCGACGGGCTGCTCACGGCCCTGTCGCCGGCGATGGGCGAGGAGTTCGGTACCGCGTTTCGCGACGCGCTCGCCGAGGGCCGCCTGCCGAAGACGGCCTACCTGCTCGACAACGGCTACCTCGCCCGCGCCGGCGGGCTGGCCAGCTCGACGCTCATCGAGAAGGAAATCTACGACTACCCTCGCCCGCACATCGCCGCGCCGGATCGCATCAAGCGCTACGACACCGCGGGTGCGGAAGACCTCTACTTGTCCTCCCCAGCGTTTCCCTCGGGCCACACCAACCAGGCGGTGTGGGTAACCACTCTGTTGGCCTACATGGTCCCGGAGCTTGGCCCGCAGCTGGCCTACCGGGGTGCCGAGGCCGGAAACTCGCGCGTTGTGCTCGGCGTGCACTACCCGCTGGACGTAATCGGTGGGCGTATGTCGGGTTACGCGGCGGCCGCCGACAGGCTCAACGACCCGAAGATGCGCGACGCGCTCAACCAGGCGGCCGCCGAGCTGCGCGCGGAGATTGAGTGGCGCACGGGTAAGACGATTCCGGAGCTCGTCGCCAGCGACGCAGCGTACGTGAGCACCCCGGATGCGGTGGCCACGATGGGGCAGTGGATGGACTACGGCTTGCCGCGCGTTTACCACACGGACGCGCCGATGGAGGTGCCGCAGGCCGCTCCGGTGCTGCTCGCCTCTCGTTTCCCGGAGCTTTCGTGGCAGCAGCGCGAGGAGGTGCTGCGTCGCACCGCGGCACCCGCCGGGGCGCCTTTGGATTGGCAGGGCCCGGGCGGGTCCTGGCAGCGCATCGACCTAGTTGCGGCGCTGGCCGCGCAGGTCAGCGTCAACCCGGATGGGTCGCTGAACGTGCAGTAGGCCACAGCGCCACCCGAATCAGGGCCTCCGGGTAAACCTACGGCGTCGAAACGTCACGGTCGAGGGCGTTCACGCCACGTTTTCTCAGGTCGCGGCAGTCCAAAAATGCTTCACCGTGACATCCCGGCACCGCGTCCTTAAGCGATTACATCACCGAATCCAGCAGCGTCTTCGTGTACGGGTGCTGCGGGTCGGCCCACACGCGCTCGGTGGCGCCGTGCTCGACGATGCGCCCGTTGTGAATCACTGCGACGGTGGGGCAGAGCTCGCGCACGACTGCGAGGTCGTGGGAGATGAAGATGAGGGTGCCGTCGCCTACGACGTCGTCGATAAGCTCGAGCACGCGGCGGCGCACGGTGACGTCGAGGGCGGAGACGGGCTCGTCGGCAAGCAGGATGTCGGGCCGGGGCGCGGCGGCGCGCGCGATCGAGATGCGCTGGCGCTGACCGCCGGAAAATTCGCGAGGCCACCTGCCGCCCATCCCGCCGAGCCCAACCTGGTCGAGGACCTCGGCGGCGCGTGCCTTGTCGACGCCCGTTTCGCGTATCGACGCCCCCACCCGCATCCGCGGATCCAGCGAGGAGTACGGGTCCTGGAACACCATCTGTACACTGCCGTCGACAGCGACCTCGCCCGCCTCAGGGTGCGACAGGCCGGCGATGACGCGCAGCAGCGACGTTTTGCCGGAGCCGGAACCGCCGACGATGCCGATGCGCTCGCCGCGGCGCACGATGAGCGTGACGTCGTCGAGAGCGCGGGTGGAACCGCGGGTCAGGCTCACTTTGGTGAGCGTGACCACCGGGGCGCCGAGCGGACGATGTTGTGCTGGGGTTCCGGGGCGGGAGGCGTCGACAAGCGAGCGGGCGTAGGGCGAATCGGGGGCGACAATGCTGCCGTCCTTGAACACGAGCACCCGGTCCGTCATGCGGCGCACGACGGCCAGGTCGTGGGAGATGAAGATCAACCCCATGCCGCGCGCGGTGACGAGCGCGTCAATGAGCTCGAGGATCTGCTTCTGCACGGTCACGTCGAGCGCGGTGGTGGGCTCGTCGCAAATCAGAACCTCCGGGTCGCGCGCGAGTGCGGCGGCGATGAGCACGCGCTGGCGTTGGCCGCCGGACAGCTCGTGCGGGTAGGCGCCGGGCCGCTCGATGCCGACCTCGGCGAGCAACGCGGCGGCGCGGGCGCGGTCGCGTGAGACCTGCCGGCCCACCGTCATCAGCGGGTTCAGCGCAGTCATCGGCTCCTGAAAGACCATGCCGACGCGCTTCCCGCGGACCCGGCGCCGCACCCGGTCGGGCGCGCCGACCATCTCGGTTCCGTCGACGGTGACCGAGCCGCGCAGCGTTAGATTGTCGATGAGCCCCATGATCGCCAGCGCGGTCATGGACTTGCCCGAGCCCGACTCGCCGATGATGCCGACGCGCTCGCCGCGGTCGACGCTCAACGTGATGCCGTCGAGGATGCCGTCGATGCTTAGGTTGTTAACGCGGATCACGCCCGCCCCCGATCAGGTTGAACGCGAGCACGGTGATCGCGATGGCGAGGCCCGGAAACAGCGCGAGGTGCGGGTCGGTGGCCAAGTACGGCTGCGAGGACTGCAGCATCCGGCCCCACGAGGCATAAGGTGCGGGCGTGCCCAGGCCCAAAAACGACAGGCCGGCTTCGGCGAGGATCGCCAGGGCGAGCGCCACCGAGACCTGCACCACCGTCATAGGCAGGATGTTGGGCAGCACGTGGGTGCGTGCGATGGCAAGCGGCGCCACCTTGGACACACGCGCGGCGAGGATGTACTCCTGGCTCATCACCTGCAGGGTGCCCACGCGCGCCACCCGCGCAAACCCGGGAATACCGGCGATACCGATCGCCGCGACGACGATCCATACCGAGGCGCCGAACACGGCGGTAAACACGATGGCCAGCAGCAGCGCCGGGAACGCCAACAGCAGGTCGCTCGCGCGCATCACCACGGACTCGACCGCGCCGCGGCGCATCCCGGCCCACACGCCCAGCGGCACCCCGACCAGCGCGGATAGTGCCACCGCCCCGAGCGAGACCACGAGTGTGAGGCGCGCGCCCGCCATGACGCGCGACAGCATGTCGCGGCCGAATTGGTCTGTGCCCATCCAGTGCTCGAGCGACGGGCCCTCGAGGCGGTGCTGCGGTGCGGCCTGCAGGGGGTCGTAGGGGGTCCAGAAGAAGGCAATGAGGGCGACGAGGACGATGCCGGCGGCGATGCCGAGCCCGATTTTGCGTGTCAAGGTCACGGTTGCCTCCGGATCCGCGGATCGATCACCGTGTACAGCAGGTCCACGACGAGGTTGACCGCCAGCGTGAATCCGACCAGCAGCATGAGCACGGTCTGCACGGTAGTGAGGTCGCGGTTGCCCACGGCGTCGAGAAGCATCGTGCCCAGGCCAGGGATAGCGAAAACCCGCTCGATGACCACCGCGCCGACAATCAGGCTGGAGAGCTGGATGCCCGCGACGGTGAGCACGGGCAGCGCCGCGTTGCGCAGCGCGTGGCCATAGAGCGCGCCGCTTGTCGACGCCCCCCGCGCCCGCGCCGTGCGCGTGTAATCTTTGCCCATCTCGTCGGCGACCGCGTGGCGCACGTAGCGCGTCAGGATCGCCGCTTGCACCAGCGTTAACGCTACGACGGGCAGCACCAGGTGGGCCGGGGTGCCCCACCCGTTGGCGGGCAGCCAGCCGAGGCGCACGGAAAACAGCGCGACAGCGAGGATGCCCACGAGGAAGCTGGGCACGACGATACCCAACTGTGTCAGCCCCGCGAGGACGGCGCCGTCCGGGCGGTCGCCGCGCAGTGCCAAGTACACCCCAAGCGGAACCGCTATCGCCAGCGACAGCACCATGGCCAAAACCGTGAGCGTGAGCGACGCGCCGGCGCGTTCTACCACCGCCTGCGTGATGTCGGTGCGGCTCGCCAGCGACCCCCCGAAATCACCGGTGAGCAGGCCGGTGATCCAGTCGAAGTACTGCACTATCAAGGGCCGGTCGAGCCCTAGGGTGGTGGAGAGCTCGGCGACGGCCTCGTCGGTGGCGGTCACGCCGAGCGCGACGCGCGCCGGGTCGCCGGGCACGGCGCGCAGCAGCAGGAAGATGAGCACGCTCGCCACGGCGAGGAGCAGGGCGAAGCGGGCGAGGGCGCGCGCGGCCGTCATTTCTGGACCTCCGCCAGCGCCAGGCCGTCGGTGACCACGTTCGGGTCGACGCCGCTGACCCCAGGGGCGAGCAGGACAATGTTCGGCGCGTTGAGCAGAGTCAACGCGCCTGCATCGGCCATGATGACGTCCACGGCGGCCTCCATGTTGACTGCCTGGTCTCCGACCTCGGCGGCGGCGATGAGCTCCCTGGCCTGCGCGGAGTCGTAACCGAGGTAGTAGTCGGGGTTGCCGAACAGCATCGGGATGTCGCGCGGCTCAACGTGCGCGACCAGCGACGCCTGGTAGGCGTGGCCACGCAGGACCTGGCCCAGCCACACGGCGGGGAACTCTACCGTTTCCAGGGTGACGTGGAAGCCGGTGTCGCGAAGCTGCGAGAAGATCAGCTCGCTCGCGGTCTGCGCGTACGGGAGGTTCGGCACCGTGATGGTCACCTCCGGGGTGCGCCCGGCGAGTAGCTCGCGGGCTTTGGCCGGGTCGAAGGGGTAGTAGTCGCGGCCGGTAAACCACGGGTCCGTCGGCGGGACGGGGGCGCCGCCGGTGTCGGTGCCCATCGAGTTGTACACGACCTGGTTGATCGCGTCGCGGTCGATGGCGTGGGCCACGGCCTGGCGCACCGCAGGGTCGTCGAAGGGTGCTTCGCGGTTGTTCATCGACAGCAGCACCTCGGCGTTCGTGGTTCCGACCTCCACCGCGATGTCCGGCGGCAGGGTGTCTAGAAGCTGCGGCGCCTGCATCGCCCACACCACGTCCGCGTCGCCGACGCGCAGCGCGTTGACCGCCGCGGTGGAGTCGTCGAAGTAGCGGATCGTGGCGTCGTGCTCGACCTCGCCGCCCCAGTAATCGTCGCGGGCGCGAAACGAGACGGCCTCGCCGACGTCGAAACGCTCGAGCGTGTACGGGCCGGTGCCCAGCGGGTCGGTCGCCAGCCGCGGAATCGAGTCCGGCGTCATCATCGCGCCCGTCAGCGTCCCCATCGACCACAGCCAGCTATTCGACGCCCGTGCCAAACGCACCCGCAGCGTCCGCTCGTCAACGACCTCGACCTGCGCAACGGGATCCATCTGCGCCTTCAGCGCGTTTGTCCACCTGGTGCGCACGTAGTCGATGGAAAAGGCGGCGTCGTCGGCGGTAAAGGGCTTGCCGTTGGAAAACGTCACGTCGTCGCGCAGGTGGAAGGTGTACTCGGTGGCGTCGGGGCTTTCCTCCCAGCTCTCGGCGAGGAGGGGCTGCGGGGTGCCGGAGGCGTCGATACGCACGAGCGTCTCGTAAACATTCGACATGAGCGCTTGGGGCGCGGCGGCCCCGCCGATCGAGGTGAAATCCAGCCCCGCCGGGGGCGCCTGCGTGGCGACGACCACACCGCCGTCACGCGCCCCGCCTGCCGGTGAGGCGCAGGCCGACAGCGCGACAACGGTGGCTACCGAGAGCAGCGCCGCAGCAGCCTTGGGGAAGGTCATGGGTGAGAAGCGTACCGTTTGGAACGTCGCTACCCAATCCAGCGCTTTGCCAGAATCTCCATTCCTGCGAGGACCTCGCCGTGGCTCGCGTTTTGCAGCGAAATCATGAGCTCGTCGGCCTTCGCGTGCTCCGTAAACCACGTCAGGTAGTCCGCGACTTCGTCCGCGGTGCCGCGGGCGGTGTAGCGCATCATGTCAATGATCTGCCGGCCCTGGAAAGAGTTGATGATGGCGTCGAGTTGGGCGTCGTCAAGCACTTGCCCGCGCCGGCCCATGAACGCCCGCACCCGGTTGCGGTGCACGATCTTTTCCTGGCGCGCGGCATCCTCACTGGTCTCAGCTGCGGTGACGTTGACCGCCGCGATGACGTGGGGCTCGGGGTGGCGCTCGGAGGGCTGGTAGTTCTCCCGGTAGTAGGTGGTGGCGTCGACAAGATGCTGAGGAGCGAAATGGGACGCAAATGAGTAGGGCAAGCCCAGGCTCGCGGCGAGCGACGCACCGAACATGGAAGAACCCAGGATATAAAGTGGCACGTTCGTGCCCTGGCCGGGCATCGCGACGACACCCGGCAGCGGGCTTTGATCCGACAACCACGCCTCAAGCTCGCGCACGTCATCGGGGAATGCCTCCGCGGCTCGCGGGTCGCGGCGCAGCGCACGGCCCAGCGTCTGCTGGTCAGTGCCCGGAGCACGCCCCAGCCCGAGGTCAATGCGATCGGGGTAGAGCTCGGCGAGCATACCGAACTGCTCCGCGATAACGTACGGGGCGTGGTTGGGCAGCATCACGCCACCGGAACCGAGCCGGATGCTGGAAGTCTGCGCGCCGATGTGGGAAATGAGCACCGCCGGTGACGATGACGCGATCGACGTCATGTTGTGGTGCTCGGCGTACCAGACGCGCGAGTACCCCAGTGATTCCGCCTTCTGAGCAAACTCGACGGAGCGGGCCATGGAGGCTCGGACAGATTCGCCGGGGTAGATAGTGCAAAAGTCAAGCAGCGCCAACGGGATGTTCATAGTGTCATGCTACGCTTTCGCGTTCGATGGGATGTCACGGTCAGTGGGCGAGGGGGTGTAAAACCGCTGGTGGGGTGGGTAGTTGATGGCGTGACCGTGACATTTGATCGGCCGCAATGTCACACTCAACCAGAGTGGCGGCGCAAAACCCCAGGTCGCCAACCGGGCCGAGAGTCTGACCGTGACATCTGACCAGCCGCAATGTCACACTCAACCAGAGTGGCGGCGCAAAACCCCAGGACGCCAACCGGGCCGAGAGTCTGACCGTGACATCTGACCTGCCGTGGTGTCACACTCATCCGGTGCTCCGGCGCAAAACCCCTGGTCGCCAACCGGGCCGAGAGTTTGACCGTGACATCTGACCTGCCGCAAAGTCACACTCATCCGGTGCTCCGGCGCAAAACCCCTGGTCGCCAACCGGGCCGAGAGTTTGACCGTGACATCTGACCTGCCGCAAAGTCACACTCAACCGGTGCTCCGGCGCAAAACCCCTGGTCGCCAACCGGGCCGAGAGTTTGACCGTGACATCTGACCTGCCGCAATGTCACACTCAACCGGTGCTCCGGCGCAAAACCCCAGGTCGCCAACCGGGCCGAGAGTCTGACCGTGACATCTGACCTGCCGCAATGTCACACTCAACCAGAGTGGCGGCACAAAACCCCAGGTCGCCAACCGGGCCGAGAGTTTGACCGTGACATCTGACCCGCCGCAATGTCACACTCAACCACTCCGGCCGCGCAAGACCCCAGGGACACCGAACAGCTCGGGCAGTGACATCCACCACGCCGATTTACGCGTTGACGTGATCTCCTTCGACGGTCTCCACCGTGCCGAGCTTGAGCGGGGATTTGGGGCGCGCCAGGTCGATGGCCAGGCCGATGGCGAAAGCGACTGCGACCGGAACAACCCAGCCCAGTCCGGCGTCCTGCAGCGGCGCCCAGGCGACGAGCGGGGTCAAAACGTCGGCCGCCCAACCCAAAGAAATGGCGGTCTCGATGGCCGACCAGATCACGGCAACCCAAATCGGCAGGAAGAACGCCCAGGTAAACCGGGTGCGGGAGCGGAACAGTGGCTCGATGAGGGTGACAAAGATCAGCGTGATGGCGGGCGGGTACAGGAATCCGATGACCGGGGCGGCAATCGCCATGACGAACTCGAGTCCCTGGGTGGCGATCAGCGTGGACATGATGGTGAAGATGATCGCCCACGTCTTGTAGGAGCCGGGGAACTGCTCGGAGAAGTATTCAGCCGTGGCCGTGATCAGGCCGACTGCGGTGGTTATGCAGGCGAGCAGAACAATCAGCGCGAAGATGATCTGGCCGGCGGTTCCGAGGGTGAGGTTGGAGGCGTCGGAAAGCAGTGCCGCACCGTTGTCGTACTGGGCGGGGTTGGGGATGATCCGCCCGATCGTGCCCAAACCGAGGTAGATCAGGGCGAGCAGCAGGCCCGCGCCAGCGCCGGCGTAGATGGTGCCACGCACCAGGGCAGGGCCTTCCTGGAAGCCGCGGAAGCGCAGCGTGGAGATCACCACGATGGAAAAGGCGAGTGCCGCGATCGAGTCCATGGTCAGGTAGCCCTGCAGCAGGCCCCCGGTGAACGGCCGCGCAGCGAACTCCTCGGCCGGCTCGCTGGGAGAGGCGGTCCACTTCGTCAACGCGACGACGATCATGACAACCAAAAGGATGAGCAGCGCAGGGGTGAGGAATTTACCCAGCTTTTCCATGATCGTGTTCGGGTTCCACGACAGTGCGAGCGCGATGCCGAAGAAAATGATGTTGAAGATCGCGGAGGCGACGATCCCCTCAACACCGAACAGCGGGGTGATCGCTGTTTCCATGGACACGGCACCCGTGCGCGGCAGTGCGTAGAACGCACCAATCGACAGGTACGCCAGGATCGGGAAGACCACGCCGAAGACTGTGCCGGCGCGCTGCGCGAGGTCACGGACATTGGCGCCGGAAAGCGCAATGGCGATCACGGCAAGCAGCGGCAACAGTGCGCCAGTGCCCAAAAAGCCCAAGATCGCCGGCCAGAAGTTGTCGCCGGCTTGGACGGCAATCATCGGCGGGAAGATCAGGTTTCCGGCGCCGAAGAACATCGAGAACAAGGCGAGCGCAGTGACTACGATCGCGGTGGTTGATCCTTGTGTCTTCGTGCTGGTGTCGGCCTGTGCAGCAGTCGAGCCCATGTTTCACTCCTTGGAGATTCGTAGAATTTCCAAAGAATACCCCGTGAGGGACCTGCTGTGTAATTTTTTAGCTCTGGGTCAGGTCCGCGATGGCAGAAAGCGGGATGTCGACCCACTCTGGACGGTTGTTTGCTTCGTAGGCGACCTCGTAGGCGGCCTTATCCACCACATAGGCAGCGAGTACGGTGTCGTCGGCCGTGGCGCCGTAAGCATCGATCAGCGCAGCGACGTTGGCCTTCTCCCAGTCCGCGCTGTGCGAGCCCATGCCGCGCGCGTAGCCGAAGGAGCGGATCATGCCGGCGACGTCGCGAAGCGCGTGATCGGGGGCGAGGCGCTGCGACAGCGGCCGGGCGGGTTCTCCCTCGAAGTCGATGAGGTAGAAGCGAGGTTCTGTCGCGTTGACCGTCTTCATCGTCTGCCCGAGGTGCAGGTCGCCGTGGATGCGCTGAATTTCGTGGGGGCCGTCATCGATGGAGCCGTAGAGTTGGCGCATCGCCGACTCGAACTCTTTGAGCTGGGGTGCCTGCACAACCAGCTCGTCGAGGTGGGTGTTGAGCGCGGCGCGGAGGGTCTCTCCGCTGACCTCGGAGGTGCCGAAGGCCTGGGCCAGCGCGGTGTGCACGGCGCCGATCGCGTGGCCGAGCTCGCCGGCGTCGCCGAGCGCGTCCGCGACGGCGAGGTCGAAACCGTCCTCGCCGCCGTCGATAAGCTGCTGCTGCATCGCCAGCGTCGCGCCGTCGCGGGTGATGTGGCCACGCACACCGGCGACGTGCGGGCAGTCGCCGATCGCGCTGAGCAGCTCCACATCCGGGTTGGTGCCGTTTTCCAGCTTGCGGAACACCTTGAGCACCCACTCGTCATCCACCACGAGTGAGGTGTTTGACTGTTCGGCTCCCATCGGCCGCGCGGATGTGCCGCCGATGTCTCCGTGCACCTCGCCCAGCTCGGCTGCACCACGCACGTAGGCGGTCGCACCTTCTTCGGTGGCCAGCGCGTC
The DNA here is from genome assembly GCF_007641235.1 of Corynebacterium sanguinis. Classification (NCBI taxonomy): domain Bacteria; kingdom Bacillati; phylum Actinomycetota; class Actinomycetes; order Mycobacteriales; family Corynebacteriaceae; genus Corynebacterium; species Corynebacterium sanguinis. The sequence continues at coordinate 1,412,446 of NZ_CP038157.1, forward strand.
GCGCTCGGCGCCGGGGGCGACGAGCACCTGGTAGGAATCGGTCACGTCGCCATGGGTGACGTGCAGTATCTGCCAGCTAAACCCGTCGAGCTCAAGCGAAGCGGCGACCTCGACCGCGTCGATCGCCTCGGACTTTGCGCCGTAGAAGCGCTCCCGCGTTAAATCAATCACCGAACTACTCCGAAATGTCGAACCACAAAAAACCGTGCGGCGGTAGCGTGACAAACCACGGTAGCTCGCCGATGGCCGGGAATTCGACGCCGCCGGAGAGCTCGCGCGGATGCGCGCCATTGTAGTGCTCGAGGTGCATTTCCACTGGCTGGGGGCGCGACGACATGTTGTTGACGCACAGAATGCGCTCGCCGTTGTACTCGCGGATAAATGCCAGAACGTGCGGGTTGTTCTGCTCGACCTCGATGTAGGAACCGCGGCCGAAAGCGCGGTACTGCTTGCGGATGTGCACGAGCTGGCGCACCCAGTGCAGCAGCGAATTGTCGCGCTGCATCTGCGAGTCCACGTTGACGATGTGGAAGCCGTACTGGTCGTTGCGGATCGGCGGGAGGTAGAGCCGCTCCGGCTCGGCCTTGGAGAACCCGCCGTTGCGGTCGTTCGACCACTGCATGGGGGTGCGTACCCCGTCGCGGTCCTGCAGCCAGATGTTGTCGCCCATCCCGATCTCGTCACCGTAGTAGAGGAACGGCGAGCCCGGCAGTGACAACAGCAGCGCGTGGGCCAGCTCGAGGCGGTCGCGGTGCCCGCCGAGCAACGGCGCTAATCGACGCCTGATGCCGACGTTGGCCTTCATCCGCGGGTCCGTGGCGTAGTTCTTGTACATGTAGTCGCGCTCTTCGTCGGTCACCATTTCGAGCGTGAGCTCGTCGTGGTTGCGCAGGAAGATGCCCCATTGTGCCGACTCGGGGATCGGTGGGGTGTCGCGCAGGATGTCGATGATGGGCTGCGCGGACTCGCGGTGGATGCCCATGAAGATGCGCGGCATGACGGGGAAGTGGAACGCCATCTGGCACTCGTCGCCGTCTCCCTCGCCGAAGTAGGCGACGACCTCATTGGGCATCTGGTTGGCCTCGGCGAGCAGGAAGCGGCCGGGGTACTCGTCGTCGAAAAGCGCGCGCACGCGCTTGATAAAGCCGTGGGTCTCCGGCAGGTTTTCGCAGTTGGTGCCCTCTCGCTCGAAGAGGTAGGGGATGGCGTCGAGACGGATGCCGTCCATGCCGAGGTCGAGCCAGAAGCGGATGACGTCGAGGATTTCCTCCTGCACGGCCGGGTTGTCGTAATTCAAGTCCGGCTGGTGGGAGAAGAAACGGTGCCAGTAGTACTGCTTGCGCACCGGGTCGAAAGACCAGTTCGATTCCTCGGTGTCGATGAAGATGATGCGGGCCTCGTCGTACTTGGTGGGATCATCAGACCAGACGTAGTAATCGCCGTAGGGCCCGCCGGGATCCATGCGCGACTGCTGGAACCAGTGGTGCGAATCCGAGGTGTGGTTGATGGGGAAGTCCGTGATGATGCGGATCCCGCGCTTGTGGGCGCTATCGACCAGGGAAATGAAGTCCTCCACGGTGCCGAACTCGGGCAGAACCTTGCGGAAATCGCGAATGTCGTATCCGCCGTCGCGCAAGGGAGAGTCATAGAACGGTGGCAGCCAGAGGCAGTCCACGCCGAGCCATTGGAGGTAGTCGAGTTTTTCCTCCAGGCCCTTCAGTGTGCCGGAGCCGGTGTTGTCCGGGTCGTAGAACGCGCGGACGAGAACCTCGTAGAACACCGCGTCCTTGTACCACTCGGGGTCGGGGCGCTCCCACGGCTGCTCCGCGGGGGCGGGACGGACGAAGTCGGTGGCCTGCGGGGTCTCGGTCCTGATCTCCATGACGACCAACTTTAACGGCTAATGGCGTTGACCGCTTCGGCGATGCGGTCGACGGCCTCTTCCAAGATCGCGGGGCTGGTGGCGAAGTTCAGCCGCGCTTTGTGCTCGCCGCCGGGGCCGAACGACGCACCCTCGTTGAGCGCAACCTTGGCGTGTTTGAGCAGGTAGGCGGCAGGACGGGGGGAGTTGAGCTTGGTGCCGGAGAAGTCGAGGAACATCAGGTAGGTCGCCTTGGGCACCTCGAAGGTAATGCCGGGGATCTTTTCTGGCAGGTTCTCAACGAGCCAGTCACGGTTGAGGCGCAAAAGCTCGATCTCCTCGTCGAGAAACTCCGCGCCGTCGCGATAACATGCTTCGGCGGCAACAATGCCCAGGGTTCCGGTGCCATCCTTTGCTACCCCGGTCAACCCCTGAAACACCGTGACGTCGTCCGCGTTGGAAAAAATCATCTGCGCGCACTTTAGACCGGCGACGTTGAACGCCTTGGAGGTTGCAGTGACAGTGATGCACACGTCTGGGTTGTCCTTCGCGGCACACACATGGTGGCCGTCGTAGACAAGCGGGGCATGGATTTCGTCGACAAGCACGCGTCCGCCGTACCTCCTGGCGATCGCGCAGATTTGGTCGAGCTCTTCTTCCTCGAAGATCCAACCGCCCGGGTTGAAGGGATTGGTCAGGATGATCGAGCCGGCGCCGTTGCGAAACGCCGCTTCGACCTCCATCAGATCCAGCCCGCCGGTACTGGAGACCTCGACCCTGTTGCGCCCTGCGGTCTCCGCGATCTCGAGGAACGGGTGGTAGGCGGGCACGGGTACGATCACGTCGCCCTCGGTGAAGTACATGATCGCTAGCAGCAAGCCGCGCACGACATCGGGGACGGGGAAGATCTTGTCCTCGTCCGGGCGCCAGCCGTAACGTGACTCGTAAAAATCTGCAAGGACCTTTGGCAACTCCTGGGCCTGCGGGGCCGGGGTGTAGCCGAAAGTCTCGGCCTCTACTGCCTGCTGAAGCGCGGCCTTGACAACTGGCGCGGTGGGGAAGTCACTCTCGGCGACCCATAGGGGCAGCACATCGTCGTCGTACTGCGTCCACTTACGGGTGCCGCGGGTTTTCAACGTGTCGAGGTTGGGATACTCCATGCCTTTACACCGTAGTCACTGCCCGGACACGCGGTGATTTTCTATTCTTGGTGCGCCTGCGCCTTCCGCTTATCGACGCCCGATTGGGGTGATCCCCGAACTTCCCACTTAACTTCCCCCTCAATTTCCCACAGTGTTGCTATGTTGACTGGGAAGTTGAGCGGGAAGTTGTGTCCTCAGTGCTTTTTCAACGGTGACGGAGGACTGATCATCGTTGGGCTTTTCAAGGAAAACAATTTCACGCCCGTGGACGGGTTTAACGCAGCACGTGCCCGAGACAGCCCATCTCGCCAAGATTTGGGGGGAGATCTAACCGTGCCAGCGCGCGAGCCGGTCGTAGAGGATCTCGTCAGATTCGCGCTTCGCCTCACGGTTGCCCTCTATGGTGCCGCCCATCATATACTCCCACGACCGACCGATGGCCTTCTCGATGTCCTCGCTGAACAGGTGGCCGGTATCGTCGAAGACCACGGCCTCGATGCCGGGGTTGGCCTCCGCCATGGCGCGCGCTGCGACCTCGCTTTGCCACATGCGGTCCTGGCCCCCGGCGAAAGCGAGATCGTTGCCGTCGAAGGCAGCGCTCTCAATCCGCGCATCCTGCCCGGCAGCGACCGCGGCGGCTTCATAAGAGCTGCGGCAGGACACCGGCAAGCCGATAATCATCCGTGCGAAGTCGCGCATGGAGTTGTCGTGGTTGACTCGCAGAGACGCAAAGGGCACCGGATCCTCGTGCCAGGTGAAGCTGCTCGCGTCGCGGGAAAAGTCCAGGCCGGCGTAGGTGTAATCGGCCGGCGCGTAAAGCACGACGTTGTCGATTTCGGGGTAGCGGATCGCAAGATTAGCGGCGAGCTCTGCGCCCTTGGAGACACCGATCACCGTCAACGGGCCGGAGGCATTCATCTTAGACAACACCTCGGAGAAGAAATCAAGGGACACCTCCGAGAGCAGCTTCTGCTGCCCGCCCTGCCCGAAGAAGTACAGTGCTAACACGTTGTGGCCGGCCTCCTGCAGCTCAAGCGCTTGTCACGGGTTCTCCGACCCCTCGGACCCGCCGAAAACAATTACGGTGCCCGGCCGAGCCTCGCCCTGGCCGGCTAACCGGTACCCACGCAGGTAGTCACCCTCGACGGGGTTGACCCCGGGGCCGGCTAACTGGTCCTTGGCGGAAGTCTTAACTTCCGGCACAGCGTAATATCGGGAGGTGAACAATCTCACACCAGCGATCGCAAGATTCAGAACCAGGACAACCGCAACAACCGCTTCGAGTATTCTCAACCACCTGCGCGAGGTCACCATAGGCTTAAGTCAAAGGGTTTTCCTCGGTATTCTCTTCCTGATCGTCGCCGTCAATCTTGAAACCGAACTTCTTCAATCGGGCGCGGTCGGATGCGCTCGATGAAGCAGTAAGTTGTAACAGCTCCGAGTAGATGCCACCCGAGACCGCCAGCTCAGCCGGCGAGCCGATCTCGTCAATGCGACCGTCGGCAAGCGTGATAATCGTGTCCACGTCGGCGATGGTGGACAACCGGTGTGCGATCATGATGGTGGTGCGGTCCTTCATCAGCTCGTCGAGTCCCGCCTGGACGGCGCGCTCTGATTTTGTGTCGAGCGCGGAGGTCGCCTCGTCGAGGATGAGCACGGGGGCGTCTTTGAGCATGGCGCGCGCGACGGCGACGCGCTGCTTCTGCCCGCCGGACAGGCGTAGGCCGCGCTCGCCGATGATGGTGTCGTAGCCGCCCTTGAACCCGGTGATGAATCCGTGGGCGCCGGCGCGCTTGGCCACCGCGACGATTTCCTCGAAGGTGGCGTCGGGCTTGCCGTAGGCGATGTTGTCGCGCACGGAACCGGAGAACAGCGCCGGCTCCTGGAACACCACGCCTGTCGAGGCCCGCAAGGTCTCCACGCCGAGCGCAGCGATGTCGCGCCCGCACAGCGTCATCGTGCCCTGCTGGATGGGATAGAGCCCGAGTAGCAGGTTGACCAGCGTGGACTTGCCGCCACCGGATTCGCCGACCAGCGCGATCTTCTCGCCACGGCGGGCGGTAAATGTGATTTCGGACAGCACGGGCTCTCCCGGGCTGTAGGCGAAGCTGACGTTGTCGAAGGCGATCGTCGGTTCCGCCGGCGGCAGCGGGGCGTGGGCGACCTCGCGCACGCGCGGGACGTTGGAGGCGCTGGTGGCGGCGACGATGTCTTTGTTGGCGGTGGGCTCTACATCCTCGTCCATCACTTTGAAGTAGTCGCGCGAGCCAGCGACGGCGCGCTGCGCGGAGTCGACCACCCAGCTCATCATGGACACCGGCTGGCGCGCCATGGTGACCAACTGCACGAGCATGACCATATCGCCGATGGTGAAGTGGCCGCCCAGGGTGCGCTCGAAAAGGATGAGGTAGATGCCCAAGAAGATCAGGTTCATCGCGATGCCGCGCACGGCGTCCATGGAGTGCCACCACCGCGACTGCGGCCGGGTCAGATCGACGGTGTTGCCGTAGTGGGTGGCGAACTTGTTCAGCTCGCGGGTCTCCGCGAGGAAGGACTTCGTCACCTTGACCTGGCCGACGACCTCGGCGAAGCGGCCGTTGCCCTCGTCGATCTCGGCGTTTTTCGCCTTCTCCCACTTTTGCCAGCGTGTCGACGTCAGCGCCGTGAGCCACACGTAGAGGGGGAACAGTGCGGCGAGCAGGACAGTTAGCGGCCAGTAGTACGTCGCGGTAATCACCAAAATCGCCGCGACCTGCAGCAGCATGGGTAGGAAGCTGTTGGCGAACGACTGGATGAACATGGTGATGTTCGCGATCGAGCGATCCAGCCGCGCGATGATCGTGCCGGTGACCTGGCTGTCGAAGTAGCTCTGCGGCAGTGACAGCAGCTTGGCGAAGTAGCGGGTGGACAGTATCTGGCGGATGCGCGCGACCATGACGTCGCCGATGTAGCCGCTGACGTTGCGCAGCACCCACGCCGCCGCCTCCGCGAGAAACAGCGCTATGGCCAGCCAGACCAGCGTCCGGGGCACGCCCGCGGTGATGTCGCCGGCGCCGAGGGTGTCCACGATGGTGTCGGTGGCGCGTTTCAGAATGAACGGCGCGACAAGCCCGAGTCCCGCCACGATCGAGGAGAGCACGACAACGAGAAGGTAGAAGGGCCACAACGCGGACGCACTGCGCAGGACGCGAAAGAAAGGTTGCACGGTCAATGGATGCTACCGGGGTTGTAGAGTAGGGAGGAATTTACGAGAAATTCCCCCACCCAAGGAGACGTCCCCATGACCTCTAGGTCCGCCCGCTTCGCCGCCGTCGCGCTCGCCTGCGCGCTGCCACTGTCCGCGTGCGGTGGGCCCACGGAGGACGACACGGCGGGCGCCCAGGCCCCGCTGGAGGTCACCACCCCGACCGCGCCGCCGCAGGAGGAGTTCAAGGTCGAAGATGTGGACAACATCGTCTCCGAGGAGCTGACTGGCGAGCGTGTCGACGACCCCGCGATGGAGCTGTCCTACAAGTGGCAGGGCGCCTCGAGCGCGCCCAACGGCGGGTCCGTGCTGGTTGTCGCCGTGACCAACAATTCTGAGGTCCCGATGCCGGCGGACGCGTTGGCGCAGCCGACGCTGAGCTACACCACCGGCGGCAACAACAAGGAAAACGCGGCGCCGCTCAGTGCCGAGGCATCCGGCGTGGACATCATCGGCCTCGATCAGCCGCTGCGCGCCGGCGCGACCGTTAACGCTAAGTATGCCTTTGACGTCACGCCGGGTCGGCTGTGGGACGCCGACTTCACCATCGGCAACGTCACCTTCTCCGGCAACCTCAACGGCTAAGCGTTAAACGCCTTGCGCACGTAGCCCAGGGGGTCGTCGACAAGCTTGGGCGCGGTGCAGGAAAAGTCTGTGCGCAGCACGCTGCGGCCCGGCTGATACGGCGGCCAACCGGGCTCGCCCGTGGCGCAGTAGCGCGCCATCGCGGCGTTTAGGCCCGTCCCTGGTTCGTACGGGCCCTGCGCGAAGAGGGAGGGCAGCTCGTCGCAATGGTGGGCGGGCGCGCCCGATTCGCTGACGAACTCCGCCTGCCACACGCGCCCCGGCGCGCCCTCGGCGACGCGGTCCACGAAGCGCCGGATCAGCGAGTCGGATAGGAAGCGGCCCATCGTATGCTTCGGGTCGATCGCGCGGCACGCCTCGAGGTAGGCGCTAGCTGCGCCGGGGGCGAGCCCCATGAACCGCCCGATTGTGCTCACGGTCGCCGCGCCGAGGCCCATCGCGTCGGTTCGCGCGCCGGAGCGGTAAAACTCGTCGCGGGTGGAGGTGACAACGATGTCCACCTCGGCGAGCTCGGCCGGGTCGAGCGGGCCCGGCCCGAGCGCGAGGTCGGTGACGTGCCGGGTGCGAAAGCGCCGGTAGCCGCGCGCGAGCCGGCGCGGGTCAGCGGCGCTCAGCTTCTCGCGGGTAATCGGCATGCTTAGCGACGCCCGCAGCGACGCCTTGCGCTGCCCGAACGTCTGCCGGGGAAACGCGGGCGAGAGCGCCACCGCCCGGCGAAACGCGCCGCGGTAGTGGTCGCGCCGGGTAAGCCACAGAACTAGGTTCGCCCCGGCGGACTGGCCGACCAGCGTGATGTTGGTCGGATCCCCGCCGAAGGCTTCGATGTTTTTCTGCACCCACTCGAGCCCGAGCTGGCAGTCGTGGGCGGCGCGGAAGTGGGCTGGGTCGTCGTCGGGGAATTGCACCAGCCCGGCGAGGTCGAGGCGATAACCGAGGCGCACCTGGATCACGCCCTGGGCCGCGAAGGCGCCCGCGCCGGTGTCTGGGTCGGCGTGGCTGCCGATTTCGAAGCGCCCGCCGTGGATCCACACCATCACGGGCAGGTCGTCGGCGTCGGTCGCGGACGCTGGGGTGGTGATGGACAGGGCGGTTTTCTCGGGGCGTGGGGTGGTGGCGTCGATAAGCAAGCCCCGGGCGGCGGGCACCGCATCGCTAAAAGGGGAGCTGATGTGGGAGTACTCGATCGAGTGGAAGTGTCGCGCGGCGCCGTCGACGACTCCGACGACCGTGCCGGCCGGGCAGGTTACCTCCGCGGTTTTCATGGGGGCGAGTCTAACGAATGCGGGCGCGTCTAGGATGGCGCCCATGAACCCGTTGCTCGTAGAGTCCACGCTGCCCTACAACCTGCCGGATTTCGCGGCGATCTCGCTTGAGCACGTCGAACCTGCCTTCGAGGAGGCGGTGGCTCGGCACGCACGCGAGATCACGGAGATTTCGATGCAGGAGGCACCGACGTGGGAAAACACCGTCGAGGCGTTCGAGCGCTCGGGTGCGGACCTAGACCGGGTCGCCGCCTGGTTTTTCAACCTGCAGGGCACCGACAGCACCGAGGAATTCGACGCGGTGGCCGATCGCATCGTGCCGAAGCTGTCGGCGCACATGGACTCGATCTACCAAAACGACCAGCTGTTTGCGCGCCTCAAGGAGGTTGAGGTGCCGCAAGACGAGGAGTCGAAGCGCCTGCACGACATCCTGCTGCGCCGCTTCACCCGCCGCGGCGCGGGCCTCGACGCCGCCGGCAAGACCCGGCTGCTGGAGATCAACCAGCGCCTAAGCCAGCTGTCCGAGGAGTTCGGCCGCAACCTGCTCGCCGACACCCGTTCGCTCGCGGTCTCGCTGCCCGAGGCCGAGCTCGATGGTTTGAGCGAGGAGCAGAAAAGCTCCTACCGCGACGGCGAGGGCTACACCATCGCCCTCGAGCTGCCGACCACCCAGTCGCTGCAGTCCGAGCTGACATCGCCTGCGGCGCGGCGCGCGCTTTTCGACGCCTCCCGGGCCCGCGGCGCAACCTCCAACGCCCCGCTGGTCGCCGAGTCGGCGCGCCTGCGCCTCGAGCGCGCGCGGCTGCTGGGCTTTGACACCCACGCCGACTACGTCATCGCCGAAGAGACGGCGGAGACGGCGTCCGCGGCGCGCCAGCTCATCGCCGACCTGGCCCCTGCCGCCGCCGCGAACGCCGCGGCCGAGCTCAAGCTCGCTTCCGAGCTCGCCGGCTGTGAACTCGACGGCGCGGACTGGCCTTTCTACCAGGCGCGGCGCCGCGAGGAGGAGCTTGAGCTCAACGAGGCCGAGCTGCGCAACTACTTCCCGCTTGAGCAGGTGCTTGTCGACGGCGTCTTCTACGCCGCCGAGCTCCTCTACGGCATCACCGTGACCAAGCGCGAGGACCTGCGCGGCTACCGCGACGACGTCGCCGTGTGGGAGGTGCGCGACGCCCCCGAGCGCGGTGGCGAGGGCCTCGGCCTGCTGCTGACGGACTACGCGGCGCGGCCGTCGAAACGCGGCGGGGCGTGGATGAGCTCGTTCGTCGACCAGTCGCGCCTGACCGGCAAGAAGGCCGTGGTCGTTAACGTGATGTCGCTGGCCTCGACGCGCTTGAGCATCGACGAGGTCACCACCGTGTTCCACGAGTTCGGCCACGCCCTGCACGGGCTGCTCTCGGATGTGCGCTACCCCTCGCTGTCCGGCACGAACGTGCCCCGCGACTGGGTCGAGTTTCCCTCCCAGATCAACGAGAACTACGCGTTCGCGCCCGAGATCGTGCGCAACTACGCCCGCCACGTTGACACCGGGGACGTGATCCCCGAGCAGCTGCTGGAGGCTGTGCGCGCATCTAGGCAGTTCGGGCAGGGTTTCGACACCTCCGAGTACCTCGCCGCCGCCGCGATCGATCTGGCGTGGCACTCGATTGATGATTCCGCCGCCATCCCGCAGGGCACCGCGTCGGACATCGCCGACTTCGAGCGCGGCGTGCTGGCAAGCTACGGCCTGGGCATCGAGGGACTCGAGCCGCGCTACCGCTCGACCTGGTTCAACCACATCTTCGCCGGCGGCTACTCCGCGGGTTACTACTCCTACCTGTGGGCCGAGGCGCTCGACGCCGACGGGTACGGCCTGGTGGCCGAGGAGGGCATCAACCGGAAGACGGGCGAGAAGTTCCGCGAGGCGATCCTGTCGCGCGGTGCTGCCAGCGATTACGCCGAGGCCTACCGCGCGTTCCGCGGCCGCGACAAGGACACCCGCCCGCTGCTTGCACGCCGTGGGCTCGAGGGCACAGGGGTGCGCGGTGTTTGACCTTTCGCCCTGGCTGCAGCTTCCCATCGTGCTGGTCGTTGTGCTGCCGCTGGCGTCCGTGGCGGCGGCGGTAATCCTGCGCGTGGTTGATTGGTTGGCTACCCCGCGTGCGAGGGAAGTAAGCTAGCCCATTATGGCCAACCCCGAAGAACTGCGCAGGCAGGACGCCCAGCTGCCGAAGGCGCGCCGGAAGTACCCCCAGTCGCGCGTCACGCAGGTGCTCTACGTCATGCTCGCGCTCGTGGTCATCGCCGCGATCGCGGGGCTGATCTAAGAGCTAGCTTCTTTTCGACGCCTTGGCGACGCGCCGGAACAACGCGTTGTCAGGGAGGTCGTCGATAAGCACTGCCGTGCCCGTGGCGTCGGCAAGCGGGATGCACCAGTTGGAGTACTGCTCGGCGTTGGTGCCGGGCTGGTTCTGGATCCGCACGTCGCCCACCATGTCCACCAGGTTCGTGCAGGTCAGCGCCGACGGCGTGGAGGCGACGAAGCGGTTGAGCCCGACGAGCAGGTCCTCAACGTCGCCGAACTCGGACGGTGCCAGCCCGGCGAACTCGCGCTCGGTTAAATCGGTGCCCTCGAAGGCCCCGGCCTCGCGCACGACGTCGAGCACCGCGCCCATCCACACCGCGTCGGTGGCGTTGAGCTCCTCGAGCGTCTCCTCCACCAGGCCGAGCTCGACGCGCAGCTCGTTGTGGGCGCCCTTGAGGTAGCCCGCGGTCGGCGGCAGGTCGTGGGTGCCCACGGACGTTAAACACAGGTTGCGGTACTGGCCCGGGTGCTTCGGGGAGCCCCCGGGCTGGGTGGACTCAAACCACAGCACCGAGGTGCCCAGGATTCCCTTGTCCCGCAGCACGTCCTGGACCCACGGCTCGAAGGTGCCCAGGTCCTCGCCGACGACGATCGCGCCGGCGCGCTGCGCCTCCAGCGCGAGCACGCCGATCATGGCTTCGTGGTCGTAGTTCATGTACGCGCCCTCGGTCGGCGACTCCATGCGCGGGATCCAGAACAGGCGGAACAGCCCCAGGATGTGGTCGACGCGCACGCCGCCGGAGTGGCGCAGGACGGTGCGCAGCAGGTCGCGCCACGGTGCGTACCCCGCCTCGGCCAGGGCGGTGGGGTCCCACGGCGGCTGGGACCAGTCCTGGCCCTGCTGCGAGTACTGGTCCGGCGGGGCGCCGACGGAGGCGTCCTGGACAAGCACGTCGCTCAACGTGGCGGCATCCGCGCCGCCGGGGTGGACGCCGACGGCGAGGTCGGTGACGATGCCGATGTCCATCCCGGCGCCCTTCGCCCGCTGCTGGGCGGCGCGGCGCTGCTCGTCGGCGACGAACTGCAGCCACATGTAGAAGCGCACCGTCTCCTCGTCGTGCGCGCCGCCGCGTCCGGCATGGCGCCCGGGGGCGGCGGCCTGGGCGGCGCACCACCGTGCAAACTCGACGAGCCCTTCGCCTTCATCTGCGATGAACGCCGCAAAGGCTTCCCGGCGACGCGCGTCCTGCTCGGCAACGTAGAACAGTTCCCGCAACGCGGCGAGCTTGACGGCGAAGATGTCGTTGCGGTTGATCGGCTTCGCGGAGGAGTTCGATTCCTTCAGCGGCGCCGCAGTCGCGGTTATGTCCTCGCGGATGTCCGCGTCCACCGTGTCCCATTCGGCCACGTCCTCCACCGCGATGTAGATGGGGTTGATGAAGCGCCGCGAGGTGGGCAGGTACGGCGAATCCTCCACGGGAGGTTCCGGCTCGGCGGCGTGGACCGGGTTGATCAGCAGGTAATCCGCACCTTCGGCACCCACAATCTCGGCGAGCAGCCCGAGGTCGCCTAAGTCGCCGATGCCCCAGGAGCGCTTCGAGCGCGCCGAGTACAGCTGCGCCATCACGCCCCAGGTCGGGCTGGCGATGAAGCGCTGGTTCGTCTCAAGCGCGCCTGGCACGACGATGAGGGTGCAGGTCGCCTCCACGTTGTCGGACTCTAAGTTCAGCTCGTGCCACCCGACGGGAAGGTCACCGGGAACGTGGAAGGTGGCCTCCCCCCACGTGGTCCCGTCGGCGGCGGTGTAGGGCGCGGTCCAGTTCTCATCCTGGTAGGCGTCGCGGCTGGAGCCGTCCTCGAGCCGGATCCAGCAGTGGGCGGGATGGCCGTCGTGCACGTGGGCGTTGAAGTGCTTTTCGCTTCCCGCCGTGGCCACCACGCACGCGGGCAGCGGCCGGGTGGCTTCGCGCTCGCGCTTGGCTTCGAGGAAGAACTGCAACTCCTCGGCGCCGGGAGTGTCGGTAAGTTCCACCCCGAGGGCGCGGAGCAGCTGTATGTAGGAGGAAGCAGGGGGCTCGGTGATCAGACCGTTCGACGCCCGGTAGTGAGATCCGAGCCCGTAGGCGGTAGCAAGGGCCATGAGGTGGTCTGGGTGCGTCACATCAAGCAATTGTGCCAAAAGTCACCCGGCGTCGTCATTGGAGTGACACGTAAGGGTAGTGTTGTCGATTATGACTAGTGCCACGTTTACCGTTGAACCTGATTTCACCATCCAGCCAGAAGAGAATGTCGTCAGCGACGTTATTCAGCTGAGCGAGTCCCGCCCGGAGGTCGTCTTGTTCCAAAGGCCGAACGGTGCGGGATGGGTCGATATCACCGCCGATGACTTCGTCGCCAGCGCATACGCGTTGGCCAAGGGGTTGATCGCCAACGGCATTGAGCCGGGGGACCGCGTCGTGGTTCTTTCGGATTCGCGTTACGAATGGTCCCTGGCAGACTTTGCCATCCTCACCGCGGGTGCGGTAACTGTGCCGATTTATCCGTCGAGCTCCGAGAACCAGATCGAGTGGATTCTCGAGGACTCCGGCGCGAAGCTCGTTTTTGCCGAGACTGCCGCGCACGCCGAAGCCGTGAACAACGTCCTCGCCGCCTCAGGCAAGGAGGGTGTGCGCGTCGTGGAATTCGAGTCCGAAGGCATCGAACAGATCACCTCGGACGGCACAGATGTGGAGCAGGCGCTTGTCGACGACCGGGTCGCCAACATCACCCACGACAGCCTCGCGTCCATCGTGTACACCTCAGGTACGACCGGGCGCCCCAAGGGAGTCAACCTGACTCACATCAACTGGTACCACGAGGCTCGCGGCCTGCTGTCGAGCAAGATTGTCACCTCGCTCGGTGACCCTGTGGGCAAGCACGCCGTGATATTCCTGCCGCTGGCCCACGTCCTCCAGCGTGCCGTGACCTTCACCCTCATGATCGCGGGGGCGACCCAGTCTCACTGGGGCGACACCTCAACCATCACCAAGGAATTCCAGCGCTCCAAGCCCGCCCTGGTGCTCGGCGTGCCACGAGTGTTCGAGAAAGTTCGTGCGGGGGCTTACAACCAGGCGGCCGACAGTTCCGACGTGGCGAAGCGAATCTTCCTGGCTGCAGACAAGACGGCCGTGGAGTATTCCAAGGCGCTGGATACTACCAAGGGCCCCGGCTTGCTGCTTAAAGCAAAAGCCACGTTGTTTGACAAGCTCGTCTACTCCAAGGTGAAGGCTGCGATGGGCGGGCAGGTGCAGGTCGCGATCTCCGGCGGCTCGGCGATCGGCGCCGACCTGTTGCACTTCTTCCGTGGCATGGGGATCACCATTTACGAAGGTTACGGTCTGACCGAAACGACTGCCGCTGCCTCCGTGAACGAGCCCGGCCAGATGCGCATCGGCACCGTCGGTCGCCCGGTGGCGGGCTTTAAGGCGCGTGTGACCGAGGAAGGCGAAATTCAGTTCAGCGGTGACGGTGTATCGAAGTCGTATTGGAATAACCCCGAGGCCACCGAGGCGTCCATGAAGGACGGCTGGTTCTCCACCGGAGACCTCGGCGAGATTGACGACGACGGCTTCATCCGCATCACGGGACGTAAGAAGGATCTCATCGTTACCGCTGGAGGCAAGAATGTTTCCCCGGGCCCGCTCGAAGAGGTCCTTACCCAGGACGAGCTGATCGCGAATGCCATCGTGGTCGGCGATGGCAGGCCGTTCGTCGGCTTGCTGGTCACCATCGACGAGGCTGAGCTGAAGCGGTGGAAGGCGAAGAACGGCATCGACGAGAACGCTCCGCTCAGCGAGCTGAAGAACAACGACAAGTTGATCGCGGCCGTGCAGTCCGCCGTGGACACGGCAAACAAGACCGTGTCCAAGGCGGAGGGAATCAGGAAGTTCCGCATCCTCGAGCGCGACCTGCGCGAGGAAGAGGACGAGATCACCCCGACGATGAAGGTCAAGCGCAACGTCGTCGTCAAGCGCTTCGCCGACGAGATCGAAGCGCTCTACCAACGCTAAGTCTCGGCGCGCCGCGCGGATTCTCACCGCGCGGGCGCTACCATTTCCCCAGCGAATCGTCACATGTTGCAAAGGTAGATTGAAGGGGGATGGATCGTGCAGAAAACCGCCGCGGTGCTGCGCCATCGTGAGCTGACCCAGGAAATCTACAACATCGGTGACGAGGTCGCGGAGTATATCGAGCACATCGCGGAATCGATTGCCGATTACGACGGCGAGCTCACTGACGACTGCCTCGCAGAGTTCTCGGAAATCATCGATGACGCCCGCCAGGACGCGCGCCGCGTCGTCGGCGAGCTGATCGGGTTGCGGCAAGCGTTGACCTCGGGGATGCGCGCCGGCGTGCTTTCCGCCTCGGCGTCCGCCGAGGAGCGCATCCCTGAACCGGAGTTCCTCGACGCGATCGGCCTGGAAGACCTCTACCCGCTTACCGCGCCGTTTTCGGTGCGCACGATGAACGACGCGCTGACCGGCCGTACCGAGCTGACTGTGCAGCATCTGACCGAAATCGTCAGCTTCACCCTCGAGCAAACCGACATGGTCGCCCGCGAACTCGGTGCGGTGAGCCTGCCGCACCTTTATGCCCGCGTCGGCGAGCTCGTCGAGGCTGCTGTCGAAGGGTGGATGGAAACCGTCTGCGTCGACCACCCCGCGTTCACCCGCACGATGCGCGGTTCGAACCCGCCGACGTTTTTGGCGGAGCGCGCGCGGATTGACGCGATCGTGGCCAAGGTCGCCGCGAAGCGCTCACGCCGGGGTGCCTAGATCTTGTTCGGCCTGTACATCCACGTGCCGTTCTGCGCGACCCGCTGTGGCTACTGCGATTTCAACACCTACACGCCCACCGAGGTCGAAACCTCGCACGAAACGTACCTGCGCGCGCTAGAAGCCGAGTTGGCGAAGGCGGATACTTCCCCCGCGGACACCGTGTTCATCGGAGGCGGAACGCCCTCGCTGCTCGGGGCGGCGGGGTTGGGTCGCATCATGGAGATGGTGCACACCCACGTCGGCCTGAAACCTGGCGCGGAGGTGACCACGGAGTCGAACCCGGAGTCCACCAGCCCGGAGTATTTCGAGGGCCTGCTTGAAGCCGGGTTCACCCGGGTGTCGCTGGGGATGCAGTCCGCCTCGACACCTGTTCTCAAGGTGCTCGACCGTATGCACACCCCGGGCCGCGCCGTCTCGGCGGCGAAAGAGGCGCTGGACGCCGGGTTCGAGCACGTCAACCTCGATATGATCTACGGCACCCCGACGGAAACGGATGACGATGTGCGGGCAACCCTCGATGCGGTGCTCTCAACGGGCGTCGACCACGTCAGCGCGTACTCGCTGATCGTCGAGGACGGCACCGCGATGGCTCGGAAGGTCCGTCGCGGGGAGCTGCCGGAACCGAGCGAGGACGTCTACGCCGACCGCTACGAGATCATCTCGGGCACCCTCGAGGACGCTGGCTTCGGCTGGTACGAGGTGTCTAACTGGGCGCGTGAAGGCGGGCAGTGCCGGCACAACCTCCTATACTGGCGCGGGGGGCAGTGGTGGGGAGCTGGCCCCGGCGCCCACAGCTTCATCGGCACCACGAGATTCCACAACGTCAAGCGCCCCGAACGCTACAGCGAGCTGCTCGCCGGCGGATCGCTGCCTATCGCGGATCAGGAATCTTTGACCGCGCAGGAGCAACACTTCGAGGCGATCATGCTGGGGTTGCGGTTGAAGGAGGGAATCCCGCGCGAGTGGATAGGCGAGAGCGCGTGGGGGGTCGTCGACAAGCATGCGCGCGCGGGTCTGCTCTCCGTGGGCGAGCGGGTCGCGGTCACGGACGCGGGGCGCCTGTTTGCCGACGGCATCATCACCGACATTCTGGCGGCGGAATAGCGCGCGGGTAAGGTGGTGGGCATGAGTGGGGCAGAAGATCGCAGGCAGGCGGTGCTTCGCGCCATCGTGGCCGACTACATCGCCCTGCAGGAGCCGGTGGGCTCGAAGTCGCTCGTGCAGCGGCACAACCTGAGCGTTTCCTCCGCGACGATCCGCAACGACATGTCGGTGCTGGAAAAGGAGGGCTTCATCGCCCAGCAGCACTCCAGTTCTGGCCGTGTGCCCACGGAGAAGGGTTACCGCGCCTTCGTCGACGCGCTGCACGGGGTCAAGCCGCTCTCGGCGCCGGAGCGCCACGCGATCTTGGACTTTTTGGAAAACGGCACCGACCTTGAGGACGTGCTGCGCCGCTCGGTGCAGCTGCTCGCGCAGATTACCAACCAGGCCGCCGTAGTGCAGCTGCCCACCCTCGAGGTGTCGCGGGTGAAGCACTGCGAGGTGGTGGCGTTGGCGCCGACGCGTCTGCTCCTGGTGGTCATCACCGACTCGGGCCGGGTGGACCAGCGCAACGTCGAGCTCGCCACCGCACTCGCCGTCGAGGACGTGCGCCTGCTCCGCGACGCCCTCAACACCGTGCTGGTCGGGGCCACGATGTCGGAGGCCTCGACGTCGCTGGCGAAGCTGGCGGAGCTCGCCGACGCGCGGATTGCGGACGCCGTCGAGCGCGCCACCGCGGTGCTCATTGAAACGCTCGTGGACACCCCGAGCGACCGGCTGCTCATCGCGGGTGCCGCCAACCTCACCCACGTCTCCGCCTCCGGGGGCGATCTGCATAGCGTCATCGCCGCGCTCGAGGAGCAGGTTGTGGTGCTCAAGTTGCTCGCCAGTGCCCAGGAGCTCGAGCGCGTCAGCGTGCGCATCGGCCGCGAGAACGAGGACGAGGAATTTTCCCGCGCCTCGATTGTTACAACTGCATACGGCACCGGGGAAGCCCTCGGCGGTCTAGGGGTGGTGGGTCCCACTTACATGGACTACCCCGGTACGATTCAAAAGGTTGCCACGGTGGCCCGCTACATTAGCGGGATCCTGCGTGGAGAGTAGAAGCTTTTTAGAAAGGCGTATCTGAGACAGTGGCTCGTGACTATTACGGGATCCTCGGCGTCGACCGCGAGGCGACCGAGCAGGAGATTAAGAGGGCGTACCGCAAGCTGGCGCGCACGTACCACCCGGATGTCAACCCGTCCGAGGAGGCCGCGGAGAAGTTCCGCGAGATCTCCATGGCGCAGGAGGTGTTGCTCGACCCCTCCAAGCGCCACATCGTTGACCGCGGCGGCGACCCGATGGAGCAAGGCGCCGCCGGGCCGGGCGGGGCAGGCGGGTTTGGTGGCTTCGGCGACATTTTCGAGGCCTTCTTCGGAGGCGCAGGCCAGGGCCGTGAGCCGCGTTCGCGCGTGCAGCCCGGCAATAACGCCCTGCTGCGCACCGCCATTACGCTTGACGACGCCTTCACCGGCGTAAAGAAGGAAGTCACCGTCGACACCGCCGTCTTGTGCGACGCCTGCACCGGCACCGGGTCCGAATCGAAGTCGAAGCCGGTGACCTGCGACCACTGCCACGGCACTGGCTCGGTTGAGGAGGTCCAGCAGTCTTTCCTCGGCAACATCATGACCACCCGCGACTGCCCCAAGTGCCGCGGGTTCGGCGAGCTGATCAAGGATCCCTGCCGCCAGTGCGCGGGAGATGGCCGGGTGCGCTCGCGCCGCGATTTGACTGTGAACATCCCGGCCGGTATCGCCGACGGCATGCGGATCCGCATGGCGGGCCAGGGTGAGGTCGGCCACGGCGGCGGGCCCGCAGGCGATCTGTACGTCGAGGTTCACACGCAGCCGCACCCAGTTTTCGCGCGTGAGGGCGACAACCTGCATCTGCGCGTGACGGTGCCGATGTACGAGGCGGCCCTGGGCACCTCGTTAACGGTGGATACTCTCAGCGGCGGCGAGGCCTCGATTGAGGTGCCGGCAGGCACCCAGCCGAACGAGCGCGTCGTGCTCACCGGCGCTGGCATGCCGCGGCTGCGCAGCCAGGAGGCCGGCGACATGATCGCGCACATTGAGGTAGTCGTGCCCACGGAGCTTCGCCCCGAGGAGCGCGAGGCGCTCGAGGGCCTGCGCGACGGCCACGCCCACTCCGCGTCGGTGGCCAGCGAGGACGCCGGCCACAACGAGTCCTTCTTCGGCCGGATGCGCGGCCGCTTCCGCCGATGAGCCTGCCGGTCTTCATCACCCCGGACCCCGCCCGCGGCGAGCTCGACGGGGCGGAGGGCCGCCACGCGGTCACGGTCAAGCGCATTGCCGTGGGCGAGCGCATCATGCTTGTCGACGGCGCCGGCACCGCCGCCGAGGTCACGGTGACCGAGATCCGCGGTAAGGACCTCCTGCGCGGCGAGGTGCTGGGGCTCACCCAGGTGCCGAAGCCAACCCCGCGCGTCACCGTCGTCCAAGCCATCCCGAAGGCGGACCGCGCCGAGCTCGCCGTCGACTTGGCCGTACAAGGCGGCGCCGACGCGATCGTGCCGTGGATCTCGCAGCGCACCATCGCGCGCTGGCCCGCGGACAAGCAGGCCAAGCAAGTGGCCAAGTGGCAGGCGGTGGCGCGCGAGGCAGCCAAGCAGTCGCGCCGGGCGTGGGTGCCTCAGGTGGCGGAGCCTGTGACGACGAACCAGCTGCGCGAGCGGGTTGTCGGCAAGCAGGCGCTCGTTCTGCACGAGGACGCGAAGCGGTCGATCACGGACATCGAGTTCGCCGACGAGGTCTTTGTCATCGTCGGGCCGGAGGGCGGCATCGGGCCCGAGGAGCTCGAGAGCCTGGGCGCCGAGGCCGTCAAACTCGGCCCGGAGGTGTTGCGCACAGCCTCGGCGGGGCTCGCGGCGCTGTGCGCGATCGGCGCTGTCACGGGGCGCTGGTAGGGTTTCACATTATGGAAGAACTGGTGACGCGCAAGGTTGAGCTCGACTCGACCTACGCCCAGGCGGTGCTCGGTATCAACGACGACAACCTGCGGGTGCTGAACCAGCAGCTCGGCGCGGACATCCACGCCCGCGGCACCACGGTCACGCTGCGCGGGCCCGTCGCCGCGGTGGCCCACGCCACCCGGGTCCTCGACGAGATTGAATCGATGGCGCGCCGCGGGGTGCCTGTCGGGCCCGACACCGTGGTCCACGCCACTCGGATTATGGAGACCGAGGCGCCGGAGTCGGTCGCGGAGATCCTCGGCGCCGAGATCGTGGCGCGCCGCGGCAAGGTGATTCGGCCGAAAACCGCAGGCCAGCGCCGCTACGTCGACGCGATCGACGAGAACACCATCACGTTCGGCATCGGGCCTGCGGGTTCGGGCAAGACCTACCTCGCGGTTGCGAAGGCGGTCCAAGCGCTGCAATCCAAGCAGGTCAAACGCATCATCCTGACCCGCCCGGCCGTCGAGGCCGGCGAGAAGCTCGGCTTCCTGCCCGGCACGCTCAACGACAAGATCGACCCGTACCTGCGCCCGCTTTACGACGCTCTGCGCGACATGCTGGACCCCGAGATGATCCCGAAGCTGCTCGATGCCGGCATCATCGAGGTCGCCCCGCTGGCGTACATGCGCGGGCGCACGCTCAACGACGCCTTCGTCATCCTCGACGAGGCGCAGAACACCACGGGCAGCCAGATGAAGATGTTTTTGACCCGCCTCGGCTTCGGCTCGAAGATGGTGGTCACCGGTGACGTCTCCCAAGTGGACCTGCCCAGTGGCACGGTCTCCGGGCTGCGCGTGGCGCGGCGCATCCTCGGTGGCATCGACGACATTTACATCGAGGAGCTCAGCGCGGAGGACGTGGTGCGCCACCACCTGATCTCGCGCATCGTCGAGGCCTACGATCGCCACGACGCCACCAACGCGGCGCGCTACGAGAAGAAGCAGGCGGAGCGAGAAAGGGCGCTGCCATGAGCATCGAGGTGCTAAACGAGTCCGGCGAGGGCGACATCAACGAAGAGATGCTCGTCGACGTCTCCTCCTTCGCACTGGCCGCCATGGACGTCCACCCTGAGACCGAGGTGACCATCACGCTCGTCGACGAGCCCACGATGGCGGACCTCCACGTCCGCTGGATGGACCTCGAGGGGCCCACCGACGTGATGAGCTTCCCCATGGACGAGCTCACCCCCGGCGGCGGCCGCCCGGATGCGGCGCAGCCCGGCCCGGCGATGCTTGGCGACATCATTTTGTGCCCGGCCTTTGATCGTAGGCAAGCGGAGCTCGCGGGCCACGACCTCGGCCACGAGCTGGCGCTGCTGACCGTCCACGGCGTGCTGCACCTGCTCGGTTACGACCACATCGCGCCCGAGGACGAGCGCGAGATGTTCTCGTTGCAAAACGAGATCCTCGCCGACTGGTACGACAACCTCGCCGCGCGCGGGGTGCAGTACCAGCCGAAGCCCACCGGGGCCCAGGCGTTTCCCTCCGCCGCCGACCGCGACGACCTCGACCGCCGGATGAAGGAGCAGTAGCGCTCGTGGAGTTCACCGTCACATACGCGGTGGTCGCGCTCGCCGCGCTGCTCGCCTCGGGCCTGCTCGGGTCCGTGGAATCGGCGCTCGCCCCGATCTCGCGGGCGCGCGTGGAGAGCATGCTCAAGGACGACGTCCCGGGCTCCCGGGCGCTGATGCGGGTCGTCGATTCGCGGGCGAATCAGGTCAACATGCTGGTCATGGTGCGTACGGTGCTGGACGTCACCGCCGCCGTCTTCGCCGCCATGTTCACGCTGGATCTGTTTGGGGCTGTCTCCTGGGCGATTTTCGTCGCGGTCGCCGGTGTGACGCTGCTGCAGTTCGGCATCATCGGCGTGTTCGCCCGCACGGCGGGGCGGCGCAACCCGTACTCGATCTCGCTGCGCGCCGCCCAGTGGCTCGTGGCGTTCAACGTGGTCCTTGGCCCGGTGGCGCGGCTTTTGATCTGGGTGGGCAACCTCTTCCACCCGGGCCGCGACTTCCGCGAGGGCCCCTACGCCACGGAGATCGAGCTGCGCGAGATGGTGGACATCGCCCAGGAGCGCGGGGTGGTGGAGACCACCGAGCACCGCATGATCCAGAACATCTTCGACTTAGCCTCCACCTACGCCAAGCAGGTCATGGTGCCGCGCCCGGAGATGATCTGGATCGAGGCGGAAAAGACCGTGGGGCAGGCCACGCGCCTGATGGTGCGCTCCGGGCACTCGCGCGTACCCGCGATCGGGGAGAACGCCGACGACATCGTGGGCGTTGTCTACCTCAAGGACATGTTCACTCCGGACGGCCGCCCCCTCGACCCGGCGACCTCAATCGCGGACGTGATGCGCGAGCCGCTGTTCATCCCCGAGTCGAAGCCGCTCGACGTACTGCTCCACGAGATGCAGCAGCGAGGCACGCACATCGCCATGCTTATCGACGAGTACGGTGGCGTCGCCGGCCTGTTGACCATGGAGGACCTGCTGGAGGAGATCGTCGGCGAGATCACCGACGAGTACGACGAGGCGGAGATGGCGCCGATCGAGCCGCTTGAAGGGCCGCGCTACCGCGCGCAGGCGCGCCTGCCTCTCGACGACCTGGTGGACTATCTGCAGGACAACGTCGGCTACGAGCTGTCCTTCGACGACGAGATCGTCGACTCGGTGGACACTGTCGCCGGACTGCTGTCCTTCGAGCTCGGCCGCGTTCCGTTGCCCGGGTCCTCGGTGGAAGTTTCCGAGCTGCGCTTCACCGCCGAGGGTGGGCGCGACCGCCGCGGCCGCATCAAGGTGCGCAGCGTGCTCATCGAGTTGCCCGACGTGGTCGACGAGTACCAGTCCGCTCAGTAGCCGCCAGCGGGCGTGGTGCACAATAGGGGACTATGAACATCCTCTCCATCCAGTCGGCCGTCGCTTACGGCCACGTGGGCAACTCGGCGGCAGTGTTCCCGCTGCAGCGCATCGGGCACGAGGTGTGGCCGGTCTACACCGTCAACTTCTCTAACCACACCGGCTACGGCGCGTGGCGGGGCCCGATGATCCCGGCTGCGGACGTCGCGGACGTGATCGCCGGTATAGACGAGCGCGGGGCGCTGGGTCAGGTCGACGCGGTGCTGTCCGGCTACCAGGGCGGCGACGACATCGCGGGGGTGATCATCGACGCCGTTGCTCGCGTCAAGGAGCTCAACCCCGCGGCCGTCTACGCGTGCGACCCGGTGATGGGCAACGCGAAGTCGGGTTGCTTCGTCGCCGACACCATCCCGCCGCTGCTGCGCGACCGCGTGGTGCCGGTGGCCGACATCATCACCCCGAACCAGTTCGAGCTGGGGTACCTGACCAGCCGGGAGGCGACGGACCTGGACTCGACGCTGGACGCGGTTGCGGCGGCCCGCGAGATGGGGCCGCGGACCGTGCTGGTCACGTCCGTCGAGCGCCCCGAGGCGGATCCCGAGAACTTCCTCGAAATGATCGTGGTCGACGACAAGGGGTCGTGGATTGTGCGCACGCCACGGTTGCCGTTTAAGCGCAACGGGTCGGGTGATGTGGCCTCGGCGCTGTTTACCGGCCACTACATCCGCAGCGGTGATGCCGCGGACGCGTTGGCGCGCACGGCCTCGTCGGTGTTTGATTTGCTGTCGACGACCTATGAGGCGGGGGCAGGGGAGCTGCTGCTGGTGGAGGCGCAGGACGCCTACGCGCAGCCGCGGCTGCAGTTTGAGGTAGAGGCACTGTAAACGGTGTGCTAACACGCGCCAAGCCGCCCGGTTCCCGTCGAGGGAAAGCGGGGCGTGTGGGCGTTAGGCGCTGGCTTTGGGCTCGGCGGGAAAGACAGGCGGGGCCGGTGGCAGGCCGGGGGCGCTGAGGCCGCTGATGCGTCCGCGCCGGAAAAGCTTCGCCCAGGCTGAGTCGTGGAACCCTTGCGTGTCGTTGTACTCGATGCTGCCATCGGGGTTGACCACGCCGATTCTGCCCGTCGCGGGGTTTCTCTCGACGTGGGATCTGCCGTGCGAGCCGTCTCGGGCGTCGTTGTTGAACCGGTGGTGGCGGCGACACATAGCGGCTAGATTCTGCATATCCGTGTTCCCGCCGCGAATGTAGGACAGGATGTGGTGGATTTCGGCCTCGAACGTGGGCACCGAGCAGCCGGTCCAGGCGCAGACGCCTTGGATGGCCAGTGCCCCGATGCGCTGCTCCACACTGGCCAGGCGGGTCCGGCCAAGCGAGAGCGGCACGCCTGTGGCGCGGTCGATCTGCAGAATGAAGTCCTCGGTCCCACCCATTCCCAGGCGCACCAGGTCGAAGCACGTCAGCTCCACACCGGTGTTGTTCATGAACGTGGTGGTGTAGTCCGCGTTGGCAAGGTCGTCCAACGTGATCGACACGACCACGGACGCGGCGCCCTTGTTTTTCGCCTGCCGGCCGTGCTCGTACTGCATCATGATGTTCCACAGCTGGTCAAACTTGCGCTGCCCCGGTAGACGCGAATCCTCGGCGGACTCCTCGCCGACGTTGGAACCGGGCCCGGAATTCTGGTCCAGCAGGGCCTTGACGAGCGCGTAGTGGGCTTCGGTCAGAGAAACGCTCATTGTGCGCGTTCCGTCCGACTTCTTCGGAGAAAAATGCACGTTGCGTTTATTAAAACCGGCGTTCGGGTCGTCGGTGGGCTTGTGTTTGCGGTTGGCGCGGTCCACCATGCGGCGCACCACGGCGCGCAGGTCGTCAGGAGTGCGCGTCTTCACTTGCTTCATCGCGCGCAAAGATGCCGGGGCGCTCGCACGCAGCGTGTTTGGTCAGCTGACGCAGCTCACAGTTGATGATGGCTTGCTTCTCGGCAGAGACCTCCTGAAAGTCTGAGCGAGTGTCGTCGCGCGACCCGGCGCCGGGAGGGAACAGGGGAGGGGCATCTGCATCTGGGACACCATCCTCTCCCGCGGGATCCGCAGCCTCATCCGACAAATCCGAAGAACCCGCCGGTGGATCGAACAGGTCCCTGCCCCGGTCGATGCGCCGGAACGCCTCCGCGCGCGAAATGTCCAGAGCCTTCTCCAAGTAGTCGCTCGCCCACGTGCCGCCGACGAGCGCACCGGCATTGTCGCGGACGCGCACATGGGCGAAAGATGCGTCGAGGAACGCTTTCTTGGAGGATACCTTCTCCAGCCGTTCCATATCGGCGTGAATCTCGGACAGGGGGAGGGTGGACGGGGCCTCGAAAAGTGCACAGAACTGCTCCAAAACGTCGGCGTAAACGTCGATAAGCGATGCGAGCTAGCTCACTGCCCCTCCCTCTGGTTTCGAATGTGCGTGTCCAATTATAGCCAACATCCTGACGAACACAGGTGCTAAAATGGCACTAAAGTGCGCAACCTGACAATGGCTGTGGTAGGTTGCCGGCATGCAACGACCGCCACAGAAATGGGCTGTGCGATGGACGTGGATAGCATTCGTCGCAGCCCTCCTTCCGGTGCTGTGGCGTATCCACATGCTCGTGTGGGGAGCGGGCTGGGAGCTCGCTCCCGAGTACCAACGGGATCTAACGTGGTACGTCGTCGGCCTGATCGTCGCCGAAACGATCGCTGCGGCGCTCATGTTCGCGCTCGTTAGACCGTGGGGTGAGAAGTTCCCGCTGTGGCTGGTGGCTGGCGTGGCGTCGATAGGTGCGGCTCTGCTCACGCTCCTTGTCGGCGACACCATGATTCGCTTTACAGTGATGACGCTCAATGGGGAGGACAATCCCATCCTCGAGACCCACGGGTGGCACCGCGCGTTCTTGCTGGCCCATTACATGTGGTGGCCGTTGTGGCCGATCGGCCTGTGGGTAGCCATCGTGGCGTTCTGGAAGCGACGCCCCCGCCGCTAAGATGGCCCCATGGACCTAAATACGCCTGAGGGCTTCCGCTCCGGCTTCGTCAGCTTCGTCGGTCGCCCGAACACGGGTAAGTCGACGCTGACGAACGCGCTGGTGGGGGAGAAAATCGCCATCATGGCGGACCAGCCGGAGACGACGCGCCACCCGATCCGCGGCATCATCAACCGTGAGGATGCGCAGGTCATCGTCGTCGATACGCCTGGCGTGCACCGCCCGCGCACGCTGCTCGGCGAGCGGCTTAACGACGTCGTCCGCGACACCTTCGCCGACGTCGATGTCATCGGTTTCACCGTCCCGGCGGATGAGAAGATCGGCCCCGGCGACCGCTTCATCCTGGAGCAGATCCGCACGATCAAGCCCAACGCCCCGATCGTCGGCATCGTGACAAAGTTGGACAAGGCCAACAAGGACACCGTGGGCGAGCGGCTCGTGGAGCTGCACGACCTGCTCGGTGAAGACTGCGAGGTCGTGCCCGTCTCCGCGACCGAGGCCGTGCAGCTCGACGTGCTGCTGGACATCCTTGTCGACCACCTGCCCGAGGGCCCGCAGTTCTACCCGGAAGGCCACGTCACCGACGAGGACACGGAGACGCGGATCTCCGAGCTGATCCGCGAGGAAGCGCTCCAGGGGTTGCGCGAGGAGCTGCCGCACTCGGTGGCGGTGCAGATCGATGAGATGCACCCGGACCCGGACAACCCCGAGCGCCTGCGGATTTACGCCGTGATGTTCCTCGAGCGCCCGGGGCAGAAGAAGATTATCGAGGGCCCGGACGGGCGGCGGCTCTCTGGCATCGTGCACCGCGCGCGCAAGCAGATCATTGAGCTGCTCGGCCAGAACGTCTTCCTTGACCTGCGCATCAAGGTGCTGAAGAACTGGCAGTCGGACCCGAAGGCGCTGGGGCGTCTTGGCTTCTAGGGAGAGCTACCGCGACCGCGCATTCGTGGTGCGTACCTACGATTTCGGCGAGGCCGATCGCGTCGTGGTGCTGCTGACTCGGCACCACGGTCTCGTGCGCAGCGTGGCCAAGGGCGTGCGCAAGTCCCGCTCGCGCTTCGGATCACGGATCCAGCCCTTCGTGGACATCGACGTCCAGCTCTACCCGGGCCGCAACCTGGCCACTATCACGGCCGCCGACACCGTCGCCTACTTCGCGGGCCGCATCATCGAGGACTTTGACCGCTACGCCGCCGGCTGCGCGATCCTGGAGGCCGCGGAGAAGCTCAGCTACTCTGACGCCGAGCGGGGCAGCTCGCTTTTCGACGCCACCCGCGACGCCCTGGAGCAACTTCAAGACCCCGAGCAGCACCCCACGCTCGTCCTCGACGCGTTCATCCTGCGCGCGACCGAGCACGCCGGCTGGGGCCTGAGCCTGTTTCACTGCGCGAACTGCCAGGCCCCGGGCCCGCACAAGGCGTTTAGCGCCCCGACGGGCGGGGCGGTGTGCAACAACTGCCGCCCGCCCGGCTCGGCCGACGTCGACCCGGAGACCCTGCACGTGATGTGGCTGATCCAAAACGGCCACCCGGCCGCCACCGACATGGTGGAGCAGGTGCACCGGCTGACCACGGCCCACCTGCACTGGCATCTGGAGACGGCCGTGAAGAGTTTGAAGATTATGGAGCAGGCATAATAGAGCAATGGCCAGACCCGACATTGCCCCCGAGTTCATTCCTCGCCACATCGCCGTGGTGATGGACGGCAACGGCAGGTGGGCCCAGCAGCGCGGGTTGAAGCGCACGGAGGGCCACAAGCGGGGCGAGGCCGTGCTTATGGATTGCGTCGATGCCTGCATCGAGCTCGGCACTGTGCAGTGGCTATCGGCGTACGCGTTTTCCACGGAGAACTGGCGCCGCAGCGCAGAGGAGGTGCGTTTCCTCATGGGCTTTTCCCGCGACGTGCTGCGCAACCGCCGCGACGAGCTAAACGACAAAAACGTGCGCATTCGCTGGGCCGGTCGACGTCCGCGGCTGTGGCGCAGCGTGATCCGCGAGCTGGAAAAAGCCGAGGAGCTCACCCAAGACAACACCGGGCTGACACTGGTGATGTGCGTCAACTACGGTGGCCGCGCGGAGATCGTCGACGGAGTGCGCTCGCTTCTCGACGCCGCAGCCAACGGCCAGATCCGCCCCAGCGAGATTACCGAGGACACCTTCGACCAGTGGCTGTACCAGCCGGATATGCCGGACGTGGACCTTTTCCTGCGCCCCTCAGGAGAGCAGCGCACCTCGAACTTCCTTTTGTGGCAGTCGGCCTACGCGGAGATGGTGTACCAGGAGAAGTTGTGGCCCGATTTCACCCGCGAGGATCTTTTCGCTGCCGTGCTGGAGTACGCCAAGCGCGACCGCCGCTTCGGCGGCGCGATTGAGCACAACGCCTAAGCGTTGTTGCCGCGTTCTTCCTGGCAGGTGCGGCACACGCCGAAGACCTCGGCGTCGTGCCCGACCAACTCGTAGCCGTAGCGCTGTGCGACGAGCTGCGCCCACTGCTCCACCGGGCCGCCTTCGATCTCTTCGCTGCGGCCGCACTGGGTGCACATTAAGTGGTGGTGGTGATGCTCGGTGAGGCAGTGGCGGTAGAGAGACTCGCCGTCCTTGTTCTGCAGTACATCCACGGCCTCCACCTGGGCCAGCGACTGCAGAGTGCGGTAGACGGTGGTCAGGCCCACCTTTTCGCCGCGCTGCTCAAGCGCGTCGTGGATTTGGCGAGCGGAGACGAACTTGTCGATGTCGCGCAGCGCTTCGACGACCGCGGTGCGCTGCCATGTATTGCGGACGCCTAGCTTGGGCGTGGGAGTGTGACGTTTGGGGGCAGGGGTGGCCGACGGTGTGCGAGACATGTCCCCATTCTATTCCCGAGTAGGCCCCGGTGTGAATGGCACCAGGCCGGGGTCGCGCGAGGGCCGAATGTCAGAAGGGGGATCGATGATCGCTACCGCGCCCGCGGACGGGCCATTCTCGGTAGTCGAGGTGGCGTCGGAGAGGCGTCGAGAAGCAAGCTCGTCTTCGCCCGTGCCGGTGTTACGAACCGTTGTGAGGTCAGCGAGCTGAAAAATGATGTCAATAACGGCGGGCTCAGCGAGCGTGTACACGACCTCGCGACCCGCCCTCACCGCATCCACGAGGCCGGACTTCTTCAGCACGCGCAGGTGCTGGCTGATCAGGGGCTGCGACTTGTCCAACGTGAACACAATCTGGTGCACAACGTGCGGGGATGTGTGCAAGAGGAGGAGGATTTGTAGTCGCAGAGGGGAGTCAAGAGCGCTCACAAGCGCGGCCGTTCGCTCGACGTCCCGCGGTTGCAGACCATTCACGACCCTCAGCCCCTTTCTATTACCTATTCTAAGCGCTGGTCGCACTTGGAGAGATATTTTTCCGAATATGATAGACGACTGTCCGCGGAGTGGGGCGAAACGCTCCGCTTGGCGTCGACACCGATTGAAATTGGCGACCCGCTACACTGGGAAACTAGCTTTGTCACTGTTCTTAAAACCGCCGTCTGATTTCTACAGGAGTTGTCCATGGCCTCCAGCAACATCGATACCGTCGTCAATCTCTGCAAGCGTCGTGGGTTGGTGTACCCGGCGGGAGAGATCTACGGCGGTACCCGCTCCGCGTGGGACTATGGCCCGCTCGGCGTGGAGTTGAAGGAGAACATCAAGCGCCAGTGGTGGCGCCACATGGTGCAGTCGCGCAAGGACACCGTCGGCGTGGACACCTCGATCATCCTGCCTCGCCAGGTGTGGGTCGCCTCGGGCCACGTCGAGGTGTTCACCGACCCACTGGTGGAGTCCCTGCACACCCACAAGCGCTACCGCGCCGACCACCTGCTCGAGGCCTACGAGGAGAAGCACGGACACCCGCCGGCCAACGGGCTCGCGGACATCAACGACCCCGAGACCGGCCAGCCGGGCAACTGGACCGAGCCGCGCGCCTTCTCCGGCCTGATGAAGACCTTCCTCGGCCCCGTCGACGACTCCGAGGGCCTGCACTACCTGCGCCCGGAGACGGCCCAGGGCATCTTCGTCAACTTCAAGAACGTGATGACGTCCGCGCGCATGAAGCCGCCGTTCGGCATCGCGAACATGGGCAAGTCCTTCCGCAACGAGATCACCCCGGGCAACTTCATCTTCCGCACCCGTGAGTTCGAGCAGATGGAGATGGAGTTCTTTGTCAAGCCCGGCGAGGACGAGCAGTGGCACCAGTACTGGATTGACAACCGCCTGCAGTGGTACATCGACCTCGGCATCAACCCGGACAACCTGCGCCTGTACGAGCACCCGAAGGAGAAGCTGTCGCACTACTCCAAGCGCACCGTCGACGTGGAGTACGCCTACAACTTCACCGGGTCGAAGTGGGGTGAGCTCGAGGGCGTGGCCAACCGCACCGACTACGACCTGAAGACCCACGCCGAGGCCTCGGGCGAGGACTTGAGCTTCTTCGAGCAGGACTCGGGCGAGCGCTGGATTCCGTATTGCATCGAGCCGGCAGCCGGCCTGGGCCGCGCGATGATGGCCTTCCTCATCGACGCCTACCACGAGGACGAGGCCCCGAACGCGAAGGGCGGGGTGGACACCCGCGTCGTGCTCAAGCTGGATCGCCGCCTCGCGCCGATCAAGGTCGCGGTGCTGCCGCTGTCGAAGAAGCCGGAGCTGTCCGGCCCGGCGGAGGAGCTCGCGCAGACGCTGCGCCAGCACTGGAACGTCGACTTTGATACCTCAGGTGCGATCGGGCGCCGCTACCGCCGCCAGGACGAGATCGGCACCCCGTTCTGCGTCACCTTCGACTTCGATTCCCTCGAGGACAACGCCGTCACGGTGCGTGAGCGCGACACGATGCAGCAGGAGCGCGTCAAGCTTGACGAGCTCGAATCCTACCTGGCCGCACAACTCATCGGCGCCTAGAGGCGCGCGAAGAAAGATAAGCCCATGCACTACGTCAGTTGGGATCGCAGCGACAAGGACAACCCGAAGCTGCTCGCGGAAAACGGCCCCGAGGTGCTCGGGGTGTTCACCCACGAGCGCGCCACAGTCGGCGACCAAGAGTGGGAGCTGGTCACCTCGCCGGAATCCGGCGCGGTCGCGACGCGCGCCGGCGAGGAGATTGTGCGCGCCACCGGCAGCCTCAAGCGCGACAAGAACATCCCGGTTACCGTCGAGGGCCGCGGTTACGCGCTGGTGAACGAGTGGTCGAAGAACTGGATCGTCGACGACGCCGCTGGCAACAAGGTCGCGCAGTTCACCCAGGACCACAACGGCGTGCGCCGCGCGATCCTCGAGTTCGAGGGTGAAACCCAGCTCCCCGCGACCGACATCGCCGCGCTGGCGTGGGTCTCGCGCGAGGTGCTGGAGACGAAGAAGATGATCAACTCGACCGTGCTGATCGCCTTCCTGGTCTTCCTCTCCATCTTCGTCGTCGTGGTCTTCCTCATCCAATGATCTGGCAGGGCAGCTCGCTTCTCGACGGCCCCACCACCGTCGCCGAAGCCACCGCGGATGCCGTGGTGTGCGGCGCGGTGACCCTGAAGGTGTGCTCGACCGCTCCGAGCAATTTTCTCGCCACGGCACCCGACGGCTCCACCTACCGGGTTGAAAAAGCGGGGCTGACAGTGTCGCGCTACCGCGCACACTGCGACGGGCGCTCTTACGCTCTCAACCGCACCAGCGGAAAGCGGCGCGAGATCCTCGACGCCGAAGGCCGCGTCATCGCGCGCACCCGGGGCTTGCCCAACGGCGACCTCGAGGTCGACTGGGCAGCTAAGGCGCAGGAACGTGGGGCTGGCGCGATGCTGGATGTGGTGTTTATGTCGTGGGCGCTGACGTTTATCGACGCGCCCACCAGACGCACCCTGTACTAGGGCCCAGAAGTACTACGGCCTAGAACATGCCGCCGCGGCCGACGGGCCCGCCCCCGGAGAACCCTCCGCCGCCGCCGAAGCCGCCGCCAAAGCCGCCGCCCCCGCCGCCGAAGCCGCCGGAGAGGATCGAGCCCCAGATGATCGCGTTGGCCATGTTGCCCGCCACACCGCCTGCCATCTGCTGGTTGCGCTGCTGCTGGTAGCGGTTGATGTCGTCGTTCGCGGAGCTGGAGGCGCGGCGCGCGGTCTCGGTCGCGGTGCGCGCGAAGTCGATGGCGCCGCGGGTGTCGCTCGTCGCCCGGTTGCGCGCCTCGTTGAACTGGCGCTTCGCTTCGGCCAGAAGGGAGCGGGCGTGGGAACTGATAATGCGACCACGAGAGTTGATCAGGTCCTCAGCCGACTGGATCTGCGCCCCGGCGACCTGAAGCTGCTGCTGGAGCACGGTCAGTTGGCGGTTCTGGTCGGCGGCGGCGCCGCGGGCGGCGTCGATGTGGGCGTCGATACGCGAGTCCAGATCGGTCAGATCCGTGTACAGGGAGAGCGGGTCAGTCTCGGCGCGGTTGCCCATCGAAGCCAGACTCTGGCGAGCCTCGGCGGCAATGGCGTCCAGCGCGGCGACATCGATCTGCGCGCCCTGCTTGCTCGCACCCTTGAGCGACTCGATCTCTCGCAGTTCGCCCTCGATCTCGGTGATCAGGGCGGGAAGGTTTGCCCTGGAGTCGCGGATGTTGGTGTCGGCGTGCTCGATGGCGGCGAGGTTGGTGTCGGAGACTTCGACCGCGTGGGAAGCGGAGGCCAGCAGGTCCACCAGTGCGCCCTGGCGCCCGGCGGGCTGGGACGCGACGCTGCGCGCCTCGGTCAGCAGCCTCTCGGCCTCATCGAGGGAGTCCCTGGCCACACCGACGTTCGGGGCGATTGAGGCGAGTATCTCCTCTGAGTAGCGGGCACGCAGGTCTTCCAGTGTGGCCTCCGCTGGCTCGAGGCGGGCGCGGAGGTCGATCGTGCGCTGGACAATCTTGTCGATCTCCTCGTCCGCGCGCATGAGCGTGCTACGCATCTCGTTGAACTCGGCCGACTTGGCCTGCAGAGCTTCGTTTGCCTTGCCGGCCGACGAGATGATGTCGATCAGCATCGCGCGCTTTTCCGGCTCGGTTTCGGGGATGGCGTCGTACAGGCGCTGGTGGGTGGCGAACGCGCGCTGCAGGGTGGAATTCGCCGTGTTCATCGCGGACGTAAAGGGCCGCACGCGCTCGGGGCCGAACTCCGCGGTGGCCAGGGACAGCTCCTCCTTGCCCTGGCGGATGGACTCGTCGGAGTGGACAAGGGCGTCACGGGCGAGCTCTTCGAGCGCTGGCGTGGGCAGGCGCGACAGGGAATCGGTGTCTCCCGGGCCCAGCTCGCGCGCGGCGGCGACCTGGGCCTGCTTGGTTTTCTTCGTGTTGCGCCGCGATGCGGCCCAGATTCCGCCGCCCGCAACAGCGGCCACGCCGAGCCCGCCCGCGACCAAGAGGCCGCCCTGCCCGTCGCCTGCGCCGCCGCCCGCTGCTGCATCCACGGCAGCCAACGCCGCGCCGGCCCAGTCGTTTTGGGTCAGGCGCGCGTACGCCGCGTCGTACATCGCGTCGACCTCGCCCTGGGACCACATCTGGCCCGCGTCGACGGCAAATGAGCGTTCCTGCGGGGAGATCGCAATGACCGCGGTGTTGGATCCATTTTGGTTAACCGCCTCCTGAGCCCACTGCTCCGCGCTCATGGATCCGAAGGAGTCGAGGTAGACCACGCGGACGGTCTTTTGTTTCTCCGCCGCGACCTGCGTGACGGCGGATTCGATCTGGCTGATCTCCCCGGGGCTTAAGACTCCGGCTTCGTCGGTGACGACGTCGCTAAGCCGGCCGGGCGCAAGTGAGGTCGCCTGTGCCTGGACCGAGGTGCTCAGCGCGAGTGCGGCGGGTGCGGCGGCGGTGCCGAGTCCCGCTGCGAGCAGCGGGCCGGCGAGCAGGATGCGAAGATAGCGTGGATTCATGTGTTCTAGGGTAGTCGCAACCGCGACATTGCACTGCGACGCTTTAAGCTTGGGCAACGTGTACCCATACAGTGATGTCGACGTCGAGCGCCGTGCGCCCGAGGGCCCGAAGGGTTCGCAGATGCCCGAGTCGATGGACCAGCGTGGCGCGTTCTCCCGGGACCGCGCACGGGTTCTGCACTCGGCCGCCTTCCGACGCCTCGCCGACAAAACCCAGGTCGTCGGCCCCCGCGACGGTGATACCCCGCGCACCCGGTTGACGCACTCGATCGAGGTCGCGCAGATTTCCCGAGACATCGGCCTAGGCCTCGGCCTCAACCCCGACCTGTGCGACATGGCCGGGCTGACCCACGACATTGGCCATCCGCCCTACGGGCACAACGGCGAGGTCGCGCTCAACGAGCTCGCTGCCACAGCCGGCGGTTTCGAAGGCAACGCGCAAACCCTGCGCATCCTGACTCGCCTCGAGCCGAAAGTGATTGACGGTGAGGAGTCCTTCGGGCTCAACCTCACCCGCGCCGCCCTCGACGCCGCCTGCAAGTACCCGCGCACGCGCACGCTTGACGACGGCTCAACGGCGCGCAAGTACTCCGCCTACGACTCCGATCGCCACATCCTGGAATGGCTGCGCGCGGGCCACACCACTGACGCCCCTCCGATCGAGGCGCAGGTGATGGATACCGCCGACGACATTGCGTACTCCGTGCACGACGTCGAAGACGGCATCGTCTCCGGGCGCGTCTCGCTGAAGGTGCTGTGGGACTTCGTTGAACTCGCGGCGCTGGCCGACAAGGGCGCGCAGGCCTTCGGCGGCACCGCCGACAAGCTCATTGCGGCGGCCGATCGCCTCCGGGCGCTGCCGGCGATCGCGTCCGCGGCGGATTTCAACTACTCGCTGTCGGCCTGGGCGGGGCTCAAGCAGCTCACCTCGGAACTCGTGGGGCGCTACGTTGGCGCGGTGACCTCGGCGACGAGGTCCGCTGATGTCAACCAGCCCGACGCGCTGCGCAGCGACCTCAACCCCGACGGCGCGCTGGGCAGACAACACGGCCGGCTGATCATCCCCGCCGAGGCCGAGGCAGAGGTGCGCCTGCTCAAAACAGTCGCGGTGCTCTACGTCATGGACATGCCCACCCACCTTAAGCGCCAGGACCGCCAGCGCGACCGCATCTACCGCGTCTATGACTACCTCTCCCACGGCGCCCCCGGCACCTTGGACACCATGTTCCAGCAGTGGTGGCTCACCGCCTCATCCGAGCAGGAGCGCGAGCGCGTCATTATTGACCAGATCGCGTCACTTACCGAGTCGCGCCTGGAGCGGTTGGCGAAGCGCTCCGCCAGCCTCGAGGGGTTTATAGGCTAGGGCTCTACCTAACCCCCGGTACTTCGCAGAAGCTTTCGTAATGGTCACCCGTGTAGTACCACTCGTCGACCTCGCCGTCGGCACCGCCGCCGGTGACAATCCGCCGCTCCCCGCGGTGGCCCAGCCCGGGCGTTTCCACGGTGTACTCCTGGTAGTAGCCGAGCTCCTCTTCGGGAAGGACGCCCTCGTAGTTGCCAAAGCGCCGGTCGTCGAACTCGGGGTGGGGGTAGGGGCCGTCGTTTTCGACGGTGTCGATGGTGTCCCACGCCTGGGCGGGCACCTCATCGGGGGAGCAGAACTCAACTCCCGAGGGCCCGCCCTCGGCGACGTTCCTGATCCCGAACATGCCCAAAGACGCGCCGACGAGCCCGATGAGCAGCACACCGAGGTAGCGGTTTTTAAGCCCAGAGTTATCTGCCATGCGCTCCATTATCACCCACGGCCCCGTGCGGCGGGCGGAAACCCGGCTCACCTGCGCGGTCCGTGGTTGTCTGCGAAGCGGCTACGATGTAGCTCATGGCTAAGGGCAGGATTCCGGATAGTGACATCCAAGCAATCCGCGAGCGCGCGCCCATCGACGAAATCGTCGGTGAATACGTGCAGCTCAAGCCCGCGGGCCACGATTCGCTCAAGGGGCTGAGCCCGTTCAAGGATGAAAAGACCCCGTCGTTCCACGTCCGCCCCGCCCGCGGCTACTACCACTGCTTT
The DNA here is from genome assembly GCF_007641235.1 of Corynebacterium sanguinis. Lineage (NCBI taxonomy): Bacteria > Bacillati > Actinomycetota > Actinomycetes > Mycobacteriales > Corynebacteriaceae > Corynebacterium > Corynebacterium sanguinis. Next base: position 1,447,517 of record NZ_CP038157.1, read on the forward strand.
TCCACGGGCAAGGGCGGCGACGTCTTTTCTTTCCTCATGGAGATGGAGCAGCTGACCTTCCCCGAGGCCGTCGAGGCGGTCGCGGAGCAGATCGGCTACCACATCAATTACCAGGGCGGGTCCACGGGCGCGCGCGACGTCAAGCCGGGGACCAGGGCGCGCCTGCTGGCGGCGAACAAAGCGGCGCACGAGTTCTACCGCCAGCAGCTCGAGACGCCCGAGGCGGAAGTCGGCCGCCAGTTCCTCCTCGACCGCGGTTTCGACCAGGACACGATCTACCACTTCGAGTGCGGTTACGCGCCCGACGGCTGGGACACGCTGACCAAGCACCTGCTTCGCAAGGGCTTCGACGTCCAAGAGCTGCAGGACGCAGGCTTATCGACGATGGGACGCCGCGGGCCCATCGACAAGTTCCGGCGCCGCCTGTTGTGGCCGATCAAGGACGTCGCGGGCAACGTCATCGGGTTCGGCGCCCGCAAGCTTTTCGACGACGACCCGATGGGCAAGTACATGAACACCTCCGACACGATGCTCTACCACAAGTCGAAGGTGCTCTTCGGGCTGGACCTGGCGAAAAAAAGCATCGCCACCGAGCACCAGGCAGTGGTTGTGGAGGGCTACACGGACGTCATGGCGATGCACGCCGCGGGCGTGACCACCGCCGTCGCGGCGTGCGGCACGGCGTTTGGCAAGGACCACATGTCGATTATCCGCCGGCTGATGCTCGACGACAGCTACTTCCGCGGCGAGCTGATCTACACGTTCGACGGCGACGAGGCGGGCCAAAAGGCCGCGATGCGCGCGTTCGAGGGGGATCAGGCTTTTACCGGCCAGAGCTTCGTGGCCGTCGCCCCGGAGGGGATGGACCCGTGCGATCTGCGGCTGGGCAAGGGCGATTCCGCGGTGCGTGACCTCGTTGCGAGCCGCGTGCCCATGTACGAGTTTGTGCTCGGGACGCTGCTTCAGAACTACTCCCTGGATACCGCGGAGGGTCGCCTCCAAGCGCTGCGGCGCACAGTCCCGGTCGTCGCCGAGATCTCCGACCCGGTTCTGCAAACTGAGTACGCGCGCCGCCTCGCCGGATGGGTCGGTTGGCCGAACCCGGGCGAGGTGATATCCCAGGTACGCGATGAGGCGAAGAAACCGAAGAAGTCCAAGCGCTCCTTTAGCCCCAGGGCGCAGTCCACCCAGCCGACGAACACCGATGCGCCCCTTCTGGTCGCGCCGGCACCGGACGACTCGTTGCTGTGGCCGCAGCGCGAGGCGTTAAAAATCGCGCTGCAGTACCCCGATGTCGCCGGAGACTACTTTGACGGGATCAACCCGGACGCGTTCACCAACGACGCGTACCGCCAGGTGCGCGACGCAATGGACGCGGTGGGCAGCGTGGCCGCTGTGAGCAGCGGGGTCGAGTGGATCAGCGATGTCGCCGGGCAGATGCGCGACTTGGCGGGGCGCAACTTCGTCTCCGAGCTCGCGGTGGAGGAGATCCACGCCGACGACATAGAGGCCTATGCCGATTCTGTGCTCTCGCGTTTGCAGGAAGCCCGCGTGGGCGATCAGATCGCGCAGCTCAAGGCCCAGTTGGAGCGCATGCGCCCGGCTGACGACGAGCGCGCCTACAACGCCCTGTTCTCGGACCTACTGGCCCTGGAGACGGCGCGCCGGGAGCTGAATATCCGGGCGTTTCGCCCCGGCCACTAGCTGCGCACTATGCACTGCGCAATATAGGCGCGCGGGTCACTCGCGACCTGGGGTTTAAGAATCACGACGCGCTACATTGCGCAGTCCACAGTGCGCAGCCCCCCCAAAAGAGCGACCTAGCTGCGCGACAGCGCGTACTCGACGGCGTCGAGGGGAGCCGAGGAATCCCATTCGTCGCGCACCGCGGTGAGCGCAGCGAGGTAGTCGCCGTAGGCTTCGGCGTCCCATTCAGAACTGCTGACTCCGAGCGCCTCAGCCGCGGCATCGGAGACGATGACCGGCCCGGGCTGATCGCCGCTTTGCGGACCCGCCAAAAAGTACACCAGGATGGAGGCGTAGCGGCCGGGCAGGCCGGTGGCGCGCACGCGCGCGAACTGCGCGACAGGGTCCAACCCGTCGAGGGAGCGCAGCGCCTGGAGGAGCTGCTGCGCCTGGCCTTTGTTGCGCAGGAACTGCTGCAGCTTCAGCTGCGTTTGCGGGGACTTTCCGGCGCCGAAAGCAAAGGCCGCGCCGATGAAGTCGATCACAGCGTCGCGGTTGTAGCCGGTGGCGGTGGCGTCGGCGGCGAACTGGTAGACGTCGCCACGCGTGAGCGAGGCAAAGGCATCGTCCTTGTACGGGGGGACGTGGCCGAGGTGGTGCGGCCAGCCGGTCTTCCAGCGGCGCGGGGAGAACGATGAGGATTCGTTCAAGACGTCCTCGGCGGTCGGGGAGAGTTCCGCCAGAACGGACAGGGCGGTTTTGTGGTCAGTCATGGCACCTATTGTTCCAGATCCCCGGGCCCCAATAAGATGGGGCACATGACCGTCCTGGTTCTCGACCCCCGTTGGCCCGACATGATTCCCATCGGTGTTCGGATTCGCGGCACCGTGGCGTTTACGTCCGAGGTGCCCGTGTCAGTGCGCTGGGCGATCGAGAATACGGCTGATGGTGAGAGCTGGCTGCTGACCACCGACCCTTCCGACGCGGAGGCCGCGGCGCGTATCGCCGGCGGTGAAGAGGTTATCGAGGTAGCGAGCCTGTCCGACCCGGTGCTGGCGGCGACGCGCACGATGCGCGTCGCGCGCCGCCGCGGGGAGTGGGAGAGCTCAATGACGCACGAGAGCCTCCTGCCGTTCTTGGAGGAGGAGGCCGGTGAGTTCGCCGAGGCAGTGCGCCGTGGCGATGGCGCGGAGTTAAAAAAGGAGCTCAGCGACCTTTTCCTGCAGGTCCTGTTCCATTCCGAAATCGCCGCCGGCTTTGACTTTCCGGATGTCGCCCAGGCGTTCGTGGATAAGATGCGCTCGCGCGCGCCCTATCTTTTCGACGGCTCGACCGGCGTCGTCGGAATCGAGGAGCAGGACCGCCTGTGGGCGGAGGGTAAGGCGCGCGAGCGGGGAAAACGCGCCGGGTTAGAGTTGTAGCGCGGGCAGTACGTTGCGCAGCTCAGGCAGCCCCGCCTGGGAGGACAGCTGGGAGGCGAACGCGATCGCCTGGTTGAGCGGGGTGACCGGGTCCGGCTTGACCACGCCGCACTCGAGGGCGCGGTCGCCAATGGTGTTGATGGTGGAGGCGGAGACCAGGCGCAGGGTTGCGTCGTCGCCGACTGCCTTGGTCAGGCTGGCGACTAGCTCGCCGCGGGTGGTTTCCGGGCCGACGAAACCGGTGGACTTCAGCCCAGTGGAGACGGCCCCGCAGTCGGCGGTGGCGATGCCGCCGTTGACGAGCTTGGCGATTTCGACCACGTTCGCGGTCTGAGCGTGGGCGGGGGAGACGCTGACAACAGTGGCGGCGGAGAGAAGGCCGGCCGCGAGGGAAGTGGAGAGACGGCGCATGGCGTTGTCCTTCTGTCGTAGGAAAAGTGGTGTCGCCGGCGACTTTACACGTGGCACATGTGAATGGAGTGAACAAAGTGACCATTGTTGTCAAAATGTGCCCCATCGCAGCGCCTCACCGCGTGCCGGTAGGATGGGCCGTCATGACTTATCGCCCGACTCGGCACCAGCAAGATGACAACCGCCCCGGCAAAGTTGCCGCCGGGTGCGGCTGTGCTGGCGTTGTCATGGTGATCACGGCGATTGTCTTGATCATCGCGCTCACTGGCTGGGTCTTCTCGATTTTCACCAACGTCAGCCCGTCGCCAAGCAGGCAGCCGGTGCCCGCCGACGTGCCGCCAGCTGCGGCTGAGGCGCCGCCGCTTATCGACGTCCACGCGCCCGGTCGCACCTCCGACAACCTCGCGGAGTGGGCCACCCCGATCGCGGAGCAGACGGGGATTGACCCGCAGGCCGTGCGCGCCTACGGCAACGCCGCGCTGATCGCTCGGGAGGCGTGGCCGACCTGCAACCTTGCCTGGAACACGCTTGCCGGGATCGGCTGGGTGGAAACGCGCCACGGCACGTATACCGGTCGCACGTTTGACGGCGGCCGGCTCAACGAGGCTGGATTCGCCGAGCCCCCGATCGTCGGCCCGGCGCTTGACGGCAGCGGCAACTTCGCGGAAATCCGTGATACCGACGCCGGCGCGCTCGACGGCGACACCACCTACGACCGCGCGGTTGGGCCGATGCAGTTCCTGCCCGGCTCCTGGAAAATCTACGGCCGCGACGCCAACGGCGACGGGGTGGCGGACCCGCAGCAGATCGACGACGCCGCGCTCGCCTCCGCGAACCTCCTCTGCGCGAACAACCGCGACCTGTCAACCCCGGAGGGGTGGCGCGATGCGATCTTTAGCTACAACAACTCTAACGACTACGTGGTAAAAGTCCGCGACGCAGCGGCGAACTACGCGCTGTCGCAACCGGCGCACCGCTAGGGCGACACAAAGCGGGAAAACTCTGCAACAATTGGAGCCACAAACGCTTGACTCACCTAAGGAGAAACAGTGGCTGACATCATTCACGCATTCGCACGAGAGATCATGGATTCCCGCGGCAACCCGACCGTCGAGGCGGAGGTCTTCCTCGACGACGGGGCGCGCGGCATCGCCGGTGTTCCTTCCGGTGCTTCCACGGGCGTCCACGAGGCCCACGAGCTGCGTGATGGCGACGAGCGCTACGAGGGCAAGGGCGTACGCAAGGCAGTCGACAACGTCAACGAGGAAATCGCCGATGCGATTGCCGGCATCGAGGCGGACGACCAGCGCCTCATCGACCAAACTATGATTGAGCTCGACGGCACCGACAACAAGTCGCGTCTTGGCGCGAACGCGATCCTTGGCGTTTCGATGGCCGTCGCTAAGGCAGCCGCGGAGTCCGCTGGCCTGCCTCTGTACCGCTACATCGGCGGCCCGAACGCGCACATCCTGCCGGTGCCGATGATGAACATCCTCAACGGCGGCGCGCACGCGGACTCCGGCGTGGACGTCCAAGAGTTCATGATCGCCCCGCTCGGCGCCGAGACCTTCGAGGAGGCGCTGCGCATGGGCGCGGAGGTCTACCACGCGCTCAAATCCGTGCTCAAGGCCAAGGGCCTGTCCACCGGGCTTGGCGACGAGGGCGGGTTCGCCCCCTCCGTCGACTCCACCAAGGCCGCGCTTGACGTCATTGTCGAGGCCGTTGAGAAGGCCGGCTACACCTTGGGCGACGACATCGCTCTCGCCCTCGACGTCGCGTCCTCCGAGTTCTACGAGGACGGCGTCTACAACTTCGAGGGTGGCAAGCACAGCTCGGCGGAGATGATCAAGGTCTACGCGGATCTCGTGGAGCAGTACCCGATCGTGTCCATCGAGGACCCGCTAGACGAGGACGACTGGGACGGCTATGTCGAGCTCACCGCCCAGATCGGCGACAAGGTTCAGATCGTCGGCGACGACTTCTTCGTGACCAACCCGAAGCGCCTCGCGGAGGGCATTGAGAAGAAGGCCGCCAACGCCCTGCTGGTCAAGGTCAACCAGATCGGCACCCTGACCGAGACCTTCGACGCTGTCGACCTCGCGCACCGCAACGGCTACCGCACGATGATGTCGCACCGCTCCGGCGAGACCGAGGACACCACCATCGCCGATCTCGCCGTCGCCCTGGGCTGCGGCCAGATCAAGACCGGCGCGCCGGCGCGTTCCGAGCGCGTGGCCAAGTACAACCAGCTCCTGCGCATTGAGCAGCAGCTTGGCGACGCCGCCGTGTACGCCGGCCGCAGCGCCTTCCCGCGCTCCAAGTAGCAGCCCGCTTATCGACGCCCCCGCCACGCGCCCGTTCGTCGGCAGCGCGATGGGGGCTTAAGTTGTGCTACAGCTCGTAGTCGCAGCGAAGGCGATCAAAGTCCGCTTTTGTCAGAAAGTGGCAATAGGGCAGGTATCGTGGCGGGTTCTGGCTTATATACTTTCTCAGATAGAGCGGGTAACTTCCCTCACCGCTCCAAGCGGCAATTTCAATGTGGGTGGATGTCTGTTCGAGCACAAACTCCACCGCAGGTTCAAGGTCAGTGTCGTTCGACATCAGAATGATTGCGTCGGGGGAATTCGGGCTGAGGGCCGAATTAATAAGCTGCACTGCCAGCGCGACGTCGACCCCTTTCTCCATTGCAGTGAAAAAGCCTGGGTCGTGATCGACGTATTTGAGATCGCGGAAATGGGTAACGACTGACTCGTTCTGTGACCATCGGGCCGCAAAGTGCTCGAACGCTGAATGGGGCTTGGGTTGTCGTAGGGGATTCGGACGACCGCGGAAAACATGCACCTTCCTTAGAATTGAGTCCCGCTTCCTCTTGGAGACTACTGTTTGCGCTAGAGCGAGTGGGTCGACCATACCTTCGTGGGGTGCCGAGTTGCTTAAAGGAATACTTCTCGTCCAGTTCGACGAACGTTTTCGTAATCGAGAAATACGTCTACTTGTTCGCGCTGTTGCTGTGGCATGTCCGATGGCTTCATTCGCGCAGCTCCTCAGTTAAAAAATCCTCGCCATTCCCCGCAAAGGGGAAGACGAGGAGCAATAGCAACAATCATATGTGATGGATATCTGGGGCGCAATTCTAACCACCATCACGTCGCTGTGCCATCGCAATTTACACCCCCAACCGACTACACTTCTAAATCACTATGACCACACGCGCCACACCCCCGGAGAACCAGCCGCGCCGCCGACCCAAGGCGACGACGGTGCCCGTGGCGTCGCGTGAACGCGCGCGGCGGGAGCGGCAGCAGGCGCGCGCCCTCAAGCAGAAGAAACCGCTGGTCAAGCAGGACCTCACCAGCTGGGCGATTCTCATAGCCGTCCTTATTGCGGTCCTTCTGGCCATTGCGGTTCCTCTGCGCAACTACTACGAGGGGCGAAGCGAGATTGCCCGGCTCAACGATTCCATCGCAGCTCTCGAGCAGCGAAAGGCGGACCTGGAATCAGACATCGCGAAATACAACGACCCGGAATACGTCAAGCAGGAGGCGCGACGCCGCCTCGGTGTCATGGAGCCAGGGGAAACAGCGTGGCGAATCATGGACCCGCGGATGACCCAGGGCGAGAACATCACCACGGACCAGGCCCCCGACGACCGCTCCTGGCCGGAGGTGCTGTGGGACAGTCTGCGGGAAGTTCCGGCACCTGAAGCGCCTGCGCCGCCCGCTGACCAGGCCGCAGAAGCACCGGCTGCCAGTGCTCCTGCGGAGCAGCCTGCACCCTAGTGGCGGTGCCAGTCGCCGAAGGCGGTGCCCTTGAGCACCGCATCTGAGCCGGCGAGCTTCTTGACCAACGCCATGCGCTCGTCGTCGCCCGTGGGTACGGCCCGGACGACCTCGGTGTTGTCAAGCGATGACGCCGAGGCGAAGGGCGCCTGTAGGTTGCCCTCTAGCCGGTACGGGCTGGATGTGGACGGGCGGACGTCGAAATCGAAAATCTCCGTGGGCAGATACAGCGTGGCGCAGGCGTTGGGGTAATCCACCACCGCGGAGAAGTGCGCCTCGATGGGGGCCGCGCCGAGGATGAGGAAGGCCTGCTCCTTGGAGTACCCGAAAACGGTGAGGTAATCGATGCAGTGCTTGACAGCGTTCTGGTACGCCAGTGTCGCATCGAGGTGGCGCTGCTCGCCTTCGTTTGTGATGGACAGGCCCGTGAAGGTGAGCCAGTCCGTGTACTTCGGCCCCTGGTCGCTGGGGACGATGTCGACGGAAAACTCGACGTAGCCACCCATTTCAATGGCCCCGCAGAGGGTGATCTCGTTGAAGAACCGGCCCCCGCCTTCCGTTTAGGACGCAGAAGCGTTCCGACGCCCCCGGCACCGCCAAGGAAGATGAATAGCGCCTCGACCCCTGGGGGTAACATCTCGAACCATGACGCCCACCCCTGAGGACCTCGACATCGTCGCCGAGCAGCTCGGCCGCGCGCCCCGCGGCGTGCTCGACATTTCCTACCGCACGCCAGACGGCCAGCCCGCGGTGGTCATGACCGCGCCAAAGCTTGACGACGGGACACCGTTTCCCACCCTCTACTACCTCACCGACCCGCGTCTCACCGCCGAGGCGAGCCGCCTTGAGGTTGCCCAGGTGATGAAGTGGATGGAGCAGCGCCTCGGTGAGGACGCCGAGCTAGCCCGAGACTACCGCGCTGCGCACGAATACTACTTGGCTAAGCGCAATGCCATCGAGGACCTCGGAACCACGTTCTCCGGCGGCGGAATGCCGGACCGAGTCAAGTGCCTGCATGTGCTCATCGCCTACGCGCTCGCCGAAGGCCCGCAGCACATCCGCCTCGGCACGGAAGCGGTCGCGCTCGCCGCCGAACACGGCAATCTGCGTGGCACAGCTATCCCCGCGGACTGGCCCACCGTGGACGATTTGGGCATCGACCTGGAAGAAGCAGGGGAGGGCCTCGCGTGAATCCGGTGACCGTCGCCGCCGTCGACTGCGGTACGAACTCCATCCGCCTGTTGATCAGTCGTCGCAACGAAGACGGCACGAGTGTTGAGATTGCGCGTCGTAACACGATTGTCCGGCTTGGCCAGGGCGTCGATAAGACGGGTACGCTCGACCCCCGCGCCGTGGAACGTACCCGCGCGGCTTTGGCCGCCTATGTCGAGGAAATGGAGGCCGCCGGCGTAACCCGCGTGCGCATGGTCGCCACCTCGGCAACTCGCGACGCGTCGAACCGCGAAGATTTCTTCGCCATGACCCGCGAACTGCTCGGGCGGATCCAGCCGGGTGCTGAAGCGGAAGTAATTTCAGGTGATGAAGAAGCCGCGCTCTCCTACGCCGGCGCCACCGCGGATCTCAAGCAGGCGGGCAACGTGTGCGTCATCGACTTGGGCGGGGGATCGACGGAGTTCATCACCTCGGACTCGTCGATCTCGACTCAAATGGGGTGCGTCCGCGTCACCGAAAGGCTGATGCGCTCTAACCCTCCTGCAGAGCAGGAGGTGGATGCCGCACGCGCTTTCGTGCGCGAGCGGATCGCAGAAGCAGTTGCCGCAGTCGATCTCTCGCGCGCGCAAGGCTTCGTGGGCTGCGCGGGTACCTTCACCACCCTCTGCGCCCTAGCTCAGGGGTTGGAAACATACGACCCTGAGCGCATTCACATGGCCGAAGTGTCGTTCGACAGCGTCAGGCAAGTCGCGGCGGAGCATCTCCGCCAGACCTCGCAGCAGCGCGCGGCACACCCCGCCATTAGCGAAGGGCGCGCCGATGTCATTGCCGCCGGCTGCGTCATTGTGGAAGAAATCATGGATGCCGCGGAGCGGCTGACCAATCATCGCTCGTTCGTAATCAGTGAGAAAGACATCCTCGACGGGATTGTCGCGGGCCTGATCTAGTCCTCGTCGGGTTCGTAGATCTTGTCCTCGGGGTTGGAGGAGCCGGCGCTATCGTTCTTGCGGCCGCGTAGGCGACGCTTGCTCTTGAGATCTTCCACCTCGCGCATGCGTGGCTCAGGATCGAGCTGATTTGCCAGTGCCTTACGGGTCGAGGTGACCACCTGCTTGGTGATGGGCGAATTGGCAACCGCGCGCGAAGCATCGACAATCTGGTGGTAGCGCTTCCTGCCCGCCTTCGTGCCGAACACGTACCCGGCGGCTGCTCCGACAACGAATTGAATCATGGGGCCATAGTACCCATGATTGGATGCACAAGCCTGCATCGATCCGGTTGGCGTGTGAACGTGGGGCCAGCGGGGCTCGAACCCGCGACCAGCGGATTATGAGTCCGCGGCTCTAACCGACTGAGCTATAGCCCCATTGGTAAATCCCGACACACCTTACCCGAGCCACCGAAACCAATTGAAATCCGGGTGGCCGAAACTAGGTGCCAAACCACGCCTAAGCTTGCGATTTGGCTACTTTGGGGGCGCTGTCTATAGTTATAACTCGTTGCGGATACGCTTTCCGTGCGATTTTCCTCCATAGCTCAGTTGGCAGAGCATTCGACTGTTAATCGAAGGGTCACTGGTTCGAGCCCAGTTGGAGGAGCAAAACGAAGCCAGCCAGAGATGGCTGGCTTTTCTGGTGCTTGGGCGCACCGGAAAAGGTGATGGGGAAACGTGAGGATTCATTGAGCCTGTTAAAGACAGTGGGTTGGATCGCGGCGATCGGTCTGACGGGTGCCTTAGCCGTCGAACTCCTTGGAGCAAGCCCGGTAACTGTGGAGAAAATTGTCGACGGTGACACGATCGACGTGCGTCTCGACGGCGAGACGACACGCATCCGGTTCCTCAACGTGGACACCCCCGAAATCGGTCGTGACGGGGCACCCGCTGAATGCCTTGCCGAAGAAGCCCGCCAGTACCTCGCAGATCGCCTTCCCATTGGCTCTGTGGTGGAGCTTGAATTTGACCAGGAGAGACTGGATAAGTACGGGCGGAGCTTGGCAGGGGTCTTTGTCGACGATTCGCTGATCAATGCGGAAATTGCCCGGGAAGGCCTGGGCCGCGCCGTGGACATCGCCCCCAACCACCGCTTCTACTCCGAAGTAGCCGAGGCGGAAAGGGAAGCAAACGAAGCTAAACGCGGGTTATCAACGCTGGGCCCGGAGTGCTTCGTCGCACAGCAAGACGCGGAGGCGATCCGCGAGGCTGAACAAGCTCAACAGGAGGCGCAGAACTTGATCCTGCTCTTGCCTTACCTGAACGATGACGGCAACCTCGCGCAGGTACAGCGCAGCGCACGACGAATCGCGGAGGCGAGGGCGACACTGGCTACAGTACACACCGCAGGGGAAAGACAATCCGAGTTTCAAAAGAGCGCCTATGGCGACAGCTACAAGGACACGGTGAACACGCTCGAAGATAGGCTCCAGCGCGCCGAATCCAGGATCGACGAGGCTATCGCACGCGAACAGGAACGTCGCGATGCGCAGGAGCGCGCCGAGGAACAGCGCAACGGCGACGACATCGACGCCGCGCGGAAAGACACGGAGAATCAACCTCGGATGGAGTCGTCAGCACCGAGCAGTTCCGCGCCCCCTGCTGCCGCTTTGCACTCGGGAGGCGGGGGAGATACCTACACCGGGTGCCGCGCATACGGAGGAAACTACGCGTTTACCTCCGTAGACGACGAGGGTCGGCGATACGCGAAGATCGACTGCGCTACCAAGGCACAAATCGGCTGAGCTCCGGCGCCTCAATATGGATCAAAAATCCGGTTACAGTGGAAAGCATGAAACGTTCACTTGCTGCTATCGGAGCCGCCGGCGCACTCGCGCTGACGGCATTGCCCGCTACCGCTCAGGCGGAGGAGGTTGCACCGTTCGACCCGTTCGCATCCTCGGTGGACACATCGGCCATCGACGAGGCGCTCGCGTCCCTGACCGAAACCAGCTCCAACGCTGTGGCCGCCTGGAGCACCCAGCTTGGATCCGCCGAAGGACTCTTCCCCGGAATCCTCCCCGCGCCTGTCCCAGCGGGCGAATGCGCTCCGCAGGAGTTCGACGCCGTCGTGGACGGGTGGCCGGGCGTTGCAGGCACGATCGTCGAATGGTGCAACGGTGAGTGGGCCGTCGCCGGTGCCAACCAGACGGACTGGAAGGTCTTCTTCCACCACGACGGGCAGAACTGGGTGGGGCTCGCGCCGGATGGGTCAAAGAAAACCGGTTTGCAGCAGGGCTGCTTCAACGGCATTAAGCTGCGCGAACAGGGCGCTCCGCAAGAGTTCCTCGACCGCACCCCGATCTGCACGCCGGAGGAAATCGGGTACTTCCCGCGGTAAACGAAACCAGGCGCCGTGGCTGCTCATGATACGGAAGAGATAACCGTTAAGGGGATGACTTCTGGCTCCCCCGAACCTTTCGAGAGCGGGACACGGCTCAGGGCGTTAGCTATCTGCGCGCCTGCTACTCGCGAACTCTGGGTCTGGAGGCTGCGGGCGCGCCCGGGGTGTACTCGGGCGAATACTTCGACCCCTGTGGCGATGACCCCTCCCCGCACTGGTTCACGCCGGAGGACTTGTTCGCGGTCTCGTGCCTAAGCACCCCTATCCCAGCTTAGGCTGGGATCCGCTCGCGGCGCGACGGTGCAGTCAGAGAAAAGGTTGCTGTACTTCTTGAACAGATCCCGAGAGATGTCGGACTGTGGGAACTAGACGACCCTCGTAGTCAACTCGGTGATTTCGCGCTCGAACGCTACCTCAGAGAGCTCCCCGGGATAGGGGAAGTGCGCGCCACCAAGCTCATTGCGCGCAAGCGCCCTGAGATCTACCCCGTAGTGGATCGGGTGGTGCGCGCGGTTACTGGGACGTCGAGAAGCGAATTTACCGTTCCTTTCGCGCAAGCCCTCCGGGAGGACAATTGCGCGCTTGTTGCCGAGCTGGCGGCGCTCGGCGCCCGCGCCGGTCTTCCAGCGGAATCTATTTACTCCCAGTCATGGAGGGCACGACGAACGCCTCGGATGCTTACGTCGCCGGGTACTTCATCGGCGAGCCCGGGCCCAGCGGGAGGCCGAGGAAGTACCACAGCAGGAAGAAGAGGAACCAGCCGACCAAGATCGAGATCGAGTAAGGAAGGGCGAGGGACATCAGGGTGCCCACTCCCGCCTTCTTGTAGTAGCGCTGCAGCAACACCAGTGCAAGGCCGAAGAACGGTGACATCGGGGTGATGATGTTGGTCGGGGAGTCACCGATACGGAAGAGCATCTGCGCCACCTCGGGCGCGACTCCGACGTACATCATCATCGGGACCACAACCGGGGCCATGAGAGCCCACTGCGCGGACCCTGAGGTAATCAGCATGTTGAGCACGGCGACCATGGCGACGAGGCCCGCGAAAAGCAGCGCCGGGGGAAGGTCCCACTGCTGCAGCAGCTCCGCGCCCTTAATTGCTGTCCAGGGCCCCAAGTTCGACCACTGGAACCAGGCCAGGAACTGGGACACGGCAAAGAACAGAACCAACATGGGCAGCATCGTCTCAAGCCCCTTGGCCATCATGTCGGGAATGTCGCCGGAGCTCTTGATGCTGCCTGTGGTCAGGCCGTAGGCGAGACCGACGAAGAAGAACCCCAGCGTGATCGGCACCGCCACCGCCTGAATCAGCGGCGACTGCATGAACCCTTCCTCGGGGCGGGCAAACGGGGAGGCAGGGATGAACAGCAGCGCGAAGTAGATGGCGAGGAACACCAGCAAGGTGATGAGCGCGGAGACCAAGCCCTTCGACTCGACCGGTGTAAGGGTCAGGGAAATCTCCTCGGAATCTTCGGGGTCGTTGGAGGGGGCGTCGTCACGCGATTGCTCGAAAGAAACCTCGCTGTGGTCGATGAGCTCGTGCGCCTTCTTATCCACAAAGAATTCCGTCACTGCCGTGATGAGCAGGGAGAGGAACACGGCCGAGGGGATGACGAAGAAAATATTGGCCAGCGGCGAAACTACGTAGTTCTCGTCGACCATTTGGGCTGCCGATGTCGAAATTCCCGCGAGCAGAAGGTCGGTGATGTTGAGAACGAGTGAGGCGTTGAAACCCGCGCTCGACGCCGCGAACGCGACCATTGCACCGACGATCGGGGAGCGGCCGACGGCATGGAAGGCCATCGCGCCGAGCGGGATGATGATGACGTAGATCGCGTCGGAGGCGACGGAGCCCGTGACGCCTGCTAGAGCGATCATGAACGTGAGAATCTTCGGGTTGACGTAACCGACCATGGCGCGCACCATCGTGGAAAGCAGGCCGGTGTATTCGGCGACCGCGACACCCAGCATGACCGCGAGAACCACACCCAGCGGCGGGAAGGAGACGAAGTTCTTCACCGCATCCGTCACCATCCGTGAGAGATTCTCGGTGGTCAACAGGGATTCGACCGCGATGGTGTCACCGCTGCCGGGGTCTGTGGCGCTCATGCCGATCCGGTTGCCAATCCACGACAGCGCCACAACGACGCCAGAAAGGATGACAAACAGCCAGAACGGATTGGGCAGCTTGTTGCCGACCTTCTCGATGACTCCGAGGAAACCGCCCCCACCGGTGTCCTTCTCTTCGGGTTCCTTGGTCGTCGTCGACCCTTGAGTGTGTGATCCTGTCATGGCGTCGTTTCCTGGTCGGGATTTGATGTGAAACACCTTAACGCACACTTAGTATAGGGTGGCGAAGATGTCGCCGAGACGGTGCGGTGAACTGGGCCGGAAGGAGCGAATGAAAGTGTCTACAGTTGCGATGAGAAACCGCGGGAGCGGATGCGCGGCCGCGGCGGCTGCCGTTGTCGCGTTGGTCGCCATCGCCGCGGTGGTGCTCGTGATGATTCGTCCTGTGTTGTTCGGCCTCGGGCGCGAGAGCATCACCGACGAGCAAATCGGGGCATCCTTCAAGGAGATCGCTGAGCTGTCAGTGGAGGAGTACGCGTATTCAACGGTGGGCTCGTTCGAGCAGGAGGGCTTCACCGTCGCGGGGCGCGCCGTCCCCTTTACCGGACGCAACTTCCTGGTGACATTCGATGGATCCGTCAAGGCGGGGCTTCGCGACGCCGAGCAAGTCGTGGTGGACATCGACGAGGACGCCGAGAAACTCACCGTGCGCGTGCCGCGCGTGGCCATCACCGAAAACTCCGTCAACCCAGCAAGCATCACCGTGTACGACCAGTCGATGAATCCCTTGAACCAGATCAGGGTGGACGACGTTGCCGGTTTCCTCGCTGAGCAAGAAAAACGTGCGGAGGAAAAGGCTATAGAGGAGGGTCTTCTCAAGCGCGCCGAGCAGCGCACTGAGGAACTCATGCGCAGCCACGCCAGTGCGTTGATTGAGGGCACCAACATGGCGGGGTATCAGGTGGAGGTGCGCTGGAGCTAAACTCCACCGGGCGGTTGTTGTCTGCGGTTACACTCGCGCGGGTGAGTGCAGAAGAACTGGAACCGATGCTCCTAACCGTCTACCGCGTCCTCGAATTGATCGGCGTGTTCCTTGCCGCGCTGGTTGGCGGCACGGTTGCACGCACAATGAAGTTCGACATCGTGGGCTTTCTCATCATCGCCGTTGTGTCGGCGCTTGCGGGAGGTGCGCTCAGAGATACCCTTATTAACTCCGGACTCGTCGCCGCCCTAGACAGCCCGGAATATGTGTGGACGGCCATGGCCGGCGCCGCGGTGGCGTTTGTCACTCGACTGCACGGATTCTTCTGGACAATCTTCCACTACCACGCGGACATGGCGATCCTCGGTGTGTGGGCGGTGACCGGTTCAACCAAAGCGCTGCTCAACGGCGTTTCTCCCCTCGGGTGTGTCCTCATGGGTGTTGTCACGGCCACGGGTGGCGGCATTCTGCGGGACATGATGTGCGGCCAGGTGCCCTCCGTGCTGAAAAACCAGCAGATGACGGTCATCCCGGCTGTCGTCGCAGGAACCCTCAACGTGGGGCTTTACCACGCGGGGTACGACGCCTGGGGAATGATCGTCTCCCCGATCGTGGCGTTCTTGCTGGCCATGCTCGTGTATTGGAAGGGCTGGTACGTCCCGGCGCGCCAAGATTTCGCCCCGGTCAACGACATCGCGCTGAGCCTGCGCCGCTCCTTCAGCGGAGTGGAACAGCAGTTGCGCACCGCCGCGCGGAAGGTGGAGCCCACAGATGTCCGATCGTGGCGGCACGAGAAAATGGAGGAGATCGAGGACGAGGAAGATGGTCTCACCCGCGACGAGTTCATCGACATGCTCTACCGCGCGTACAGCCGATCAGGCGACGACGGGGACACCGGGTGGGTGCGGCGCACGTAACATCGGGTTCATGGACCTAGCCAAGCACCTCTCTGGGTGGCCGGTGGACAACGTCTCGGCCGCGCTCGTCGGAAAGCAGGACGCGACCTACGGCGACCAGCACGTCATCTACGAGCTCATGAGCGTGACCAAGCTACTCGCCGCATACAGCTTCCTCATGGCCGTCGAAGAGGGAGCATTCTCGCTCGATAGCGCCTGCGGGCCCACCGGGTCGACCGTACGCCATCTGCTGTCGCACGCCTCCGGAGTAGGGCTTGATTCGCGCAAGGCCCAGAAACCGGTCGGTGAGCGGCGCATTTACTCGTCCGCCGGCTTCGAAATTCTCGACGACTTTCTCCACGAGCGCAGTGGGATGCACCTTGGGGAGTACGCGCGCCTCGGCGTTTTCGAGCCACTCGGCATGGACAGCGCGGAGATTTATGGGTCTGCGGGGCACGGCGGGAGGGCGTCGCTAAGCGATATGCGCGCCTTCGCTCGCGAGTTGACGGCGCCCACGCTGCTGAGCGAGCAGACGCTTATCGACGCCTTCGCCAACCAATTCGGTGAGCTGCGCGGGATCGTCCCCGGATACGGGATGCAGAAGCCCTGCCCGTGGGGTCTGGGATTTGAGATCCGGGGCGAGAAATCGCCGCACTGGACCGGTGACAACATGCCCGCAGACACTGTGGGGCACTTCGGAATGTCCGGAACCTACCTCTGGGTCGTGCCGGCGTGGTCAGATTCACCGGCAGCGGGGACCGCGATGGTCGTTCTCACCGACCGCGATTTCGGCGATTGGGCGAAACCTTTGTGGCAGGAGACGAACGCGGCGGTGTTTGAGGAGCTTTCCGGCTAGGGCGTGGAGCTGAACTCTGCCGTGGCTGAGTGTTGTGCTGTTGCTGGCGGGGGTGTGGGCAGGCAGAATCGGCGGTGTTCTTAGGTTTGCGACAATGTGGGGGTTTGTCGGTGCGTCGGTTCGGTGTGTTTGTTGGCTTGGTCGGGGTTGTCGGTTTAGTGTCGGGGTGTGCGTCGGGTGCGGATGTGGGTGTTCTGGGTCAGACGGGTGCTGCTGGGCCTGCTTCTTCGGAGGCGGCTGTTTCTCCGGAGCCGGCTGCGTTTCACTTTGACAGCGGGGACTTGGTGATCGGGCCGTTTGATCCCGAGGAGGTCAAGCACAATCTTTTCGACCCGTGCACGGAAATCTCCGATGCGGAGTTCGCGGCGGCGGGGATGGTGAAGAGCGAGGTGCAGCCTGAGCAATCCGCGCTTAATGATCGGTATATCAGTACTTGCGCTTTAGACGACGATGACGACTACGGAGTGGTGCTTGTCGTCGCTAACGCCGCCGACAGAAACATTATTCTCAGTTCCTCTCCTTCTTATACTGTGAGCTCGCTTGTTCCACCGGGCGCGTTCGCTTTTGGGGCTCCAAGTGGTTTGGGAGACTCGTGCGATGTAGCGGTGGAGACGGATAGAGGAACGCTGTCCGTGAGCGTGGGGTCGGCACGAATGCTTAACGATCCGTCAACTCTATGTTCGCAGGCGGAGGAACTGATGAACGCTCTTTACGAGCAGCACTGAGGGTGTCAGGAAGTTTGTGTGTGAGGCTCTGATCTAGAAGGAGTTTCACCGATAATGACTAAGGTGTCACCGAAGAAAGGCCACGACCCGGCAAGGGTCAATGAGATCAGCGAGAAGCTGATGGAAAATCCTGAGCTCGCCAGCTTGATCAGCGAACTGTCGACCTCTGCAGATGATGCAAGCGATCTGGTCAAAGGCCTGTTGCAGGCATCGATCAACGCCGGTCTGCAGGCGGAGATGGATGCACATTTGGGCTACGGCCATGCCGACCGTAAGGCGAAAGCCCGGTTGGAAACCGCACAGGAGAGCAATCACCGCAACGGGTCGTACACCAAGACCGTCGATTCCGGCTACGGCCGACTAGAGGTCACCATGCCCAGGGATCGTGCCGGCACGTTCACCCCGCAGATGGTGCCGAAGGGGTCGCGCCGTTTGACCGAGCTCGACGACATGATCATCTCGCTGTACGCCGGTGGGATGACCGTGCGCGATATTCAGCACCACCTCGCCACCACCCTCGGGGTGGACATGAGCCCGGATACCATCAGCACGATTACTGACGCGGTGCTTGATGAGGTGATGCTGTGGCAGAACCGCCAGTTGGACGAGTTCTACCCGGTGATCTTCCTCGACGCGCTACGCGTAAAAATCCGCGATGGCCACCGCGTGGTCAACAAGTCTTGCTACATGGCGGTAGGCGTCGACATGGACGGCATCAAGCACATCCTGGGATTGTGGATCGCAGACAATGAAGGCGCCAGTTTTTGGGCATCCGTGTGCGCTGACCTTGCCAACCGTGGGGTCCAAGACGTGTTCATCGTCTGTTGCGACGGGCTCAAAGGCCTGCCGGACGCCGTGGAGGCAACCTGGCCGAATTCCATGGTGCAGACCTGCATCGTGCATCTGATCCGGGCGGCAAATAGGTGGGTGTCTTACCAAGACCGCAAACCCGTATCCAGCGCGTTGCGGGAGGTCTACACCGCGCCGAATGAGGACACCGCCCGCGCCGCCCTGGACGCGTTCGAGGCGTCCGAGCTGGGACGGAAGTATCCGCAATCGGTCAAAGTCTGGCGCGACGCCTGGGACCGGTTTGTGCCGTTTTTGCAGTTCCCGCCTGCGGCACGGCGGGTACTCTACACCACGAATTCGATCGAATCGCTGAATGCTGAGCTGCGGAAAGCCACCCGCAACCGCGGCCAGTTCCCGAACGATACTGCGGCGCTGAAAACGCTGTGGCTGATGATCTGCAACATCGAGGACAAGCGCGCTGCCCAGCGAGCGAAGAAAGCGAAGCGCGCCATCGAATGCAGCGGCTATATTGAAGGAGCGAAAGCCACCGGGTGGAAACAAGCCATCAACCAACTAGCCGTGGCATACCCCGACCGATTCGCGGACTACTTGTAAACCAAGCCCCCGCACACAAAGAATCGGACACCCTCGCAGCACTCCGTTGATCACTAAAGTGTGCATCGCATTTGATCCTTTCCCGAAAAAGCAGCTTTAGAATTCGAGCTGTCCGATCAGATCCTGGAAGCGTGCTCCCTGGCTCGCTTTCAAGAAGTTCATCTAGGTGGGGGAATGAATCAGAAAATGCAGGTGAATGTTGGGGAGATTGAAGGTGCGATTTCCCAGCTGCGCTCTATAGCGAGCGACGCTCTACTCGATCGCCAGGGTTTCGGGCGCGGAGATCTTGCGGGTTTTTCTCCTGTGTCGGGTCTTGATGAGTCGGGGGTGTCGCATGGTCGTGTGTCGTCGGTGAGTCGTCCGGAGGCGTTGAAGGCGTTGGCGGCGCATGTGCTGGATGCTGCGGTGTTGCTGGAGGCGAATTTGGATAGTGTTGTTGGTGCTGATGGGGCGTTTTCCCACATGGTGGGTTCCATTGGGTTAGCCAATGTGTGGGGTGCGTCGGCGTCGGCGGTGGATGTGGATATGAAGTTGGCGCAGGTGGAGAACCCGTCGACGAATCCGTTTGTGTTCGGCCGTCCGGTGGCTGGGTTTGTGGCGTCGTTGCCGGTGTTGCATGGCCAGTTCCAGGCCACTGATCCATCACGTGCGCTGTCGGAGGCGGCGGCGTGGGAGTCGACGGCGGTCAAGGTTTCTGAGGTGGTGTCTCGGTTGGATGCGGTGGTGGCGGCGTTGGGGTCGTCTGCGGAGACGTCGTGGGTGGATAAGGCGATTGAGCGGGTGCGGCGGATTCAGTGGGCGGGTGGCCAGTTTGCGGCGCATGCTTCGGCGATGGGGGTGCATGCGGGTAATTTGGCGGCGGTTGCTGGTGCGGAGAAGGCGACTGCGGCAGCGGCGTATGCGTCGTGGTTGGCGGCGCCGGTGGAGGTTAAGCCGGTGGTGGAGCAGGCGTATATGGCGGCGTTTCCGCCGCGGTTGACGGCAGGGTTGGTGCCGACGGTGCCGCCTTTTAATCAGTTGTTGCCGGCGTTGGATGCGATGCCTGCGGCACCGTTTTCACCGGAGGCGGTGGTGGTGCCTGCCGCACCAGCGTTTGAGAGCCGTGTGTTGCCGCAGGTGGTCAAAGATGCGTTGGTGGCTAACGGGTTTTCGGATGTGGCGTATGCGACTACTCCGCAGGACGTGTTGGCGGCTGCACCCGCAGGTGGCGCGGGTGTTGGTGCGGGTGGCCTGTCACCGGTTGCGGGTGCGACGCAGGCGGCATCGGTGGCGACGCTGCCACCGGTTACGGCAGCTCCGGCTGGGTCTGCCCCGGTGGTGCCTGTGGGTGCGGGACATGCCGGGTTTGGTGGTTCACCGTTTGGTGTCACCCCGGGGGTAAGTCCTGTGTTGGGCACAGGTGGTGCTCATAGCGGTGCCCGCGGTGCTGTGCCGGGTGGCCGTGTAGGTGGCAGGCAGGGTGTGGGTTCTGCTGTGGGTGCGGGTGCTGGGTCCGCGGTGGGCCTTATCGGCCGCGGCGGTGCGGGTGTGGGTACGATCCCACCCGGTCTCACGGGCCCGGGGCTCACGGGCCCTGGTGTTGGCGCACCGCTGGCACCGGGGTCCACTACCGCATCGACCGCAACGAGTGCGCACACCGCGAATCGTTCCGTGGCGGTCGGTGGCCCGATGAGCCCAAGCGCCCACGCAGGCGGTGGCGGGTCGAGGAAGCGTCGCGTGCGGGCGGTAACCAGCGCGGTGGAACGCAACGGCAACCTGCGCGCCCTGCTCGGTGATGCCCCCGCAGTACTGCCCGACGTCATCGGCGACGACGTCCGCACCCCACGACGCAAAACCTAACGCACAGCGAAGAACGCCTTCTTGCTCAAGAGGTCCGGCTGGATCGCGAGAACGCCCTCACCAGCAGTGCCGGCGGGAATCAGGAACGCCTCGTTGCCGCTTACCGACGCGCCACTGTAGAGCGACGTCAGCGTGTCCAGGGCGTCGGGGGCGACGACAAGCGTGTCGAAAGACGTCACGCTGCGGCCGTCGGGGGTGACGTACTCGATGAGAGGCATGGGCATCGAGCCCTGCGGATTGTCACCCTTGTAGGTGATGGTGACGTTCGCCAGCGCGTAGGTCTGGTCTGGGCCCGGCTGATCGTTGACCGGGTTTTCGGCGGTCACCGCATCTGTTGCATCGAGGTCGACGCTGTTGAGGGTGACGGACCATTCTTCGTTTTCCACAGTGGCGCCGATCGGCAGCGGGTTGTCGCGCGTGGACCCTGCGGTTGACCCTCCCTGAGCGGCGGAGCCCTCCGCGACCGGGGCGACCGCACTTTCCGGTCCTGCTACGGATACGTCCTGGTTGAAGCTCTCGTCGAAGGCCCGTCCGACGGCGAACAGGAAAACAATTACCGAAACGATGGTTCCGACGATCGAGACGATGACGGCGGCCACGGCGGTGCCCTTCTTAGCCTTCATGAACAAGCCAATGATGCCGAGGATGAAGCCGATCGGCAGAAGGATCCAACCGAGGATGAATGCGCCAGGGATGCAGCCGAAAATGAAGCCGGCAATCGCGCAGACGAGCGCGATGATTCCAACGGTGTTGCGCTGAGGTGGCTCCACCGGTGCGATCGGCTGGGCTGGCCCGACGGGGGCGGTGTACAAGGTTGACATAGGAAAACTCCCTTCGAGGGCGCAAGCCCCCGCTAGTGGTGGACTGGTGGGAGGAAGAGTAGAATCCGCCCCAGACACCACCTCACAGGACCTCGACAGAATGTCCTAAGCCGCTGGGTGGGGGCTGGGAAATCGGTCGATTCGGGGTAACCTCACCGTCATGCTCGCCATCCTCGCAGCTCTCGCTATCGGCTCGATCATTCCGATTCAAACGGCCGCCAATTCGCGATTGCGCTTGAGCGTGGGAGGGTTCCCCGTCGTCTCGGCGCTGATTTCCTTCACGGTCGCGTTTCTCGTTTCCGTCATCGCGACAGCAATTCTCGTCGGCCACCCCGTGCCGGACTTTGCTGCTGCGGTGCGCGAGCCGTGGTGGGTGTGGTCCGGAGGCGCGTTGGGCGTGATGTTCGTGATGGGCAACATTCTGCTGTTTCCCCGCATCGGGGCCGTGGCCACGGTGGTGCTGCCGATCCTCGGGCAGGTAGTGATGGGCCTGACCATCGACCAGTTCGGGTTGTTCCGTGCGCCTCAGCTCGACGTCGGGTTAGGACGGATTCTGGGTGCGATCGTGGTCGTGGTGGGGATTGCGCTTGTGGTGGGCGTCGGCAAGCAAGGCGCGGTGGTGAGCGGTTCGTGGGCGTGGCGCGCGGTTGGGGTGGGGATTGGTATGGCGTCGGCGGTTCAGACGACGATCAACGGGCACCTGGGCACGGTCGCGGGGTCGTCGCTGCATGCTGCGGAGATCAACCTTGCCGTCGGGGCGCTGCTGCTGTTCGCCATTGCGCTGGTGACATCGCCGCGGCAGCTGGTCACGCGGCCTGAGCCGGGGCCGTGGTGGATGTGGTCCGGCGGTGTGATCGGCGCGATCTTTGTCGCAGGTGGTGCGACGCTCGCCCCGGTGCTGGGCACGGCGACGACAGTGATTGGGATCAACGCAGGCACGATCGCGGGCGGCCAGGTGATTGAGTCGATGGGGTGGTTTGGGGCGAAGCGGCTGCGTGTCGACCCCCTGCGCGTGGTGGGGCTGGTGCTCATTTTCGCGGGCGTGGTCGCGGTGCGCACTCTCTAACCCTCAACAAAAGCTTCACTAAATAGGGGTGTAAAGCTGCGGTTGAGGGTTGCTCGTGGTGGCTGTGTGACGCAACATCGGTCAAGAGATTTTTGAGGCCGTTGGGGAAGACGAACCTCGTCTCGTCGCGCACCCACCGCTCGCAGCAGCGGTAGGGGGGCGCGGCGCCGCCACGCATTGGAGGACACCCCATGACAACGACACTCGCCGCCACCACGTCCGCCGTCATCGACATTGACGGGATGCCCGCGCGCCTGCGGGGGGACGTCGAGAAGCTATTGTGCGAACTGCCCCAGGACCGAGCCGACTACTCGCTTTTCGACGTCTGGGACACAGCCTGGTTCACCCGCTGGCACCGCAACCCCGACGGCACGATCGGCTGCCGCGAACTGGTGTACGCCCCCGCTGCGGACCTGGCGCGCTTCCGCGAAAACCTCACTACGCTGGCACAGCGGGCTGGTTTCGCGGCGCAACTGACAACCCGTGTCGCATAGTTTCCCTACGATGGGGACTATGTCAAACACCTACCGAGTCCAAAATCCGAAAACCAACGAGGTCGTCGAGACCTTCGAGACCATCAGCGACGCCGACCTCAAGCGCGCCCTCACCACAGCCGACGAGGCGTTTAGCACGTGGCGCGAGACGCCGCTCGAGGAGCGGGCCCAGATCCTGCGCAAGGTCGCATCGCTTTTCGACGCCCAACGCGACGAGCTTTCGAAGATCATCGCCGAGGAGATGGGCAAGTCCCTGCGCGAGGGCGACAACGAGGTCGACGACGTCGTCGACATCTTCGGCTACTACGCCGACCACGGCGCGGAGCTGCTCGCGGACGAGCCGCTAGAGACCGAGGGCGGTTCCGCCGTGATGCGCAAGGTACCGCTGGGTGTCATCGTCGGCGTGATGCCGTGGAATTACCCGTACTACCAGGTCGCGCGCTTTGCCGCGCCGACCCTTATGGCCGGCAACACCGTGCTGCTCAAGCACGCCGAGATCTGCGCGCGCTCGTCCCAGAAGATCCAGGAGATCCTCGAGGAAGCCGGCGCTCCCGCGGGCGTGTTCACCAACGTGTACGCCTCCCACGACCAGATCACCACGCTGATTGAGGACCCCCGCGTTCAGGGCGTCTCGCTCACCGGTTCCGAGGCAGCCGGCCGCGCCGTTGCCGCTACCGCCGGCAAGAACCTGAAGAAGAGCCTCCTCGAGCTCGGCGGCACCGACCCCTACATCATCCTCGACACCGACGACGTTGCCGCGGCGGCGAAGACCGCGTGGAAAAAGCGCATGAGCAACGTCGGTCAGGCCTGCACGTCCAACAAGCGCATCATCGTGATGGAAGATATCTACGACGATTTCGTCGCCGAGATGGTCCGCATTGCGGAGTCATTCGACCAAGGCGATCCGATGAACCCGCAGAAGGGCGAGTATTATCCGATGTCCTCGCGTGACGCCGCGGAGACCCTCGACGAGCAGGTGAAGAAAGCCGTCGAGGAAGGCGCGACCCTGCACACCGGCGGCGAGCTGGCCGAGGGCAGCGCTTACTACTCCCCGGCAGTCATCACCGGCATTCCCGTCGGCTCCGAGTCCTACTACGAGGAGTTCTTCGGCCCCGTGGCAGAGATCTACTCCGTGGCCGATGAGGAGGAGGCCATCAAACTTGCCAACGACTCCCAGTACGGCCTCGGCGGTGCGGTCTTCTCCACCGACGAAGAGCGTGCAAAGCGCGTGGCCAACCAGGTGGTTACCGGCATGATCCACGTCAACATCCCGCAGGCCCGCGGCGCCGAGCTGCCGTTCGGTGGCGTGAAGAACTCCGGTTTCGGCCGCGAGCTCGGCCCCCTGGGCATCGACGAGTTCGTCAACCGCCAGCGCTTCTTCGTCGCCGACGAGAGCTAAACTCCTCCACTAACCCGAATGCGCCCCACCTCAACCCGGCGGGGCGCATTTAGTGTTTTCGTGTCCACTCACTCGGACGCCTGAGCGAGACTGTCGGCCAATTCGTTGACTGTGAGGGAATCTGTATAGAGGGAGTCGTCGACAAGCACGCCGAACTCCTCCTCCGCGCGCACCGCAAGCTCGATCCGGTCGAGTGAGCTGATGCCCAGCTCGGCGAGCGTCTTTGCGGGGTCGACTTCGTCGCCGGTGATGCGGGAAACGAGGTCGATCAGCCGCGCCTCGAGGCTGCGGTCGGTCGGCTCCTCCGCCTCGAGGTTCAGTGCGCCCAGGTCCAGCCGTTGCGAAAGCTTCATGCACCCATATATACACTGGCAACATGCACCAACGGTTCGCAGCGGCGCGCACACTCCTTGCTTCTCGGCACCGCCTCCACTGCGGCATCTCTCATATTGGCCTGCAGTATGACCGCACTGGGACGGTCGAAAACGGCGACGTGAATGTGCGCTACTACGACCGCGGCCCCGAAGACGCGGAGCTGACCGTGCTCTACGTCCACGGTTTCAACATCTCCTCCGAGTCGTTCTACATGCAAGTCGCAGAGCTCGATGCCCTACCTGTGCGCCAGGTTCTACTTGATTACCGCGGGCACGGGCGCACGACGTTCGTCCATCCTGAGCAGTGCACCATCGACGACGCGGCTGATGATGTCTACGCGGTGGTGGAGCGGTTGGGCCTTCGCGGCCCCCTGATTATCGTCGGCCATTCACTCGGCGGACCCGTCTCACTGTCGCTAATGCGCCGCTACAACCTCAACGTCGCTGGGAGTGTGCAAATCTCGTCGACCGTAGAGCCTTTCGCGGTGCAAGGCTTGCCACAGATCTTGGCGGGCCCGATGGGAGATGTTCTGGAGGGAGTGCTAGACCACACTCCAGGCTTTGCGGAGGGTATCAGGAAGGCTGTTACCAGCATGATCGCTCCGTTCCTGGCCTTGGGGTTTTACTTCCGCCCCATGGATTTTGACCTCGTGCGTTTCCATGCCGACATGATTCAGAAGACGCCCCTGGCCACCTACGCTGGCTTCTTCGACGACTTGCTTGAGCACTCCGAGCTCGACGCCGCGGCAGTCCTCGCGGACATTCCCGGCTACATCCTGGTGGGGGAGCGCGATACCGTCGCGCCGGTCTCCCAGTCCGAGCGCCTCCACGACATCTGGCCCCGTGCGCACGTCCAGGTGCTGCCCGAAAGCGGACATATGCCTCCGCTAGACGCTCCCGGTGCCGTGAGTACGGCCATCATCCGGCTCGTCGACCGGTTGCTCAGCTAGATCAGAAGCCGCCTTAGACTCTTTCCGTACCGGCTGTGCCACCGAGGTCGAGTGGGAGCGACGAATGCGAATGGCACTTTCCGCGGCAGCGAACGATACCAGCGGCAGCATCAGAAGTGTGAGAGGGAGCACAAGAAAGAAAATCCAGAGCCCAGCTCCGGCGGCTTCCGCGCCGCTTAGGCCCCGCGTCTGATCGTTCAGTGTGGGCAATAACGCAGCGTTCGCACCGAAAGTCACACTGGCCGCGATCGCACCCGCGAGAGACCAGCGGCGCCCACCGTCTGCGTACTTCCACCCGAGGACGCCGGCGATGACGCAGAGCCCGAGCATCCCGAGCCCCAGTACGGTGCTGCCCAATGGAGTAATGAGCCACTGAGCCTGACTGGAGGCGAGGCGAGAAAAGACACCTAAAGCTAAGCTGACCAAGATCCCCGCGCCCAGTGAAAGCCCCGACGGTACAAGCAAACGTGAAATGGGAACTTCCTTGACGCTTAGCGCTCCATCGCCGCACCTAGGACGAAGATCAGCACCACGAGTGGGAACGTGAAAAATATACCCACCACTAGACAGAACCCTCCGCAACCGCCGATTTTTCACGGGAATCCCGCCACAGAGCGGCGATCGCGGCCGCAAAGAAGGACGCAAGCGGAACCCAGAACACGATCGCGGGAATGACTACGAACCACACAGAGAGCTCCGGTCCTACGGTCTCCGGGGTCGGCGTACTCCCGTATGCCTGGCTTAGCTTCAAAGAAGCTCCAAGAGCCGAGCCCAGCATCGTTGACGCCGCGATCGCCAACGCCAGGGACCAGGTCCTGCCCGCGCTAGTAAAGAACCAGCCGAGAATGGCCGATGCGCCAGCTCCGACGAGCGCGAACACGAAAAGCACTTCCGACGCGAACATATCACTCACGGCGGCGAGGTAATACAGCACCGCCCCCGCGATCAACGCGGAAACCGCGATGGAGATCCCGAGGAGTTTGAGATCGCCGCCCATTTTGGAGTAGCGCAGGAACGCGAACACCAAGGCAATTCCCGCTAGCACCATCGGGACGAGGGTGAGAGCGACGTAGACCTCACTACTCATCCGTGATTACTCATCCGCGTCGCCGTTGGGGTTCGGTTCCGTGGGGTCACTGATGTGCAGGTCCTTGGCGGCCTGCGCGGCAACCGGCATCTCGATCTTGCCCTCGTTGGCCAGGCCCATCAGTGCAGCGACGACCATCGACTCGGCATCGATGTTGAAGTAGCGTCGCGCCGCCTCGCGGGTGTCGGAGAAACCGAAGCCGTCGGCACCGAGCACGATGTACTGGCCAGGGACGTACGGGCGGATCTGCTCCTGCAGCGCCGTGGCGAAGTCGGAGGTGGCGACGTAGGGCCCCTCGGTCTGCTTGAGCGCAGTGGTGGCGAAGGGCTCGCCGACGTCCTCGCCCGGGTGCAGCAACTGCTGCTTGGCAAGCGCCGCCCCGTCCCGGGCGAGCTCGACCCAGGAGGTGACGGAGTAGACGGCCGCGCCGACGTCGTAACGCTCCTGCAAAATTTCCTGCGCCCGCAGCGCCTGCTGCATTCCCACACCGGAGGCGAGCAGCGAGACACGGTTGGTCTTCTCCGCGCCGCGATCAAACAGGTAGATGCCCTTGTGCAGCCCGTCGACATCGAGGTCGTCCGGACGCGCGGGCTGGTGCGTCGGCTGGTTGTACACGGTGATGTAGTACATGACGTTCTCGCCGCCGTCGGGCCCGTACATGCGCTCGATGCCCTTGGTGATGAGGTAGGGCATCTCGTAGGCGAACGCCGGGTCGTAGCAGGCAACCGCGGGGTTGGTCGACGCGAGCACGTGCGAGTGGCCGTCCATGTGCTGCAGGCCCTCGCCAAACAGCGTGGTGCGACCAGCGGTGGCGCCGATGATGAAACCGCGCGCGTGCTGGTCGCCGGCGGCCCAGAAGTTATCGCCCGTGCGCTGGAAGCCGAACATGGAGTAGAAGATGTACATTGGGATCATCGGCTCGCCGTGCGTCGCGTACGACGTGCCGGCCGCGATGAACGACGCCGAAGAGCCGTCCTCGTTGATGCCTTCGTGCAGGATCTGGCCGTCGGTGGCCTCGCGGTAGGACAGCTGCAGGTCGTGGTCGACCGGGGTGTAGTTCTGGCCCACCGGGTTGTAGATCTTCAGCGTCGGGAACCACGAGTCGAGGCCGAAGGTCCGGGCCTCGTCCGGGATGATCGGCACGAGGCGCTTGCCCAGCTCCCTATCGCGGGTCAGCGCCTTAAACGTGCGCACCAGCGCCATGGTCGAAGCAACCTGCTGCTTGCCGGAATCCTTGAAGCTGGCCTTGAACGTCTTCTCGAAGTCGGGCAGCTCAAGCGGGGTGTACGTCGTGCGGCGCTGCGGCAGGAACCCGCCGAGCTCCTCGCGGCGCTTCTTCAGGTACTTGATCTCGTCCGCATCCTCACCCGGGTGGTAGTAAGGCGGCAGGTAGGGGTCGCGCTCAAGATCCTCATCAGAAATCGGGATCTGCTGGGTGTCGCGGAAGAGCTTCAGGTCATCGAGCGTCAGGCTCTTCATCTGGTGGGTGGCGTTGCGGCCCTCGAAGCTGTGGCCGAGTCCGTAGCCCTTCACCGTGTGGGCCAGGATCACCGTCGGCTTGCCCTTGGTTTCCATCGCGCGCTTGTAGGCTGCGTAGACCTTGCGGTAGTCGTGGCCGCCGCGGCGCAGCGCCCAGATTTCGTCGTCCGTCATGTCCCCGACCAGCTTCGCGGTGCGCGGGTCGCGCCCGAAGAAGTGCTCGCGCACGTAGGCGCCGTCGTTGGCCTTGAACGTCTGGAAGTCGCCGTCGCGCGTGGAGTTCATGAGGTTGACCAGCGCGCCGTCCTCGTCCTTTTCAAACAGCGGGTCCCACTCGCGGCCCCAGGCAATCTTGATTACGTTCCATCCGGCGCCGATAAAGAAGGCCTCGAGCTCCTGGATGATCTGCCCGTTACCGCGCACGGGGCCGTCGAGACGCTGCAGGTTGCAGTTGATTACGAACGTTAGGTTGTCCAGCCCGTACAGCGGCGCCATCTGGATCAGGCCGCGCGATTCCGGCTCGTCCATCTCGCCGTCGCCTAGAAACGCCCACACGTGCTGCTCGCTGGTGTCCTTGATCCCGCGATCCTGCAGATACTTGTTGAATCGCGCCTGGTAGATCGCGTTCATCGGGCCGAGGCCCATGGACACGGTCGGGAATTCCCAGAACTCCGGCATGCCGTGGGGGTGCGGGTAGGCGGGCAGGCCGCCCTGCGGGCGGGAGTGCTCCTGGCGGAACCCGTCGAGGTCGTCTTCGCTCAGGCGGCCTTCGAGGAACGCGCGGGCGTAGATGCCGGGGGAGGCGTGGCCCTGGATGAAGATCTGGTCACCGCCGCCGGGGGCGTCCTTGCCGCGGAAGAAGTGGTTGAAGCCGACCTCGTAGAGCGCGGCCGCGGAGGCGTAGGTGGAGATGTGGCCACCCACCTTGATGCCCGGGCGCTGCGCGCGGTGCACCATGATCGCGGCGTTCCAGCGCATCCAGCGGCGGTAGCGCTTTTCCACCTTCTCATCACCGGGGAACTCCGGCTCGAGCTCGGTCGGAATGGTGTTGACGAAGTCCGTCGACGACAGCGCGGGCAGCGGCACGCGCTTGGCGGACGCGCGCTCCAAAAGGCGCAGCATGAGGTAGCGCGCACGTTCGGGGGAGGAGGACTCCAACAGCCCATCGAAGGAGTCCATCCACTCCTTCGTTTCCTCTGGGTCGTGATCGTGCAGGTACGAGGCGACTCCCTCGCGGATCAGTTCGATGTTCGAGTTGCTTGACTCGTCTGCGTACGGGTCACTTACGGGTTCCGTCCCGCGCGGGTTGTCGGCCACGTCAAACCTCCTGGTCACTTTTTGTGATTACGCCCCTGATCCTACCCGCGAAATTCCCCCGAGCATGGCGCAAAAGCGAGCGCAAGCGGGTACTCTGCGTGTATCTGGAAAAGGAACTAGAAGGAGGACTCGCAAGGTGGGCGCCCCTGGTGCTGTCAGTTACGCGGAACAGCTTGGAATTAGCGGCGATGTCATCGTCCAAGAAATCGGTTGGGACGAGGACGCCGACACAACTATCTCCGAGGACATCGAAGACGCCATCGGGCAGCCGCTTCTCGACGAGGACACCGACGAGCTGTGCGATGTCGTGCTTCTCTGGTTCCGCGCCTCAGACGGCGACCTCGTCGACTCGCTTGTCGACGCCGCCCGCAACCTCACCACCGGCGGCAAGATCTGGCTGCTCACCCCGGCTCCCCGCACACCCGGCGGCGTGCAGCCCGGCGAGGTGTCCGAGTCCGCCCAGCTTGCGGGCCTGGTGCAGACCAAGTCCGACCGCTTCGGCGACTGGCAGGGCGCCTGCCTCACCGGCGCGAGCATCAAGAAGTAGCTTTTGGCCCCCAGTCGCACCCGTGCTAGAGTGCTGGGGCACGCGCCGTTAGCTCAGCTGGAAGAGCAACTGGTTTACACCCAGTAGGTCGGGGGTTCGAGCCCCTCATGGCGCACAAAATCTGCCAAGCTCAGTCATTCGCTGACCGACGCTTCGAGCAGTGACAGTGATCTCGGCCTGGGGACCGGAGCGCAGGTTCAGATTGAGCCAGTTGTAGTTGTCGCGGGTTATTCCGCGATGAGCGCGGACCGTTGAGTCGCAGGTAGCTTCCGTGTTAGACATGGTGTCTGTGAGAGGACAGTGGTAAGCAGTGGCTCGCTGGCATCCCCTATGTGAGCCGCTACAGATTAAGCGAGCCCCTGGGGCCTTTGGAAACGAGTTTGATTCAGTGCAGCCAGCCACAACCAGTAAACGATGCCAAGTTTCGCGTTGTTGCCGACTCTAGGGTTTTCTGCTCCCGGAAATTGTGTTCCAGTGTGAGACAGCTCCGCTGTGCCTTCCTTCCCAAACGGAATCGAGTGTGAAAAGAGGCCCGATGTTCAAAATGCACAATTGTACGATTCCGCTGGCGGCGGCTTCAGCAATGGTTCTATCCGGATGCTCGAACGACATGGGACCAATGCAAGCTGATTCCGATCAGGTCACTGCCTCAGGAGGCAGTCCGGCACCTGAGGTTGCAGGTCGGGGTCCAGAAGATCCGATCCTTGGGACCGGTTCTGCAGACGGGCTCTGCGACGAATCGGTTGTGAAAATCGATCGCGGAAGGCCTACTGCAGACATTACGTACGTGGGGCAACCGGGAGATCGGGTGGAAATCACGTTAAAGAGAACCGCTGAATCGGAACCTCCTGTTGTTCAAAGTTTTGAAATGTCGCGCATGCAAACCGAGATGCAGCTGCCTACGGGTGTTCCCAACGAGACCATATCCGAATTACCGTCAAGGCTGATGGTCGAGTCGGTCAATCAAGAGAGTGCAGAATCGACGTTAGTTAGAGACAGGATGGATCGTCGGTGATCCCGGACACGGAGATGTCATCTGGGGGTCTCCTTCAACGGCTGTCTTACTGTCCCTGGGATGACGCACCGACTCCACTGAGCTCCCCTTCGAGGGAGTTCGTTACGTTGGCAGCTTCCTCCCCGGACCGCAGAAACACCGTCACCGAGTGCGCGTCGAGGTCGTCGTGGTCAAACGTCACGGCGGTCACGCCCGAGGGCACGATCGCGGCGATGAGGTCGAGCTCGGGACTTTCGTTAGTCAGGTCGTAGTCCATGTCGACAACGTCCCACTGCCCGACGCGCAGCCGTACGGATCCGGAGGTGTCGGAGCCAGGGTCTGCAAAGGCGACGCATTCCACAAGCTGCGTCCCGGTGGCGCTGCACAATTGCTCTGCGCACGTCTCAAGCTGGGCAAGTGTGGTGCGCGGCTCAGCGCAGGTATCGCACCAGACGTTGTCGAACAGCGGGGTGTCCTCCGGATCGCGGAGCCCGATGAGGGTGGCCAGGGGGCGGATGCGGAACGACCCCAGCTCGTCTAAGACCGCGTCCTCAATGTCGTCGGCCTCCACCTCGCTGGCGGGGCGCACGCCGACGCCGTTCAGTTGGAGCAGGGTTAATTCAACGAGCAGCTCATCGGATTCGGTCAAAGCGGTGTTCACAGCGGTCCCCTTACGCTAGCGTTCTTGCTCCCTATCGTAAGCCGAGGCCCAGGGGTTGCGCTTGGTGTGGCCGTAGCGCCCGCGCGGGGCGGGGGTGGACGCGGTGGTGGGGGCGTCGACAAGCAGCTCTTCTTGCTCCTGCTTGAAGCGCCGCCGCTCGCGCACCTCGGCCCACAGAAAGTAAATCAGGCCCGCCGGGGCCATGATGCCGAAGGCGATCCACTGCAGGCCGTAGGAGAGGTGGTTGCCGGTTTCCAGCATCGGCAGCGGGATGGGTTCAAGCACGCCGGACTCACCGGGGGAGAGCTGCAGGTACGACGGCGCGAGGTCGGCACCCGTGATCTCGGAGGCCTGCGCGGAGCTGATGGAGTACACCATCGCGTGGCCCTGGTCGAGTACGGGCGCTGAGGGGTGCGGGCCTTCGTCGAGACGCAAAAGCCCCGTGATGGTGACCTGGCTGGTGGGGGCGGGGTCGATGGGAGGCACGGTGGTGCCGCCGTCGGTGGCGGGGACCCAGCCGCGGTTGACCAGCATGGTTGGGCCGTTATCGATGCGAAACGGGGTGAGCACCTGGAAGGCGGGGGTTTTATCCACCGGACGCAGGCGCAGCAGAACCTCGTCCTCGGGTACGTAGCGGCCGGTCATGGTCACGCGCGACCACTCGTCTGCGGGCGCGACCTCGCCATCGGGGGCGACAGCCGAGTACGGGACCGGATCGTTGTCGAAGGCCTCGACGATGTGCTCGTTGCGCTCGACGAGGCGCTCGTTTTTGCCGAGCTGCCAGGGCGCGAGGAAGGTAAACGCGAAGTAGGAGAACAGCGCGATCAAAATAGCCGCGATCGCCCAACCGGGGGTGAGAAAAGTCTTCCTCATAGGCACCTAGTCTAGCTGGTCGCGCACCCATTCGATAATGCCGTCGGCGCTGGCCTCGATCTGCTCGCGCGTGGTGGTGAAGCCCTCCATGCCGCCGTAGTACGGGTCCTCGACGCCGGCGCCTTCGGGCGAGGCGGGGTCGAAGGAGCGGATCAGGCGGATTTTGTCCTCGTCCACTCCGCTGGCGACCAGTTCAGAGACGTGGCGCGGGTCGAGCGCGATAAACAGGTCCGCCCCCTGCTGCGCGGCGCCGAACTGCTGGGCGCGGTGGCGGGAGCCGTCGTAGCCGTTGGCCTCGAGTTCCTGCAGCGCGCGCTCGTCCGCGGGGTTGCCCACGTGCCATCCGCCGATGCCCGAGGAGCTGACGCGGACCCGGTCGCCGAGCCCGGTCCGTTCAAGCTTGTCGCGCACGATCACCTCCGCCATTGGGGAGCGGCAGATGTTGCCGGTGCAGACGAAGTCGATGTGGAGTGGGTCAGAAGCCATTGATAATGTCCTTTAACTCTTCCGCGGTGTGGGCGATGTAGGTGGCAAGGTCGTACTCTCGGGCATCAGCGTAGCCCCAAGTGACGGCCACGGAGGCAATATCGAAGTGCGCTGCCCCCTCGAAGTCGTGGTGGCGGTCCCCGATCATCAGCGGTTTTTCGGGTGAGACGTGATCCAGCACGTATTCGATCACATCGACTTTGCGCTTGCGTGGGCCGTGCTCCTGCGCGGCTCCGAGGAAGTCGATGTGTTGGTAGATTCCGGCGCGCTTAAGCGCCTTGCGCGCGAAGCCTTCGCCTTTCGACGTCGCCGTGACCACCTCGTAACCCTCGGCCTTCCACTCGGCAACGAGCTCAGCCATGCCATCGAACACAGTGAAGTTGCTCCACCCGTCGCCCGCCATGTAGTCGGAGTACGCCGCCATGGCGCGCGTGTTCTGCTCCGGGGTCATCCCGAGACTGGCGTACGTCTCCGTCATCGGCGGGCCGGGGATGCGCCGGATGAACTCCTCGCCGGGGTGCTCGAAGCCAACCGCGTCGAGGCCGATGAGGAAGCCCGTGCGGATGCCGGGGTAGGAGTCGATGAGGGTGCCGTCGACGTCGAGAAGCAAAGTGGTGCGCATGCCTTAAAGCATGGCAGCTTTGTAGGCTGGACGCATGAGCAAAACGACGGTGGCCGATGTTGTAGCAGCGCTGGAGGCGGCGTACCCGCCGGCGCTGGCCGAGGACTGGGACAAGGTGGGGCTGATCTGCGGCGACCCTGACGACGAGGTGTCCAATGTCGCCTTCGCCCTCGACTGCACCCTCGAGGTGGCGCAGCGCGCGGTGGAGATCGGCGCGCAGATGCTCGTCGTGCACCACCCCCTGTTGCTGCGCGGGGTGTCCTCGGTGGCCGCGAACACCCCGAAGGGCAAGGTCATCCACACGCTGCTGCGCGGCGGGGTCGCGCTCTTCGCGGCGCACACCAACGCGGATTCGGCGCGCCCGGGCGTGTCCGACCTGCTCGCCGAGCTCGTCGGCATCACCCCGGGCCGCCCGATCAAGCCGATTCGGCGCGGCAGAGTGGACAAGTGGGGCGTCAACGTGCCACCGGAGCACGCGGACAGTGTCATGGACGCGATGTTCGCAGCCGGCGCCGGGGCGATCGGCGACTACGAGCGCTGCTCCTTCCGTATCGACGGCACCGGCGGGTTCATCCCCCGCGCCGGCGCCAACCCGACCGAAGGCACGGTCGGTCAGCACTACTCGGCCCCCGAGGTCAAAGTCGAGTTCGTCGCGCCCTCGCGCTTGCGCACCTCGCTTATCGACGCCCTGCGCAACGCCCACCCCTACGAAGAACCCGCCTTCGACATCGTGGCAATCGCCGACGACACCCCGCTGGACCGCGCCCCCGGCCTGGGCCGGGTGGGCACCCTGCCCGAGCCGATTACGCTTCGTGAGTTCACACAGCAGGTCGCCGACGCGCTTCCGGAAACCGCCTGGGGCGTGCGCGCCGCGGGCGACCCGGAGCAGATGATGCGCACGGTGGCGGTGTCCTCCGGCTCCGGCGACGGCTTCCTTTCTGATGTCGCAGCGCTCGGCGTCGACGTCTACGTCACCTCGGACCTGCGCCACCACCCGGTGGACGAGCACCTGCGCGCCGGCGGGCCAGCGGTGATCGATACAGCGCACTGGGCCTCGGAGTTTCCGTGGACGACCCAGGCGAAAGGTATCGTTGACACTTTGGACGTTAACACCGAGATCATCCCCATCCGCACGGACCCGTGGACCGTCTCCGCCCACCCGCGAACTTAAGAAAGAAGGGCTACATTCGTGAACCTCTCTCCCGACAAGCAGATGGTGCTGCTCGAGCTTGCCGACGCCGACCGCGCCCAGCGCCACCCCACGCGCCTGAGTGCGGAGGAGAAGGAGCTCGCCGACCTCACCACGCAACGTGAGCGCCTCGCCTCCGCCGCGGCCGCGGCGCAGATGGCGGTGGACGACCTTGAGCTGGACATCCTGCGCATCCAGGAGGACGAGCGCAAGCTGAAGAAGCGCGACCTGGACAACAAGCGCCAGCTCACCGCAGAGACCGACCCGGAGCGCCGCAAGGACCTCGAGCACGACCGCTACGCGGCGAAATCCCGCCTGGCCGATCTGTACTACGAGCTCAAGGAGGCCCACGGTGAGGTCAAGGCGCTGCGCAACAACCGCGACATCCACGGCGCTCGCCTCGACGAGATGGACCGCAAGGTCGAGGCCGCCCGCCGTGCCGTCGACGCGCTTCCCCCGCGCGAGGTTGTCGATACCGACGCGCTGCGCGGCCAGCTCCCCGCCGAGCTGCTCTCGCTTTACGACGACGTCGGGGCGGCCGCCTTCAACGGCCGCACCTGCAACTCCTGCTTCATCACACTGCCGCAAGCAGAGCGCACCGAAGTCTTAAGCGCTGACGCCGACGAGGTGCCGCTGTGCCCCAACTGCGGCACGCTGCTCGTGCGCGTCTCGCCGGCGGGGGAGTAAGCGATGAAGGTCAGCGTGTACACCGACGGCGGCTCGCGCGGTAACCCCGGCGTGGCCGGGTCCGGGTCTGTTGTTTACGGCTCGGGTGGCGAGACGCTCGCGGAGGTGGCTTACGTTGTCGGGCAGAAATCCTCCAACAACGTCGCCGAATACCACGGTCTGCTGCGCGGTCTGGAGGCCGCGCGAGAGTTCGGCGCTACCGAGGTGGAGGTCTTTATGGACTCCAAGCTCGTGGTCGAGCAGATGTCTGGGCGCTGGAAAATCAAGCATCCCGACATGGCCGATCTCGCCCGCCAGGCCCGATCGCTGGCCGCCGGGTTTGCGTCGGTGACCTACACCTGGGTGCCGCGCGCGAAGAACAAAAAGGCCGACGAGCTGTCCAACGTGGCCATGGACGCCGCTGCCGCCGGGGCGAAGCCGGGCATCGTCGGGGCGAAAAAGGAGGCCAGCGCGCAGCACGAGGTCGCCAGCCCCGCGCACTGGTCGGGCACGAACGCGCCACGCACCCGGTTTATCCTGCTGCGCCACGGCCAGACCGCGCACTCCGCGGCCCGTCTGTACTCCGGCTCCTCCGATCCGGAGCTCACCGACATCGGACACGAGCAGGCCCAGCGCGCCGCTCGCGCCGTAACCGCGCTTGGCGGGGTCGACCTCATTGTCACCTCCCCGCAAACCCGCGCCCGGCAAACCGCCGATGCCTGCGGCGAAGCCCTGGGCATCACGGACGTGGTTGTCGACGAGCAGCTGCGCGAGATGGACTACGGCGAGTTCGATGGCCTGTCGCGCGAGGAGTGCATGGAGCGTTTTGCGGAGGAGTTTGACGTGTGGCAGGCGTCGTCAAGCAATGCTCCCCCCGGCGGGGAATCGCTCACCGCGCTGCATCGACGCATCACGAGGGCGCGCCTGGCGCTGCAGGAGAGGCACGAAGGTGCGACGATTCTGGTGGTCACGCACATGACGCCGATCAAGTCGATTATCCGCCAGGCACTCGGTGTGGGCGCGGAGGCGTTCAAGCACATCTATCTTGATCTGGCGAGTATTTCCGTAGTGGAATTCTATGGCGATTATGGGGTCGTACGCTGCGTAAACGATGTTGCGCACCACCGGTAGAGTATAGTTTCTAAACGCGAATGAGTCGGCCGGGTGATCGCGGCTCCCCGAACCACCGTGTACACGGGTAGGCGGGGGTCGAGGAAAGTCCGGACTCCATACGGGCACGGTGGTTGCTAACAGCAACCCGGAGTGATCCGCGGGAAAGTGCAACAGAGAGTAGACCGCCTGCCTTCGGGCAGGTAAGGGTGAAAGGGTGCGGTAAGAGCGCACCGGCATGCGTGGTGACACGCGTGGCCAGGTAAACCCCACCGGGAGCAAGGCAAGAGCCCCCGCTTCGTGACGAAGCGGGGGTTGTCGGACGCGACGAGGCTGCCCGCCCATGTCCGAAGGTAGCTGCTTGAGGTCCCCAGCGATGGGAGGCCCAGATGGATGATCACCGCCTGGTTGCCAGGCACAGAATCCGGCTTATAGGCCGGCTCATTCGCGTTGCCCGCTCGTCCTAAACTCAGACGCGTAAAGGTGGGGATATTACTCCTAAACTCGGGGCGAGTAGGGGGTGTCCGAGTTTACCCTGAGGGAGTTATCCACAGGCCGGGCGACGTCGAATGACATGGTGTGAAATCCGTGCCAAGGTGTGCCCATGGGGGAACACGAACTACACGCACTTTTGCACACCATCCTGGACACTCGCCTGCTCAAACGCAACGACGTCTACATCCGCAAAGACATTGCCGACGGCAAGTACGCCTTCCTTGCGCCTACTCAAGTCATTCCCATTCAGGTGCACTCTGCGCTCGAACCGTGGCAGGTCTTCTTCCTGCGCGCTGTGGCGGCGGGGCGCAGCATGCGCAAAGGAATTGTCATCTCGCGCGCCGCGGCGGCGTTGCACGGGATGTGGACAATCGGCAGGGCCCGGGAAGTGGAGGTGGCGTTGCCGAGTGGTGGCACGCCGTCGAAAAGCAAGCGCATGCCGCTGGTGCGCTACCGCGAGGCGACGTTCAGGGACGACGAGGTCGAAGTCCTTCTCGGCGTGCGCACGACAACCGCGCTGCGCACCTTCATCGACGTTGCGCGCTACAACATCTTCGCAGACGGCCTAGTCGCCGCGGACTGGCTGCTTTCCGTGCGCGGCTACACCACTGAGCAGCTGAAACGGGAGGTGCACCGGATGGGCAGGTTCGTTGGCAAGGCCACGGTGCTGCGCTGCGCGGAGTGGGCGACGAGCCTGTCCGATTCGCCTTTCGAGAGCTGGTTCCGCGCCGGGCTCATCGAGCGGGGAGTGCGCGGGTGGCGCTTCCAGCCCGTGATTGGGAAGTATCGACCGGACTTCCTCTTCGACGATTTCCTCATCGTCGAGATCGACGGCAAATCCAAGTACGCCGAGCACACCGCCGCGGTGCTCCTGCGCGAGCGTGATCGAGAACGGGAGCTGACGAACATGGGCTACGTGTTCTTCCGTGTGTACCCCGAGGACGTGATGGGGCGGCTTGACGACGTGCTGGAGCAGATCGACAAGGCGCGGGTGGCGCGCACTCGGCGGCCGGGGGCGTGATCCTCTCCACCCTAAAACCGGACGCCCCCTACCTGCTCTGAGTTGAGGCGGAGCACTCCCATTCCTACGCGGCCGGGTTTAGGGTAAGCGGCGCCCGCGCCCTGCGCCCCGCCGGGATCTTTGCAACAATGGCGGGTTATGAAGCTGTATGCGGCGCCCCTGAACTTTCGAGACATCGCGCGCGAATTCAATGTGCCCACGGAGTTCTCCGCGCAGCAGCACGAGGCCGCGCAGCGCCTGACGGACTCCCTGGCAGCCACGCGTCGGGACGCCCGCGACATCGAGTTCGTCACCATTGACCCGCCCGGCTCGATGGACCTGGACCAGGCCGTGTGCATTGAGCGCTCTGCCAGCGGATACACGGTGCATTACGCCATCGCGGACGTCGCCGCGTTCGTGGTGGGAACTGACAACCCGGTGCGTGAGGAGTCGCTCAAGCGCGGCCAAACGATCTACCTGCCCGACGAGCCCGCGCGCCTGCACCCGCCGGAGCTGAGTGAGGGCTCGGCATCTCTGCTTCCCGACGTCGACCGCCCCGCCGTGCTGTGGACCTTCCAGCTCGACTCCCGCGGCGAGGTCACCGACACCTTCGTCGAGCGTGCGCTCGTGCGCAGCCGCGCGCGGTTCGACTACGACGAGGTGCAGGAGGGGATGGACCGGGGCGTGGTGCACGCGTCGATAAGCTTGCTCGCGGAGGTAGGCACCCTGCGGCAGGAGAGTTCGCTGCGGCGCGAGGCGATCAACCTGCGCCTGCCGAGCGTGCGCGTCGTGGAGACCGATCAGGGGCGCTTCGAGCTGGTCATCGAGCCGCGCCACCCCGTGATGGACTACAACTCCGAGATCTCGCTGCTCACCGGCATGGCCGCGGGCCAGATGATGGTTCAGGCTGGCAAGGGTTTCCTGCGCACGTTGAGCCCCGCCACCAACGGCGCGGAGAAGGAGTTTCGCCAGGAAATGCGCAACCTGGGTTTCCAGATCGGCGACGAGCCGATCGGCGAGTTCCTGGCCAGCGTCAACGCCGACACCCCACGCGGCATGGCCGTGATGCGCGAGGCCCAGAAGCTGCTGCGCGGCGCGGGCTACATCAACCTCGAGGAGAAGGAGCCGGAGGTGCACGCGGGCATCGGCGGCTACTACTCGCACGTTACAGCCCCGCTGCGGCGGCTGATTGACCGCTACGCCACCGAGGTCTGCCTCGCCATCTGCGCCGGCACAGAGCCCCCAGCCTGGGTGGCAGAGGGGGCGAATCAGGTGGTTAAGACGATGGGACGCACCTCCCAGCTGGCCAACACGGTGGATCGGGCGTGCCTGAACCTCACCGAGGCGACCGTGCTCAAGCCGTGGGTGGGGCAGAACTTCCAGGCGGTCGTGTTGAAGACGGAAGCCGAGCGCGACGCATCGCGCATCTTCGTCATTGACCCGCCCGTGCTCGCGCCGTGCCTGGGCCAGCCTGAGGAAGGCGTGGAAACGAGCGTGAGCCTGGTACGCGCGAGCATTGCCGAGCGCGAGGTCACCTTCGCCTGGCCGGCGGACTAAAGCTTATCGACGCTCGCCACAGCGCCCGGTAAAATCTCCACAACCTCGTGGTCCGCGCCCATTGCAGAGAGAAACTCTTGCGCTTTGACCAGCGGAACGAACGCGATCACGGCCTGCGACATCCCAGCCGCCGCCGGGCGCGCGGACAC
Source organism: Corynebacterium sanguinis (assembly GCF_007641235.1). Lineage (NCBI taxonomy): Bacteria > Bacillati > Actinomycetota > Actinomycetes > Mycobacteriales > Corynebacteriaceae > Corynebacterium > Corynebacterium sanguinis. The sequence continues at coordinate 1,487,433 of NZ_CP038157.1, forward strand.
CGCGCCGCGGGCGTGGGCTAATGCCACCAGGTCGTCGGGGGTGACAATGTCGTGGGCCTCCGACGGGGAGTTAAGCAGGGTAAACAGCTCGTCGGTGCGGCGCGAACGCAGCGCCTTCACCGCGGCCAGAGAGCGCAGCGTCTCCGTCTCGCAGTAGCGCACCCACTCGCGCGCCGTCTGCGGGTCCGGGGCGGTGTCAACGCCGGCGACATCGCGGCGCGCCTGGACCCACTCCACAACGCGTTCGGCCGCGCCGGGAAGCTGGCGCAGCGAGGTGATGCCGAAGTTGGTGCAGGCCTCGTCGATGAATTCGCGGCGGGCGGTGATACGCTGCGCCTGCTCAACGTGCGGGGTGCCCAGGGAGCGCGCGACGGAGAAGATGCGCACGCCCAGTCGGCTCGGGTGCGGGGCGTGGGTGACGGAGCCGTCGGCGTAATCAATTACGGAGACCGTGTCGCCTGCGCCGCGCAGCGCGGCTGTGTGGCGGGCGCGCAGGATGGACAGGGAGGAGTTCGCGGATGCGGCCGCCGAGCAGATCTCGGCGAGGCGTGCGCGGGTGGGGGCCTCGTCGAGCTCGGCGGTGCCCGCGAGGTCGGCCAGCGCCAGGGCGAGCGCCGCGTCTCCCGCGTAGAGCGCGCCGAGGCCGCCGCCGGCGGTGATGTCGGAGGCGATCGAGATGTCTAGGCCGGTGATGTCGCGCGAGAGGATCTGGCGCGCGCCCATGGCCTGGATAAGCCCGGCGATGCGCCGCAACGCGCGGGCCTCGAGGGAGGCGGAGGCGTCGGGCAGGGGGGCGTCGAGAAGCGAGGCGAACGGGACCTGCGTTGCCATGGAAAAGCCGCCGGCAGCATCCACGGTGACGCCGAGAACGCCGTCGCTGCGCGGCGACACGGCCGCCGAGACACTCTGATGCGACAAACCCACCACGGTCACGCCCCCGAAGTGATCGACGTTTTCACCGATCAGCACCCACGTTGCCGGAGCGGACGCCACGTGCTTGGCCGTAGCACCCGTCGCCGACTCGTGCAGCTGCGCGGCGCGCTCAACGCTAGACGGGGACTGGTCGGACCACACGGCCATGAGCACACACCCTTTTGGAGAAATTTTGCGAGCAATCGTTGAGCCCAGATTACCAACCCGTCGCGACAGGTAGTCTGGGCCTACTTACAGTAACCGAAACGGAGGAGTCGACAATGGCTGACGAACAGTTCTACTACAACCCCACCACCGGCGAAGTCACCCAGGGCAAGGAATCCGCCTGGGATGAGCGCATGGGCCCCTACGCCACCCGCGAGGAAGCAGAGGCGGCGCTGCAGACCGCCAACGCGCGCAACAAGGAAGCCGACGCAATCGAGGAGGCCGACGAGAACTGGGGCAAGCCGGCCTCCTGGGAGAAGTAAAAACGCTTACACCTTGATCTTGGAAAAGGCTTTCTTCACCTCGCGGATCGCGGCCTCGTAGCCCTCGAGCGCCTCCTCACCACGGGCCAGCTCGCGCTGGTACAGCATGCCGTAGGCGAAGGTGTCCTCGCCGCGGCCCCGAGCCTCTTCGGCGAGGCGCTGGATGCGATCGCGCGAGGTCACCGCGTCCTGGAAGTCGCCGAGCAGCGACTGCAGCGCTTTGCAGGCCTTGGCGAGGCGCTCCGATTTCACGCCCGCACCCTGGGCGGCCACAGCCGCATACCGAAGTTTCTTGGCTGCCTTGCGCACGTCGTGGACGTACTCCTCGCGGTCGTGCAGCGGCAAATCGGTGTCATGGTAGTACTTCTGCACCTTCGCGTCACGCTTGGTAACTTTCTTGAAGCCCTCGGCGAGGTGGTCGTAAAGGATTGCCTTAGACGCGCCCTTGGTCGACTTGTCGTTTCTGCCCGAGTCCTTACCCTTGTCGCCCTCGATCTCGGCGGCGATCTCGGAGCTGACCGGCGGGTTGGCCAGCAGGGCGTCGATGTCGTCGAGAAGCGTCAAGAAGCGCTCGGAGTTGAGCATGCCGACGATCTCCTCGTGCGCGGCCTCGTAGTCGGCGCGCATGTCGTCGCGGATGTGTTCTGCCGCGGCGTCGTCGATAAGCCCGGACTCGTCGGAGTCGAGCAGCTCGATGAAGCGCTCCTCCACAACCTCCGCGTCGCGCGCGACACCCAAGGTTGCGGCGGTGTCTTTCAGCTCGGTCTCGAGGTGTCCGAGTTGCTCGCCTTCCAAGATTCCCTCGAAGGTTTCCAAAAGCGAACGCATCTCACGCGTGGACACGCGCATCTGGTGCACCGAGTCCCACTCGTCGGCACGCACGCGCGGGTCCCAGCTCACGATGGAGTCACGGTGGCCACGCAGCGCTTCGACCACAGCGCCCTCCGGGGACTGAGGGTCGAGCCCCGTCTCTGTCATGTGCGGCGGCAGGGGAGCGGAGTGCAACGAGTCGCCGAGAGCGGTAAACAGCTTCGAGGGCGAGGAGGACTTGCGCGCGCCGGAGGAGATCAAAAAGCTAGTCGCTTGGTGGATCAGCTCGGCACCGGCCTCGGTGCCGGCGGTGAACGCCCCGAGTTCGACTTCCCATTCGCGCCACGACGAGCGCTCGCCGCCTGGCAGGAGCGACCACGCGGTGACGTGGTCGTCGCAAAACTCGGCGACTTTCTCACCCGTCGGGGATCCGAGCGAGATGACGACGCGGCGGTTATCCACCTGGGCAATAGGTGAGAGTTGGGCGTTGCGCACGATGGCGCGGACGTTGTCGGTCAGCTCCGCCGGAATTTCGGAGGGGTTACCCAATTCGGCGCGCATCTCGGTGCGGGCGGAGCCGGCCGGAAGCTTCAGGTGCCAGCCGTCGTCGTCGCCGCCCGTGCGGCGGCGCAGAGTGATCTTCGCCCGCGTCAGGCGCAGATCGTCCGTGTCGTAGTAAATCGCGGTCAGGTTGTGCTCCTCGGTGGACAAGATCTCATCCACCCCCGGCAGTTGTGTCAGGTCGGGAATGCCGGTGGTCTCGTCGACCGCTAGCTTGACCTCCACTTCGAGGAAAGTCTCTACGTCAGATTCCGCGTTGCCTGTTTTCTCAGACATGGGTCACCGGCCTTTCTGTTAACACATCGGTACATACGACTTTACCGGGATGAACACGTAAACGGCGCTAGAGTAGGCGGGTATGAACAGCCAACAGGAAAACGTGCTTCAAAAGGTCGATGAACAGGACATTTCGTTTATCCGGCTGTGGTTTACGGATATTTTGGGCTCTCTGAAGACGATTATGATGTCGCCAGCGGAGCTTGAGGCGGCCTTCGATGAGGGCGTCGGCTTCGACGGCTCCTCCATTGAAGGGTTTTCGCGGATCTCCGAATCCGATACGCTGTTGCGCCCCGACCCGTCGACCTACCAGGCGCTGCCCTTCGACGAGGAAGTTGGCCTGCAAACGGCCCGGATGTTCTGCGACATCACCATGCCCGACGGTGAGCCGCTGTTCGCGGATCCGCGCCAGGTTTTGCGCCGGCAAATCCAGGAGGCGCGCGACGCCGGCTTCGAGTTTATGGCCAGCCCCGAAATTGAGTTCTACGCGGTCAAGCCGGTGCAGCCCGGAGAGATGCCGCGCCCGGCGGACTACGGTGGTTACTTCGATCAGGCCAAGCGCAACGTGGCACCGAAGTTTCGCCGCATGTCCATCTCCGCGCTCGAGTACATGGGTATTGTCACCGAGTTCTCCCACCATGAGGCCTCGCCGGGGCAGCAGGAGATCGACCTGCGCCACACCAACGCCCTGACGATGGCGGACAACATTGTCACCTTCCGCTACATCGTCAAAACCATCGCGGAGGCCAACGGCATCCACGCGACGTTCATGCCCAAGCCGTTCGCGGATAGGGACGGCTCCGCGATGCACACCCATTTCTCGCTGTTCGAGGGCGAAACCAACGCGTTCCACGACCCCGACGATGAGTTTTCCCTGTCCAAGACGGGCCGCCAGTTCATCGCCGGCATCATCGAGCACGCCAACGAAATCTCGGCAGTGACCAACCAGTGGGTCAATTCCTACAAGCGCCTGCAGTTCGGCTCCGAGGCGCCCACCGCCGCGACGTGGGGCGTGTCCAACCGCTCAGCGATGGTGCGCGTTCCCACCTACCGGCTGCACAAGGCGGATTCGCGCCGCATCGAGGTGCGGTCGCTCGACTCCGCCTGCAACCCTTACCTCGCGTTCGCCGCGGTGCTCGCCGCGGGCTTGAAGGGAATCAACGAGGGCTACGAGCTCGATGAGCCAGCGCGTGACGACGTCTTCTCCTTGACGCGCCGGGAGCGCCGCGCGATGGGCTACCGGGATCTGCCGAACTCGCTGGACCAGGCGCTGCGGCACATGGAGAAGTCGGAGTTCATGGCCGAGGTGCTCGGTGAGCAGGTCTACGAGTTCTTCCTGCGCTCGAAGTGGGACGAGTGGCACAACTACACCTCCCAGATCACCCGCTGGGAGATCGACAACCACCTAGACCTCTGACATGGGCGTTGTAGAAGATCTCGGTTTTTCCGGCGATGACCTGGTCGCCATGCGCTCCGCCGTGGCCGGCGCCGCCGACCCGGAGCTCGCCGCGCACACCTTGTCGCGCTTGGCCGAAGCCCTCGGCGACGATGTCGCGGACCTGCGGTCGTCGCTTAGTTCCAACACGGTGCTACGCACCCGACTGTTTGCCCTGCTCGGTGGGTCGACCGCGTTGGGGGATCACTTGGTGGCGCACCCCGAGCAGTGGCGCCTGTTGGAAAAGACGCTGCCCGAGCCCGACGAGGTAATGCGCACCATGCTCGACGCTGTCGAAGCGGTGCCGGAGCCCGGCTCAACGGCGAATGAGGCGCGTACCGCCGCGGGCACCTACCGCGCTGGTGAGACGTACTTCGACGGTACGAACGCGCGCAACGCGCTGCGCTACGCGTACCGCACCCTGATCATGCGTTTCGCGGCGGCTGACCTGGCGGGCACCTTCGCATCTACGAATCGGGGCGGCGACGCCCAGCCCATGATGGGCTACCGGGCGATTACCCACATGCTGACCGTGTGCGCGGACGCCGCGCTCACGGCGGCGCTGGCGGTGGCGATGCGCGTGGTCTTCAACGACGACGAGGCGGACTGTAGCCTCGCCGTGCTGGCAATGGGCAAGTGCGGCGCCGGCGAGCTGAACTACATCTCCGATGTGGACGTCATCTTCGTCGCCGAGCCCGCGAACGCTAACGCGACCAAGCTGGCCTCGGAGTTCATCAAGCTGGGTTCGGCCTGCTTCTTCGACGTCGACGCCAACTTGCGCCCGGAGGGCAAATCCGGTGCGCTGGTGCGCACGCTGGATTCACACCTGGCCTATTACAAAAGGTGGGCGGAGACCTGGGAGTTCCAGGCGCTGCTCAAGGCCCGCCCAATGACGGGCGACATAGAGCTCGGGCAGCACTACGTCGACGCGCTCGCCCCGCTGGTGTGGGAGGCGAGCCAGCGCGAGTCGTTCGTCGATGACATTCAGGCGATGCGTCGGCGCGTGTTGGAAAATGTGCCGAAGGATATGCGCCTACGCGAGCTGAAGCTGGGCCACGGGGGGTTGCGCGACGTTGAGTTCGCGGTCCAGTTGCTGCAGCTTGTTCACGGGCGTTTCGATGAAACGCTGCGCAACCCCAACACCGTCGTCGCGCTCGAAGCTCTCACCAAGGGCGGTTACATCGGCCGCGAGGACGCGCGCCAGCTCATCGACGCCTATGGGTTCCTGCGGCTGCTCGAGCACCGTCTGCAGCTGCACCGCTTCAAACGCACGCACACACTCCCGGCCAACGACGATGATGCTGCCCGGCGCTGGCTTGCCCGCTCCGCCGGTTTCACCCCGTACCGCCAGAAAAGCGCCGTGGAGCGAATGGATGAGAAGCTACGCACGGTACGCAAATCCGTCTCTCAGCTTCACGAGAGGCTGTTCTACCGCCCGCTCCTGTCCGCCGTGGTGGACCTGTCCGTCGGCGAAGCGACGCTGTCGGCCGATACGGTCAAGGCCCAGCTCAAGGCGCTGGGCTACCGCCACCCGGCCCGCGCCTACGAGCACTTGAGTGCGCTGGTTAAGGGCAGCTCGCGCAAGGCGAAGCTGCAGGCGATTTTGCTGCCGACGCTGATGAAGTGGCTCGGCGACACCGCCGACCCGGGCGCCGGCCTGCTCAACTACCGCAAGCTCTCCGAGGCGGCGGAGGACAAAAGCTGGTTCCTGCGCATGCTTCGCGACGAGGGCGTGGTCGGCCAGCGCCTCATGCACATTCTGGGGACCTCTCCCTACATCGCGGACCTCATCATTGCGTCTCCGGACGTGGTGCAGTTGCTCGGCGACGGTGCGAGCGGGCCGAAGCTCCTCGACGTCGCTCCCGACCAGGTGTACAAGGCGATCCTCGCCGCCACGAAGCGCCATGAGGACCCGGTCCGCGCGGTGGGGATTGCGCGCTCGCTGCGCCGCGCGGACCTCGCACGCATCGCCGCCGCCGACCTGCTTGGCTTCATGGATGTGCGCCAGGTGTGCATCGAGTTGACCTGGGTGTGGGAGGCGGTGCTTGAGGCCGCGCTGCGCGCGGAAATTCGCGCTGACCTGCAGGCTTCGGGCAAGCAGGATCCGCCCGCACGCATCGCGGTGATCGGCATGGGTCGCCTCGGCGGCGCCGAGCTTGGTTACGGTTCCGACGCCGATGTGATGATCGTCGCTGAGCCTGCGGACGGGGTGGAGGAATCCGAGGCGGTGGCCTGGGCTGTTCGCATCATCGATCAGATGCGCACGCGCCTGTCCACCCCCTCGGGCGACCCGCCCCTGGAGGTGGATCTGGGCCTGCGCCCGGAGGGGCGCTCGGGGGCGGTGGCGCGCACCATCGCCTCCTACGAGCGCTACTACCGAGAGTGGGGCGAGGTGTGGGAGAAGCAAGCCCTGCTTCGCGCCACCGAGATCGCTGGTGACGAAGAGGTAGGCAAGGCATTTCTGCGCGCGATCGACCCGTTCCGCTACCCGGAGTCCGGGGCGTCGAAGGCAGACATCCGCGAAATCCGGCGCATCAAGGCGCGCGTGGACGACGAGCGCCTGCCCCGCGGCGCGGACCGCGCCACCCACACGAAGCTTGGCCGCGGCGCGCTTAGCGACGTCGAGTGGACCGTGCAGCTTCTGACGATGATGCACGCCCACAACCACCCGCGGTTGCACAACACCTCAACGCTGCAGGTGCTCGATTACCTCGACGAGCTCGACGATCCGGAGGTGATCCGCGGCGCCCAGGCCCGCACGCTGCGCACCGCGTGGCTCGCGGCGACGAACGCGCGAAACGCGCTGGTGCTGGTCTCGGGCAAGCGCACGGATCAGTTGCCCGCGCCGGGCCCGCAGCTCGCGCAGGTTGCAGGCTCCGCGGGCTACGACCCGGAGGACCAGCAGCAGTTCCTGGAGGACTACCTGCGCGATACGCGCCGGGCACACCAGGTTGTCGAAGAGGTGTTCTGGGGTGAGGTCCCGTCGCTGGAGTTCAATTAGCCATACACTGGGCGGGTATGGCTATCAATTTGAGTGTTGACGTGAGTTCGGCGACGTTCGCGGACCTGGCTGCGTTGGTGGAGGCGGCGCGTGCGGCGGGCGTCGATAAGCGAGCTGCTCTCGAGCTCGACGGCACGACGCTTGTTGTGCGGGCGGAGTCGCCGGTTGCGACGCCGGCGAAGCGTGAGACGGGGTCCGCGCCGCTTGGCGACGCCGCAATCCGGTCCGTCATCGACATCCTCAACGGGCGCCTCGAGCCGCCGCGCGCGTAGGGGAGTGCTTGAGGTCTAGCAGCTATACCTCAGCTCGTGGGGTGTCACATTTGTCACAGGCGACCTGGGGTTTTCCGGGGTGCTGGGGCTTGAGGTCGAGCAGCTATACCTCAGCGCGTGGGGTGTCACACTAGTCACATGCGACTTGCACTTTTTCAAAGTGCCCCGCGTTGAGGTCTAGGAGCTATACCTCAGCGCCCAGGCCGCCACCTCAGCAACACGCGACCTGCACTTTCCCAAAACCCGAACGCTTGAGGTCTAGCAGCTATACTTCAGCACCCGGACCCCGAGCTACCGCGCGCGCCTGCCACGGACCACGTAGTAACGCGAGGTGAACAACCCGGCGAGCAGCATGCCCCAGAGGATGAATGCGGCAACCCAGGCGTAGCGGAAGTCGCCCCAGGTGTAGTTGCCTTCGGGCGCTGCGGCGTCGAGAAGCAGGCCGATGAGTTGCGCGGAAATCATGCCGGTGAAAAAGCCTCCCATGTTGCCCAGGCCCGTGCCGGAGGCGACGATGCTGCGCGGCATTTCCTCGCGGATGGTGTCGAACCCGAAGTTCGACACCGGCGTGGCCAGGCCCATAATCACGGCGAGCACGATGAGCGCACCGAAGCCGCGGGAAGTGGGGGAGGCGAAGAAGATGATCCAGGCGACGCAGTGCAGCGATGCGACCAGCGCTGCGGCGAGGTCGCGGTTTTCGCCCGTGCGCCCCGACAGTGGTGCGAGGCACGGCCCGCCGAGCATCGTGGTCACCGTAAACGCCGTCAGCACCGTCCCCGCCTGGGCGGCGCTTAAGCCCATGCCCTGGATCATCAGCGGCATGCCCCAGAGCAGTGCGAAGTTGATCATGAAGAACATGCCCAGGCCGTGGATGGTGAACGCCTCCCAGCACAGTGGCGAACGCAACACGCGAGCGACGATCTCGCGCACCGGAATTCGCGTTGTCGTCTCTGTTTTCACCAGCGCGTCGGGCGAATCCGCCACGGCGACAAACGCCGCGAGCGCGACGAGTGTCCCCACCGCGCCGAGTGAGACAAAGGCAACCGTCCAGCCCCGGGCTTGAAGCAGGTGGAGAAACGGGATCGCCGACAGGAATTGTCCGAGTTGGCCGGTTGCCGAGGTCAGTTGCGTAAACAGCGGCGTGCGGCGCATCGGAAACCAGTAGGACAACAGGCGCAGCGCGGAGAGGAACGCGGTGGCGTCGCCCGCGCCGATGAGCACGCGCGCGGCAATGGCCAGCGGGTAGGAGTCAGTGAATCCGAGGATGACCTGGCCGGTGGCCATGACCAGCGCTCCTGTCACGAGCATGAATCGCGGGCCGCGGCGGTCGATGAGTAGTCCCACCGGGATCTGCGCCAGCGCGTACACGCCGACCTGCACGGAAGTAAACAATGCGATGCGCGAGGCGTCGACGTCGAAGCGGTCCATTGCGGCGAGCCCCGCCACCCCGAAGGAGGTTCGCCCCGTCACCGCCACGACGTAGACGGCCACCGCCGCAAGCCAGATCACTACAGCTCGGGGGGTTACGCGGTCACGGGGGTGGAAAGAGGACATGTGAGTGAACGTACTCCAGGGCCCCGCCTTGTACAGTGGTAGACCGTGGATTACATTTCAACGCGCGATTCCAAGGTCGCGGCCGCCAAGTTCACCGACATCCTCTTGATGGGCCTCGCCCCCGACGGTGGTCTTTATCTTCCGGCCGTCTACCCGCGCATTACGCCCGATCTTCTCGACGCGTGGCGCACGCTTCTCGACGCCCAAGGCTACGCAGCCCTCGCCGCCGAGGTGGTTAAGCTCTTCGTCGACGACATCCCGCCGGCGCAGATCGAGGAGATCACCGCGCGTGCCTACCGCACCCCGGTGTTTTCCACCGAGGAGATCGTCCCGGTAACAAAGCTCGACGAAGCTCTCTACATCGCGCACTTGTCCGAAGGGCCAACCGCGGCGTTCAAGGACATCGCGATGCAGTTGCTCGGCGAGCTGTTCGAGTACGAGCTGGCCCGCCGCGGCGAGGAGCTCAACATCCTCGGCGCCACCTCAGGCGACACCGGATCTTCCGCTGAGCACGCAATGCGTGGGCGCGACAACATCCGCGTGTTTATGCTGACCCCAGCCGGGCGCATGACCGCGTTCCAGCAGGCACAAATGTTCGGCCTTGACGATCCCAACATCTTCAACATCGCCCTCGATGGTGTCTTCGACGACTGCCAGGACGTGGTCAAGGAGGTGTCCGCGGACGCGGCGTTTAAGGCTAAGTACCGCATTGGAGCAGTCAACTCCATTAACTGGGCGCGGCTTGTGGCCCAGACGGTGTACTACATTTCCACTTACCTGCGCGTCACCGAGTCCAACGACGAGCAGCTTTCCTTCTGCGTGCCCACCGGCAACTTCGGTGACATCTGTGCAGGCCATGTGGTCAAGCAGATGGGGCTGCCGATTGACAAGCTTATCGTGGCCACCAACGAAAACGACGTGCTGCACGACTTTTTCTCCGGCGGCAACTACCGCCCGCGCTCGGCGGCCGAGACCCATGCAACCTCTAGTCCGTCGATGGACATCTCGCGAGCCTCGAACTTCGAGCGTTTCATTTTCGATGCCACCGGGCGCAACGCCGCCGTGACCGCGGAGCTGTTCGCAGTGAAAGCGAAGCAGGGCGGCTTCTCCGCGGACGATCTCGGTGACCCAGAGTGCATGGAGCGCATCCGCGAGGACTTTGGTTTTCTTTCAGGCACGTCCACCCACGCCGACAGGGTGGCCACGATCAAGGCTGTCCACGAGAAGTACGACTACCTGATCGACCCGCACACCGCTGACGGCATGTTTGTCGCGCGAGGTGTCGCGCAGCAGGTTGATACCCCGATCGTGGTGTTGGAGACTGCGCTGCCGGTGAAGTTCTCGGAGACGATCACCGAGGCGCTGGGCTTCGCCCCGGATGTGCCTGAGAGGTTCGCACACATCTTGGATGCCGAGCGCCACGTTGTGGACCTGCCCAACGATGCCGATAAGGTGAAGGACTACATTATCGACTCGATCCAGAGCACGGACGTTTAGCGCTTGAGTTTCAAGGGGGCAAGTTATGGCACAGGAGCAGTTCGCGGGCAAGGAGTACTTCGCGGAATTCGACCCGGAGAAGTTCATCAACGACCTGAAGAATAACCAGGCTGAGAACGACGACACCCAGGACAGCCTCAGTGAGCAGTCCTAATCCGCAATCGGCGCGGCACGCGGCCCCCGTGCGGGGCGTCGGGATTGGAGCTTGGACGACGATCCTGGTCATCACCCTGTTCACGGTTGCGATGATCGTGTGGGCGGGGATCAACGCGTCGCAGTTTCCGACCGCCACCATCCAACAGCGCCAGGCGCTCGAGGCCGTGCAGACCCCGGGCGACAACGCCGGCGCCCCGCCAGCGGCCCCGGCGGAGGTCGCTCCGGGCGAGGTGGTCAACGTCGTTCGCATGCCCAGCTTCGCCCTGTGGGCGCCGGGCACGCTGATCCAATCCACGGATCACTACCCGCGCCCCGGCGAGGCCTTTACCGCGCAGTCGTGCACCGTCGCGTTTTCTTTCAGCAACGCCGAGGGCCGGAACTTCGCCGTCACGGCTGGCCACTGCGGTCGCGAGGGGGATCTGGTGTGGCCGACAAACGCGACCACGGCGCAGGACTACGCGACCGAGGTGGGCCACTTCATTTACTCGGGCCTCTACAGCGAGGGCGCGCCGGATATTGACGTTGCCGTGATCGAGATCACGGACCCGCAGCGGTACATGTCGCTGGTGGGCGACCCGATCGAGACCGGGATCGCGCAAGATTTGGCTACCCCGCCGGGCTACATCTGCAAAACGGGAGGCACCACCGGTTACACCTGTGGGCAGTTCCAGGAGACGGGCCGCGTGCAGATCATCACGACCGATTCCGATGTCACCCGCGAGACAAAGGGCGATATCGCCGCGGTCTGCGCAGCCAAGGGGGATTCAGGCGGGCCGGTGTTCCAGGACGTCAACGGGCGCGCCACCATCATCGGCGTCGTTTCCGGCACCGAGGCAGGCCGTTCAGCGGAGGAGTGCTACGAGGGGATGGACAACCCGAGGCTGATGTCGTACTCGAACGTGGATCAGACGATGCAGGTCATCAACGCGGTTGTGCCGGACGCGTTGTGGGAGATTCGCAGCGTCTAACCGCGTTGCTGCGCGTCCCACTTTTCGCGGAATGCCTCCCCGGTGGGATCCTCGAAATGTGCGTCCGACCGATCAACGCGCGGACCGTACTTTTCCTGCACGCGGACCTTCTCGGGGTCGTAGGCAGTGAGAACGAGCTGGTCGGTGGGGGCTACCGGTTCACGGTCATCCCAGCTGTCGACGATCGCATCGGCTGCGGAGGTGGAATTGCTGAACCAGGTCATGGCCACCATGTGCTCAACGGGGCGGCCGGGGTAGAAGTAGAAGGACACGGAGTCGGTCGTGCCGGCCAACGCGTCGGTGACGTAGCTCTCAATGGTCGCCGGGCCGGGGGAGTTGTAGCAGTATCCCCAGAGGTTGATCCGCAGGTTGTCCTGCGTGCGCACCGTCATGTTGTCGACGCAGTTTTGCTCGAGGAGCCGCGAGACGTGGCCTGAGAATTCCGCCAGACTGGCTTCCGCAGTGTCGGTCATCGTGCCGGTGAGTGTCACGCCCGTCGACGTTCGCGCGGTGGCGGCGTCCGCGATCAGGTAAGCGCGCACGGAGGCGTCGACGTTGTCCACGCTCGTTTCCACTGGGTTGAACGGCCGCAGCGGCTTGCCGACGCTCGGGGGAGCGTCCTCGTGAGAGCTCGCCGTGTCTGCCAGGACAATGCCGCCGGCGATCAGCCCGATGAGCACGGCGCCGTAAGCGACGGTGAACACCGGCGCGGGCAGCGCACGCAGCATCCGGATGTTGGCGTCGACGGGCTCGTTAGCTGGGGCATCGGCAAGCTGGGGCTCGGTCATGATGGTTGGCAATTCTAGCCCACGGTTGCAGCGATACACTTGAGCCATGCCCATTCCCGAGTTCATCGTTGCCATGCGCGAAAAGATCGGCACGGATCTGATGTGGCTGCCGTCGGTGACAGCGATTGTGTTGCGCGACTCGACCACCGATTCGCCCTGGGCGGTGCCCGATGTGCTGCTGGTGAAGCGCTCCGATAACGGTGAGTGGACGCCGGTGACGGGGATCTGCGATCCGGGCGAGGAGCCGCACCACGCCGCCGAGCGTGAGGTGTTCGAGGAGACCGGTGTCGCCGCGCGGTCGGTGGCGCTGCTTGGCGTGGGGTCGGTGGGGCCGATCACCCACGTCAATGGCGATCGCGCCTCGTACATGTCGGTGCAGCTGCGCCTGGAGGCGGACGACCCGGCCGCGCAGCCCGTGGTGGGCGACGATGAGTCCGTCGACGTCGGGTGGTTTCCGATCTCCTCGATGCCGGTGACGGACCCGAGATGGCGCCTGGTGATCGCGGACGCTGCTTCGCAACGCCGCCACCCCGGGCAGTTCGTGCCCCGGCTGGGGCTGACCAAGCGCTGATGCGTTTCGGTATCGACGTCTCCGAGCACCAGGACGGGTTGTCACTGGCCGCCTCGGGCGCATCATTCGTGGTGCTGCGCACGACGGACGGCACCTACCGCGACCACGTTTTCGCCTCCCACCTCGACGACGCGCGCAGTGCCGGTATTGAGGTGGAAACCTATCATTACCTGCGTAGCCCTTCCGAGGGCACGAGCGTGGGAGAGCAGGTCGAGGCCAGTCTCGCCGTGTTACAGGACCTGCGTGTGCCCATGTGGCTCGACTGCGAGACCCCGGCGGGTTTAGCGCTTGACGACGTCGCCCGCGCGCACTCCCTCTTCACCTCTGCGGGCGTTGACGTTGCCGGCATCTACACCTCGCGTCGCTGGTGGCGTTGGCGCATGCTCGGAGCTGACACCCGGCCTTTCGGGAAGCTGTGGTTAGCTGAGTACGGAGCCGACGACGGAAGCTACCCTGGCGATTCCGCGTGGCCGAAGGCGGTGGGCAAGCAGGTGCCCGCGATGTGGCAGTTCACCTCGCGCGGCCGTGTGCCCGGATACGGGGGCGACGTCGATGTGAATGCGCGGCGCTAGAGTGCAAGGCATGAGGATTCTGATTGTGGGTGCCGGTGGCGTCGGCGGGTATTTCGGCGGGCTGCTCGCGAAGGCGGGACAAGATGTCGGTTTCATTGCTCGCGGGGAGACGCTTGACGCATTGCGCGGCTCCGGGCTGCGGTTGACTAGCCCGGAGGGTGCAACCACCGTGACGGATTTCGTGGCGGGTCAGGGCGCTGAGGAGGTCGTCGACAAGCTAGGCGGCGTCGATGTGGTCATCGTCGCGTCCAAGGCGCTGCCCGGCAACGCCACCTTCGCGGACGTGAACACCGTGCCTGACGTACCGGTGGTAACCACGCACAACTCCGTGGAGGTGCACTTTGACGCCGCGGAAGTGTTCGGGGCCGAGCGCGTGCTCGCCGGGGTCGTGCGCGGTTACATGACCCGCACCGCGCCAGCGAAGATCACGCTCAACCCTGGGCCGCTCTCGCTTAGCTTCGGGTTGCTTCCTGGGGTCACCGAGACGCCGGAAGTTGCGCCGTTGCTTGTCGACGCCCTGAAGAACGCCGGGATCGGTTCGACGTACCACGGTGCTGACGGGGTCGTGTTGACCGATGTGTGGATGAAGGCGATGTTCGTCGCCACCACGGGCGTGCTCGGGGCGGTGGCGCAACGGCCGCTCGGCTACCTGCGTACCGAGCTGCGGCCGCAACTCAGGGGCCTGATGGAGGAAGTCTTCGCCGCGGGCCGCGCGCTGGGGGTGGAGCTTAGTGACGACGCCGTAGAGACAAACCTCGCCATCTGCGACGCGCAGTACGAGCAGGCGACGAGCTCCATGCACCGCGATATTGCGGCGGGCTTGCCCAATGAGCTGGACGCGCAGGTGGGGGCGCTGCGGCGGATGGCGCAGCGGGGCGGTGTTCAGACCCCGCTTTTGGACATGGTGTACGCGCTGGCCCTGACGCGCTAGATGTTTGCCTGCCGCCGGGCTATAACATCAGTGATACGTCATCAAAAGAAGAGAAGCAACAATGAACATCGGAGTCTTTCTCGGATCCATTCGCGAAGGGCGCACGGGAATCGACGTAGCAACGTGGGTGATGCAACAGCGTCAGGCGCGTGCCGACGGCCACACCTACCACTTAATCGACCTGGTGGAGCAGGATCTCAACCCGAACACCGCCGCTCCGCCGAAGGGGGTCAAAGACGGTGCCTACGCCGATGAGAAGACCCGTGCCTGGGCCAAACTGATCGATGGCTTCGACGCATTCATCTTCGTCACCGCCGAGTACAACGCCTCCGTCCCCGGCCCGATGAAGGACGCCTTCGACCTTCTTTACGCCGAGTGGACGGGCAAACCAGTCGCCCTCGTCGGCTACGGCTCCGACGGCGCGTCCACCTCGCGCTCGCACTGGTCCGACATGCTCAACCGCGTGGGGATGAAGCTCGTTTCCACGCAGGCCGGTTTCTCATTCAAGGAACACTTCCCGGAGGCGACGTTCACCCCGGGCGACGAGGATACGGCCCGGGTGAACGCTATCGCCGACGCGCTTACTGCCGCGGTCTAGAGCGCTGTCGGGCCACGCAGTTGGTGAGGTGGCACGGTAGTTACTGCGTAAGCAGATGAAAAAAACGCGCAGGGGCATCGGGGCTCCTGCGCGTTATCCTGCTAATGGGCGTCGATTAGCAGTCGTAGTACATCTCGAACTCGAGCGGGGTCGGGTGCAGGCGCGAGGGTGTGATCTCGCGGTCGTACTTGAGCTTGATATAGGACTCAATAAGGTCCTCGGTGAACACGTCGCCCTCGGTGAGGAAGTCGTGATCGCGCTCCAGCGCCACCAGCGCCGCCTCAAGCGAGGTCGGGGCCTGCGGGATCTCCTTGGCCTCCTCCGGCGGGAGCTCGTAGAGGTCCTTATCCACCGGGGCGTGCGGCTCGATGCGGTTCTTGATGCCGTCGAGGCCCGCCATCATCATCGCGGCGAACCCGAAGTAGGGGTTGCCCGAGGGGTCCGGGGCGCGGAACTCGATGCGCTTGGCCTTGGGGTTGGAGCCGGTGATCGGGATGCGGATCGCGGCCGAGCGGTTGCGCTGCGAGTACACCAGGTTGATCGGAGCCTCGAAGCCTGGCACGAGGCGGTGGTAGGAATTCAGCGTCGGGTTTGTAAACGCCAGCACCGCGCCGGCGTGCTCGAGGATGCCGCCGATGTAGTAGCGCGCAATGTCGGACAGGCCGCCGTAGCCAGCCTCGTCGTAGAACAGCGGCTTGCCGTCCTTCCACAGCGACTGGTGGGCGTGCATGCCGGAGCCGTTGTCGCCGGCCAGCGGCTTCGGCATAAACGTCGCCGTTTTGCCGAACTGGGTGGCGGTGTTCTTCACGATATACTTGAAATCCTGCAGGTCGTCGGCGGCGTGCAGCATCGTGTTGAACTTGTAGTTGATCTCCTGCTGGCCGCCGTTGCCTACCTCGCGGTGGAAGCGCTCCACGTCGAAGCCGGAGGCAGCGAGGTTTTTGACCATCGCGTCGCGCACATCCACCGTCTTGTCGTACGGCGGCACGGGGAAGTAGCCGCCCTTGACGCGGTTCTTGTAGCCCAGGTTGGGGGAGCCGTCGATCTCGGACTCCGCGCCGCGGTTCCACCAGCCTTCCTCGGAATCGAACTCGAAGAACTGGTTGTTGCCGGTGACCTCGTAGCGAACGGCGTCGAACAGGTAGAACTCGGCCTCGGCCCCGAAGAAGCAGGTATCCGCAATGCCTGTCGACGCGAGGTAGTCCTCCGCCTTCCGGGCAACGTTGCGCGGGTCGCGCGAGAAGGGCTCGTGCGTGAACGGATCGTTGACGAAGAACTTCACGTTCAGCGTCTTCTCCGCACGGAAGGGGTCAACCTTCGCGGTGGCGAGGTCCGGCATGAGCGTCATGTCGGACTCTTCGATGGTGGTGAAGCCGCGTATCGACGACCCGTCGAACGCCAATCCCTCCTCAACGACGTCTTCGTCAAACATCGACGCCGGGATGGAGAAGTGGTGCTCCGTTCCGGGAACGTCGGTGAAGCGGACGTCGACGAACTCGACATCCTCGTCTGCAATGAAATTTTTGGCGTCCTCGATATTGTCGAAGGCCATTTTTTCACTCCTTGATGGGGTTGAATGCTAACAAGACCATCCTACAGACGACGCGCCACGGGTGCCCCGAGCGATTGCCGCGGCCAATGCGCGCCCAAGTACTCTAGGTGCATGGCAAATTCCCGAGGCCGCGATGCCGAGTTCGCTGAGTTTGGAACCTACGCCGGGCAAGACCTCGGCCTCCCCGAAACCGGGCCGGGTGCGCAAGCCTCCGTGGCGCGCCGCGCCGGGGCGGTCGCCATCGACTGGGGCATCTGCTGGGCAGCGGCCGCGTTCATCCGCTTCAACACCGACGCACTCGGGGACACCGCAACCCTGACCTACCTGCTGTGGCTGGCGCTGGGCATCCTCTGCGGCTGGCTGCTGGCCCGCACCCCGGGCATGATGGCGCTGGGCATGGGCGTGGCGCGTGTTGACGCCCCCGGTAAGCGCGTCGGCTTCTGGCGCGCGGCAGTGCGCACGCTTCTCACCGGGTTCATCCTGCCCGCCGCCATGGTCGATGCCAACGGACGCGGCATGCACGACCGCGCCACGGGTACGACTGTGATTCGTAGCTGAGGGCGTCGATAAGCGGGCGCGTTATGCGTTACTTGCCCTGGCGCTGCTGCATGCGGCGCATCTTGCGGTTCATCCCCGACATCGACTGCGCGCCCTTCGGCAGCGGACCACCGGGCAGGCCAGCGGGCTGACCCGGGCGCGAGCGCGCATCCATCGCGTCGAGCTTGGTGGACAGGGCGTAAACCTCGTCCTTCTTGTAGTTCTTGGGCAGCTTCAGCAGCGTCTTCTGCAGGTCGCGGATGCTGGTCTGGCCCTCGGCCTCGCCGACGTAGACCTCGTGGATGGGCACACCGGCCAGCAGGCGGTCGACGCGCTTGCGCTCTTTCGCCATCAGCGGCTTGAGACGGTTCGCGTTGCCCTCGCCAACTAAGACAACGCCCGGGTTGCCGACGACGCGGTGAACCGTGTCCATCTGCGTGTTCGAGGCCACCGCAGTCTTGGTCAGCCACACGATGCCCATGGTGTTGCGCATGTTCTCCAACGACCACGCGGCGGCACCCGGGGTGTCAGAAACCTCGGCGTACATTGAGGCCTCGAGGCGGCGCGAGAAGACGAACATCGCCAGCACCGCGCCGAGCAGCAGGCCCGGGATCAGCATGAACCACTCGGCGTTGAACAGAAGGCCGATGAGGAAGAACAGCAGGCCCACGCCGAGCACGCACAAGATCATCAGCGGGATGAGCTTGTTGTCGCGCTCGCGCTGCATCTTGAACGCCTGCCAGATCTGGCCGCGGGTGTTCTTGCGCTTGGCGCGTTTCGCGGCGCGTTCTTCACTCTTCGCAGCCTTCGAAGCTGCCTTGTTCTTTGGATCTGCCATGGCTCCTACTCTATTCCACGGGATTGGGAAGCGGAAAGCGCCCCACTGTCCCGTGCAGGGCAGCGAGGCGCTTATCGACGCTCAACCTTTCAAAAACGCTACAGGTAATCGACCCGCGCGTTGAGGTGCAGCTTCTCCGGCTTGGAGGTGCTGCGCAGCTGGATGTTGACGCTTTCGTCACCCTCCGGCACAACCCACTCCGCTACGCGGGTCGGGATGACCACGGGCTTGTAGAACTCCACGCGGTAGCGCAGCGCACCGCCGAGCTTGCCCTCAAGGAAGCGCAGCGCAGCGGCCGCGGAGTACATGCCGTGGGCGATGATCCCCGGGAAGCCGAACAGCTTCGCACCGATGTTGGAGGTGTGAATCGGGTTCTTGTCGCCCGAGGCCTCCACATAGTTGCTCACCGTCTCGCCGGTGACCTTGATATGGCCGTTGGCGGCGTACTCGGGCAACTCCGGGGAGTCCAGGCGGCGGCCGTTGTCCGCGCCGCGGGTGGTCACCGAGACCGGGGCGTCCTTGGCAAACTTCTGGCCCTGGGCGAGGAAGGTCGACACCTGGGTCCACAGCGGCTCCCCATCGGTCTCACCGTCGAGGAAGACCTGGGTGACCATGTCGATGAGCAGGCCCTTGCGGTGCGGGCGCAGCTTCTCGCCGTGGGCGCGCACGGTGTAGGACTCGTCGACACGCAAAGCGCGCTTCTGGGTGATCTCGTTGGCGATGTGAACCGCGCCGGTGGCGGCGAAGGGGAAGTCCTCGCGCGCCATGAGGTCCATTGTCAGCGGGAACGCGACGACGAAGAAGTAGGTCGGCGGCAGCTCGTTGGACAGGCGCAGGCCGGTGGCCTGGGTGTAGGCGGCGAGCTTGGCCACATCCACCTTGACGCCGCGCACCTCGGATCGCGAGGTCGGATCGGCATCAGCGGAGTGCTTGGTGCCCACGACCGGCAGCATGCCGCGCTTGATGTCGTTCATCACCTTGTCCAGGTCCGGAACGGCCTTGAGAACCTTGTAGGGTGCCTCCGGAGTCTTGTCCGGCTGGGAGGAAGAAATGCGGGTGGTCATAGACTTACGCCCCCAGCAGGCTCTGGCCGCACACGCGCACGATGTTGCCGTTGACAGCCTTGGAGGAAGCAGCAGCGAAGTATGCGACGGTCTCGGCAACGTCGATGGTCTGGCCACCCTGCTGCAGCGAGCTCATGCGGCGGCCAACCTCGCGCGGGCCGGTCGGCATAGCGGCGGTCATGTCCGTCTCGATGAAGCCCGGGGCCACGGCGTTGATGTTGCCGCCGAGGTCAGCGAGGCGGTCGTGCAGCGCGTCGACGAAGCCGATCACGCCGGCCTTGGTGGTGCCGTAGTTGGTCTGGCCGCGGTTGCCCGCGATACCGGCGATGGAGGAAACACCGATGACAGCCGGGGAGTCGCCGAGAGCGTTGGCCTCGAGCAGCTTCTCGGTGATGCGCACGGGGGCGACCAGGTTGATGTTCTGGACCATGTTCCAGCGGCTGTCGTCCATGTTGGCGAGCAGCTTGTCGCGGGTGACACCAGCGTTGTGGACCAAGATGTCGATCTTGCGGCCGTAGCGCTCCTCAGCGTGCGCTGCGAGCTTGTCGGCGGCCGCAGGGTCGGTCACGTCGAGCGGAAGCGCGGTGCCCTTGACCTTGTTCGCGGTCTGGGTCAGGCCCTCTCCAGCCTGCGGGATGTCAACGCAGATGACCTTGGCGCCGTCGCGTGCGAGCGTCTCAGCGATCACCGCGCCGATACCGCGGGCGGCACCGGTGACCACGGCGAGGCGGCCTGCCAACGGCTGCTCCCAGTCGGCCGGGGCGTCGGCGGCTACGTCGGTGATGCGGATGACTTGGCCGTCCACGTAGGCGGACTTGCCGGAGAGCAGGAAGCGCAGGGTGGATTCGACCTGGCTGAAGTTGTTGGAGTCGATGGCAGGATCGACGTAGACGAGCTGGGCGGTGGCGCCCTTGCGCAGCTCCTTGGCCACGGAGCGGGAGAAGCCCTCCAGAGCGCGAGCGGCGATGCGGGCGTCGGCGTCCTCGATCAGCTCCGGGGTCGTGCCGATGACGACGATACGGGCGTTGTCCGCAATCTTGCGCATCTGCGGGTTGAAGAAGTCGAACAGCTGCTTGAGATCCTCGGGGCGGGCAATCTCCGTGGCGTCGAAGACGATGCCGGCGCGGGGGGTGTCTGCCTCTGCCTTGAGAAGCTTGTAGGGGCCCTCGAGGGTGGTGGTGAGAGCCTCGACCAGTCGACCCCGGCCACCAACGACGACGGGGGCGTGCAGCAGCGGCTCGCCAGCCTTGTAGCGGCGCAGCGGGTAGCCTTGCGGGACTCCAGCCTTAGCCGCTAGCGGAGAGTTAATGAGTTGTTCGAGAAAGCCCTTCTTGGCCACGGTGTGCTCCTTGTTAATTGGGGTCGTGCCGTTTGTGTTCGTGATTTACCTTACAGCACTACTCTTTTGTGTTGTATAGTACAACGAGAATGAACTTCAACTCCGAACTTCCACCAGTTGAAAGCAGGGAAAGTACAGTGAATCAGCCTCGCAAGGTCGCCATCCTCGGCGGCAACCGCATCCCCTTTGCACGTTCCAACAAGGAATACGCAAACGCGTCCAACCAGGACATGCTCACCGCCGCGATCGACGGCCTCGTCGCCCGCTACGGCCTGCAGGATGAGCGCCTCGGACTCGTCTCCGGCGGTGCCGTCCTCAAGCACGCTCGCGACTTTAACCTCGTTCGCGAGTGCGTGCTTGGTTCCGCTCTTGCGCCGACCACCCCGGCCGTCGACGTCCAGCACGCCTGTGGCACCTCGCTGACGTCCGCAATCCAGGTCGCCGACGCCATCGCAATGGGTCGCATCGACGCGGGCATCGGCTGCGGCACCGACACCACCTCGGACGCGCCCCTGGCCGTCAACGACACCCTGCGCAAGACCCTGATCAAGGCGTCCAACGCGAAGAAGCCGGCCGACCAGCTCAAGCTGTTCGGCTCCATCCGTCCGAGCCAGCTGGCACCGGAGCAGCCGCAGAACGGCGAGCCCCGCACCGGCCTGTCGATGGGTGAGCACGCCGCCATCACCGCCCGTGAGATGGAGATCTCCCGCGAGGCTCAGGACGAGCTCGCCGCAGCGTCGCACCAGAACCTGGCGAAGGCGTACGACGCTGGCTTCTTCAGCGACCTGATCACCCCGTTCCTCGGCGTGCAGCGCGACACCAACCTGCGCCCCGACTCCACCGCGGAGAAGCTCGCTGCGCTCAAGCCGGTCTTTGGCAAGCAGGACGCAATCCAGCACGGCGGCACCGCAACCATGACCGCCGGCAACTCCACCCCGCTGACCGACGGTGCCGCTGCCGTGCTGCTCGGCACCGAAGAGTGGGCCAGCGAGCACGGCCTCGAGGCTCAGGCCTTCATCGTTGACTCCGAGGTCGCCGCTGTCGACTTCGTCCACGGCAAGGACGGCCTGCTAATGGCCCCGACCTACGCCGTGCCGCGCCTGCTCGAGCGCCAGGGCCTGACCCTGCAGGACTTCGACTTCTACGAGATCCACGAGGCGTTCGCCTCGCAGGTTCTGGCCACGCTCAAGGCCTGGGAAGACGAGACCTACTGCCGCGAGCGCCTCGGCCTCGACGCCCCGCTGGGCTCGATCGACCGCTCCAAGCTCAACGTCAAGGGCTCCTCGCTGGCAGCCGGCCACCCGTTCGCTGCTACCGGCGCACGCATCCTCGCTTCCGCCGCGAAGACCCTCGTTGAAAACGGCGGCGGCCGCACGCTTATCTCCGTGTGTGCCGCAGGCGGCCAGGGCGTCGTCGCAATCATCGAACGCTAAAATCCCTACCTCATCTGAAAGGTCCAACCATGCCCCTTCCTAACCCCCCGAAGGAAGACTTTAAAGACGCCAAGCACCTCGCCACCGACACCACCAAGGCGAGCGGCCACCCGGAGAAGAACCAGCCGGAACGCCTGCCGGCGACCCCGGACTCCAACGCGGTCCAGGACCTCGCTGACGTCCTTGACGGCAAGTACAAGGAGCGCAAGGATTCGCTGCGCCCGCTGCTGAATGACCCGGAGATCCTGCCGAAGCTCGACGGCACCCTCGACGAGATCCGCGCCAACAACCTGGAGAACGTCAAGAAGGTCGCCTCCAGTGGCCGTATCCAGCCTTCCTTCTCCCCGCTCAACGGCGGCGAAGGGCAGGTCGCGGCGGGCGTGTCCTCGCTCGAGCTGATCGCTCAGATCAACAACTCGGCCTGCGTCAAGTCCGGCGTCCAGTTCGGCCTGTGGGGCGGCGCGATTGACGCCCTCGGCACCGAGCGCCACGTGAAGTTCGCCCAAGGAGCGATGGACCTGTCCATGCTCGGCTGCTTCGCCATGACCGAGATGGGCCACGGCTCCAACGTCCAGGAGATCGAGACCACCGCCACCTACGACCCGGAGACTCAGGAGTTTGTGATCAACACTCCGACCCCGGGCGCAAAGAAGGCTTACATCGGTAACGCTGCCCGTGACGGCCGCTGGGCCGCCGTGTTCGCCCAGCTGATCACCCCGGACTCTGAGGAGTCCAAGGGCGTGCACTGCTTCATCGTGCGCATCCGCGAGGAGGACGGCACCGACGCCGAGGGCGTGACCACCTCCGACCACGGCCACAAGGGCGGCCTGCTCGGCGTTGACAACGGCATGCTCGTATTCAACAACGTGCGCATCCCGCGCGAGCACCTCCTGAATAAGTTTGCCGACGTCGCCGAGGACGGCACCTACACCTCCTCGATCGAGTCGAAGAACCGCCGCTTCTTCACCATGCTCGCCACCCTCGTGCGCGGCCGTCTTGGTGTCGGCGCATCCGCTGCCGGCGCAACCCGCGCGGGCCTGGCCATCGCCGTGAAGTACGCCAACATCCGCCGCCAGTTCGAGGCGGGCGAGGTCGGCGAGGAGTCCCGTCTGATCGACTACCGCGTGCACCGTCGCCGCCTGCTGATCCCGCTGGCGAAGTCCTACGCGCTGGCCATGTTCCAGAACAAGCTGCTGGATCGCTTCCAGGAGCAGACCGACGCCATCATGGCCGGTGACTGGGATCCGGCTAACCCGACCCGCGAGCAGGACCGCGCGGGCCGCGAGATGGAGTCCCTGGCGGCCATCTTTAAGGCCACCGCCGCAACCCACGCCAACGCGACGCTCCAGGAGTGCCGCGAGGCCTGCGGTGGTGCTGGCTACATGTCCGAGAACCTGCTGACGACCTTCCGCGCTGACGTGGACATCTTCACCACCTTCGAGGGTGACGACACCATTCTGCGCCAGCTCGTGGGCAAGAACCTCCTGACCGCCTACGGCTGGGAAGTTTCCGAGATGTCCCCGTTCGGCATGGCCAAGTTCGTCGTCTCCAACATCGGCGACATCCTGACCCGCCGCTCCGGCATCGCCGCCAGCGTTCAGTCCCTGTCCGACCGCGTTACCGGCACCGGCTCGCTTTTCGACGCCGACACCCAGCTGCGCATCGTCCAGGCCCGCGAGGAGCACGTGCTCAACTCCCTGGTGCGCCGCGTGCAGGTCGCCCGCAAGATGGAGCGCAAGGAGGCCGCTGAGGTCATCAACCGCGCCCAGGACCACCTGCTCGAGGCTGCCGTCGCATATGGCGACCGCATGCTGGTGCAGGCGATGATTGAGGCCGAGGAGGCGCTTCCGGAGAACTCCTCCGCACGCTCCGTCTACGAGCAGCTGCGCCACCTGTTCGTGCTCAACACCATCGTTGAGAAGGCCGATTGGTACCAGGAGCACGGTGTGCTGCCGAGCGGCCGCGTCAAGGCTGCAAAGGCCGCTGTCAACGACCTCGTTGACTCCCTTGCCCCGTGGTCCGAGGTACTTGTGGATGCCTTCAAGATCCCGCAGGTCGTCCTCGACCGCCCGATGATGTCCAACGGCGGCACCGACCTCAGCTAGCGCCCCAGCGCGCACGCTAAAGCGCCGCGGCCCTTCCCCTAGATGGGGGTTAGGACCGCGGCGCTTTCGTTGCGTCTACTGGGTTCTAGCGGGTCACCACGGGGGTGTCCTTCGACGGGCCGTACTTGCTCAACAGCGTCGACGCCTCCTGGGCGGTATCGCCCTGCGAGGTTTCCGCCAAGTGGCGCAGGTTCACCGGCAGCTCGCGCTCGCGGTGCTTCATCGCCTCGACGTAGAGCTTGCCCGCGCGGTACGACGAACGCACCAGGGGACCAGACATGACGGCCCCGAAGCCCATCTCGTAGGCCGCGTCGCGGTACTCGATGAACTCCTCCGGCTTCACCCAGCGCTCAATAGGGTGGAATTGCGGGCCCGGGCGTAGGTACTGGGTGATCGTGATGATGTCGGTGCCGGCGTCGACAAGGTCGTGGAGCGCCTCCATGACCTCCTCGCGGGTCTCTCCCATACCCAGGATCAGGTTGGACTTGGTGATGAGCCCGAAGTCGCGTGCCTGGCGGATCACGTCGAGGGAGCGGTCGTAGCGGAACGCGGGGCGGATGCGGCGGAAGATGCGCGGCACGGTCTCGATGTTGTGCGCGAACACCTCAGGACGGGCCTCGAAGACCTCCTGCAGCAGGTCGGGTTTGCCCGAGAAGTCGGGGGTGAGGTTCTCCACGCCGGTGTGCGGGTTGAGCTCGTGGATCTTGCGCACGACCTCGGCGTAGAGCCAGGCGCCCTCGTCCTCGAGATCGTCGCGGGTCACGCCCGTAATGGTGGAGTAGTTGAGGTTCATTTCGCGGACCGACTCCGCGACGCGCAGTGGCTCACCGCGGTCAAGCGGGTCCGGCTTCGCGGAGTTGATCTGGCAGAAGTCGCAGCGGCGCGAGCAGTTCGCCCCACCGATGAGGAAGGTTGCCTCGCGCGATTCCCAACATTCGTGGATGTTGGGGCAACCCGCCTCTTGGCACACCGTGTGAAGGGACGCTCCCGCCACCTTCTTCTTCATGTCCTCGTACTCAGGGCCAGTTTTCACGGCGTTGCGGATCCACCGCGGCTTCGCCTCGATTGGGGTCTGCGCGTTTCGCTTCTCGACGCGCAGCAGCTTACGGCCTTCAGGTGCAACAGTCACCCCTTAAGGGTATCCCGTATGTCAAGCCACTAGAGAATGCGGGTTAATCCTTTCGACGGGTCGGGGGCGGAAGCGAACGTGTGGTTCTCCACCGCGAGCTCGCCGGACAGGGCGCGGTCGAGGGCGTCGAGAAGCGGGGTGCTCAACTCGTCGGTGGTGACATCGCGGCCGAGTTCGAGGCTCAGGGTGGTCACGTCGGCGTCGTTGATGCCGCAGGCGACGATGTGGCGGTAGGCGTCGAGAGTGTTGTTGCAGTTGAGAGACAGCCCGTGCATGGTCACCCCGCGGGTGACGCGGATGCCGAGAGCGGCGATCTTGCGGTCGCGCGTCGGCGCTTCCGGGTTGGCAGCGCGGGTGCTGTGGGGGACCCAGACGCCGGAGCGGCCGTCGATACGCCCAGCGGTGGTCACTCCCGCTTCGCGCACGGCGTGGATGATGGCCTCTTCGAGCCGGCGCACGTAGTCGACGACGTCGACCGGGTCGGCGAGCTTGACGATGGGGTAGACCACAAGCTGGCCCTCACCGTGCCACGTGATGCGCCCGCCGCGGTCGACCTGCACCACCGGGGCGTCATCGTCGGGCATGTCCGCAGGCTGCGTGCGCTTGCCCGCGGTGTAGGTGTACGGGTGTTCCAGGACCAAGACGGTGTCGCCGATGTCGTCCTTGGCGCGCTGGGCCGCAAGATCGGCCTGGAGTTCCCAGGCGTTGGTGTAGTCGATCAGGCCGAGGTGGCGCACGTCCAAAGGCCCACCAGAAGATCGGATGGGCTCGTTGGCGGGAAAGAAGGGTTCGCGCGGAGCACTCATGCTCCACACTTTAGTCGCGTTTTAGACGCCGTTGGAAGAGGCGTACTCGTCGGCGGTCATCAGCGGGCCGGCGGCCGAGATGGTGACCTCGAAGAGCCACCCCTCGCCGAACGGGTCCTTGTTGATGATCTCGAAGTTGCCGTCGATCTCCTCGTTGACGGCGGCGACGGTGCCGCTGACGGGGGAGTAGAGGTCGGAGACGGACTTGGTGGACTCGACCTCGCCGCAGGTCTCGCCCGCGGTGACCTCGTCGCCCACCTGGGGCAGGTCAGCGAAGACGATCTCGCCGAGGCGGTCGGTGGCCACCGAGGTGATGCCGACGCGCACGACGGTGCCCTCGGCAACGTCCTGCGGAGCGTTGATCCACTCGTGGTCTTCGGAGTAGGAGAATTCTTGGGGCAGGGAGTGTGCCATGAGCTTAGGAGTCCTTTCGGGAGTAGAACGGTGTCTCAACGATAGTAAACGGGTAACGGCGCCCGCGGATGTCAATTTCGACGTCGGTGCCAATTTCTGCGCGCTGCGGGTCGAGGTGGGCGAGCGCGACCGGGTAGCCCAGCGTCGGCGACGGCTGGCCGGAGGTGACCACGCCGATCTTCTCGTCGCCGATGTATACCTCGGCGCCCTCGCGCGCGGCGCGGCGATCCTGCGAGGTCAAACCCGCGATGACCACGGAGGGCTCGCGGCCGGTCAGGGCCTCCTTGCCCACGAAGTCGGCCTCCTTCTTTGCGAAGGCGCGGCCCATGCCCGCCTCCACCGGGGTGATGTCCGCGGTCAGCTCGTGGCCGTAGAGCGGCATGGAGGCCTCCAGGCGCAGCGAGTCGCGCGCGGCGAGGCCGCACGGGGTGCCGTGGCCGATAACGGCCTCCCACACAGAGGGCGCGTTGTCGAAGCTGGAGTAGATCTCGAAGCCGTCCTCGCCGGTGTAGCCGGTGCGGGCGACGATGACGTCGATGGTGTCAGCGCCCTCGCCGAGCTTCATTTCGCCGGCGGAGTAGTAGGGCAGGTCGCCAGGGGCGCCGTCGACAAGCGGCTCGAGCACCTCGAGCGCGCGCGGGCCCTGGACGGCGATGAGGGCGATCTCCTCGCTGCGGTTGGTCAGCTCGACATCGAAGTCGCCGACGCGCGACTGAAACGCCAGCCAGACGGCATCCGTGTTGGCCGCGTTGGGCACCACTAGGTAGCGGTCCTCGGCGAGCTTGTAGCTAATTAGGTCATCCAGGATGCCGCCGTCCTCGGCGACGATCATGGAGTACTTCGCCTTGCCCACCTTCAGGTTGGACAGGGAGGAAATCAGCGCGTAGTCCAAAAATGCGCCAGCGTCAGGGCCGATGACGTCGATCTCGCCCATGTGGGACAGGTCGAAGATGCCGACGTCGGAACGCACCGCGCGGTGCTCCTCGAGCTCACTGCCGTATTTTAGCGGCATGGTCCAGCCGCCGAAGTCCGTGAAGGAGGCGTTGAGCGCCTCGTGCGTGCTTTTCAGGGGTGATTCTGGCATGGTATAAGCCTTTCCTACTTGGAGTTTTCTTCGGTGACTACCACGTCGACCTCTTCGACGGCATCGGGCTCGATGTCGAAGGCCTCGGGCGGCGGGCAGGCGCACTGCAGGTTGCGGTCGCCGTAGGCCTCGTCGATGCGGCGCACCGGCGGGAAGTACTTGTTGTGGATCAGGTTCGGCACAGGGTAGGCCGCCTGCTCGCGCGAGAACTCGTACGGCCACTCGCTGCGCGCGACGCTATAGGCGGTGTACGGGGAGTTGTGCACGACGGACTTCTCGTACTCGATGGTGCCGTCGACGATCTCCTGGATCTCGGCGCGGATGCTGCGCATCGCTTCGATGAAGCGTTTCAGCTCGGCGAGGTCCTCGGACTCGGTGGGTTCGACCATGAGCGTTCCCGCCACGGGGAAGGCCAGGGTCGGGGCGTGGAAGCCGTAGTCCACCAGGCGCTTGGCCACGTCGGTGGCGGTGACGCCGGATTCGGCGGCGATGCCGTTGAGGTCGAGGATGCACTCATGGCCGACCAGTCCGGCGTTGCCGGTGTAGAGGATCGGGTAGGAGTCTTTGAGCTCGTTGACGAGGTAGTTCGCCGCCAAGACTGCGTTCTGGGTGGCCTTCTTCAGCCCCTCGGCGCCCGACATAGCGATATACGCCCACGAGATCGGCAAAACGCCGGCCGAGCCGTAGGTGGTCGACGAGATCGGCACTCCCGCGCCTTCCGGCACGTCGGTGGATGCGTGCTCGCGGGAGACCTGGGGGTCGGCCGGCAGGAAGGGCACGAGGTGCTCCGCCACGCCGATCGGGCCGACGCCCGGGCCGCCGCCACCGTGCGGGATGGTGAACGTCTTGTGCAGATTCAGGTGGCTGACATCGCCGCCGAAGTCCCCCGGGCGGCCGATGCCGGTCAGGGCGTTCATGTTGGCGCCGTCGATGTAGACCTGCCCGCCGGCGGCGTGGACCTTGTCGGCGACGGTCTGGACCGTGTCTTCGTACACGCCGTGCGTCGAGGGGTAGGTCAGCATGATCGCCGCGACGCGTCCGGCGTGCTGCTCCAGCTTGGCGTCGAGATCCGCGATGTCGATGGAGCCGTCGGCGGCAGTCTTAATGACGGCGACGCGCAGGTTGGCCAGCGTCGCCGAGGCGGCGTTCGTGCCGTGCGCGGAGGCCGGGATGAGGCAGATGTCGCGTTCGGAATCGCCGTTGGCGACGTGGTAGCGGCGGATGGCCAACAGGCCGGCCAGTTCGCCCGTGGCGCCGGAGTTCGGCTGGACACTCACGGCCGCGTAGCCGGTGAGTTCAACGAGCCAGTCGGACAGCTCGGTGATCAGCTCGCGCCAGCCCTCGGTGTACTCGTCGGGGGTGAACGGGTGCACGTTGGCGAAACCCGGCCAAGTGATGGACTCCAGGCCCGCGGTGGGATTGAGCTTCATCGTGCACGACCCCAGCGGGATCATGGTGCGATCCAGCGCAAGATCCTTATCGCCCAGGGTGCGGATGTAGCGCATCATCTGGGTCTCGGAGTGGATGGCGTTGAACGTCTCGTGCGTCAGGAAGTCGGTGGTGCGTGCGAGCTCCTCCGGCAACGTGCTGTCGCCGACGGTAACGGTGCCGCCGAACGCCTCGACGAGCACACGCAGGTCCTCGTCCTCGGTGTCCTCGCCGAAGCTGACCACGACGGTGTCGGCGCCGATGGTGCGCACGAGGTAGCCCTTGTCGGCCAGCGACTGCTTGATTTCCGCGGCCCGGCCAGGCACGTCCACGGCGACGGTGTCGAAGAAGTGCGCGTGGCGCACGGTGCCTTCGCTAATCGACGCCGCAAAGCTCGCAGCCCGGTCATGAACGGCCTTAGCGATCTCGGTGAGCCCCTGGGGCCCGTGGTAGACGGCGTACATCGACGCCGTCACCGCGAGCAGGGCCTGGGCGGTGCAGATGTTGGACGTCGCGCGCTCGCGGCGAATGTGCTGCTCGCGTGTCTGCAGCGCCAGGCGGTAAGCCGGATAGCCCTCAGCGTCGACGGACACGCCTACGAGGCGGCCAGGCATCTGGCGCTTGAGCTTGTCGGACACCGCCATGTACGCGGCGTGCGGGCCGCCGTAGAACAGCGGCACGCCGAAGCGCTGGGTGGTGCCGATGGCGATGTCGGCGCCGAGCTTGCCCGGGGACTCGAGAAGCGTGAGCGCGAGGATGTCGGCGTCGACGGCGGCGAGGCCACCGCGCTCGTGGATGGCCTCGATGATCGGGCGCGGGTCGAGGATGTCGCCCTCGGTGCCCGGGTAGGCTAGCACGACGCCAACGAGATCCTCGCCGACGATGCCCTGGGAAAGGTCAGCGACCTCGACTTCGAGGTCGATGGCTCGGGCGCGCTCGGAGGCGACGGCGATGACCTGCGGGTGCAGGCGGGCGTCGAGAAGCACTCGGCGGCCCTTCTTCACCGCGCGCGACATCAGGCCGATGGCCTCGCCGGCGGCGGAGGCTTCGTCGAGAAGCGAGGCGTTAGACACGGGCAGGCCGGTGAGGTCTTGCACCATGGTCTGGAAGTTCAGCAGCGCCTCGAGGCGTCCCTGGGAAATCTCGGGCTGGTAGGGGGTGTAGGCGGTGTACCAGCCGGCGTCCTCCACGACACCGCGGCGGATCACCGGCGGGGTCAGGGTGGAGGAGAACCCCTGGCCGTAGAAGGCCTTGAGAACGACGTTTTTGTCGGCCAGTTCACGCAGGCGGGTCTGCGCCTGCTGCTCACTCAACGCCGGCGGAAGGGTGATCTCTTTTCTCGCCTTGATGCCGGGCGGCATGGCCGTGTCAACGAGAGCTTCGACGCTGTCGTATCCCAAGGCTGCGAGCATCTCCTGCTCTTCAGCTTGGTCGGGCCCGATGTGACGGGAAATGAAATCCAACGCGTTCTCCTTGAATCGGGGGTGCAGTGTTACCAACAGTTTAACGAGTCCTCCGACACAGTCGCGTGCGGTTGGTGGCATAAGCCACACCTAGGCCTCTGTACTGGGAAAACAATGGCCTCCCCGGTGTGAAAACCGGGGAGGCCAAGGTGACGCGGGGTTGAGCTTAGAGCCCCAGATCGTCTTCGAACGCGGCGGTTTCGATGCGGTCGCGGATCGTGGTGACGAAGCGTCCGGCGTCGGCGCCGTCGACAAGCTGGTGGTCGTAGGTGAACGGCAGGTAGGTCATCTGACGGATCGCGATAGCGTCCACGCCGTTGTCGGTGACAACAACCGGGCGCTTCTCAATCGCGGCGGTGCCCAAGATTCCGGCCTGCGGCGGGGTGAGGATCGGCGTGTCTAGCATCGCGCCGGACGAGCCGATGTTGGTC
This sequence comes from Corynebacterium sanguinis, assembly GCF_007641235.1. Classification (NCBI taxonomy): domain Bacteria; kingdom Bacillati; phylum Actinomycetota; class Actinomycetes; order Mycobacteriales; family Corynebacteriaceae; genus Corynebacterium; species Corynebacterium sanguinis. The sequence goes on from NZ_CP038157.1 coordinate 1,518,446, forward strand.
ACCGTAAACGTTGCACCGGAGAGGTCATCCGGGCGCAGCTTCTTGTTGCGCGCGCGCTCAGCCAGATCGGCGATGCCCTTGGCGATGTCGGCCAGGTTCATCTTCTCGACGTTCTTCAGCACCGGCACGAGCAGCCCCTGCGGGGTGTCCACGGCGATACCGATGTTGACGTCCGCGTGGTAGGTGATCTCCTTGGCCTCGGCGTTGTAGGACGCGTTGACGTTGGGGTGGGAGACCAGGGCCTCGGCGGCAGCTTTGACGAAGAACGCCAGGTAGGTGATATTGACGCCGTACTTCTCCACGAACTTCGGCTTCACCTTCTTGCGCAGGGCAGCGACAGCGGTGACGTCGACTTCCTGGACGTGGGTGAGCTGCGCGGTGGTCTGCAGCGACTCGACCATCTTCGTCGCCGTGATCTGGCGGATACGCGAGACCTTCTGCGTGGTGCCAATGAGCTCCTGCTTGGAGGAGTCGACACCAGCGGTGGACCAGTTCGAGCGCGGGTCCTTGGAAGCCGGCGCCTTATCGGCGGCCGCCTCGCTGGAGGAGTCGCTCGAGGCGCCGCTCGCGGCCTCAGCGGCGGCGAGGACGTCCTGCTTGCGGATGCGCCCGCCCACGCCGGTGCCCTCGATCGAGTTCAGGTCGATGCCGTGCTTGTCGGCGAGCTTGCGCACCAGCGGGGTGACATACGGAACCTTGTCGCCGCGGTTGTCCAGCTTCGTCGACGCGGCAGACGCGTTGGTGGCCTCCTCGTCGGCGCTGTCCTTCTTGGCGTCCTGCTCAGAGCGCTCGTTGGCGGCGGAACCAGCAGCGGCCTTGTCGTCCTGCTTGGGCTCTTCCTTCTCATCTTCCTCGGCAGGCTCCTCAGCCGCAGCCTCGGACTCTGGGGTGTCCTCGCTGGAGTCGCCCGCGGCGGCTTCCGCGTCGCCGATAATGGCGATTGTCTCGCCGACCTCGACGGTGTCGTCCTCCTTGGCGAGGATCTCCAGGATGGTGCCCTCGACAGGGGAGGGAATCTCGGTGTCAACCTTGTCGGTGGAAACCTCGAGCAGCGGCTCGTCGACCTCGACGATGTCACCGACCTGCTTCAGCCAAGTGGTGATGGTGCCCTCAGTGACGGACTCGCCGAGCTCGGGCATCTCGACCTTGGTGGACTCGCCGGAGCCCTTCAGGTTGGTTGCGGAGGAGTTCTTCTCGTCCTTCTTCGGCGCGTCCTCCGGGTTGGTGCCCTCACCTGCGGCGGAGTTGTCCTCGGTGACCTCTTCGTCGGCGTCTGCGACGTTGTCCTCACCGCGGTTGGTCTGCTCGGGCTCGTCGGATGCTGCGGAGGCACCGGCATCTGCGTCGCCGACGCGGGCGATGACGGCGCCGACCTCGACGGTGTCGTCTTCCTCAGCGAGGATCTCAACGAGTGTGCCCGAAACCGGCGAGGGGATCTCGGTGTCAACCTTGTCGGTGGAGACCTCGAGCAGTGGCTCGTCGACCTCGACGATGTCGCCGACCTGCTTCAGCCAGGTGGTGATGGTGCCCTCGGTGACGGACTCGCCCAGCTCCGGCATCTCGACGTCGGTGGCGGAACCGGATGCGGGCTTGTCGGCCTTCTTGGCCGGAGCCTGCTCTTCCTTTTCTTCCTCCTGGGCAGGAGCCTCGGACTCGTCAGAATCGTCGGCGGAATCGCCAGACGGCGCCTCGCCCTCTTCACCAATTATTGCGATGGTCTCGCCGACCTCGACGGTGTCGTCTTCCTGCGCCTTGATCTCAAGGATCACACCTGCGACGGGTGACGGGATTTCGGTGTCGACCTTGTCCGTGGAGACCTCGAGCAGCGGCTCGTCGACGTCAACGGTGTCGCCGACCTCCTTCAGCCACGTGGTGATTGTGCCTTCGGTTACCGATTCGCCCAGCTCGGGCATCTCTACTGAGTGCGCCATGGTTTCTGTCTCCTCGCAGGTAATTTACGACGTCATCTTCAAGGCTTTAGAGTACCCGTTTCCCGGGTGTGCTGTTGGTCACGGGGGGTCGTATGATGAGTTGCGTGTTCAACCTATTCGGCAAGCGGAAATCCTCCTCGCCGCTCAAGCCCCCGCGCGCTCCCGGGGAGACGATCCGCCCGGACGACGCGCAGTACCTGCGCCAGTGGGTCGCGGGTCGCGCCTACGTCGAGGGTTTCGTAGAGCCGGAGACCGTGGTCAACGAAATGTCCGTCGTGCTTGTCGACGAAGCCGGCAACTTCACCCGCCGCCGCATCGGCGGCCCGAAAGGCATCGACGCCGTAGCCAAGCTTCTGGGCATCACGCTTTACGACGTCGAGGAGACGGGCTACCCGGAGCGCATGCGCAAGAAGATGGAGCAGGAGCGCATCCTGCGCCGGCGCGCCGAGCAAAGGCAACGCCGCGCGAAGTTCGAGCGCGGCGAAGACCCTTTCAGCTAACTACTTGCCAGCCAGCTCGCTCAGCGCCTCCACGATGGTGCGCACCGGCGTGCCCGTGGCGCGCTTCGGCGTGTAGCCGTGCACACTCCCGGTGTTCCAGGACGGCCCGGCGATGTCCATGTGCACCCACTGCGTGTCATCGTGGATGAATCGGGACAGGTAGAGCCCAGCGTAGAGCATGCCGCCGTTGCGGGAATTGTGCACGTTGCGCATATCGGCGATCGGGGAGCGCAGCTCCCCCTCCTGCTCCACTAGCAGCGGCATGGCCCAGGCGTTCTCGCCGACTTCGCGGCCGATCTCGGCGACGCGGTCGCGGAATTCGTCGCTGCCCATGACCGCGGTGGTGCGGGTGCCCAGCGCCACCATTTGCGCGCCGGTCAGCGTGGCGACCTCGATAAGGTAGTCGGGGGCATCTTCGGAAGCGCGGGCGAGGGCGTCGGCAAGCACGAGGCGCCCCTCGGCATCGGTGTTGAGAACCTCGCTGGTCAGCCCACCGTAGTGGGTGATCACGTCACCGGGGCGCGTGGCGCTGCCCGAGGGCATGTTCTCCGCCAGCGGCAGCCATGCTTCGATGCGCGCGTTGACGCCGAGGCGCGCGGCGGCGGCGATGGAGGCCAGCTGAGCGGCCGAGCCGCCCATGTCGGAAATCATGTCCTCCATCTGCGGCGCGGGCTTCAGCGAAATCCCGCCAGTATCGAACGTGATGCCCTTGCCCACCAGAGCAATCGCGCGTGACGACGCCCCCTCGGTGCCGTCCCACACCAGATGAACGAGCCGCGGCGGGCGCGCGGAGCCCTGGCCCACGGCGACGATGCCGCCGAACCCGTTGGCCGCGAGGTACTCCTCGTCGTAGACCTCCACGTCAAGCCCGCACTGGCCGGCGACTTCCTCCATGATGCGCGCGTAGGTCTCCGGGTAGAGGAAGTTGCCGGGGGTGTTGACCAAGTCGCGGGCGAGCAGCGCGGATTCGGCGATGATGAGGGCGCGGTCGAACTCCGCGCGGGACTCGGCGGAGTCGCTACCGACGACGGTGATGCGCGTCGGCGCGGTCTCCTCCTCCGGCTGGGCCTTCAGCCCCGTGTAGCTGTAGCCGCCGAGTAGGAGCCCCTCGACGATGGGGCGGATGCCCAGCTCGGTGGTGATCGTGGCGCGCTCGACGCCGGTGAGGTTGCGTGCGAGAGCGCCGGCGGCGCGGCGCACGGCGTCTTCGTCGATCTCATCGGAGTCGCCGAGGCCGAAGGACAGCGTCAGGTGGTCGTCGATAAGCAAGCGGCTCACTTCGCCCTGCTTGCCTCGCGCGCCGACGGCCTCGAGGCTCTCCAGCAGTCCCTGGGCGGCGAGCGCCGTGACCGGCAGCTCCAGACCGTCGCTAGTGGATACGGGCACGAGCGCAACACCCGGATCAGCCGGAACCTCCGTGGCGAATTCCAGCTCAACGGTGGTGCCGCGTGCCGGCAGCGAAACCTCGAACGTCATTTACAACCAATCCTTTCTTCCTGGGGAAATCGGAAAGTTTATTTCTAATCAACCGTACCGTGTCAAAGGAGTAGAGTATGTTCGCATGACCACCCTGAACTCCACTGAATTCACTGTCACGAACAACCCCAACCCAACTCCGGACGCCGAGCGCGCCGAGGTTTTGCGGGAGCCGAAGTTCGGGCAGGTATTCACCGACCACATGGTCTCCATTGATTGGAGCAGGGAACGCGGTTGGCACGATCCGCAGGTCCGCCGCTACGGGCCGATCTCGCTCGACCCCGCGGCGAGCGTGCTGCACTACGGCCAGGCGATCTTCGAGGGCTTGAAGGCGTATCGTAACCGCGGCGGTGGGATCACTACGTTCCGCCCCGAGCAGAACGCCGCGCGCATGCGCTCGTCCGCGCGCCGACTCGCCATGCCGGAGCTTCCCGACGAGCTGTTTCTGGAGTCGCTGCGTCAGCTCGTCACCATCGACGAAGCGTGGGTCCCCGAAGCCGGCGGGGAATCGTCTCTGTACCTGCGCCCGTTCATGATCGCTAACGAGGCATCCCTTGGTGTCAAGCCGTCCTCGTCCTACACCTTCTACGTCATTGCCTCGCCGGTTGGCGCGTACTTCCGCGGCGGCGTGAAGCCGGTGTCGGTGTGGATCTCCGAGGACTACGTGCGCGCCGCGCCGGGCGGCACCGGCGACGCGAAGTTCGCCGGCAACTACGCCGCGTCCCTGCTCGCGCAGGCCCAGGCGGAGCAGAAGGGCTGCGACCAGGTCGTGTGGCTCGACGCCATCGAGCGCTCCTACATCGAAGAGATGGGCGGCATGAACCTGATGTTCGTCTACGGGTCCGAGGACTCTGCCGAGGGCGTCACCATCGTCACCCCGTCGCTGTCTGGCTCGCTGTTGCCGGGTATCACCCGCGACTCCATCCTGCAGGTGGCAAAGGACCTCGGCTACGGCACCGAGGAGCGTCGCATCACTGTCGATCAGTGGCGCGACGGTGTCGCCTCCGGCGAGATCACCGAGACGCTGGCTTGCGGCACCGCGGCCGTGATCACGCCTGTGGGCAAGGTGTTGTCCAACTCCGGCGAGTTCACCATCGGCGGCAACGAGGCGGGCGATGTGAGCATGAAGCTGCGCAAGCAGCTGCGCGCCATCCAGGAAGGCGAGGTCGAGGACACCCACGGGTGGAACCATGTGCTCGTCGAGGCGCCCGCCACCGCGTAGCTGCCTTAGCCCTCCTGGCCGCCGAGCTCCTCACCAGCGAGCTCGGCGGCCGCGTTGATAACGGGCAGGGCGAGCATCGCGCCGGCGGCCTGGCCGGTGGACATGTCGAGCGCCAGCACCGGGGTGAGCTCGAGCGCCTGGACGCATACCGCGTGGCAGGGCTCTGGGCTGAGCTGCCCGGCGATCAGCCACCGCTTGGTGCCCGGGGCGAGTTTTTCTGCGACGAAGGCGGCGACGGCGACGTACGCGCCGTCGATAAGCACGGGCGTGCGGCGAACCGCGGCCTGGGCGATCAACGCGACGAGCGTGACGAAGTCCGGCCCCGATATTGAGCGCAGCACCGCGGGGACGTCGTCGCGGAACCCGCGGACGCGGAACATGGCGTCGCGCACGGCGACGACCTTGACCTTCCACACCTCGTCGTTGATGCCGCTGCCGCGCCCGATTGCCACAGCGGGCTCCGTGCGGGTGAGTGCGCCGAACACCGCCGCGGCGACCGTGGTGTTACCCACGCCGAGGTCGCCGGGGATGATCAGGTCCGTGCCGGCGTCGACCTCGTTGTCGGCGATCTGGGTGCCTAAGGCCAGCGCCTGGTTGAAGACGTCCTGGCTTATCGCGTCCTCGACGTCGATGGAGCCGTGCGGGGCGTCGGCGAAGTCGTCGACAAGCCGCAGCGTGCAGTTGGCCATGCGCGCCGCGGTGTTGGCGGGGCCGCCGCCGGTGCGGATCTCCTCGACCTGTACGGCCGTTGCCTCCGGCAGCAGCGCCGAAATGCCGCGCTGCGCCACGGCGTGGTTACCCGCGACTATGATCGCGCGCGCCCGGTCGAACGGTTCCGGGGTAGCAGACGAGGTCACGGACGCGACCCAGGCGGCGATCTCTCCCAGGCGGCCTAGGGAACGCCCCCGCACGGAGACGGAAAGGCCTTCGAGCACGCGGGCCGCTGCGGCCTCGTCGGGTACATCCACCGCGGCGAACACTACTGAACCTTCGATCCGGCTGCGACCTGCGGCTTCGGCGTGCGCCACTTGCGCGGCTGGGTGGCGCGAGAGAAGGCGTACATGCCTAGCGGGAAGCCGGTTTCATCCGTGTCGGGGAACTTGGCGCGCACGGCCTTGTTCGCGGATCGGCCGATGATGAAGCCCTCGGCGATAATCGTCAGCATAAACGCCATGGAGATAAACGTAATGATGTTGGCCACCTGCGGGCTGGCAAACGACACCAGGAACGTTAGTACCAGGATCACCAGCGCGATGGGCATGACCCAGTTGTTGATGAAGTAGCGCGAATCGATCCAATCGCGCACGTAGCGGCGCACCTCGCCCTTATCGCGGTCCATCAGGTAGCGCTCGTCGCCCTGGTCCATCCGGGCCTGCATCTCGCGGTTGGAGGCGCGGCGCTCATCGCGCTGCTTCTTCTTGTAGGCCTTCCACTCCTCTTTGGACATGGACTTGCGCAGTTCCTTGTTGCGCTGGTTCTGCTGCGCGGGCGTCAGCGCGTTGGGGTCGCGCACGACACCGCGCTTGACCTCCTGCTCAATGCGCTTCGGGGTCGGGCGGCCCTTCGGCGGGGTGTAGCCCTTGGGGAGCTTCTTTTCCTCCCGCGTTGTGGCGGCGTCGACAGGCTCGCTTGGGCCTGCAGTGGACTGCGGCAGCTCAATTTTGGTGGAGCCGGCAGCCGCCTTGGTGTTCTCGGTTTTCTGCCACGGAAGTTTCACGCCCTTAAGGCTACAAGGCCTCGCTGACGTTACGGGAATATGGCTTGCCGCGTTGGCGTTGTACCCCAAGAAGCGGGCAGTAGGTAGGCTGGCTCGCAAGATCTTTCACAGTTTGTCAAGGAGCATCACATGACTGCACCCACCTCCACCACCGGCGTCACGCTGACCGACGCTGCCGCGGCTAAGGCCAAGGCCCTCCTCGACCAGGAAGGACGCAACGACCTCGCGCTGCGCATTGCCGTTCAGCCGGGCGGCTGCGCTGGCCTGCGCTACCAGCTGTACTTCGACGACCGCGATCTCGACGGCGACAAGGCCGACGAGATCGGCGGCGTCCGTCTCGTCGTAGACAAGATGAGCGTGCCCTACCTGATGGGCGCGACCATTGACTTCGCCGACACCATCGAGCAGCAGGGCTTCACCATCGACAACCCCAACGCTGGCGGGTCCTGCGCCTGCGGCGACTCGTTCAACTAAGTCGTGCTCGCTTCTCGACGCCCCCAGCAACGCTCGGGGCGTCTTTTCGCGTGGGCTGGTGTGACAAGTTTTACATCGGGCCGTTGCGTGTCCTGGGGAAAAGACAAACGTTGCAGGCGGGAGGGAACTTCTGGCACTCGGTTTTTTGGGGGCGGGGGCGTTTGAGGCTGGGGGTTGTGGGTTGTTGGGGGCCGCTGAGGTCTAGCTGCTATACCTCAGCGGGTTTGGTGCCACATGCGTCACACGTGAACTGGGGTTTTTCGGAGCGCGCTGCGTTGAGGTCTAGTAGCTATACCTCAGCGATGAAGACGCCAGCACAGCACTCACCTACAACGTGACCGGGTAGTCCTTGTGCTCGATGTCCGGGTCGATGCGGTGCTCGATGAAGATGCCGTGCCAGACCATGAACGCCAGCACCGTCCACAGACGCCGGGAGTGGTCGGCTACCCCGTCGCGGTGCTCCTTGAGCATCTCCAAGACCTCGGCCTTATTGAGGATGTCGTCGGTCGCGGACTCGCGGATGGTGTCCTGGGCCCAGCCGAAGAGCTCGTCGCCGGCGAGCCAGTGGCGCATCGGCACCGGGAAGCCAAGCTTCTTGCGGTGCAGCACGTGTGCCGGAACAATCTGCTCCATCGCCTTGCGCAGCGCGTACTTGGTCGTGCCGTGGGCAATCTTCTGGTCGAACGGGATCGTCTGGGCGACCTTGAACACTTCCTTGTCCAAAAACGGCACGCGCAGCTCCAGCGAGTTCGCCATGTTCATCTTGTCGGCCTTGACTAGGATGTCGCCGCGCATCCAGGTGAACAGGTCGAGGTTCTGCATGCGCGCCACCGGGTCCATCTCGCGGGAGGCAGCGTAGATCGGCGCGGTGACCTCGCGGTGATCCCACTCACGCTTGGCCCACGGCAGAACGCGCTGGAGCTGCTCGAAGTTAAACGACCGCGCGTTGCCGTAGTAGCGCTCCTCCATAGGGGTGGTGCCGCGCTCGAGCAGGCTCTTTCCCTTCATGCCGTCCGGCAGGACGCGGCTGAGCCGGTTGAGCCCGCGCGCAAGAGGAGTGGGCAGCTTCTCAAACGGCGCGAGCGACAGCGGCTCCTTGTAAATGGTGTAGCCGCCGAACAGCTCGTCGGCGCCCTCGCCGGAGAGCACGACCTTGACGTGCTTGCGCGCCTCTTGCGCCACGAAGTACAGCGGCACGAGCGAGGGGTCGGCCACCGGGTCGTCGAGGTACCACATGATCTTCGGGATCGCCGCGGCGTACTCCTCGGGGGAGACGATCTTCACGATGTGCTCGACGCCGATCGCCGCAGCGGATTCAGCGGCGACGTCGACCTCGGAGTAGCCCTCCCGCTCGAACCCGGTCGTGAACGTCAACAGGTTCGGGTTGTGCCGCTTGGCCAGCGCGGCGATCGCCGTGGAGTCGATCCCGCCCGAGAGGAAGGAGCCCACGGTCACGTCAGCTCGCATGTGCTTTTCGACGCTGTCCTCCAACGCGCGGGCGATGGCGTCGTAAAGCGATTGCTCACTGCCCTTGGCCACGGGCGACGCCTTGAACTCGGGGGTGAAGTAGCGCTTGGCGTCGACAGTGCCGCCCGGGCGAATGGTGACGGTGCTGCCGGATTCGACGCGGCGGATCTGCGCGTGCAGGCTCTCCGGCTCCGGCACGTACTGCAGGTCGGTGTAGTGGACGATCGCGCGGCGGTCCAGCTCCAGCCCCAGGCCCAGCTCATTGGCCATCTCGAGGATGGACTTCTTCTCGGAGGCGAACACGGTGCCCTTGTCGGTGGAGGCGAAGTACAGCGGCTTGATGCCGAACTGGTCGCGCGCGGCGAACATCGTGCGCGTCTCGGTGTCCCAGATGACAAAGCCGAACATGCCGCGCAGGTGGTTGACCACGTCGGCGCCCCAGCGGTGGAAGCCAACCACGATCGGCTCGCCGTCGCCCTCGGTGTTGAAGGTGTAGCCCTCGGCCGCGAGCTCGTCTCGCAGCTCGAGGTAGTTGTAGATCTCACCGTTAAACACGAGCGCGTAGCGGCCTGGGTTTTCGGCGGGGCCCCAGCGCAACGGCTGGTCGGAGTGTTCAATGTCGATGATCGCCAGTCGGTTGAAACCGAACACCGCGTCGTCGTCGTTCCACGTACCTGCGGCATCCGGACCGCGGTGGTACATGCAGGGCAAAGCCCTTTCCACTGCCCCTACGAAGTGAGATGCGTCATTGTTCGCGGCGAGAAAACCGACGAGACCGCACATGCGTCAATGCCTCCTATATATAAGGTCGCGCCGCTTGAGCGACGCCATCGTCCCAAGAATAGAGTTTCCCCGCCGCGCAGTGTGAACCGACCTGGCCGGTGATGGCGGCAATCGTGGTTCATCCTTTGGCGCGTCCCCGGACGGGGGCCAACTTTAGGTTGATTGTTCCCCGCGGTTTTGTGAATTGGACTACACCGGCGGTCTTGCGTGGCAGGAAGCGCGCTAAATCACGGGTCCCACCAGCGCAAAGATGGTGCGGACCTCCTTCCGACATTCTGGGCCGCCCCCGAAAGTTGTGGGCTTGCCTGTGTTTTCTTAAAGAAAAGGCACGATGATCTATTCTGATTGCGTAGGAATGCTCAGCCGTATCTATAGGGCTATCTAGTCATGGGCGTTCAATTGTTGAAGTGTGGACAGGAAGGCAGACACACGTGGAAAAGGAAAAGAACCGCAGCTTGGCCAAAAAGGTCGCAGTCGCGGGCTCGCTCCTGCTCGGCAGCTTCGCTCTGGCTGGTTGCGAGGTAGCTCCGCCGGCAGCGCTGGCCAACGTGCTCGACATGGGCTGGCCCGACCCGATCACCCCCGAGGGTGTCCAGATGTACAACTTCTGGGTGTGGGTCTGGGTTGCCGCCTGGACCATCGGCATCATCATGTGGGTGCTGTTCCTCGTCGCCATCTTCAAGTGGAACGCCAAGGCGCAGGCGAAGAAGACTGACGACGAGTTCCCGAAGCAGCTGCAGTACAACGTGCCGCTCGAGCTCGGCCTGACGATCCTCCCGATCATCATCGTCTTCGTTCTGTTCTTCTTCACCGTTCAGGCGCAGACCAAGGCAGTCGCCCTGGATAAGGACCCCGAGGTGACCGTCGACGTCACCGCATTCCAGTGGAACTGGAAGTTCGGCTACTCCCAGATTGGCGCGGACCTTTCCCCGACGGGCCAGCTCTACAACGGTGTCGACGAGGCCCGCCAAGCACAGGCTGAGGATACGAAGTTCGACGCAGAGGACTTGCCGAACGCCAACCCGATCCACGGCACCTCCACGGGCGACATGTCCTACCTCAACTACAACGTCATTGAGACCACCGGCACGACCGACGAGGTCCCGGTGCTCGTGCTACCGACCGAAACCCCGATCGAGTTCCGCCTCGCCTCCGGCGACGTGAGCCACGCATTCTGGGTTCCGGAGTTCCTGTTCAAGCGCGACGTCTACGCTCACCCGGAGTCGAACCAGCAGCAGCGTTCGTTCCAGATTGAGCGCATCGACCGCGAAGGAGCCTTCGTTGGCCGCTGTGCCGAGATGTGCGGTACCTACCACGCCATGATGAACTTCGAGGTTCGCGCCGTGTCGCCGGAGGACTTCCGCGCATACATCCAGTTCCGCAACGACAACCCGGACGCATCTAACGCCCAGGCACTTGAGTCGATCGGGCAGGATCCGTACGCGACGACCACCCGCCCGTTCAACTCTGACCGCACCGGTACCCGCGACGGCCAGAATTACACCGACCCTAACCAGAACGTCTAAGAAAGCGAAGATCAATGGGACCTGGATCCAAAGTTTTCTACGCAATGGGCACCTTCCTTGCCCTGATTGCCCTCTTCTACATCCTGGCTACCACCTGGGTCGGCGATGACGCGTACCTGTTCGGAATCGAGTGGGTCGGCAGCGTGGGCCTCGTGCTCGCCACCGCTCTCTCCTTCATGCTCGCCGTCTACCTCGACTTCACTGAGCGCCGCATGGACATCGTCCCGGAGGATTGGGAGGAAGCCGAGATCGAGGACGGCGCCGGCGTGCTCGGCTTCTTCTCGCCCAACTCCATCTGGCCGTTCGCGATGGCGGCCGCGATCTTCTTCCTTGGCCTCGGCATTGCCTTCTGGCAGCTGTGGCTCGTCGCCATCGGTGCGGTGCTGTTGATTTGGACCACCACGCAGCTCAACCTGCAGTACGGAATCCCGCGCGAGAAGCACTAACTAGCCTCGCCGCACACACCCCCCCAAACCGAAAGGTGAGGGGGGTTTTGCATTGCGGCGACCGAGGCCACTAGACCCAAGGGGTCAACCGAAAGTTGGGGGAGCGCGCGGCGCACGGTGGTCAAGATGTGAGAACTGTCACTAGCCGGGGAGGGTGGGCCCACCTGGAGGGGGGAAAGCGCGAGAAATGTCGGGGCGGTTAGTGGGGGCGCCGATAAGCAACGTGCGCGCCTAAGGGGATGACCTGCAGTAATCCGAGTCGGATAGACGGGTGTGAAAGTTCCCGCCTTGCACAAGAAATTTTCCTTAGCACAAGTCGCGTGAAAATAAGGGCAGGTTGGAGCCTTTCTGTCAGTTGCTTTTCGGGGGTATACGAGGTGACTTTCAGGCGAAAAAGGGCGATAATCACATGCGTGACGACCGCAATTACTAACCAAGAGATGGCGACACCGCCGAATCGTGTCCCCGTGCTGAACCGGCCGAACATGGTCAGCGTGGGAACGATCGCGTTCCTCGCCCAAGAGTTGATGTTCTTCGCTGGGTTGTTCGCGATGTACTTCACGTCGCGCGCAAACGGCATGACCGCCGGGGACTGGGAGAACCAGACTGAGCACCTGAACGTGATGTTCGGCCTGATCATCACCATCGTTCTCGTGCTGTCCTCCGTGACCTCTCAGATGGGCGTGTTCGCCGCAGAGCGGGGTGATGTCTACGGGCTGCGCAGGTGGTTTGGCATCACCATCGCTCTCGGCGTCGTGTTCCTCGGTCTCGTCGCTTTCGAGTGGTATGAGATGGTCAGCCACGGCGTGACCCCGCAGGCTTCCGTGTACGGCTCGGTGTTCTACATCATCACCGGCTTCCACATGGCCCACGTGACGGCCGGCATCATCGCCTTCATTGTGGTGATGATGCGAGTTGCCAAGTCGAAGTTCACACCGGCTCAGGCCACCGCCGCGATGGCGACGTCCTACTACTGGCACTTCGTCGACGTCATCTGGATTGGCGTCTTTGTCACCCTGTACCTCGTTCAGTAATGCGCCTTGCCCGCGGACCTCGCGGGAAGACGCCACGTATAAGACTCACAGTCGCTTAAGGGAACACGATGGATAACACCCCAAAGAAGACGCGGAGCCGCCGCAAGACGCGGCGCACTGTCGCGGGCGCTGCAGCTTTAACGCTCGGGCTCACCGGTGCTGGCTTCTTGGCCACCGCTCTGACCCCCAACGCCCAGGTGGCGACGGCTCAGCGCGATGACCAGGCGCTGATCCAGGAGGGCAAAGACCTCTACGACGTCGCCTGCATCACCTGCCACGGCGCTAACCTCCAAGGCGTTCAGGACCGCGGTCCGTCCCTGATCGGCACCGGAGAGGGCGCTGTCTACTTCCAGGTCAACTCTGGACGTATGCCCATGATGTCGAACGACGCCCAGGCGGAGCGCAAGCGCCCGCGCTACAGCGAGTCGCAGGCACTCGCCATGGCCGCCTACGTCGCGGCCAACGGCGGTGGCCCGGAGCTCGTCAGAAACCCAGACGGCACCATTGCGATGGATGAGCTGCGCGGCAGGAACTTCGACGGCCAGATTCAGGCCGAGGACGTCGCCCGCGGTGGCGAGCTCTTCCGCCTTAACTGCGCGTCCTGCCATAACTTCACCGGCCGCGGCGGCGCGCTGTCGTCGGGTAAGTACGCGCCTGCACTGGACCCGGCGAACGAGCAGGAGATCTACCAGGCGATGCTGACCGGACCGCAGAACATGCCGAAGTTCTCCGACCGCCAGCTGACGGCGGACGAGAAGAAGGACATCATCGCCTTCATTAAGTCCACCAAGGAGACCCCGTCCCCGGGTGGCTGGGGCCTGGGCGGCCTCGGCCCGGTGTCTGAGGGTATGGCTATGTGGATCATCGGCGTCACTCTTGTCGCCGCTGCTGCTATGTGGATTGGATCGCGCTCATGAGCAATGAAGTGAAGAAGAATTACACTGACGCGGAACTCGACCGCATGAACAACGCCGAGCTCGCCGCTTTGGGAACTGAGCTTGACGACGTCACCGTTGCCTACCGCAAGGAGCGCTTCCCGGTCGAGGGCGATCCGCGCGAGAAGGCCGCTGCAACCGGTATCAACGTGTGGCTGGCCATCTCGATCGTGATGGGCATCGCGTTCCTCGGCGTCTACCTGTTCTGGCCGTGGGAGCCGAAGTTCCACGGCGACGAGGGCTTGTGGATGTACACCCTCTACACCCCGCTGCTCGGCCTGACGTCGATGCTCGGCCTGGGGGCTCTCGGCATCGCGATCATCCAATACGTCAAAAAGTTCGTGCCGGAGGAGATCTCGGTGCAGCGCCGTCACGATGGCCGCTCCAGCGAGCTCGACCGCCGCACGACCACCGCATTGCTTAACGACGCCTGGGAGACGTCGACCCTCGGTCGTCGTAAAGTGATGATGGGCCTCCTCGGCGGCGCTGGCCTGATGGCCGGCCTGGTCATCATCGCCCCGCTGGGTGGCCTGATCAAAAACCCGTGGCGTCCGCGCCACGAACTCAACTACCACGGCGATGGCACCCTGTGGACCCACGGCTGGACCAATTTCGAGGAGGGCGTGAAAATCTACCTCGGTCGCGACACTGGTGCGATTGCCGAGCTGCACGAGGGCCAGGCTGGCAAGCACTACACCACGGCTGGTGTCTCGCGCCTCGTGCGCATGCGACCGGAGGATCTGGCTGCCGCGTCGATGGAGACGGTCTTCCCGCTCTACGAGGAAGACGTCAACGACGGCGCTACCTACAACCCGGAGCGCGATGTGTACGAAAACCACATGCACTCCATCCACGGTCCGCGTAACGCGGTCATGTTGATCCGCCTTCGCTCCGAGGACGCCAACCGCGTCGTCGAGCGCGAGGGTCAGGAGACGTTCCACTACGGCGACTACTACGCCTACTCCAAGATCTGCACGCACATTGGTTGCCCGACGTCTCTGTACGAGGCTCAAACCAACCGCATCCTGTGCCCGTGCCACCAGTCGCAGTTTGATGCGCTGCACTACGGCAAGCCGATCTTCGGCCCGGCCGCGCGTGCCCTGCCGCAGCTTCCTGTGACAGTTGACGAAGAAGGTTACCTCGTTGCCAGCGGAAACTTCATTGAGCCCGTTGGCCCGGCATTCTGGGAGCGTAAGTCCTAATGAGCACTAAACTCGCACAAGCCGCGGACAATATTGATTCGCGCTACACAGTCTCTGGTTTCCTACGACCCCAGCTGAACAAGGTCTTCCCGACCCACTGGTCGTTCATGCTCGGCGAGATGGCGCTGTACAGCTTCATCATCCTGCTGCTGACCGGTATCTACCTGGCCCTGTTCTTCGACCCGTCGATTACCAAGGTCATCTACGACGGCGGCTACCTGCCGCTCAATGGTGTCGAGATGTCGCGCGCCTACGCCACTGCTCTGGACATCTCGTTCGAGGTGCGCGGCGGCCTCTTCGTCCGCCAGATGCACCACTGGGCCGCCCTGATGTTCATGATGTCCATGTTCGCGCACATGCTGCGCATCTTCTTCACCGGTGCGTTCCGACGCCCGCGTGAAGCGAACTGGATCATCGGCGTCACCCTGATCCTCGTCGGCATGATCGAGGGCTTCATGGGCTACTCCCTGCCGGACGACCTGCTCTCCGGCGTGGGCCTGCGCATCATGTCCGCCATCATCGTGGGCATCCCGATCATCGGTACCTGGATGCACTGGGCGATCTTCGGCGGCGACTTCCCGTCGGACCTCATGCTGAACCGCTTCTACATCCTCCACGTTCTGATCCTGCCGGGCCTGATCCTCGCGCTCGTCGCGGCTCACCTGCTGCTCGTGTGGTTCCAGAAGCACACTCAGTTCCCTGGCCCGGGCCGCACGGAGAACAACGTCGTGGGCATCCGCATCATGCCGGTGTTCGCCGTCAAGGCCATCGGGTTCATGTTCGTTGTTTTCGCCGTGCTCTCCGGCATGGCGGGTCTGACCACCATCAACGCGATCTGGAACCTGGGCCCCTACAACCCCTCGCAGGTTTCCGCTGGCTCCCAGCCTGACGTCTACATGCTGTGGACGGACGGCGCGGCGCGTGTCATGCCGGCGTGGGAGCTCTACTTGGGCAACTACACCATCCCGGGTGCGTTCTGGGTGGCGCTGATGTGTGGCATCCTGGTGGCACTCCTCTTCGCCTACCCGTTCATCGAGCAGGCTGTGACCGGCGACCGCGCCCACCACAACCTCCTGCAGCGCCCGCGCGACGTTCCGGTGCGTACCGGGATCGGCGTCATGGCTGTAACCTTCTTCCTGCTGCTGACCATCTCCGGTGGTAACGACCACGTTGCGCACTTCTTCGAGATCTCGCTGAACGCGATGACGTGGTTCGGTCGTATCGGCCTGATCGTGTTGCCGCCGCTGGTGTACTTCATCACCTACCGCATCTGTGTCGGTCTGCAGCGCTCCGACCGTGAGGTGCTGGAGCACGGTATCGAGACAGGCATCATCAAGAGGCTGCCGAACGGTGCCTTCGTCGAGATCCACCAGCCGCTCGGCCCGGTCGACGAGCATGGTCACCCGGTGCCGCTCGAGTACGCAGGCGCCCGCGTGCCGAAGCAGATGAACCAGCTCGGCTACGCAGACTCCGAGACGATCGGTACGTTCTCCCCCGCAGAGCTCGATGTCACCGAGCGTGTCCGCGATGCGGCGGAGAGCAACCATCACGACGAGATCGAGACGCTGCGCGCTCTGGAGGAAACGAAGCATCTGTCCGACCGCGACGCGACTCCGCGAGACGACAAGTAGTCGCTTCACCGAGCTCGATAAAAGTACGAAGAATGGACCTTCCGAAGGGGAGGTCCATTATTTGTTACAACCCGATAACAAAGGGGACGTGACGAACGCCACATAAAGGAACTATAGAGAATCCGGGCACGGCGCCGAGCCGGGTTTCCGAGGTGGTTGAGACGGGAGAAGAGCCTGCTAGGGGCAGTAATTTCTACTTTAGTAGAAACGGGCGCGGCTCTGAATTGACCGCACCGGGCCGAGCGATGTCGCGGATCTCGGAAAATAACGGCGTGATAACGGATGTCGCATTGGACAATCCCCGTTGCGGTTTCGTAACCTACTCGAGACTTTGCGGCAACGAACGTTGGATGCAAGTTACGACAACAACAAACATATAACGCCGAATCCTCGGCAACGGCAGCGCACAAGGCGCCTGCGGTTGTAGGGGAGCCGGGGACCCACCACAGGGCCCGCGGGCCTCACCTGGGGTTAATGCGCGCAAGGATCTTCACCCAACTTGTTAGGTAGGAGACGGAGCGGCGCAGGACTTTTCTCAAGTCCAACCCGTCAGCTAACCCGGTAGGCAAGAGAAGATATGGAGTAATTCACGTGGCACAGCACCTTCGCCAGAACTCGTCCGCAGCGCGCAACATTGCTGCCGTTTCCGCCCTCGTTACGGGCGCAACCCTTCTGGCACCCGCCACCGCAGACGCGGCCGAGGTTCGCGTCCCCAACAGCCCCGTCAGCGTCCAGGTCCCGGGTATTGAGAACGTGCCCGGCATCGCGGCCATCCCCGGTATCGAGATGTGGATCCCCTCCCTCGGTGGCCAGGCATCGGGCGGCGACGTTGCCGCTGCGATCGCCGCAGTGAAGGCTGTCCCTGGCGTCACCAACATCCCGGGCTTCTCCGCCTTCCTCGCGGACGCTGAGACCCGCTACGTCTCCGCCCCGGTCGAGACCTCCACGCAGACCGTTGCGGCCGCGGCTGCCGAGGCTCCGGCTGTCATCGCTCCGGCGCCGTCCGCCGGCCAGCAGATCGTCGATATCGCCCGCTCCAAGATCGGCTCCCCGTACGTCTACGGCGCAGCGGGCCCCAACGCTTTCGACTGCTCCGGTTTCACCTCCTGGGTCCACGCCCAGGCTGGCAAGTCCATCCCGCGCACGTCCCAGGCCCAGGCTTCCGGTGGCACCCCCGTCAGCCTGGACAACATCCAGCCGGGCGACGTCGTGGTCTACTATGGTGGCGCCTCCCACGTTGCTATCTACGCGGGCAACGGCACCATCATCGACGCCCTGAACTCCGGTGCTCCGGTTGCAGAGCGCCCGCTAAACATGATGCCGATCCACTCCGTGGTTCGCTTCTAACCCGCTCGCTTCCACCGGCCTCGCGTGATCGCTGCGCGAGGCCGGTTTCGCGTCTTAAAACAATTGCTCCGTAATAGATTGATTCTCGGGAGCGGGGCGCTATAGTGTGTAACAGTTCTATAAAGCTCGGGCCGCGTTGCTGCGTCTCCAGCGCCGCATTCACGCTGGATGTGGCCCATATCCTGCTTAGGGTTTAACAAGGAAGGTTTCGAGGAAGTCACCGTGGGAAAGCACTCTCTTCCTCCGCGCGCTCGCCGAAGCGCCGGAACAATTGCATACACATCTATCTCGCTTGCCACAGCGGGCGCTGCCGTGGCGGGACTCGTTTCTCCCGCGCACGCTGAGGACCTGGACACCCTCATCGCGGAACTGGGCACCGTCTCTGACGAAGCGACCGCAAAGATGGAGGAGATCAAGGCCCTCGAGGTTCAGCTCGACCAGGCGCGCGCGGAGCTCGATGAGAGCGCTCGCGTCGCCGCTGACGCCCAAGCTAGGGCGATGGAGGTGCGCGGTGCCCGCGCGCTGCAGCAGGGCGACGTCAACGCCGTTGCCACCTCGACCTACCGAACGCTGCAGGTCGACAGCGTGGTGAACACCCTGGGTTCCGCGACTCCGCAGGAAGTCATTGACAGGACCACCTACCTCGGATCCATTTCACGCAAGCGCCAGGAGCAGCTTGAAGGCCTGCGCGCCGCGAGCGAAGAAGCCATTCAGGCTGCGCGTGAGGCGGACGTCGCTAAGGCGACGGCGCAGTACAACCGCGTCAAACTTGACGCGCAGAAGGCTCAGCTGGAGAAGGAGCGAGCCGACATCGAGGCCCGCATTAAAGAGGTTGAGGCCCGCGTGGATGCGCTGACGCCCGAGGCGCGCCAGGCATGGATGAACCAGTCCAACCCGGTGCCGGTGGACCTGCTCAACCCGGGCGCGTTCGGCAACGCGATCACGGCCGCGGCGCTCGCGCAGCTGGGCAAGCCCTACGGCTGGGGCGCGTCCGGCCCCGATGCCTTCGACTGCTCCGGGCTGATGGTGTGGGCGTACTCCCAGAACGGCAAGTCGATCCCGCGCACCTCCCAGGCGCAGCTGGCCGGCGGCACCCCGGTGTCCATGTCGGACCTGCAGCCGGGCGACATTATTGGCTACTACCCGGGTGTCACGCACGTGGGCATGTACATCGGCAACGGCCAGGTCGTCCACGCCTCTGACTACGGCATCCCCGTCCAGGTCGTGCCGCTGAACTCGATGCCGGTCCAGGGAGCGGTCCGCTACTAGAATGCCGGTGCTGCTGGTCGCCAATGACTTCCCACCCACTGTCGGTGGGATTCAGTCGTATTTGCGGGACTTTGCTGACGAATTTGTACGCCGCGCCGGCCCCAACGAGCTCATTGTGTTCGCCTCCACTCAGGACGCCGACGCGGCGCGCTGCTGGGATGCGGAGGTGGACTACACCGTGGTGCGCTGGCCGCGCCGCGTCATGCTGCCCACCCCGGCGACGGCCCGCGAGATGCGCCGCCTCATCCGCGCCCACGGTGTGGCGACGGTGTGGTTCGGTGCCGCCGCGCCGCTGGCGCTCATGGGGGCGGCGGCAAAGTCCGCCGGGGCGAAGCGCGTAGTCGCCTCGACCCACGGCCACGAGGTCGGGTGGTCGATGCTGCCGGGCGCGCGGCAAGTGCTCACGGCAATTGGGCGGCGAGCCGACGTGGTCACGTACATCTCCGAGTACGCGCTCGGGCGCTTCCGCAGCGCGGTTGGGTCCTCGCCGAGGTTCGTGGCGTTGCCGTCGGGCGTCGATAAGCAGTTTTTTCGCCCCGCAAGCGAGGCTGAGCGCGCCGCTGTGCGCGCCGAGCTGGGCGTCCGCGGGCCGCTGATCGTCTGCGCGTCGCGGCTGGTGCGCCGCAAGGGCCAAGACACGCTTCTCGATGCCCTCCCCAACGTCCTCTCCGCCCACCCGGGCGCGCGCCTCGTCATCGTCGGCACGGGCCCCTACGAGCGAGCTTTGAAAGAGCGCGCGAAGGGTCTCGGCGATGCCGTGGTGTTTACCGGCGCCGTGGATCGCACGCGCCTGCGCGACATCGTGGCCGCGGCGGATGTGTTTGCCATGCCCGCGCGCACGCGCGGCGCGGGCCTCGACGTCGAGGGGCTCGGCATTGTCTACCTCGAGGCCCAGGCGTGCGCCGTGCCCGTTGTGGTGGGGGATTCGGGCGGGGCGCCGGAGACGGTGACGGATCAGACCGGCATCGTGGTCGACGGCCGGGATGCAAACGCGGTGGCCGCCGCGATCGTCTCACTGCTGGATGACCCCGCGCGCCGCCGCGAGATGGGCCGGCGAGGCCGCGCCCACGTGGAGCGCGCCTTTTCTTGGGAGGCCTTGGGCGATAGGCTCTACAGCCTTCTGTGCCTGGCGGGTTAACATAGTTGGCTATGCTCTCCGAAACCCGAAGCGCGAACGCCGCGCCGTTGACCATCGGCTTCGATATTGGCGGCACGAACACGCGCGCGGGCGTGGTCACGGGCGCCGGGGAAATCATCGACTCGCGCTCGATCGCTACGCCGCACGACGCGGAGGAGCTCACCGCCGCGATCACCCGGCTCGTCGCCGAGGTACGCCGCGACCACGACATCGCGGCGGTCGGCGCGGCGATCGCCGGCTTTTTGGACCCGGCCTGCGAGAAGGTGCGCTTCGCCCCGCACTTGCCGTGGCGTAACGACGCCCCCGTGAAGGCCATCCTTGAAGAGTCCATCGGCCTGCCGGTGCGCCTCGAGCACGATGCGAACTCGGCGGCGTGGGGCGAGTACCGCTTCGGCGCCGCCCGCGACGCTGAGACGTGGGTGTTTTTCGCCGTGGGCACGGGAATCGGCGCGACGCTGATGCACCGCGGCGAGATCTACCGCGGCTCGTTCGGCACCGCGCCCGAGTTCGGACACATCACGGTAGTGCCGGGCGGGCGGGTGTGCTCCTGCGGCAAGCACGGCTGCCTGGAGCGCTACGCCTCGGGCACGGCGCTCGTCGACACGGCCGTCGAGGTGGCGTCGGCAGGCGGCTACAAGGGCTGCGGGCTCTACCGCGCGGTGGTGGACAAGCGCGCCACGGGCCACGATGTGATGCGCGCGGCGCGGCGTGGCGACGCCCTGGGCAAGGCGGCCGTCGATAAGTTCGCCCGCTGGCTGGGCATGGGCCTCTCCATCGTCGCTGACGTCCTGGATCCCGAGCTGATCGTGCTCGGCGGGGGAGTCAGCAGTGACGCGGACCTTTTCTTAGGAACCGCGCGCGAGGCGATGGCGCACGACATGGTGGGGGCGGGGTATCGTCCGCTTCCGCACGTAACGTGCGCCGAACGAGGCCCCGAAGCGGGTATGCTCGGAGTGGCCGATTTGGCCCGCGAACTGGTGTAGGAGGGGAAATGGTCAGCGTCTGGTACATGATTTTCAGGATCTTCATCGGGATCCCGCTGTTGTTCTGGAACCGCCCGAAGATTGAGGGCTCCAACAACATCCCGCGTAAGGGATCAGCGATCCTGGCATCAAACCACCAGGCAGTGATGGATTCCTTCTATCTGCCGCTGATGGTGTGGCGCGAGCTGACCTTCCCCGCGAAGAAGGAGTACTTCACCTCTCCCGGGCTTTCCGGCGCGATCCAGCGCTTCTTTTTCAGCTCGGTGGGTCAGATCCCGGTGGACCGCACGTCCGCGGGTGCCGCAGAGGACCTGCAGCGCGCCGCAAAGGGAGTCTTCGACGAGGGCAGGCTGCTCGGTTTCTACCCGGAGGGCACCCGCTCCCCGGACGGGCGCCTGTACAAGGCGAAGACGGGCATGGCGCGCATCGCCATGACCAACAACGTCGACGTGATCCCCGTGGCGATGTTCGGCACGCGCGACGCCAACCCGATCGGCACCGTGATCCCGCGGCCGAAAAAGGTGAGCATGAAGATTGGCACCCCGATCAACCCGCACGAGTGGGCGCGCGAGAACGGGTTCGACCCGCAGTCGCGCGAGGTGATGCGCCCCTTCTCGGATTACGTGATGGCGCAGATCCAGCAGCTGTCCGGATTTGAGTACGTGGACATGTACGCCGCCGACGTGAAGAAGTCGCTCGAAGAGGGCAACGGCTACCCCGAGGGCGCCGAGCCCAAAGCCAGGTAAATAGGATTGAACCCATGGACCGAGACCTCATCATCCGCATTGCGCTGTGCTGCGTTTTCGTGATTGCGGTGCTGATTGCAACCCAGACCGGGCGCGGCATCAACATTGTTGCACCGCTGTCGGTAGTGGGGGTGGGGCTCGTGATGTTCTGGCCGCGCCGCGGTGCGCACGACGCCCCGCCTGCCGAGCCGGGCGACCGAGCGTGAGCCGGGTGCGCTACTTCTACGACACCGAGTTCATCGAAGACGGCGTGACCATCGAGCTGGTCTCCATCGGAATCGTCGCCGAGGACGGGCGCGAGTACTACGCCGTGTCCACGGAATTTCGCGCCGATCGGGCCAACCGCTGGGTGCGCGACAACGTGTTGGACAAGCTGCCGAGCCCGGGAGGCGAGGAGTGGAAGACGAAGGCGCAGATCCGCCGCGAGGTCGCCGCGTTTCTCACCGCCTCCGACACCCAGCCCGAGCTGTGGGCGTGGGTCGGCGCCTACGACCATGTGGTGCTGGCGCAGCTGTGGGGCGATATGAGCGGGTTGCCGCGCACGCTGCCGCGCTTTACCCGCGAGCTGAAGCAGTATTGGGAGATGGCCGGGCGGCCGAAGCTGCCGAGCCTGCCGAAGGGCAATCACAATGCGCTTGTCGACGCCCGCCACAACGTGGCTAAGTTCAACGCCTGCAGGGAGGTTTTACCCCTCGAGGACAGCGGAGCCATTTCCACGCTGCGGGAGCACCGTTCCACCAGGTGAATTGCACTTGGTGTGACCTGGGGTTTCAAAACTAGCGGCGGCGTGATAGAACTTAAGGGGTGAGTTGGACAATTGACATCCCCAAAGAGGCGCTACCCGATCTTCCCCCCTTGCCGGGAGACTTGAACGAGACGTTTTTGGACGTCATCTCCCGCGATGCCAAGCAGCAGCCGTCGTGGGATGCGGATGAGGCCAGCAACGTGCGCAAGCTCCTCGAGTCGGTCCCGCCCGTGGTGCTCGCGCCCGAGATCGAGACGCTGAAGACTCAGCTTGCCGACGTCGCACTGGGCAAGGCGTTCCTCCTGCAGGGCGGTGACTGCGCCGAGACATTTGAGTCCAACACCGAGCCGCACATCCGCGCTAACGTGCGCACCCTGCTGCAGATGGCGGCGGTGCTGACGTACGGCGCGTCGGTGCCTGTCGTCAAGCTTGGCCGCATCGCTGGCCAGTACGCGAAGCCGCGCTCTTCCGACCTGGACGAAAACGGCCTGCCGAACTACCGCGGCGACATTGTCAACGGCGTGGAGCCCACGCCGGAGGCCCGCCGCCACGACCCGGCCCGCATGGTCCGCGCTTACGCAAACGCCTCCGCCGCGATGAACCTGGTACGCGCGCTGACCTCGTCCGGCACCGCGGATCTCAACCACATCCACGATTGGAACCGCCAGTTCGTGGCGGCGTCGCCGGCAGGCGCGCGCTACGAGGCGCTGGCGCGTGAGATCACCCGCTCGCTCGATTTCATGCGTGCCTGCGGCGTTAACGACGAGCTCCTGCGCACCAGCGAGATCTACGCCTCGCACGAGGCGCTGCTGGTGGACTACGAGCGCGCCATGCTGCGCCTGGCCGAGGACAGCTCGGGTGAGACCAAGCTCTACGATTTGTCCGCGCACCAGCTCTGGATCGGTGAGCGCACCCGCGGCATGGAGGACTTCCACGTCAACTTCGCCGCGATGATCAACAACCCGATCGGGATCAAGCTCGGCCCGAAGGTTACGCCTGAGGAGGCCGTGGCCTACGCCGAGAAGCTGGACCCGAACCGCGAGCCCGGCCGCCTCACCATGGTCATCCGCATGGGCCATGAGAACGTCCGCAACGTGCTGCCCGGGATTGTCAAGGCCGTCGAGGCCTCCGGCCACAAGGTGGTCTGGCAGTCCGACCCGATGCACGGCAACACGTTCACCGCCTCCAATGGGTACAAGACGCGCCACTTCGACAAGATCATCGACGAGGCGCAGGGCTTCTTCGAGGTGCACCGCGAGCTGGGCACCCACCCGGGCGGCATCCACATCGAGCTGACCGGCGAGAACGTCACCGAGTGCCTCGGCGGCGCGCAGGACATTACCGACCTGGACCTGCCGGGTCGCTACGAGTCCGCTTGCGACCCGCGCCTGAACACCGAGCAGGCCCTCGAGCTGGCCTTCCTCGTCGCGGAGATGCTGCGCTACTAAGCGCAGTCTTCGAACATCGTCTCCCCGTCCTAGCGAATAAGGGCGGGGAGTTCGCCGTACATGCCCGAGCCGAACCACCACGCGCCGATGGCCACTAGCGCGATGACCAGCAGCGACAGCACCGCAAAGAACGCGGTGCCGAGCACGCTGCGGTTGGTCAGCGGCTCCGGTGGCGGGGCGACGGGCGCTGGCGCCTGCTGCTCCGGCGGGCGCGGGGTGGCGGGCACCGGAACCGGGGCGGGCGCTGGCGGCACAGCGGGTACGGGGGCAACTGGCGGCGCCGCGCCAATCACGCGGGTGCTGCTCGACTCAGGAAATAGCCGCTGCTCAAGCGCGGGGGCCGCAGGTTTGGGCTGCGGGGTGTTCAGCAGGGTCACGGCCGTGGGGTGGGCCGCGGCGCGGTTCGCGGCGGAGTCGCGCGGCACGGGCACCACGTAGTCGGGCAGGTCGAGCGCTGCGGCGACGTCGTCAAGCGCGGCGAGGAACTCGGCGGCGTCGACGAAGCGGTCCTCGGGGTGGCGGGCGGTGGCTGTCGCCACGAGCTCGTCGACAAGCTTGGGCACGCCCTCAATGCGTGACGACGCCGCCGGGACGTCCCTGTTCAGCCGCGCGTACGCGTGGGCGAGCGGCGTGTCGCCGGAGAACGGGACGGTGCCCGTGAGCAGCTCAAATAACACGATGCCGGCGGAGTAGACATCGGAGGCCGGGCCCATCGGGGAGCCGTCAACCTGCTCGGGCGAGAGGTAGCTGACGGTGCCCACTATCTGGTCGGTTGAATGGGTTGAATCGGCGGCCGCGCGCACGAGGCCGAAGTCGGCGAGCTTCACGCGGTGGTCAGAGTTGATCAGAATGTTGTCCGGTTTGATGTCGCGGTGCACCATCTCCTTGCGGTGGGCGATCGAGAGCCCGGTCAGCGTCGCGCGCATCACCGCGGCGGCCGCGTGCGGGGGCATCGGGCCGCGCTCGGCCAGCAGCTCGCGCAGTGTGCCGCCGCGGATCAGCTCCATGATGAGGAAAACGTGGTCGCCCTCGTGGGAGAAGTCGTAGACGTTGACCAGGTTGGGGTGCGACAGCTGAGCCATGGCGCGGGCTTCGCGCCGGAAGCGGGTGAGAAAGAGATGATCGTCGACGTAGCGGTTATCCATCACCTTCGCGGCGACTTCCCTGCCGAGGCGGACATCGACGCAGCGGTACACCGTGGACATGCCGCCGCGGGCGATGGGGCGATCGATGACGTAGCGGTTGTCCAGATAGTCACCCACGGCAAGCTCAGTCATGCATTCCAGTATGGCCGACAAGCGCCTCCAACAGCCAACCCACAGCCGTCGCGCGGGTAAGGTATCTCACGTGAATACGCCGAATATTGACCTCGACGGATTGCTCGCCAACGAGACGCTGCTACCCCTGCCAGATGTTGCCGAGTACCTTGGCGTCCCCGTGACCAAAGTGCACGACCTTGTTGGCGCGCACAAGCTGCTCGTCTACCGCAAAGACGGGGTGAAGTACGTCCCCGAGCGCCTCTTAGGCGAGGACGGGGAGCTATCCAAGTTCGTCGGCGGCGCCATCATGGTGCTTCACGACGGCGGCTACAGCGCCGACGAGATCCTCCACTACCTGTTCACCGACGACGAGTCGCTGCCCGGCCGGCCCGTCGACGCCCTGCACGGCCACGGCGCACGTGAGGTGATCAGGCGAGCGCAGGCGATGGCGTTCTAGCCTCAGCCGGCGTTGTCGGCGCCCGCGGGTAGACCACCTCGGCGGCGATCCAGGCGGCGGCGAAGGACACGACGATGAACCAGCCGTCGTAAAAGCGGTGGTTGCCGCTGCCGGTGAAGGCGAGAGCGACCACGACGGAGAAGAAGACCGTGGCGCGCCGCACCCACAGCGGCGTACTCACCGTGCCCAGCAGGGAGAGCAGCGAGGCGTAGTACCACGGGAAGGTCACCGCGTTGGCGACAAACGCCACTGCGTAGGCACACGCGATGCCCGCCACCGCCTCGCGGTCGTTGCGGCGGAAGATAAACCACGTCAGAGCCAGGCCGACGAGCATCAGCACCGCGCCGATCCGGCGCGCGAGTGCGAGTGCCGCGTTGTAGCGGAAGTGCTCGTCGAAAAGCTGGGCGAGGGGAGTGAACGCGTCGGCGACCAAGGTGGGGCCGGCGAGCGGGTTGACCACCTTTGAGTTCCCGGAGATCTCGGCGACCCAGCCGAAGGAGGAGCCGGAGAGCACAGTAACGGCCCACAGCACGGCCATGGTCAGCACGACCGACACCGCGCCGACCAGCACGAAATCGACGGCGTTGCGCGCGAGGGTGGCGGTGTCACTGCGGCGGCGGTTGTAGGCCATCCACACCACGAACGGCAGGGCGATCGCGGCGGTGGCTTTGAGCGACACCGCGAGGCTAATCACCACGGTGCCGAGCACGAAACGGTTGCGCAGGCAGGCGAGCAGGCCCACGCTGACGAGCCCGACCATAATCGCTTCGTTGTGCATCCCGCCGACCATGTGCAGCAGCATCACCGGGTTGGCCACGCCGAGCCAGAGCGCGAGGGCGGGGTTGCCGCCGAGTTCTGCGGCGATGCGGGGCACGGCCCAGACGATCGCCGCGAACCCGGCGAGGGTAAGCAGCTTGTACGCCACGATCCCCAAGGTGACGTTGTCGCCGACGAGGGTGGTAATCCGCTCGCCAATCCACAGGTGCAGCGGCCCGTAGGGGGTGGTCGTGTTGCGCCAGTCGTGGCTGACTTCGTAGAGGTAGGGGCCCGGATTGACCGCGGCGCCTTCGGTGTAGGGGTCGAAGCCGTCGCGAAGCATTGCGCCCTGCATGAGGTAGGAGTAGACGTCGCGCGACAGGATCGGCGCGGCGAGGGCGAGCCCGGCGGTCCATAGCCAGGTCGCGCGCCGAGTCTCCGCAAAACCCGCGCGCTGGCGGGTGAGGTCGCGCCCAAACCAGACCCACGCCACCACTAGGGCAATAATGCCGGCGGTGAGCAGCGCGTCCATGATGGAGCGGCCGTGGCCGTACATGAGGTGGCCCAAGCCGAGCTCGCGCATTACGCCGCCGCGGTTGCGGGTGGCGCCAGCGCCGTAGCTGCCGAGGGCGATAACAATCCCCGCGGCGAGGCCGAGCCATACCGATCTAGGCACGGCGCTCCGTCGCCCGAATCGCCAGATCACGCAGCGTGTTCGCAACCTCGCCATCAATACCCGCCCTGCTCAAGTGGGCAAGCCCGGACTCAGTTAAGTCCGCAATTTGCTTTTCGACGTCCGCGATCGCTCCGCTGGACTCCACAATCGCCGCGAGCTCCGCGAGCTCGTCGCGATCGCTCGTGCGGCCCACGCGATCGCGCAGGCGGGCGGCGGAGACGGGGTCGGTGGCGTCGAGACGATTCAGCGCCGCGGCGAGCAGGACCGTCCGCTTGCCCTCGCGCAGGTCGTCGCCAGCCGGCTTGCCGGTGACGGCTTCGTCGCCGAAGACGCCGAGTAGGTCGTCGCGAAGCTGGAAGGCGATCCCGATGTCGCGGCCGTAGCCGCGGAACGCCTCTATCGTGTCCGCTGGCGCGCCGGCGATCGCGGCACCGAGGTGCAGCGGGCGCTCGATGGTGTAGGCGGCCGTTTTGTAGCGGTTGACGTTGTTGGCCATCTCGACAGACTCGTTGACGGCGGCCTCGAGCGCGATGTCGAGCAGCTGGCCGCCGATGACTTCGGTGCGCATGCCGCGCCACGGCTCGGCGGCGCGGGTCAGCGCGGCCTCGCTGAGGCCCGAGTAACGCCACATGTCTTCCGCCCAGATCAGTGCGAAGTCGCCGATGAGGATGGCCTCGTTGCGCCCGTAGTCCGCCGAGTCGCCGAACAGGTCGTCTTTACTGTGGCGGGCCTCCACGGCGCGGTGCACTGTGGGGTTGCCGCGCCGGGTATCGGAGGCGTCGATGATGTCGTCGTGAATCAGCGCGCACGCCTGGATCAGTTCGAGCGAGCTCACGGCGCGCAGGACAGCCTCCGGGTCCTCGGAGCCAACCCCGCCTGCGGCGCGCGCGCCGAAGAAGCCGGTCCAGGCGTACAGGGGGCGGATCCGCTTGCCGCCGCCGAGGATGAAGTCGCGCAGGTGCTGAACGGAGCGGGTGACCGGGGGGCCGATCTTCTCCACCTCGGCGTAGCGCTCGTCGAGGAATTCCTCGAGAGCGTCCTTTACAGCGGAGGGGAAATCGGCCGGGCTTACTTTGTCGATGGCCAATTCGCTCGGCACACTCACCACTGCGCTCTCCTTATAAATCCGCGATGATATTTCGCTTTAACACTACCCGCCGGCGGGCAGGGGAAGGGTGCGGCCAAGAATTGCGAAGGGGCGATCGTCGCCCGCGTAGTAAAAGTCGCGCAGGATGTCGTGAAAGCCCATCGAACGATATAGGCCGAACGCGTGATTGGATTCGTTCGGCACCTCGGGTGTGGACAACAACGCCCAGCGCGCCGGGGCGTTCCACAACAACTGGGACAACAGGGCCCGCCCGATTCCCGCGCCTTGGCGGGAGGGGTGGACGTGGATCTCGGCGACCTCGAAGTAGTCGCGCAGCATCGCGGAGTGCTGCGCGCTCAGCCCGCCGCTTTCGCGCAGGCCCCGCATGAGTTGTTGGTCCCACCACCGTTCGCGGTTCCCGATAAACCCATAGGCGATGCCGACGACCCGTTCGTCGACCGTGCCGCCGGAGGTGTTGGACGCGGTGCGTTCGATGGCGGCGACCGCAGTGAAGCCGGGCCAGATGATCTCGCGTTGCCAGACCGCGATGCGCCCAGAGCGAATCGCGGGGTCGTAGCCCATCGCCGTGATGTAAATGTCAACGAGGTCGGGGGCGAGGATCGCGAACTCGGGGCCGCTGAGGCGACGATATGTCACAGTCACCCTTCTATCGAACCACGCGGCGTGCTGGAAATGGCAGTGTTCAGCAGACATTTACGTAATTAGAACAAATGTACTATAAAGGAGCGGGGGATGTCGAACGTGCGTTTTAGAGTGATGGCAATCAAGGTAATCAAACGACCCGCACTCGGAAGGTAAGAAATGTCAAGCATCGTCTCCGCCACCACCAAGGCCGCCTATGGATCTGCCGCGCACGGAACCAGGCGTGAGCGATTCTTCCGCTCTGCCTATGTGCTTCTCGCCCAGGCGCAGGCAGACTACGCAGCTGGCGCCCTCGATGTGGCGATGGAAAACGCGTACCGTGCCGCCTTGAGGGTGGCGGGGGCAGTCAACGCCGGCTCGCCAGTCATACGCAAGCGCAAAAGGCTACCGGCAAGCGCCTGGGACAAACTCCGGCTGACGTCGGAGCGCGGCAAGGAGTGGGCCGAGACGTTCACCGCGTTCTCCGTCCAGCGCAGTCGGGTCATCACCGGTATCGAGCCACACCCCGACCCTCGCGTGGTTCAGCGCCTCATTGCGCTGGTGGAGGAGTTTCTAGAGGAGTCCATCCCCGGCGCCACAAAGGCGCCGCTGGTGGCGTAAAGGGGAGGGGCACGGCAAGCCGGGTTGAGCAAAGCCCACCTCGGGCAGGAACAATCTGGATACACTTACCGTTGTAGTAGATGTAAGCCAACCACAATCATCCAACGGTAGAGCTGGAGAGTAGACAGTGTCCCTTTCTGAGCAGGAACAGCGCACCCTTCGCGAGATCGAGCAATCGCTTCTCGCCGAGGACCCTAAGTTCGGCAACAGGGTGCCCCAGGGTTCCGGTTTCGCCGGCCAGCCGGGCGGCGGCCGACTCACCATGCGCAGCGCTGCGCTGATGGTAACTGGCCTGGTCCTGCTCATCGGTGGCGTTGCCCTCGCCACCGTCAGCGTGTGGTTAGTCGCTATCAGCGTCGTTGGGTTTGCCATCATGCTCGCCGGCGGTGTCATGGCCCTGACCTCCCCGTCGGGCGGGTCTTCGGTGCCGGTTCGCGCCGTCGCCGCACAGCGCCCCGCGCGCACCTCAAAGATGGAAGAGAACTTCAAGCGCCGTTTTGAAGGCCAGTAATTAACCGGCAGGCACAAAGCCCGCCCCGCGCACAAGCGTGGGGCGGGCTTTGTCGTCCCCACAGTGCCCCACCTTGTCCTCCCACTTTCTCCCACTAGCTGTCTACGATTCGATATTCACCGTGATGAGCCGCCTAAACGCGTGGGGAAGGTGGTTCTCAGGAGTGTGAGAGAGCTCCAAAGTTGCTCATGTGAATGCTATTCTGGGCCCTTTCACGCTTTCTTCCGGGCCACTACGCCACCTAATTTTCTCCCTTTAACCTGCGCTTTCCCTAAAGTTTCGCGACAACTCGCCCCTGAGTGTGGCGTTTGTGGGGGAAAGTGGGATAGAGTGGGGCTCAGCGGAGGGCCGTGGTGGCATCTTGACTACGTGCAACTGCGAATCGCCGCTCGAAAAATTGAACAGCCGTAGTCACAGAGTGAAGGAAGGTGGGCTTTCGGATGTTTCTGGGAACCTACACTCCCAAGCTCGACGACAAGGGACGCCTGACGCTGCCCGCCAAGTTCCGCGAGGACCTGGCGGACGGGTTGATGGTGACCAAGGGGCAAGACCACTCTCTGGCGGTCTACCCCCGCGAGGAGTTCGCAGCACGCGCCCGCAAGGCAGCTGCAGCTTCACGCACGAACCCGAAAGCGCGCGCATTTATCCGCAACCTGGCTGCCAGCGCGGATGAGCAAACGCTCGACGGTTCAGGTCGCATCACGCTGTCGCCGGCGCACCGCGAGTACGCGCACCTTTCCAAGGAGTGCGTAGTCATCGGTTCGGTCGATTTTCTCGAAATCTGGGACGCCGAGTCCTGGGCTAACTACCAGCACGAAACCGAGGCTGCCTTCGCGGCGGCCGATGACGACGACATTCTCTCCGGTCTCCTGTAGGACTGACTACCCCGCAGGCAGGCACCGACTTCCAAGCGGAGAGCGTGTACGGACTCTGTCCGTGGCGTGGAGCGTTCTGGTGTACTTCCCCGACACCAGAACAGCCGCCCGGGCAGGGCCCTATACGTTCCCCGACCGAGACACAGCACGACACACCGCGCGACAACCGCGCGCACGACGGCCAGCCAAACCAAGGGGGTGGATCCAGTGGCACACAAAGACAACGCTGCTCACATCGCGGATATGGACTTTCGAGTGGATCCCAACCACGGCCATGTTCCCGTCATGCGAGACCGCATGGCGGACTTACTCGCCCCGGCTGTCGAGGAGTTCGGTGCGGGCGCGGTCATCGTCGACGCGACACTCGGCGCGGGCGGCCACACAGAGCATTTCCTGCGGCGCTTCCCCGAGGCGTCGGTAATTGGCGTTGACCGCGACCCCGCGGCCCTGCGCGACGCGTCTGAGCGGCTGGCCCCATTCGGCGATCGCTTCGTGGGCGTGCAGGCGCGTTTCGACGACATCGGCAACGCAATCCGCGACCGCGAGGGCACCATTTTCGACGCTGCGCGCACGCACGGGGTGGCGGGCGCCCTGTTCGACCTCGGCGTGTCCTCCATGCAGCTCGACCAGGAGGAGCGCGGTTTTGCGTACAAGGTCGACGCGCCGCTGGACATGCGGATGGACCCAACGACGACGCTCACCGCGGCGGATGTGCTGAATACGTACAGCCACGGCGAGCTCGCGCGCATCTTGAAGACCTACGGTGACGAGCGCTTCGCGGGAAAGATAGCCTCCCACATCTTGAAAGAGCGCGAGAAGGCCCCGTTCGAGCGCAGCGGCCGCCTCGTAGAGCTTCTCTACCAGGCCATTCCGGCCGCCACCCGGCGCACCGGCGGGCACCCGGCGAAGCGCACGTTCCAGGCGCTACGCATCGAGGTCAACGGGGAGCTCGACGCGCTGCGAGCGGTGATCCCGGTGATCACTGACCTGCTCGGTCCGGGCGGGCGCGTGGTGTTCATGAGCTACCAGTCGCTCGAGGACAAGATCGTCAAAACCGCCCTGACCTCCCTGGCCACCTCCACAACGCCAACCGGTCTGCCGATGGACCTGCCCGGCACCGCCGCGAAATTCCGCTCGATTACCCAAGGCGCGGAAAAAGCATCCGAGGCAGAGATCGAACAGAACTCCCGGGCCGCGCCGGTGCGTGTCCGGGGCATCGAAAAGCTTCGCACTGACAACCCGTAGATGACCATGATGACCCAGACGAAAGGCCACAACGCCATGGGAGCAAGCCGAGACCTCACCGCGTCCGCCCGCTCGGGCACAGCCACCCTCGAGCGGCCGGCAGTGCGCCGCCCGCGCACGACGACGTCGCGGACGACGGCGACGCCGCAGCCGGTGCGTCGATACGCGCCGCACGCGCTGCACCCGCGCAACACCCAGGGTGTTGGCCGGCTCGGCTCCAAGCAGGTCGTGTCCGTTCGCGGCCGCAGGGTCGGCGAAGTCAAAGAGGTCAAGCGCACCTTCTCCACGATGTCCGTAATCGCGGTGCCGTTGCTCATCCTCGGGGTGCTCATCGCGATGTTCCTCTCGGGCGTGTCCACCTCGCAGTCTTTTACCATCCAGGAGCTGCAGGCTCGCGAGCGCGCGCTGAGCAACGAGGTCGAGACCCTCAACCGCGACGCGGAAAACGTCAAGTCCTCGGCCGAGATCGCGCGCAAGGCAGCTGATGCCGGGATGGTCGTCTCGCACGCGCCCGGAATCCTGTCCGTGGGTGCCGACGGCGCAGTCGAGGAGACCCGCCCGTTCAACCCTGATGCGACGCAGAAGATGACCGACGTGACCTCCGCCGACGGCCAGCGCGGCACCGAAGACCGGGCGACGAGCGACCGGGACGCCACGGCCCGCGTCGGCGACAGCCTGACCTCGGTGCCCGGCGGAAACGTCCTGGGCCAAAACACCCCGCCGGCGCCGGAGGCTGCCCCGCCGGCAAGCAACCTCGCGCCGTACGCCCCGCGCGTGAGTGCCGGAAACTAACGGGCGTGGCGGTCACGGACACAAAGCCGCGCGGCGGGCAAGATGAAGTGCGATTTGAAACAACGACGAGGCAGGTGACTTTAGCGCTGTGAATACCCCGAGCGCACGCCGCCGGCCGGAGGATCGCGGTGAGAGCACCCGCGTCGACAACCTCCGCCCGCAGCCGAGCCCTCGCGCGCCCGGTCCCCAGTCTGTGGCGCCGCAGAAGCTGATCACGCGCAAGCGCGCGAGCTTTATCGCGGCCGCATTCGTTATCGCCGCTGTGCTGCTCGTCGGCCGCTTGGCGTGGGTGCAGGTCGTGTGGGGGCCGAACCTGCAGGTGCAGGCCCAGGCACAGCGCGAACGCATCTACGACGACCCGGCCCGCCGCGGCGAGATCATCGACCG
This sequence comes from Corynebacterium sanguinis, assembly GCF_007641235.1. Classification (NCBI taxonomy): domain Bacteria; kingdom Bacillati; phylum Actinomycetota; class Actinomycetes; order Mycobacteriales; family Corynebacteriaceae; genus Corynebacterium; species Corynebacterium sanguinis. Next base: position 1,551,774 of record NZ_CP038157.1, read on the forward strand.
CTCGGGCAACCAGCTCGCCTACACCATGCAGGCGCGCTCGCTGACGGTCTCCCCGGTCATGCTGCGCAAGGAGCTGCGCGAGCAGCAGGAGCTGCAGATGCGTCGCGACGGCTTGTCGTCTGAGGCGATCCAGGCCCAAGTCGACGCCCGCGTTGAGGACGTCCTGCGCACCATGGCCAACGAAATCCCCCGGATGATCGAGGGGGCGCACGCTAAGGACCCAGCGGACGCGAAGGACGAGGCGCAGTCCCGCGTGAGCTCGAAGGATATCCTGGACAAGCTGCTCGCGGAGTCCGACTACGAGGTGCTCGTGCGCAACGTCGACCCCGATGTCGCGGCCGAGGTGGCCAAGGAGTTCCACGGCGTCGCGGCGGATCACCAGGACATCCGCCAGTACCCCAACGGGGCGGTCGGGGAGAACATCATCGGCAAGGTCTCTATGGACGGCCAGGGCCAGTTCGGCCTCGAGGCTTCCAGCGACAGTGTGTTGACCGGCATTAACGGTAGGTCCACCGAGGACGTCTCGGTCCAGGGCCAGTCGATCCCGGGCACGCTTCGCGACGTCGTCCCGCCCGTCGACGGCTCCCAGGTCAAGCTGACCATCGACGTTGATCTGCAGACGTTCGTGCAGCGCACCCTCGAGCAGGCGAAGGCGAATTCGCTGGCCAAGGACGCCGAGGCCGTCGTGCTCGACGCGCACACGGGCGAGGTGCTCGCCATGGCGAACACCGGGACGATCGACCCGAATGGCGATGTACAAAAGCAGCTCGCCGAGGGCCGCAGCTTTGACAACTATTCCATCTCGCACCCGTACGAGCCGGGATCCGTGGCCAAGGTGATCACGGCCGCCGCCGCGATCGAGGAGGGGCTGACGGACCCGACCGAGGTGCACCAGGTGCCCGGCTCCATCGACATGGCTGGCGTGACGGTCAACGACGCCTGGTCACACGGCGTGGCCCCCTACACCACGGCGGGGATCTTCGGTAAGTCCTCCAACGTGGGCACGCTGCAGATCGCGCAGCGCCTCGGCGAGGAGAAGTATTGGGACTACCTGCAGCGCTTCGGCATTGGGCAGACAACGGGCATCGAGCTGCCGAACGAATCCGCGGGCCTGGTTCCGGTGCTCGAGCAGTGGTCGGGCGGCACCTTTGCCAACCTGCCGATTGGCCAGGGCATGAGCTGGACCACGCTGCAGATGGCCAGCGTGTACCAAACGCTGGCCAACGGTGGCGAAAGGATCGAGCCGCGCATCATCTCCGAGGTGGTTGGGCCCGACGGCCAGCCGGCGGAGGCGCAAGCACCGAAGCGCACCCGCGTGGTCAGCGAGGCCACGGCGAAGACGACGGTGGACATGTTCCGCTCTACCTTCCAGCAGGACCCGATGGGCGTGAACTCCGGTACCGCCCAGGGCAGCGGCATCGAGGGCTACCAGTTGGCGGGTAAGACCGGCACGGCCCAGAAGGTCAACCCGGATACCGGGGCGTACTCGCAGAACCAGTTCTGGATCACCTTCGCCGGCATCGCGCCCGCCGACGACCCCCGCTTCGTCGTCGCCGTCATGCTGGACGAGCCCCAGCGCGGCCCGCTTGAGGGCGGGTCAGGTGGCCAGTCGGCCGCGCCGGTCTTCCGCGAAATCGCATCCTGGCTGCTCAACCGCGAGAACATCGCGCAGAGCCCGCCAGCCGAGCCGTACGTGCTGGAGCAGCGTTGACCCCTCTTTCACGCAAGAGGCATATAAAAGACTTAAGACAACAACCGAGGGCGGAGGAGACTAGGTGGACCAGCTCAACCAAAACAGCGCCGCGGGCGACTCGCAAGCGCCGGTGTCGCTTGGAGAGCTCGCACGCATCGCCGGAGCCGATGTTCCATCACCGGCTGAAGGTTGGGCGGACGTCGCCGTAAGCTCCGTGGGGCTCAACGCCCGCGAGGTCGCGCCGGGAGGGCTGTTCGCCGCCCTGCCGGGCACGCGTGTCCACGGTGCGCAGTTCGCCGCGGAGTCTCCCGCGCGCGCCATCCTCACCGACCGCGAGGGCCTGGACATCGTCGAAGCGGCAGGGGATCGCCGCCCCGTGCTCGTCGTCGACGACGTCCGCGCGGTGCTGGGCGAGGTCTCGGCGCACGTCTACGGGCACCCCTCGCGCCGCATGACACTTATCGGGGTCACCGGCACGTCGGGCAAGACGACCACCACCTACCTGCTGGAGCGCGGGCTGATCGCCGCCGGCGCCCAGGTCGGGCTCATCGGCACGACGGGGACGCGCATCCGCGGCCGCGACGTTCCCACCTCGCTGACCACGCCGGAGGCGCCCACCCTCCAAGCGCTGTTTGCGCGCATGGCGGCTGAGGGCGTGACGCACGTGGTCATGGAGGTCAGCTCGCACGCGCTGAGCCTGGGGCGCGTGGGCGGCACCTCGTTCGACGCGGCCGGATTTACCAATCTCAGCCAGGACCACCTCGACTTCCACCCGACAATGGAGGACTACTTCGAGGCGAAGGCGGCGTTTTTTGATCCCGCATCGTCGGTCGCGGCGTCGACAAGCGTGATCTGCGTTGATGACGAGTGGGGCGAGCGGATGGCGCAGCTCGCGTCGCGACCGCTGCGCGTGGGCACGCACGGCCAGGACGGGCTCGATTGCAGCGCGCGGCTGATCCGCGTCCGCGACAACGGTGCCCAAGACATTGAGCTGCGTATCGACGCCCACACCCACGCGTTCACCCTGCAGCTGCCGGGGGCGTTCAACGTGGCTAACGCGGCGCTCGCGACGGCGCTGGCGCGCGTGGTGGGCGCGGACGTCGCGCAGTTTGTTCGCGGGCTGGAAGACGCCGCGGTGCCGGGGCGCATGGAGCGTATCGACGCCGGCCAGGGCTTCGTAGCCGTGGTCGATTACGCGCATAAACCCGCCGCGATCGCCGCGGTGCTTGAGACGCTGCGCGAACAGGTCGACGGCAGGATCGGCATCGCCGTCGGAGCCGGTGGTGATCGCGACACCACCAAACGCGCCGTGATGGGCCGGGAGGCGGCCACGCGCGCCGACTTCGTCATCGTCACCGACGACAACCCGCGCACCGAGGACCCCGCGTCGATCCGCGCCGCGGTGCTCGACGGGGCGCGCGAGGCGGGCAGCGACGCAGAGATCAGGGAATGCGGCTCGCGCGCGGAGGCGATTGACCAGCTCGTAGCCTGGGCCCAGCCAGGTGATGCGGTGGTGGTCGTGGGCAAGGGCCACGAGGTCGGCCAGATCATTGGGGAGACGACACACCACTTCGACGATCGCGAGGAGATGCGCAGGGCTTTGGCCGAGAACGGCTACGGTGAAAACGACGCTCACGGCACCCACCAGCCGCAGGAGCTTGCAGACGGTAAGGATTTCTTCTCACATGATCCCACTTGAGTTGGCCACGATTGCCAAGATCACTGGCGGCACGCTGAGCGACAACGCGAACCCGCACGCTCTCGTCGATGGGTTCGTGGAGTTCGACTCGCGCAAGATCACCTCTGGCGGTCTGTTCGTCGCCTTGCCGGGCAAGCATGTCGACGGTCACAACTTCGCGCGCAACGCCATTGAGCAGGGCGCAGCCGGTGTGCTCGCTGCCAAGGATGTGGGTGTGGACGCGGTGATCGTGCCCAAGGCCGCCAAGCTCGACGGCGACAACTCCGAGCTCGCCGCCAACGACCCCGACGGTTCCGCTGCCGGTGTCGTCGCGGGCATGTCCAAGCTAGCCAGCTACGTGGCCACAACGCTCACTAACGAGCACGGCCTCTCGATCGTGGGGATCACGGGCTCCGCCGGCAAGACCTCGACGAAGGACCTTGTCGCGTCGGTGCTCTCCGCTGCCGGCCAGACCGTCGCGCCCCCCGGGTCGTTCAACAACGAGCTCGGCCATCCGTACACGGTGCTGCGCTGCACTGAGTCGACGAAGTTCCTCGTCGCGGAAATGTCCGCGCGCGGCATCGGCCACATCGCGCACTTGGCGACGATCGCCCCGCCGAAGTTTGGCGTGGTGCTCAACATCGGCTCGGCCCACTTGGGCGAGTTCGGTTCCAAGGAAAACATCGCGGTGGCCAAGGGCGAGCTCGTCGAGGCGCTGCCGGACGCGGCGGAGGGTGGCGTGGCCATCCTCAACGCCGACGACCCCCTCGTCGCCGGCATGGCGCCGCGCACCAGCGCGCGGGTGGTCACCTTCTCTGCCGAGCACAGCCGCGCCGACTACTACGCCACGGACATTTCGCTTGACGACGTCACCCGCGCCAGCTTCATGCTCCACTCCCCGGGCAACGATCCGCAGCGCGTGGAGCTCAACGTCTTCGGCGCCCACCAGGTGTCCAACGCTCTCGCTGCCGCGGCCGTCGGCATCGAAAGCGGTATTGACGCCGCCACTGTCGCGCGCTGCCTGAGCGATGCTCACGGCGTGTCCGGCAACCGCATGGACGTGCAAACCCGTAGCGACGGGGTCACCGTGATCAACGACGCGTACAACGCCAACCCGGACTCGATGCGCGCCGGGATCGCGGCGCTGGGATTTACGGCCGCCGCACGCCCCGGTGTGCGCTCTATCGCGGTGCTGGGTGAGATGGGGGAGCTCGGAGGCGATTCGGTCAGCGCGCACCGCGAGCTCGGCAACGAGCTGGCTCGCTACCGCGTCACACACCTCGTCGCGGTCGGGGATAACCCCGCGATGGACGCGCTGAAGGACCGGGCGCGCGACCGCGGGATCCACGTCGACTCCGCCCGGGACGTCGACGAGGCCACATCCCTAGTGAAGGCGATCCTGTCGGTGCCGCCGGCGGGGGAGGAAGGTTGGTACGAGCGCGACACGCGCGACGTGGTGCTGGTGAAGGCATCGAACGCGCTCGGGCTCTGGGCGGTGGCGAACGCCCTGCTGCAAGGGCATAGCATGAGGGGCCACACACATTTCGGAGACGGGGAGCGCTAAAGCACTATGGTTCAGATTTTCATCGCGGGAGCCGTCGCGTTCCTTGTGGCCATCTTTGTCACGCCGCTACTGATCCGCTACTTCAACCGCCGCGCGATGGGCCAGGAGATCCGCGAGGACGGCCCGAAGTCGCACGCGCGCAAGCGCGGCACCCCGACGATGGGTGGTATCGCCATCCTGCTGGCGATCACCCTGGGTTATGTCGCGTCGGGGCTGTGGTCGATGTTCACGGGCCACCGCGTGTTCTCCGCCACCGGCCTCATCGTGCTGGGGTTGACCCTGGCACTCGGCGCCGTCGGGTTCGCTGACGATGGCATGAAGCTGTTTTTCAAGCGCAACCTCGGCCTGAACAAGACCGCGAAGCTCGTCGCCCAGTTGGGCATCGCGCTCGCTTTCGGCCTGTTGGTGCTGCAGTTTCCCGACGAGAACGGCCAGACCCCGGCGTCAACGAACTTGAGTTTCGTCCGCGACATGAACACCATTAACTTCGCGGCCGTCGGCGGCGTCGTGGGCGTGATCATGTTCCTGGTCTTCATCTACTTCCTGCTCGCGGCCTGGTCCAACGCCGTCAACCTCACCGACGGCCTCGACGGCCTGGCCGCGGGAACCACGTCGCTGGTGATGGCTGCGTACACGGGCGTGACGTTCTGGCAGTTCCGCAACTCCTGCTCCGCCGCGCCGGGCCCCGGCTGCTACGACGTGCGCGACCCCCTCGACTTGGCGGTGCTGGCTGCGGCCGGCTTCGGCGCCTGCATGGGATTTCTGTGGTGGAACGCCTCCCCCGCGAAGATCTTCATGGGCGATACTGGATCGCTCGCGCTTGGTGGTTTGGTCGCGGGCCTGTCGGTGACCTCCAAGACGGAGCTGCTCATGGTTATCATCGGCTCGGTGTTCGTCATGGAGGCCGCCTCTGTGGTGATCCAGGTCGTGTCGTTCAAGGCGACAGGCAAGCGCGTGTTCCGCATGGCGCCGTTCCACCACCACTTTGAAAACGGCGGTTGGGCGGAGCAGACCGTGGTGATTCGCTTTTGGCTGATTGCGGCGATGTCCGTGGCCACCGGCTTGGCGCTGTTCTACGGTGAGTGGTTGACCAAGGTCGGGGTGACCATGCCATGACGGCACCCGTCGAGACCGCGTTGGTCCCTGAAGCACTGCGCGGCGGTGTCCTTGTCGCCGGCGCTGGCGTTTCGGGCCTCGGCGCCGCGCGACTGCTGGATGCGGTCGGCGTGACGTGCGTCGTGGCCGACGATAACCCGGCCAACCGCGAGAAAGTCGCCGGGGAAACCTCCGCGAGAGCGGTCAGTACCGCCGACGCAACGGAGCTTTTCGACGAGGTCTCTATCGTGGTGACGTCGCCGGGGTGGCGCCCGGATTCACCGCTGCTCGTCGCCGCGCAGGACGCGGGCCTGGAGGTCATCGGCGACGTTGAGCTGTGCTTCCGCCTCGACCGCGCCGGCGTGTTCGGGTCCCCGCGCACCTGGCTCGTGGTCACGGGAACAAACGGCAAGACCACGACGACGGGCATGCTCGCCTCCATCATGGGCGAGGCCAGCAAGGACTCGGGCCTGCGCGCCCAGGCCTGCGGCAACATCGGGGTCGCGGTGAGCGATGCGCTTGTCGACGCCCACCGGGTCGACGTCCTCGTCGCCGAGCTGTCGAGCTTCCAGCTCTACTGGTCGCATCAGCTCGTTCCGGACGCGGGCGTGCTGCTCAACCTCGCCGATGACCACATCGACTGGCACGGTTCCTTTGCCGCGTACGCGCAGGCGAAGGCAAAGGTGCTGCGCGCTCGGGTTGCTGTCGCGGGCGTCGATGACGCGGAGGTAGCGAGCCTCGCGGCGCGCACCGGAAGGGACGACGTGATTGGTTTCACCCTTGGTGAGCCGGGCCCGAACCAGGCGGGCGTGATCGGCCACAGGCTGGTTTTCAACAGCGGCGCCGAGCTGCAGGACCTCGCCTCGGTCACGGGCATTGAGCCAGCCGGGATCGCTGGCGTGCTCGATGCGTTGGCGGCCGCGGCGGTTGCGGTCTCCCAGGGGGTGTCGTCGCAACGCATTGACGACGGCCTGCGGTCCTACCGCATCGAGGGCCACCGCGGCGCGGTCGTGCACGAGGCGAACGGGGTCAGGTGGGTGGATAACTCCAAGGCGACGAACCCCCACGCGGCGGACTCCGCGCTTGCCGGTGCCGGCGAGCCCGGCACCGTGGTGTGGGTTGCGGGTGGCCAGCTCAAAGGCGCGAGCGTCGATGAGCTCGTCGCAACGCACGCTCACCTGTTTCGGGCTGTGGCGATGCTCGGCGTGGACCGGGAGATTGTGCTGGAGGCCGTGCGTCGACACGCGCCCGGCGTGCCGGTGTTCGTGAGCGAGTCCACGGACCCGGCCGAGGCGATGGATCAGTGCGTGCGTTTCGCCGCCGAGCAGGCCCTGCCGGGGGACACGGTGCTGCTGGCCCCGGCTGCGGCGAGCTTGGATATGTTTTCCGGGATGTCTGCGCGTGGCGACGAATTTGCCGCGGCTGCAATGAGACACTGCGTGTAATTCATTTGCACCCCGTGTTGCTACTGTCGCTGGAGTGCTTTGGGGGGCTAATGTGACTGTAGTGAATATCTCGCCGCCGAAGGCGGGAAACGACAGCAACTGATGCGACAACGGAGAGCACAAGAAGGCGAAGGGGCAGCTTTTATGACGACAACTCGAGGCGGGCGCCCGCGGCACCCACGCGAGGCAGCGCCACTGGGACCGCGCACGTCCCAGCGCCCCACGCAACGCAAGCCCGCCTCGGCGGACCAGCCCGGCCAGCAGTCGGGTCTGGCGCGACTGATCCGCCGCACCCAGGCGGCAATGGATTCGCGCGCGCTGACGGACTACACCCTGATCCGGACGATCGTTTTGGTCCTGACCGGCCTCGGCGTGGTCATGGTGCTCAGTTCCTCGATGGCATCGTCGTTCGCCTCGTCCGCATCCGTGTGGTCGCAGGCACTGCGCCAGACCGTCATGGTCGCCGGCGGCCTGTTCCTTTTTTGGATCATGCTGAAGATGCCCCCGGACCGGCTGCGCCGCCTGGCCCACGTGATCATGATTGTCGCCGTGCTGCTACTGATCGTCGTGCTCACCCCCATCGGCACCGGCCGCGATGAGGTGGGGTCGCAGTCCTGGCTGGTCTTCGGCCCGATCAGCGTTCAGCCCTCTGAGCTGGCGCGCGTCGCCATCGCCATCTGGGGTGCGAGCGTGCTCGCGAACAAGGATTACACCCGCCCCTCCAAGCTGGACAACGGCTTCGCGCCGTTTATCGCCGTAGCCATCCTCTGCGTCGGGCTGATCGGGCTGCAGGGCGACTACGGCATGGCGGTGTCGTTCTCCGTCGTCGTCGCTTTCATCTTGCTCTTCGCTGGCATCTCCTGGCGCCTCATCGGCGCCGCCGCGGCGGTGGCGATGGTGGGCATGGTGTTCGTCTTCCTCTCCGGCGGCTACCGCTCCGACCGCTTCCACGTCTACTTCGACGCGCTCTTCGGCCGCTTCGAGGACACGCGCGACACCGCCTTCCAGTCCCACCAGGGCTACTTATCGCTTGCCGACGGCTCCCTGTTCGGCGTCGGCCTCGGCCAATCACGCGCCAAGTGGTTCTACCTCCCCGAGGCGCGCAACGACTTCATCTTCGCCGTCATCGGCGAGGAGCTGGGCCTGTGGGGCGGCGCCCTGGTAATCATCCTGTTCGGCCTGCTGGCGTTCTTCGGCCTGCGCGCCGCGCGCCGCGCCCAGAACCAGTTCCAGGCGCTGCTCGCCGCGGCGCTGACAACGGGCGTGGTGTCCCAGGCGTTTATCAACATCGCCTACGTGCTGGGTCTGCTGCCCGTGACCGGCATCCAGCTGCCCATGCTCTCGGCAGGTGGTACCTCCGCGGTGATCACACTGGCCGCGATGGGAATCCTCGCCTCGGTGGCGCGCCACGAGCCAGACGCGGTCTCATCCATGCAGAACTACGGCCGCCCCGCGTTCGACCGGATCCTGGGCATCGGCGAGCCGAAGTCCCCAGGCCAGCTTGCCAAGCCCCAGGCGCGCCGTCCCGAGCAGCGCGCTAGCGCCGGCCACCGCGAGCGCTACGGCGACCCGGTCACCGCGCGCCCGCCGGTGTCACGGCGTCCGATGCAGCGCCCGGTGCAGCGCCCCGCTGCGGGTGTCCGCGCCCCGGAGCGCCCGCGCTACGATGTCCGCAGAGACAATTCCTGGCGCGGAGACCGCCGCGCCAGCTAGAAGGGAGTCCCCCGCCGTATGGCTGAGAAGCTAAGCGTCGTCGTCGCCGGTGGCGGCACCGCCGGACACATCGAACCCGCCCTGGCGGTGGGGGAGGTGCTGCGCGATGAGTTCGGTGCCTTTGTTACCGCACTCGGCACGGAGAAAGGGCTGGAGACGGCCATCGTCCCGTCGCGCGGTTTCGAGCTCAACCTGATCGACCCGGTGCCGATCCCGCGCTCCACACCGTGGCTTCTGCCGGGGGTGCCGTTCAAGCTGGCCAAATCCGTGTACCAGACCCGGTCCGCGCTCAAGCGCGTCGGCGCGGACGTGGTCTTCGGCACCGGCGGCTACGTCGCCGCCTCCGCGTACCTGGCCGCGGCGTCGCTGCGGCTGCCGTTCTTTGTACTGGAGACCAACGCGCTGGCCGGGATGGCCAACAAGCTCGGGGTGCGCCTCGGCGGCACCGGATTCAACGCGGTGGCGGGTTCCGGGATGCCGGGCGAGGTCGTGGGCATTCCCGTTCGCCCCGGCGTGGGCAGCGACCCGGACGGCACCAAGGCCGAGCACGGTTACAAGATGTGGAACCTGGACCCGGGCCGGAAGACGATTTTGGTCACCGGGGGATCGCAGGGCGCGGTAAGCATTAACGCTGCTCTTGCGGGGGCCGTCGATACGCTCGCGGCGAAGGGGTGGCAGGTGCTTCACGCCTACGGGCGCAAGAACGACGCGCCCGCCGCGCACGAGCACTACACGGCCGTGCCCTACATTGACGCGATGGAGCAGGCATACGCCGTCGCGGACCTCGTGGTGTGCCGCTCGGGGGCGATGACCGTGGCGGAAAACTCCGCCGCCGGGCTTCCCGCGATCTACGTGCCGTTGCCGCACGGCAACGGTGAGCAGGGGCTCAACTCCGCCCACCTTGTGGACATGGGCGCCGCCGCGCGCATTGACGACGCCGACCTCAGCGCCGAGCGGCTGATCCACGAGGTCGATGCCATCCTCGGCGATCCGCAGCGCTTGGAGCAAATGCGGGCCTCGTTGAAGGATTCCGGCGCGGGCGACGTCGCGCGCGAGCTGGCGCTGCGCACTGTCCGTTCCGCGAGATCACCCCGCTAACCACCACCCCCACAGCACCGTTAACGTTTACCTACCCGGGAGGTTGCCGATGCCCAGCATCGACCTGTCACGCGTCCATCTCATCGGAATCGGAGGCGCCGGCATGTCCGGGCTCGCGCACATCGCGCTGCGCCGCGGCTCGGTGGTCACGGGGTCGGATGTGAAAGACTCGCGCCCGGTGCAGGCGCTGCGCACCCAGGGCGCGACGATTGCGGTCGGCCACGACTGGCGCAACCTCGAGCTCGCGGGGGAGCTGCCGACGGTGGTGGTGACCAGTTTCGCGGCGATCCCGAAGGACAACCCGGAACTGATGCGCGCCGCCGAGGAGTCGATCCCCGTGATTCGGCGCTCTGACCTGCTCGCGGAGCTGATGGAGGGCTCGACCCAGCTGCTGCTCGCGGGGACGCACGGGAAAACGTCGACGACGTCGATGTCGGTCGTGGCGCTGCAGGCGGCGGGCGAGGACCCCTCGTTCGCCATCGGAGGCCAGCTCAACCTCGCCGGCACGAACGCCCACCAGGGTGCGGGCGAGGTGTTCGTGGCCGAGGCCGACGAGTCCGACGCCTCCCTGCTGCGCTACAAGCCGGACGTCGCCGTGATCACCAACATCGAGCCGGATCACCTGGACTACTTCGGCACGGCGGAGAAGTACTTCGAGGTTTTCGACAGCTTCGCCGACCGCATCCAGCCCGGCGGCCACCTCGTGGTGTGCCTGGATGACGCCAACGCGGCCGCCTGCGGGCAGCGCGCCCGCGCCCGCGGCGTCACCGTGGTCGGGTACGGCACGGCCGCCGCGGCGTCTCGCTACCCGGATATCGAGGCGGCGGCCGTGATCACCACCTCGGATGCGACCTCGGCCGAGGTTGAGCTCAGCGTCGGGGGTGTCAGCCGCACGGTGCGCTACACGTTGAGCATCCCGGGCCACCACATGGTGCTCAATGCGGCCGGGGCGCTGCTGGCGTGCACGCTCGTCGGGGCGGACCCGGACAAGCTGGCCGAGGGGTTGACTGGCTTTACCGGCGTGCGCCGCCGCTTCGAGCTCAAGGGCGAGATCACGGGCGGGCGCTTCGCGGGAGTGCGCGTGTACGACGATTACGCGCATCACCCCACCGAGGTCACCGCGGTGCTCACCGCCGCGCGCGACACCGTGCGCGCCGCGGGCCAGGGGGGCCGCGTTGTGGCGTGCTTCCAGCCGCACCTGTACTCGCGGACCATCGCGTTTGCGCAGCAGTTCGCCGCCGCGCTCTCGCTGGCCGACTCCGTGGTGCTCCTCGACATCTTTGGCGCCCGCGAGGAACCCGTCGAGGGGGTGGATTCGCGCATCATCATCGACCAGATGGATCCGGAAGTTTCAGCGAGAACGGTGTACGAACCGAACTTCTCCCACGCCCCGTCCACGATCGCGGGGATCACGCAGGCTGGTGACCTCGTGCTGACGATGGGCGCGGGCACAGTCACGCTGCTTGGCGACGACATCCTCGCCACGCTCGGGGAGGGCTAGACAATGGCTCGCCTACAACGCCGCATTCTCATAGGGGCCGTGGTCGCGGCAATCCTCATTGCGATCGCCGCTGTAGTCCTGCCGCGCACCCAGGTATTCGCGGTCGAAGAGATCGCCGTTGAGGGCGCGGTGCAGCTGAGCCCGGAGGAGGTCGAAGCTGCAACAGGGATTGTCAACGGTACCCCGATCGGGGCGGTCAACACCCACGACGCGGCCGTCGGTGTGGCGGGGCTCCCGTGGGTCGAAAGCGTGACGGTCACCAGGTCGTGGCCGTCGAAGATCAAGATAGAGCTGGTGGAGCATACCGCGGTGGCCTTTGTCGCCGAGCCCGACGGCAGCCACCTGATCAACGCACAAGGGGAGGTGTTCGCCGTGGACGACCCGCCCGCCGGGGCGGTGGAGATCACCGGTGCGGCGGCTCGAGACGGCGCCGCGCTGTCCGGAGCGATGGGCGTGGTGTCGTCGATAAGCGGGCCGAGCCGCGAGGCAGTCGCCTCGATTGAGGCGCGCAGCCCGAACACGTTTGTTCTCAAGCTCAAGGACGGCCGCACCGTGGTGTGGGGGGCGAGCGAAAACAACGCCAACAAGGCGCTGGCGCTGGAGACCGTGCTGCAGCGCGAGGGCCAGGAGTTCAACATTTCCAACCCGCAGCAGGTGACGGTGCGCTAGGGGCGCGGCAAAACCCCAGGTTAAAACCCTAAAGTAAAGGTTTAGGGTAGTGACACGCCGGCCTAAAAACATCAAAAGTGCAATTTCTCGCCCATGATGGAGACCACGTAAGGCCCATGAACCAAGAGTTACCTGAAAGGCGAGACACCCCCCATGACATCTCCCGCTAACTACCTCGCCATGATCCGCGTCGTCGGAGTCGGTGGCGGCGGCGTCAACGCCGTCAACCGGATGATCGAGGAAGGGTTGAAAGGCGTCGAATTCGTCGCCGTCAACACCGACTCCCAGGCGCTGCTGTTCACCGACGCCGACACCAAGCTCGACATCGGTCGCGAGGCTACCCGTGGACTCGGCGCGGGCGCGAACCCGGAGGTCGGCCGCACCTCCGCAGAGGATCACAAGCAGGAGATCGAGGAGTCGCTTAAGGGCTCCGACATGGTGTTCGTCACCGCCGGCGAGGGCGGCGGCACCGGCACCGGCGCGGCCCCGGTCGTCGCTGGGATTGCTAAGAAGATGGGCGCGCTGACCATCGGCGTTGTTACCCGCCCCTTCTCGTTTGAGGGCAAGCGTCGCACCCGCCAGGCCATGGAGGGCATCGCCAACCTCAAAGAGGTCTGCGACACCGTCATCGTCATCCCCAACGACCGCCTGCTCCAGCTTGGCGACGCCGAACTGTCCATGATGGAAGCCTTCCGCGCCGCCGACGAGGTGCTCTACAACGGCGTGCAGGGCATCACCAACCTGATCACCATCCCCGGCATGATCAACGTCGACTTTGCCGACGTGCGCTCCGTCATGGCCGACGCCGGTTCCGCGCTCATGGGCGTCGGCTCCGCCCGCGGCGACAACCGCGTCATGGCGGCCACGGAGCAGGCGATTAACTCGCCGCTGCTGGAGGCGACGATGGAGGGCGCGAAGGGCGTTCTCATCTCGGTGGCCGGCGGTTCCGACCTGGGACTGATGGAGGTCAACAACGCCGCCTCCATCGTCGAGGAGAAGGCCGACGATGACGCCAACATCATCTTCGGCACGATCATCGACGACAACCTCGGCGACGAGGTGCGCGTGACCATCATCGCGACCGGCTTCGACGAGAAGGCCAACGTGCGCCCCGACGCCGAGCAGCCGCAGTCGGAGGGTTCGACTCGCGCCGTGACCGTTGAGCCGGAGCCCGCCTCCGAGACTGCTACACCGGCGCCGCAGCGCGGCTCGCTTTTCGACGACCGCAGCGCCGACGCCCCGACCAGTGACTACGACCGCACCAGCGAGTCGCGCCAGCCGCGCCACCGCTACGAGGAGCGCCGCACCGGCCTGTTCACCGAGCGCGAGGAGCGCCGCGCGCCGCGTTACGACGACGTCGACGTCCCCGACTTCCTGCAGTAAGTAGGCGGCTGCGGGTTCGGGGGGCCTCCGCGCAGTATGGACTGCGCATTTTACGACGCCGGGCCGGCGAACCCGCAGGTCGCGTCAGGCCTGTGTGGCCATATTGCGCAGTAGACATTGCGCAGTGGCCCATGCGCTGCCGCGCACCGGGTGAGACGACCAGCCACGCAGGCATTACCCGCCGCGTCCCACTAGCCTGGACCGTATGCGAAACGCCACATCTGATCCCCACAGCGTGAGCGAGCGCCCCGTCCGCATGGTGTTTACCTCCCGTGCTGGCGGGGCGTCGGCGCCCCCGTACGCATCGTTCAACCTTGCTGAGCACGTTGGCGATGCCCCCGACGCCGTCGCCGACAACCGCGCGCGCTTAGCGCGCGTCCTCGGGCTTGATCCGCAGCGACTTGTTTGGATGGAGCAGCTGCACACCAACACCGTCACCGTCGTCGATGGCCCGCAGTCACAGCCCGTGGAGGCGACCGATGCCCTGGTCACCATCACGCCCGGCCTTGCCCTGTGCGTGCTGGTCGCCGACTGCGTGCCCGTGCTTTTATCCGACCACGCCGCGGGGGTGATCGCCGCGGTGCACGCCGGCCGCGTCGGGGCACGCAACGGCATTGTGCGCAAGGCGGTCGACGCCATGGTGGGGCTGGGCGCATCCCCGCGCAACATCCAGGCGCTGCTGGGGCCCGCGGCGGCGGGGGAGTCGTACGAGGTGCCCGGTGACATGGCTGCGGACGTCGAGAAGCAGCTGCCTGGCTCTCGGGTGACAACGCCACAGGGAACGAGTGGGCTGGATATCCGCGCCGGGCTGGTGCGCCAGCTGATGTCGATGGGGGTCACCCACATCGACGCGGACCCGCGCGATACCGTGGCCGATGAGGATTTCTTTTCGTACCGGCGCGAGGGCACGACAGGCCGCCAGGCCGGTGTGATCTGGTTGACGGGAGAAAGCGATGGATAGAAAAGACGAGCTGGCCACAAACCTTGAGCGCGTGCGCGCCCAGATCAGCGAGGCGGTCACGGCTGCTGGGCGCACCGAGGGCAGCGTGCGGCTGATCCCGGTGTCCAAGTTTCACCCGGTGGCCGATATCGCGGTGCTCGGTGAGCTCGGCGTGGAGCTCGTGGGGGAGAACCGCGAGCAGGAAGCGCGCGCCAAGGCCGAGGAGTTGGTGCAGGCGGGTGCGGGTGTGCGGATCGCGATGATCGGCCAGATCCAGTCGAAAAAGGCCAACGCCGTGGCGCGGTGGGCGGCGGAGGTGCATTCCGTCGACTCGGTGAGACTCGCCACCGGGCTCGACCGCGGCATGGAGCTGGCGCTCGAGCGCGGCGACCGCACATCCACACGGCTGCGCTGCCTGGTGCAGGTTTCCGCCGACGGCGACACGGCCCGCGGCGGCGTCGCCTACGAGGGCCTCGACGAGGTGGCGGACGCCATTGAGGCGGCGACGCACATCGAGCTCGGCGGGCTCATGGTCGTCCCGCCGCTCGGTTCGGACGAGACCGCGGTGTTCACGGGCGCGCGCGAGCGTGCCGACGCCCTGGGTGACCGCATCGGGCGTCCCATGGACCTGTCCGCGGGCATGTCCGGGGACTTCGCGACAGCGATCGCCTGCGGTTCCGACATCGTGCGTGTCGGAACCGGGGTGTTTGGCGCCCGGCCCGTAGGCTAGCCCTCAACGGACGGCAACTACCTGCAGGAGCACCAAACCTATGTCAATTCTCGGCAACGCCAAGGAATTTTTCGGCCTCGGAGTCCAGGACGTCAACGACGCAGACGAGGCCTACTACTACGACGAGCCGCGCTACGCTGCGGCGGGCGCCGGATACGCCCGCGAGACCAGTGTGGAGCGCGAGCCGCGCGCCTACGACGCCCCGCACACCCGTGAGTACGGCTCCACCCGCGTCCACACCTCGGCGCTGGTCAACGCTGTGCCCCGCAGCTACAACGACGCCCGCGAGATCGGCGAGCCCTTCCGTGACGGCGACGCCGTGATCATGGACCTGACCGACCTCGACGCAGCCGACGCCAAGCGTCTCGTCGACTTCGCCGCTGGCCTGTGCTTCGCGCTGCGCGGCAAGATGCACAACCTGACCAAGGGTATGGCGACTGATCGCCGCGTGTTCGCCATCGTTCCCGAAGGCTCGCACATCTCCGAGGGCGAGCTCGAGCGCGCGGCGCACCTGCGCTAGCGTTCGCCCGCTGCTAGCAGGTCAATGCCCCTTCTGACACCCGTTACGGGTGAGGGAAGGGGCATTAGTGCTCTCGGGGCAGCACAGGTAGGCTGCTACACGTGGCTTTATTCGGATCAATTCTTGTGGCGCTCATCGGGCTTTATTCCCTCATGGTGGTTATTCGCATCATCGTGGAGATGATCCAGTCGTTTTCCAAGCACTTCGATCCGCCGCGCTGGTTCATGGTCGCGGCCGAGTACATCTTCGTGGCGACGGATCCCCCGGTCAAAGCGCTGCGCCGACTCATCCCGCCGCTGCAGATGGGCAACGGCATTGGCATCGACATCAGTGTGATCGCCCTGTTCCTCATCCTCATGCTGCTTCAGGTTGGCGTCCAGGCGCTGCTCGTGATGCCGTTCTTGCGCTAAGCGTGGGGGTACTTTTTCGGGCGCTGTGGGGCGCTTGGCGTGCAACAGGTCAACGTCCACGGTAGATTGAGGGTATAAATGTATTGACGTGGGTGTGCTTCGGATACACTTAGCGTGTCAACACAATACAAAACGTACTTTTATTCAGGGCGTTCCTTTTCTTTGGGGGAGCACCCGCCCGCTCACACTTGTGGGCCTGACATTAACGCGAAGGGAACTCTAATGCCGCTGACTCCAGCAGACGTGCACAAAGTCGCTTTCAACAAGCCTCCGATCGGCAAGCGGGGTTACAACGAGGACGAGGTTGACCAGTTCCTCGACCTCGTAGAGGACACTCTCGCCCAGCTTCTGGACGAGAACGACGATCTGCGCGCCCAGGTGGAGGAGCTCAGCCGCGGTGGAGCCACGCAGGCTCCCTCCGCGCCGGTTGCTGCCGCCCCCCAGGTCGATGAGAAGGCCCTCCGCGCCGACATCGAGGCCGAGATTCGCGCCGAGTACGAGCAGAAGGTCCGCGCCGCCGAGGCTGAGGCACGCTCCGCCCGCGAGGACGCTGAACGCGCTCGCAAGCAGGCAGGGGAGGCTGGCTCCAACCGCAGCCAGCCAAGCACCGTTGCTGCCACTGCAGAGCCGAAGGCAGAGGCTTCTGCCGATACCCATGTTCAGGCTGCGAAGGTCCTCGGCCTCGCCCAAGAGATGGCCGACCGCCTCACCTCCGACGCGCAGGCTGAGGCACGCTCCATGCTCGACGAGGCCCGCGGTGCCGCTGAGCGCCAGCTGCAGGAGGCCGAGTCCAAGGCGAACGAGACCACCCGCGCCGCTGAGTCCCGTGCCCTGCAGCTCGTGTCTGAGGCCGAGAAGAGGGCCGACGAGACCACCAACGACGCCAACTCCCGTGCTGAGGCGCAGGTCCGCCAGGCTGAGGAGAAGGCCCAGAAGCTGCAGGCTGACGCCGAGCGCAAGCACACCGAGATCATGAACACGGTGAAGCAGCAGCAGGCCGCTCTGGAAAACCGCATCGCTGAACTGCGCACCTTCGAGCGCGAGTACCGCACGCGCCTGAAGACGCTGCTGCAGTCCCAGCTCGAGGAGCTCGAGTCGCGCTCGACCTCCGCACCGAGCGGCGACGCTGGCGAGAAGTAAGACTTACGCCCACGCGCACCCCTTGACCCTCACCCGGGTCAGGGGGTGCGTTTCGTTGCGCTAGAATAAACCACGTCGCCGATGCGTTGAACTTAACGCGCATCGAACGCACGCGTTGATCCGGCCATCACCGGGGAGCGTTTCCGGAAGAACAGCCGCACCCTACGGGGTCGGCCCAGTAGAACCGGACGTCACCGGGAAGACGTCACTTCCTTCACCACAAACGAAGTGGGGGTCAGTTCGCTGGCCTCAAGCAGGGTGGTACCGCGCGGTTGCCCGCGTCCCTGCAACGTCAAGGCATTAAACGTGAGTGAAGGAGTAGGTCGTATGGTTGACGTCGGCGGGGTGTACCCCAAGGTCGATATGACGGGCGGCAGCAGTAGCTTCCCGGAGATGGAGCGCATCGTTGGTGCGTATTGGGATGAGGATGGCACGTTTCAGGCGTCGTTAGCAGGCCGCGAAGGCTGCGAGGAATACGTCTTTAACGACGGGCCCCCGTTCGCCAACGGCCTGCCCCACTACGGGCACCTGCTCACGGGTTACGTCAAGGACATCGTGCCGCGTTACCGCACGATGACCGGCCACCACGTGCCGCGCGTGTTCGGCTGGGACTGCCACGGCCTGCCCGCCGAGCTGGAGGCGGAAAAGCAGCTCGGCATCACGGACAAGGCCCAGATCGAGGACATGGGCCTGGAGAAGTTCAACGAGTACTGCGCCAAGTCCGTGATGAACTACGCCAGCGAGTGGGAAGACTACGTCAACCGCCAAGCGCGCTGGGTCGACTTCGAAAACGGCTACAAAACGATGGACCTGGACTTCATGGAGTCCGTCATGTGGGCGTTTAAGGAGCTCTACGACAAGGGCCTAATCTACCAGGGCTTCCGCGTCCTGCCGTACTCCTGGGCCGAGCACACGCCGCTGTCGAACCAGGAGACGCGGCTTGACGACGCCTACCGCGAACGCCAAGACCCCACAGTGACCGTGACCATGCCGTTTACCGGCGCCCGCGCGGGTTACCAGGCCGAGAAGACGTGGGCCGAGCACCCCGAGCTTCACGACGCCGCCGCCATCGCCTGGACCACCACGCCGTGGACGCTACCGTCGAACCTGGCGCTCGCTGTGGGCCCCGAGGTCGAGTACTCCCTCGTGCGCGTCGGCTCCACGGGCGCGGAGGGCTTTGTCGGCGCCACGCTGCTGCTCGCCAGCAACTTGGTCGGCGCGTACTCGAAGGAGCTCGGCGAGGACGCCGAAGTCGTGGCCACGTTTAGCGGCGCGCAGCTCGAAGGCCTTGAATACACGCCCGTGTTCGACTACTTCGCCGACACCGCCAACGCGTTCATGGTGCTCACCGCCGACTACGTCACCACCGAAGACGGCACCGGTGTGGTCCACCAGGCTCCCGCGTTCGGCGAGGACGATATGGCCACCACGGAGAAGTACTCGATCCCGCTGGTCATCCCCGTCGATGCCGACGGCAAGTTCACATCGCTGGTGCCCGAATACGAGGGCAAGCTCGTTTTCGACGCTAACCGCGACATCATCCGCGACCTGAAGGCAGCGGGCCGCGTCGTGCGCGACCAAACCATCGTGCACTCCTACCCGCACTCGTGGCGCTCGGGCGAGCCGCTGATCTACATGGCGCTGCCCGCGTGGTTTGTCAAGGTCTCCCAGTTCCGTGACCGCATGGTGGAGCTGAACCAGGAGATCGAATGGATCCCGGCGCACATCCGCGACGGGCAGTTCGGTAAGTGGCTCGAGGGCGCGCGCGATTGGAACATCTCGCGCACCCGCTACTGGGGTTCGCCTGTGCCGGCGTGGGTCTCCGACAACCCCGAGTACCCGCGTGTCGACGTCTACGGCTCCCTCGACGAGCTCGAGCGCGACTTCGGTGTGCGCCCGGAAAGCCTGCACCGCCCCTACATCGACGAGCTGACCCGCCCCAACCCGGATGACCCGACGGGTAAGTCCACGATGCGCCGCGTGCCGGATGTGCTGGACTGCTGGTTCGAATCCGGCTCCATGCCTTTTGCCCAGTACCACTACCCGTTTGAGAACGTCGCCGAGCACGACGCGCGCCAGCCCGCCGATTTCATCGTCGAGTACTCGGGCCAGACGCGCGGCTGGTTCTACGTCCAGCACGTGCTGTCCACCGCGCTGTTCGACCGCCCGGCGTTTAAGAAGGTCGTCGCGCACGGCATCGTGCTGGGCTCCGACGGGCAGAAGATGTCGAAGTCGAAGGGCAATTACCCGAACGTCAACGAGGTCTTTGACCGCGACGGCTCGGATGCGATGCGCTGGTTCCTCATGTCCAGCCCGATCCTGCGCGGCGGCAACCTCGTTGTCACCGAGCAGGGCATCCGCGACGGTGTGCGCCAAGCGCTTCTGCCGATCTGGAACGCGTACAGCTTCCTGCAGCTCTACTCCTCGCATGAGGCGCGCTGGTCCGTCGACTCCGACAACGTGCTCGACCGCTACATCCTGGCCAAGACCCACGACCTGGTCGCGGGTGTCGCCCAGGCGCTGAGCGATACCCGCATCGCCGACGCCTGCGACGAGGTGCGCCAGTTCGCCGACACGCTGACCAACTGGTACGTGCGGCGCTCCCGCGACCGCTTCTGGGAGGGCCAGGAGGCGCATCCGGAGGCCTTCGACACGCTCTACACGGTGCTCGAGGTACTCACGCGGGTCACCGCACCGCTTCTGCCGTACATCACCGAGGTGATCTGGCGGGGCCTGACGGGCGGGCGTTCCGTGCACCTGGCGGATTACCCGCGCGCCGAGGAGATCCCGGCCGACGCTTCGCTTGTGGCCGCGATGGACGCGACGCGCGCGGTGTGCTCCGCGGCGTCGTCGGTACGCAAGGCCAACAAGCTTCGCAACCGACTGCCGCTGCCGAAGCTCACCGTCGCCCTGCCGGAGTCGGCGCGGCTCGCCGACTTCGCGGCCGCGATCCGCGACGAGGTCAACGTCAAGGAGGTCGAGCTGACCGACGACGTCGCGTCCGCCGGTTCGTTCGAGGTTGTTGTCAACGCGAAGGTGGCGGGTCCGAAGCTGGGCAAGGATGTGCAGCGCGCGATCAAGGGCGTCAAGGCGGGCAACTACGAACGCCAGGGCGACAACGTCGTGGTGGACGGAGACATCGTGCTCACCCCTGAGCTCTACACCGAGCGGCTCGTCGCCGTTAACCCCGAGTCCACGGCGCGTATCGACGCCCTCACCGGCGTCGACGGCCTCGTGGTGCTCGACACCACCGTCACCGAGGAACTCGAGGCCGAGGGCTGGGCGGCGGACGTCATCCGCGGCCTGCAGGACGCGCGCAAGGCCTCCGGCTTCGAGGTCTCCGACCGCATCTCCGTTGTGCTCAGCGTGCCAGGGGACAAGCATGAGTGGGCGCGTCGTCACGCAGAGCACATCGCCGCCGAGACACTGGCTACCTCCTTCGAGGTGGTCGAGGGTGAGGCGCTCGAGCACGAGGTCGTCGCGGGTGTGAGCGCTACGGTGGCGAAGAACGCTTAGGTTCGCTTCCCCCTCAACCCGGCGCAGGTTGCAGCGTTTCGGGTTGAGGGTGAAGGCCTGCGTTTAAGCTGGGATCATGTCGCGCTGGGTGTTGCATATCGATATGGATGCGTTTTACGCGTCCTGCGAACAGCTCACCCGCCCGACGCTCAAGGGGCGCCCGGTGCTGGTCGCCGGCGTGAGCGGTCGGGGAGTGGTCGCTGGCGCGAGCTACGAGGCGCGCAAGTACGGCGCGCGCTCGGCGATGCCGACCCACCGCGCGGCCCGGCTCGTCGGGCCAAAAGCCGTGCTTGTCGCCCCGCGCCGGGCGGTGTACACCACGGCGTCGCGTCGGGTGTTCGAGGTGATCGCGCGCCACGTGGACGTCGTCGAGCAGCTCTCCATCGACGAGGCTTTTATGGAACCCGCCGAGCTCGCGGACGCGAGCCCCGACGACATCCGTGAATGGGCGAACCGGCTGCGCGCGGAGATTAAACAGGAGACGGGGCTGCCGTCGTCGATAGGCGCGGGCTCCGGCAAGCAGTACGCCAAGATCGGCTCCGGGCTGGCGAAGCCGGATGGGGTGTTTGTCATCCCGCGCGAGGAGCAGCTGGAAATCCTGCACCCGCTGCCCGTCAACCAGCTCTGGGGCGTGGGGCCCGTGACCGAGGCGAAGCTCGCGTCGGTGGGGATCGAGACGATCGGCGACTTCGCGGCGCTCAGCGAGCGCGAGGTAGAGATCGCGCTCGGCGGTGCGGTGGCGAAGCAGCTGTGGGGCCTGGCGCGTGGCATCGACAACCGCGAGGTCGCGCCGCGCGCCGAGGCGAAGCAGATCTCCTCGGAACACACCTACCCGCAGGATTTGACCACCCCGCCACAGGTGGACGAGGCGCTCAAGCGCGCGGCGGCCGAGTCGCATCGCCGCTTGCTTCACGACGGCCGCGGGGCGCGCACCGTCAGCGTGAAGCTGCGCATGGCCGACTTTCGTATCGAGTCGCGCTCGGCCACGCTGCCGTACGCCACCGACGACGCCGAAACGCTTCTTGCCACCGCCTTCAAACTCGTGCGCTACCCCGAGGAAGTTGGGCCGATCCGGCTCGTCGGGGTCTCATACTCCGGGCTGGAGGACGCGCTGCAAGACGTGCTGTTCCCCGAGCTTGACCAGGTGATCTCCGCAGGCAGCGTCACCTCCGATGTCGAGGTCGGGGTCAGCGACTACGCGGAGCCGGTGCACGCCACGGTGACGGATGCCCCCTTAGGCTGGCGCGCCACGCAAGACGTCTACCACCCCGAGTACGGCCACGGCTGGATCCAGGGCACCGGGCACGGGTGGGTCACCGTGCGTTTCGAGACCAGGGCGACGGGCCCGGGCCGTGCGGTGAGCCTGCGTGTCGACGACTCCCTCCTCACGCCCGCCGACCCCATCGACTCCCTGGCCTGGGACGAGTGGCTGGGGCAGGAAGGCGGCTAGTCCAGCAGCGCCCGCGGGTCGGTGCCCGTGGCCAGCGCCGTGAGCAGTGCCATGCGCGCCTGGCCTGCGCGCAGCCAGCCGGCAGAGAGCACCCCGTGCTGCGCGAGTGTCGCACCGCCGCCACCGCCGCCGTAGGCGAGGCTGACTTCGCCGGACGGCACGGAGGTGCTTATCACCACCGGAATGTCCGCCTCGGCGGCGCGCACCAGCGCGCGCCCCATCTCTTCGGAGACGTTGCCGGAGCCGAGCGCCTCGACGACGATGCCGTCGACGCCGCTGTCGATGGTGAAGTCGACGAGCTCGGGGCCCGCGCCGGGCCACGCCCGCAGGATAGGCACGTTGAACCTGGCCAGGGGAGCGGGGTCGACGGCGGCGGGGCGCGGCAGCGTCATCGGGGCGGTGAGCGCGAAGGCGCGCCGGTTATCGGTGTCGTGCTTGTACAGACCGCGGGCGGCGAGGCTGTCGCCGCCGAAATGCACGGTCACGCCGCGACCGCGGGCCAGGGGGTCGGCGGCCATCTCGATGGCGCGACGCAGGTTGGCGGGCCCGTCGGCGTGCGGGTGGTCGGCGGGCAGCTGCGCGCCGGTGAGGATCACGGGCCGCGGGTCGCGCTGGACCAGGTCGAGCGCGAGCGCCGTTTCCGCCATGGAGTCGGTGCCATGGGTGATCACGATGCCGGAGATGAGCGCGTCGTCAAGCGCAAGGCTCACGAGCGCAATGAGCGTATCGACGTCCCCGAGCCCCATAGAAGAGGAGTCAAGGAGCACCGAGTCGTAGACACGGGTGGGTTCCGATGCGTCGCAGGAGGTGACGAGTTCTTCGGCGGAGAGCGTGGGCACGCGCGCGCCCGAGGAATCGGTGGTGCAAGCGATTGTGCCGCCGGTTGCGATGACGAGGACGAAGGGCTCGCCGGGCTGGGGAAGAGTCATGTTTACCAGAGTGTCGGTTGGGGTTTGTTGTTATTAAACGGTAACCTCGGCAAGGTTACACCCGTATGAAGGAGACGTGAGACAAAGTGAATGCAAGGAAACTCACCGCCGCTGTCGCAGCTTTCGGCGCGGCCCTGAGCTTGGCAGCATGCTCAACCGACGGGGAAACCGCCCCCACCACCACCCAGGCCACCACGGCATCCGCCCCGGGATCCGCCGAAGCAGCTCCGGCGGCCCAGCTTCCCACCGCCGCTGAGCTCAACGGCGTGCTCATGCGAGCAACCGACCCCAACCTGCCGATGGAAGAGCGCGTCAACACGGTGCAGGGTGGCCAGACCGCGCCCGAACTGTTCGACGTCATGGCCCAGTCGCAGCAGGAATCCGGCGCCAACTTCCAGGTCGTCGACCCCGTCCTGCCTGGCTACGAGCCGAACACCGTGCTCGCGAGCGTGAGCTTTACCCAGCCGAACCAGGCCACCGAGCTTGCCGACAACGTCGAGTTCGTCTTCGAGGACGGCAACTGGAAGCTCTCCCAGACCTGGGCCTGCACGCTGGTGACCCACACCTTGCCGCCGGAGCAGATCCCGGCGATGTGCCAGGCGGCACCGGCGCAGGCGCCTGCTGAGGCTCCGGCTGAAGCGCCTGCTCCTGCTGAAGCGCCTGCTCCTGCGGAGGCACCGGCGCTGTAGAGCGCATGTGAGTGACAAATGTTGCACAACCCTTAGATTCGACCTGGGGAAATGACAAATGTTGCAGCGGGGTTGCAACTTTTGTCACTACCTCGCGTCTAGGGCGAGGCCCTGCGCCCACGAGTGACAAATGTTGCACGGCCCCTAAAAGCGACCTGGGAAATGGCAAATGCTGCAGTGGGGTTGCAACTTTTGTCACCAACCACCCAAGAAACTAACGCCACACCTCATCCGTCCACATCGTGGACAGCGTCAACACCCGAGCGCGCGAGTCCCCCTTACTAATGCGCTCGCGCCACCGCCTGCGCAGCCACCGATCGTGGCTGGTGATAATCACTGTGCCCTCAAAATCGGCGAGCGCGACCTCGAGCTCTTCTGCGAGAACCAGGGAGAGGTGGTTGGTGGGCTCGTCTAACAGCAGCAAGTCTGGAGGAGAGGCGAGGATGACCCCGAGGGAGACGCGGCGGCGCTGGCCCAACGAAAGGTCCTCGAGCGGTGTCGCCGCCTGCTCCTCGTTCATCAGCCCGAGGCTGACCAGCGAGGGTGTGCCGTCGGGCACGAGGGAATCGAAAACGTCCTCCGCGCTGCGCGTCAGGTCCGGCCAAGAGTCGTCCTGCTCAAGCCTCGCGATCGTCATCTCCTCGGGCATGATTAGCTCGCCGCCGTAGTCGGACAAGGTGCCGTCAAGGATCTTCAGCAGCGTGGATTTACCGGACCCGTTCGGTCCCTCCACCAGCAGTTGGTCGCCGGGCTGCACCTTCACATCCAGGGGTGCGAGGCGGTCGGCGACACTGAGTTGCTTGGCCACCACCGCGGGCAGACCGAGGCTGGTCACCGTGTGCGGCGGCAGGCCACGAAACTCAAGCCGCGCTGGGGGCGCGGGGATCTCGGAGCGCTCAAGGGCCTCGAGCCTGTTTTCGGCGGAACGACGCCTGTTGCCGACCGTTTTGGCCGCGCGGTCGGCGTAGAACTTAGCCGCGATCCGCGACTCCGTTTTGTTCTCGTGGGAATGAAAGACATCATCCGCACTCTGCTGGGCCGCGGCCGCCAGCCTCGTCCTTTCCTGCTCCTGGGCGGCGTAGTCGCTGGCCCAGCGCACGCGGCGGGCGTGGCGCGCCGCCAGGTAGTCGCTGAAGGATCCGGAAAAGCGCGCGCCTTGGCGCGTGCTCTCACCGAAGCCACCCTCTGCCCCGAGCGAGGGGTCGAGGTCGACGAGCCCGTCGCAGGCGGCATCAAGAAAGAAGCGGTCGTGGGAGGCAGCGAGCACGGGGCCGTCAAACGCGCGCAGCTCGTCGATGAGAAAGTCCACGGCCTCGTCGTCGAGGTGGTTGGTTGGCTCGTCAAGCACCATCGCGTCAACGGGGCGCAGCAGCAGCGTCGCCAGGGCGAAGCGGCGACGCTGGCCACCGGACATCTCACCCAGCGGGGTCGCCAACGAAACGTTGGCAAGGCCCAGCCCAGCCAATACGGTCGCGATGCGCGCGTCGAGCTCCCACACCCCGGAGTTCTCGGCGCGGGCGAGGGCGCGGTCGAACGAGGCGGCGAGTGAATCGTTGTCCGGCTCGCTGGCCATGCGCTCGGCGAACTCCGTGATGTCGCGTTCGATGAGGCGCAGTTCGTTGACGGCGGCGTCGATAAGCGACGAAGCTGGCTCGGTAAACGGCAGGGAGGTTTCCTGGGCGATGAACCCTGTCAGCGGCGGAGTGACCAGCGTGCCTGCGTCGGGGTGAAGCTCGCCCGAGATCACGCCGAGGAGCGTCGATTTGCCCGCGCCGTTTTCCCCGATGAGCCCGGTGACCGAGCCGGAGGGCACAGCGAACGAGATGTCGGTGAGCACGCGGTGGCCGCCGGGGTAGGAAAAGGAGATGCCGTCCAGGCCGATGTGCAATGGCGCGACCATGTTAACCCCCGTACTCGACGGCGCTGGTGATGTCCTGGACAACGCGCGTCTCGGCCTGGGGGCCGGCGTACACGACGCGGGTGGTGGCCTTGACGGCGCCCGCCACGGGCAGAGGTCGGCGAAGGTCGACCGTGATTTCGCCTTCGGAGGTGGTCGACGCCGCGTCGACGGTCAGGGTCGCGCCGTTGAGCTCGCCGGCGACCTCGTTGTCGATGGTGACCTCCTGCTGCGTGGGGCGCTCGTCCACAGTCACGTCCAAGGTGACGGTGTCGCCGTCAAGAGCGGTGACGGTGTAGGTTGTGGTGCGCCGCATGCTGGCGTCGCCCGTGATGCGGTTGGTCACCGTCCACGACCCGCCCACACCGACGGGTTCGGCGGGGAAGACCACGTTGGTCGAGGCCAGGGTGAGCAGGGAAGACTCAACGATCTGCCGGCCGGTCGACGAAGATTCCGGCGGGGCCAAGAGCTTGAGCGTATCGACGCGCCCCGCGGCGTCGGCACGCCAGCTCATGAGGAACCCTTCCGCGGTGGCGACCTCCTGGCCGAAGGCGAGGTCGGAGTGCGAGCCGGACCCGACAGTGAAGTCGATGCGCCGCGCCGCGTCGTTCTCACCGCTGCCTGGCGCCGGGGCGGGCTGCGCGGTCACGCTCAGCGGCAGCGTCACGCGGTTGACGTCGCCGCCCGCCGGGGCCTGCTGCTCCACAGCACTGGTGGCCTGCACGGATTGGTCGATTCCGCCGGAGACGCGCACCTCGGTCTCCCACGGTTCGGTGTCGCCCGTGTCGCCCGTGTCGTCGAACCGCAGCGGGCGCGGGTCGGCGCCGGCCTCGACGAGGGTGACGCTGGGGGCATCCGGGGCGAAAGCGGGCACGTCAGCGACGGGATCGGGCTCACCTCGGCTGCAGCCCGTCAGCGCCACGGTGCTGGCGAGTATCCCGGTGAGGGCCCCTGCGAGGAGTCGACGCTTTACTATCACCCTTTGAACTTACCGCACCGTGCACGGCTAAAGTTGTCAGGCGATGGAGGACAACGTGAACGTGCAAAGTGGCCCCCGCGCGCGGTGGACCTGGTACATCGTGGGCATCATGCTGGCGATCGCCTCGATCGACCAGGTGGTCAAGCAGCTCATGTTGAGCATGCTGACCCCGGGCGAGCCCGTGCCCGTGATCGGCGACTGGTTCCGTTTGTACCTGCTGTTTAACCCCGGCGCGGCGTTTTCGATGGGGCAGGATTCAACCTGGCTGTTCACCACGATCCAGTTGGCGTTCGTGGTGGGCGCGTTGATTGCCGCGCCGCGCATCAAGGACCGATGGGAAGCCCTGGGGCTGGCCATGATCGCGGGCGGCGCCCTGGGCAACCTCATCGACCGCCTGCTGCGCGAGCCCGGCTTCTGGTTCGGCCACGTTGTGGACTACATCTCGGTGGGCGGCTTCGCGGTGTTCAACATCGCGGACGCTTCGATCACCGTGGGTGTGATCGTGTTCGTCCTGGCGGTGTTCGCCGCCGAGAGGAAGAACGCGCATGGGCGGTGAGTTCCGCGCCCTACCCGTGCCGGAGGGGCTCGATGGGATGCGGGTGGACCAGGCGGTGTCGAAGCTGTTTGGGCTCTCGCGCAGCGTCGCCGCCGAGCTCGTCGCCGAGGGCAGCGTGCTTATCGACGCCTCCCGGGTCGCCAAGTCAGACCGCGTGCGCGCCGGCGCACTGCTCGAAGTCACGCTGCCCGAGCCGCAGAAGCCCCCGGCGCCGAAGGCCGAGCTCGTCGACGGGCTGAGCATCATCTACAGCGACGACGACGTGATCGCGGTGGACAAACCGGTCGGCGTCGCCGCGCACCCCACGCTGGGCTGGGAGGGCCCCACCGTCGTCGGCGGTCTCACGGCGATGGGCTTTCCGCTTCCCGACGCCGGCCCGCCCGAGCGCAAGGGAATCGTCCAACGCCTCGACGTGGGCACCTCCGGGGTCATGGTGGTGGCCAACAGCGTGCAGGGCTACTCGGTGCTCAAGCGCGCGTTTAAGGAGCGCACGGTGTCGAAGACCTACCACGCCGTGGTCCAGGGCCTGCCTGACCCGATCGTGGGCACCATCGACGCCCCAATCGGGCGCCACCCCTCCTCCGGGTGGAAGTTCGCCGTAACCTCGGACGGGCGCCACGCGGTCACGCACTACGAGCTCGTCGAGGCGTTTCGCGAGGCGAGCCTGCTGGAGATCAGCTTAGAAACCGGCCGCACTCACCAGATCCGCGTGCACATGTCCGCCGTGGGCCACCCGTGCGTTGGCGACCCGATGTACGGCTCGGATCCAAACCTGGCCAAGCGCGTCGGGCTGATCCGCCAGTGGCTGCACGCCACCAAGCTCGGGTTCATCCACCCCCGCACCGGCGACTTCATGGAGGTTGAATCCCCGTACCCGGCCGATCTCGCCCACGCGCTCGAGGTGCTGCGCGCGTGAGACGCATCGCAATAGTTGCCCTGCTGGTCGTTGCGCTAGTGGCGGGGCTGTGGGCGCTGGGGGTTGCGGCGCAGCCCGCGCCGACGTACCAGGGCGACCAGCTGGGCATGGAGCAGAGGGAGTCGCCTCAGGAGTATGTGGCGCGGGCGCGGGCGTCGATAAGCGAGGGCGAGGAGGCTGTGTGGGCGCTTGTGTCCTTCCAAGGCGAGCTCAGCCCCGCCGAGGCGGCGGGCGTGGTGGAGCCTGTGCGACGCGTCAGCGCGGTGGTGTTTCCAGGTGCGCCCCCGCGCCCAATACCGGAGCCCGTGGCGGGGCGCAGCCGCGCTGAGGTGTTTACCCACGAGGCCGACCGGGCGCGCGCCGCGGGGTTCGACGTGGCCGACTCCCCGCAGTCGGTGTTGGTTAAGGATGCGCCCGCGGTGCTGCGCGACATCGCCGCGGACAGCAGCGTTTTCGCTGTGGAAGCTCTGCCGCCGGACGCGCGCGTCGGCGCGTTCGGGATTTCACCCGTGCGACCTCACAGTTTCGACGCAGCGCCTTCATCTTACGTTTCACCAATGTCTACTTAACGCCCAGGAAGCATGTCGCGCTGGCGTGTATAGTTTTTCGAGTTGGAGTTCACACGCCCTGTGAGGAGCAGCTTTGGTTTCCGTCCCCGGAATCGACACATCCCGTGACCGCACGACCGCGCGGCCCGGTCGGAAGCGGGGCCTCGGGAGGGCAAAAGCAGCGACCGCACTTGCGGTCGCCTCATTGCTTTTCGCCACGGCGTGCGGTGCTGGTGGGGATGAGAAGAAGAAAAACGGCTTGGCCGCCGGTGACTACACCGTCGTGCGCGAAGACGACGTCACCAACAGCATCGTTGTCAACGGCAACATCTCACCAGCCCGCACGATGAACTTGACCACCCCGCTGCAAACAGAGGTGGAAAACGTTGCTGTGGCCGCCGGCGACCGCGTAGCCGTGGACCAGTTCCTGCTGGACATGAACTCCACCGCCGCGGAAGCCCAGCTTGCTCAGCAACAGCAGCAGCAGGCCAACGCGCAGGCGGATGCGGTACAGGCGGCGGAAGCGGCCCAGGCGCAGCTCAACGCCGTGCGGGACCAGATCAACCGCGGGACCTACCCCGCGATCGCCCAGGCGCAATCCGCCGTGAACCAGGCCCAGGCGGCTTACGACGCAGCCGTCGCTGGCCAGGGCGCTGTCGCCATGGACGCCTCGGTCAACCAGATCAAGCGCTTTATCGGCGACATCAGCTCCGGTGGCGCGCCGCACCCCGCGCCGCAGCCGGTTCCAGTCCCGGTGCCGGTGCCTGTTCCTTCCCCTGAACAGCAGCAGTTGATCCAGCAGCGCATCGTTGAGCAGGAGCAGGCCGCCCAGGCCCAGCAGCAGGTGGCAACCCAGCTCAGCGTGGCCCAGGCCGAAGCCGCA
This sequence comes from Corynebacterium sanguinis, assembly GCF_007641235.1. NCBI lineage: Bacteria > Bacillati > Actinomycetota > Actinomycetes > Mycobacteriales > Corynebacteriaceae > Corynebacterium > Corynebacterium sanguinis. Next base: position 1,581,716 of record NZ_CP038157.1, read on the forward strand.
CTGCGCGAGGCCTACGCCCAGCTTGACGTCGCGCGCACCCAGGCCGCCCAGGAGCGCGATCAGCTCAAGCGTCAGGCCGAATCGGCGTGGCGTCAGGCCGAAATGGCGAGCAATGCAACCGGTGACGGTGCCCTGGAATACCAGGTGCAGTCCGCAACTGTTTACGCCCCGATGGGCGGTCTGGTCACCAGCGTTGACGTCAAAGAAGGCGACGTGCCCCAGGGCAAGCTGCTGACCATCGTCGATGATTCGCGGCTGCTGATCCGCACCCAGGTGCGAGAGGTGGATATGCCCAACATCAAGACCGGTAACCGCGTCACGTTCACGAGCACCGCGACGGGTCCCAAGGAATTCGCGGGCCGGGTGTCATGGATTTCGCCCGTTGGCGCGCCGGGAGAGGGCGACCAGCAGGCCAACGCCTCCGTGATGTTCCCCGTTGACATCGAGGTCACGGGTGATAAGGAAGGGCTGCTGCTCGGCGGCAGCACGCGAGCGGAAATCATCACGGAAGAAACCCCAGACTCGCTGTCCGTGCCCCTCGACGCGGTCTACGACGACGCCGGGACGAATAAGGTCCTCGTGCTGAGCACTGACGAGGGCGACAAGCGCGGCACCGTCGAAGAGCGCACGGTGGAAACCGGCGCGGCCAACGAGGTCGACGTCGCCGTGACCGGCGGCGACCTGAAGCAGGGTGACATCGTGATCAACTGGCCCGATCAGTACCGCGACAAGCTCGGCGACACCGTCGCCGTGGTCGACCCGAACTTCAATCCCGACGAGGTCGCCCAGGCCCGAGCCAGCTCCGCGCCCGCTCCCACCACGAGCGCCCAGAACAAGGGGTAGGCCCGTGAGCGAACCTACCTCCATGGCCGAATCCGGCCTGTTGATTGACATGCGCCGCATTGTCAAAACCTACAACCCCGACGAGCCCAGCGAGGTCAAGGTCCTCCACGGAATCGACTTCTACACCGAGCAAAGCGAGTTCGTCTCTATCGTCGGGCCCTCGGGCTGCGGCAAATCGACATTGATGAACCTGATCGGCATGCTCGACCGCCCCACAGAGGGCGCCTACGCGTTCAACGGCGAGCCCGTCTACGCCAAGCAGGACCAGGAGTTGGCGTCTTACCGCAGCCAGAACATCGGCTTCATCTTCCAGAACTTCAACTTGATCGGGCGCATTGACGCGCTACAGAATGTTGCGATGCCCATGATGTACGCGGGCGTCGATAAGCGAGAGCGCGAAGAAATCGCCGCCGAGCTGCTCAAGAAGATGGGGATGGGCGACCGGCTCAAGCACCTGCCAAACGAGCTTTCGGGCGGTCAGAAGCAGCGCGTCGCCATCGCGCGCAGCCTCGCCAACGACCCAGACCTGCTGCTTGCCGACGAACCAACCGGCGCCCTGGATTCCTCGACCGGGCGCATGGTCATGGACCTGTTCCACGAGCTTCACCAGGAGCTGGGCAAAGCGATCGTGTTCATCACCCACAACCCCGACCTTGCCGAGGAGACGGAGCGAATCGTGGAGATGAAGGACGGCAACATCTCGAATATCCGCCGCCCCAAGGCAGGGGTTGTGCGATGAACCTGCGCGAATCCCTCAGCCTGGCGGCGTCCAGCCTGAACAACAACAAGTTGCGCTCGCTTCTGACGCTTTTGGGCATCATCATCGGCATCATGGCGGTGATCATCATCATGACGCTTGGCGCCGGCCTGCAGAAGCAGGTTATGTCATCGCTCGAGGCCGTCGGCGCGACCAATCACATGGTGTTGGTGCACGAACGGTCCGAGGAAACTGACCCGAACGCGGCTGTCGCCGGGCCGAGCTCAGCACCACCGAGGGACGACCAGGACAAGATTTCGTTCGAGGAGCTCGAGCAGATGCGCGCCCACTTCGGCCCCCGCATCCAGGGCGTTGACGTGGTTAGCTCGGTGTCCAACTCGGGCCAGGTCACGCGCGAGCAAACCGACACAGCCATCACCGTTTACCCCTCGCTGGCGGACACACTGACCATGCGTAACAAGAATGTGCAGTTCGGCCGGGCGCTCAACGCCGACGACATCGCCCAGGGCCGGCCGGTGACCGTGGTGTCGAAGCCGCTTATCGACGCACTTTTCAACGGCGACTCCCAGTCGGCCCTCGGCGAGCGCATTGACGTTGCCGTCGGCAGCCATACGGCCGTCTTCACTGTCGTGGGCGTGTTGGAAGACGAGGGCAACGCCGGGATGTTCTCCGGTGGGACTACTACGGCCGAGTCGTACATCCCGATTGGTGCGGCGGAGCGGGTGGGCGCGCCAGTAACGGCTATTACGGGGTTCTCTGTGCAGTCGAGCGCGGGCGAAGACACGGCGGCGTTCCAATCGGAGCTGCAGCGCTACGTCAACCGCTGGTACGAGCGCAACCCGAACTATGAGATAACGGTGGTTGATCTGTCCAAGGGCCTCGAAGAGCTGACCAACGTGTTTGGGATCATCTCGACGGTGCTGTCTTCGATCGGTGGCATCTCCCTGGTCGTCGGCGGCATCGGCGTGATGAACATCATGTTGATCACCGTCACGGAGCGCACCCGCGAGATTGGCGTGCGCAAGGCGCTCGGTGCGACGCAACGCGACATCCGCACACAGTTCATCGTCGAGGCGATTTTGGTCTGCCTCGTCGGCGGCATCATCGGCATCGTGCTGGGCTCCGCGACCGGCATGATTGCCACCTCGGCGTTTAACGCGTTTGTCTGGCCACCCATCGGCGCCGTGCTGATGTCTCTGGCATTCTCCCTGGCCACGGGCGTGTTTTTCGGTGCCTACCCGGCGTCGAAGGCCGCCAAGATGCAGCCTATCGACGCCCTGCGCTACGAGTAGAACCGTCCGGGTTACACCCCTGTGATTTGGGTGGTTTTGCTGTGTCGGCGTGGGGGTTAGGATAGCCGCATGGCTAAAAACTCCTCGTTCGTCCACCTGCATAACCACACAGAATTTTCCATGTTGGACGGCATGGCAAAGGTGGACCTGCTCGCGGACGAGGTAATCCGCCAGGGCATGCCCGCGGTGGGGATGACCGACCACGGCAACATGTTCGGCTCCAACGCGTTTTACCGCCGCATGGTCGAGTCGGGCGTCAAACCGATCATCGGCATCGAGGCCTACATGGCGCCTGAGTCGCGCTTTAACAAAAAGCGCGTGCTGTGGGGAACCCCGGACCAGAAGCGTGACGACGTCTCCGCGTCCGGCGCGTACCTCCACCAGACCATGTTGGCGGAGAACGCCACAGGCCTGCGCAACCTGTTCAAGCTGTCCACGCTCGCGTCCTACGAGGGGCAGCTGGGCAAGTGGCCGCGCATGGATGCGGAGCTGATCGCCGAGCACGCCGACGGCATCATCGCCACGACCGGGTGCCCCTCGGGTGATGTGCAGACGCGCCTGCGCCTCGGCCAGTTCGACGCGGCCCTGGAGGCCGCCGCGATGTGGCAGGACATCTACGGCAAAGACAACTACTTCCTCGAGCTGATGGACCACGGCCTGCACATCGAGCGCAGGGTGCGCGATGACTTGCTCAAAATCGGTGAGATCCTCGAGCTGCCGCCGCTGGTGACCAACGACTGCCACTACGTGCTCGAGTCGCAGGCCCCGGCGCACGAGGCGATGCTGTGCGTCCAGACCGGCAAGACCATGATGGACCAGGACCGCTTCAAGTTCGACGGCACCGGTTACTACATCAAGTCCGCGGCGCAGATGCGCGAGCTCTGGGACTCGACCGTGCCCGACGGCTGCGACAACACGCTGTGGATCGCCGAGCGCGTCGGCGACTACTCCGAGCTGTGGGAGGAGCACCCGCACGACCGCATGCCGGTAGCGGACGTGCCCGAGGGCGAGACCCCGACGTCATGGCTGCGCAAGGAGGTCATGCGCGGGCTGGAGGAACGCTTCCCGGGCCAAGAGGTCCCGCAGGAGTACATCGACCGCGCGAATTACGAGGTCGACGTGATCGACATGAAGGGCTACCCCTCGTACTTCCTTATCGTCGCGGAGATCATCAAGCACGCCCGCGAAATCGGCATCCGCGTCGGCCCTGGCCGTGGCTCGGCCGCCGGCGCGCTGGTCGCGTACGCGCTGACGATTACCAACATCGATCCCATCGAACACGGGTTGCTGTTTGAGCGATTCCTGAACCCGGAGCGCCCGTCCGCGCCGGATATCGATATCGACTTCGACGACCGCCGCCGCGGGGAGATGATCACTTACGCGGCCGAGCGTTGGGGCGAGGACAAGATCGCGCAGGTGATCACCTTCGGCACCGTGAAGACGAAGCAGGCCATTAAGGACGCGGCCAAGGTGTGGTTTGGCCAGCCTGGTTTCCAGATGGCCGACCGCATCAACGGCGCGCTGCCGCCCGCGATTATGGCCAAGGACATTCCGCTGGTGGGGATCACGGACCCGGAGCACGAGCGCTACCCAGAGGCCGCGGAGGTCCGCTCGCTCATTGAGACGGATCCGGACGTGGCCAAGATCTACGAAACCGCCCGCGGCCTCGAGGGCGTGGTGCGCCAGGCAGGCGTGCACGCCTGCGCGGTGATCATGTCCCGGGTGCCGCTGATGGACCACATCCCGATGTGGAAGCGCCCGGCGGACGGCGCGCTGATCACCGGCTGGGATTACCCGGCGTGTGAGGCGATCGGCCTTCTGAAGATGGACTTCCTCGGCCTGCGTAACCTCACCGTCATCGGTGACGCGATGGCCAACATCGAGAAAAACCGGGGCGAGACGATCGACCTGGAAACCCTCGACATCGACGACCCTGCCGTCTACGAGTTGCTCTCGCGCGGCGACACCCTCGGCGTGTTCCAACTCGACTCCGTTGGCATGCAGGAGCTGCTCAAGCGCATGAAGCCGACCGGGTTTAACGATATCGTCGCCTCCCTCGCGCTGTATCGCCCGGGCCCGATGGGCGTCAGGGCGCACGAGGCGTACGCGGACCGAAAGAACGGCCGCAAGCCGATTACGCCGATTCACCCGGAGCTCGAGGAGCCGCTGAGGGAGATCCTCGACGAGACCTACGGCCTAATCGTCTACCAGGAGCAGATCATGAGGATCTCGCAGAAGGTGGCGAACTACACCGCCGGTGAAGCAGACGGCTTCCGCAAGGCCATGGGTAAGAAGAAGCCCGAGGTGCTGGCCAAGGAGTACACGAAGTTCTCCGAGGGCATGTTCTCCAACGGGTTCTCTAAGGACGCCGTCGACGCGCTGTGGGGCACGATTGAGCCGTTCGCCTCGTATGCGTTTAACAAGTCCCACGCCGCCGGTTACGCGCTTGTGTCCTACTGGACGGCCTACCTCAAGGCCAACTACACCGCCGAGTACATGGCCGCGCTATTGACCTCTGTCGGCGATAAGAAGGACAAGTCGGCGATCTACCTCGCGGATTGCCGCCACCTCGGGATTAGCGTGCTGCAGCCGGACATTAACGAGTCCGAAGAGAACTTCGTGGCTGTGGGCAGCGACATCCGCTACGGCCTCGCCGCGGTGCGCAACGTGGGCGTGGAAGTGGTGGAGTCGATCAAGGAAACCCGCCGCACGAAGGGGGCGTTTTCGAGCTTCTCCGACTACCTGGACAAGATCGAGCTGCTCGCCTGTAACAAGCGCATCACGGAGTCCCTGATCAAGGCGGGTGCGTTCGACTCGCTGGGCCACCCGCGCAAGGGGCTGATGCTCGTGCAGGAGGACGCGGTTGATTCGGTGCTGACCACCAAGAGGGCCGCGGACAAGGGCCAGTTCGACCTGTTCGCCAGCTTCGCGGGCGAGGGCGGCGCGGAGCAGGCCGTGTTCACCATCGACGTGCCTGACGACGAGTGGGACCGGAAGCACACCCTGGCGCTCGAGCGGGAGATGCTCGGGCTCTACGTCTCGGGCCACCCGCTCGACGGTTACGAGGAGGCCATCGATGCGCAGACGGACACGCAGCTCACGGACATTTTGTCGGGCGAGCTGCGCAACGGCGCCGAAATCACCATCGGCGGTCTAATCTCGAGCGTCGACCGCAGGTTCTCTAAGAAGGACGGCTCGCCCTGGGCGATTGTCACCATCGAGGATCACCACGGTGCCCAGGTCGATGTGCTGTTGTTCAACAAGGTCTACTCGTTGGTTGCCCCGCAGATCGTCGAAGACAACATTGTCCTAGTCAAGGCGCACGTGACCATCCGCGACGAGCGGATGAGCCTGTTTGGCGACGACGTCAAGGTGCCTGAGCTTGGCCCGGGCAACGGCGCCGGCCTACCGCTGCGCCTGACCATGCGCACGGAGCAGTGCACCCTGGATAACATCCGCAAGCTCAAGCACGTCCTGTCGACCAACCCGGGCGATTCCGACGTCTACCTCAACCTCGTCCACGGCGACCAGTCGCAGCTGATGGTTCTCGGCGACCACTTGCGCGTGGAGCGCTCGGCCAGCCTGATGGGCGACCTCAAGGCCAACCTCGGCGCGGGGATTGTGGGTTAGCTGCTTATCGACGCCCTCACTCGCGCCCCGGAAGCCTCCGCGCTGACGCCGCCTAGCCCAGCGGGTTGGGCAGGATTCCCGCCATCACGGCGCCGGCGAGAGCCGCGATCGCACCGAGCAGTGCGGTGAGGATGCCAGCGACCAGGCCGAACGAGCTCAACGAGCTCGACGAACCGGGCGAGGTTTCACCCGCGGCGGGCGGGGCGATGAGCGAATCCACCTGGTAGACGGTGGTGGTGCCGGAGACTTCGTTGCCCACCGCGAGCAGGTTCTTGCCGTTGGGGGAGTCGCTCGCCGGGATGAAGGTCAGCCCCTCCGGGCCGAGGTCGCCGGCGTTGGTCGCGAAGTCGCGGTTGTTGAGGTAGGTCTGGTACTTCGCGTTGTAGGGATCGGTGATGTCGTAGACCATGACACCGCCGACGCGCTCGAAGCCGATGAAGGCGTAGGTGCGGCCGTCGATCGTGCCCAGGGTGACGCCCTCGGGCTCGGGGCCCTTATCATCGGAACGTGCGTCGAACTCGGCCTTCGTGTGGTTCGAGTTGAAGTAGTCGGGGAGCACTCGCGCGGTGATGCGCTCAAAGTCCTCGCCGGAATCGAACACGGGGGTGCCGTCGGCGGAGAAGATGGAGAAGCTGCGGCCACCAAAAGCGTAGAGCTCGTCGTAGCAGCCGCTCTCGTCGTTCAGGCCAAAGGCGGTGCTCATGTTGAGGCGTCCGGCGCCGGCATCGGAGCGCATCGCGGCAACCTCTTCAGGCGACAGGCCGCCGATGTTGTCGCAGACCGGGGCAATGCCCTTTTTGCCGAAGTCCTTCAGGCGCTCTTCTTCGGAGTAGGCGTCCCAGTCGCGGGAGTCGCCTTCGTTTGCGGTGACGATGTAGGTCTCGCCCGCTGACGAGTACGACGCGATGGCATCCGGCTGGAGGATGCCCTTGATGGGCCAATTCCATAAATTGATGCGATCGTCTTTGTCGCTGGCGTCGAACGCCACGGTTGTGCGGTCCTGGTATCCGAGGGGGAAGATGTGCTTCACGGAGGCGGATGCGATGTCGACGACCGCAATGGCGTTGTTCTCCTGGAGCGAGACGTATGCCGTGCCGCCGGAGACGGTGATGTATTCCGGCTCGAGGTTCTGCGCGACGGTGGCGGAGTCGCCGACTTGGCCGAAGACATGGACACCGTCCGGCAGCGCGCCGGGGGTGTTGAAGGCAGAAAAGTCCGCGGTGCGCACATCCTCTTGCTCGGATGCATCGACGCCGCTGCGCAGCGCGATAACGGACACGGAGCCCTCGGGGTCGACGGAGTAGTCGCTGGCGGGCTCACCCTCGTTCGCGACCAAGGCGTAGCTGCCGTCCGCGGTGAGGGTGACCATGTCGGGCAACGCGCCGACGGTGACGCGGCCGAGCGGCTCAGAAGCCAACTCGCTAGCACCCGCGTTGAAGAAGATCAGCTCCCCTTCCTCGGTCTTGGTGGCGGGCTCCACGGTGGCGACCGCGAGGCCGTCGGCGCGCACGGCGACGGAATTGATCGTGGTGCCCTCGCCGCCCGACACCGAGCCGATACGGGTTGGGTTGGCCGGGTTGTTGACATCGAGCACGTCGATGACGCCCGCGTTGGCGTTGACCGTGAGCAGGCGCTTCGATGCGGCGTGGTAGGCGACAATCTCAGCGGCGGATTTGTCGAACACCTTGGTGTCGTAGGAGCCGATTGGCTTAATCGAGACGGTGGCGTCGGGAGCGCTGTCGTGGACCGGGTCAGTGACAATCGCCGCGTGGGCAGGAGTAGCGAGGGCGAATGCGGAGGCAAGTGCGGTCGCAGCAGCACCGAGCGCTGCGGGGCGGGGGATGCTCACTTAAGGGGCACCTTTCACGAATAATGGATGTAACTGACAGGTTATTCTTAACTGAGCCGTGTGGCCCCGAGATGGAATCGGGGGCAGGTTTGGGTGAAGGTCTGGTTAAGGCCCGGTAAACGGCCCCTCTTGGGTGCCTCGCGCCCTCGGGCCGGAACCGTTGCGGATAAACTGGCTGTCCATGAGCGAGACAACGAACTTCCAGCCCGTGCACGCAGCCGACATCCAGGCGGCGCAGGCGAGGATTTCGTCCGTCATCGAGCCCACCCCGTTGCAGTACTGCCCCCGCCTGTCGCAGCAGTACGGGGTGGAGGTGTACCTCAAGCGCGAGGACCTGCAGGACGTGCGCTCGTACAAGATCCGCGGCGCCTACTACAACATCGCCAACCTCACGCCGGAGGAGAAGGCGGCGGGCGTCGTGGCGGCGTCGGCAGGCAACCATGCCCAAGGCGTGGCGTACGCCTGCCGTGCGATGGGCATTCGCGGCAAGATCTTCGTGCCCAAGCCGACGCCGAAGCAGAAGCGCGACCGCATCCTCGTCCATGGCGGCGACGCGATCGAGCTCGTCGTCGTGGGCAATAGTTTCGACGAGGCGGCTGAGGCTGCGCGTGCCGACGCGATCGCGCGCGGCGCAACCGTCGTCGAGCCTTTCGACGCCCGCGCCACCATGGTCGGGCAGGGGACCGTCGCCGCGGAGATCCTCAGCCAGCTCACCGGGCTCGGTCGCGAGCTCGGCAGCGTCGCTGTCCCCGTCGGCGGCGGCGGGCTGCTTGCTGGTGTGGCGTCCTACCTCGCCGACATGTCGCCTCTGACGTCGATCATTGCCGTGGAGCCGAAAGGGGCGGCATCGCTGCACGCGGCGCTCGCCCAGGGTGAGCCGGTGACGCTCGAGTCGATCGACCCCTTCGTCGACGGCGCGGCCGTGAAGCGCATCGGCGCGCTGCCGTTTCAGGTCATCGACGCCAACCTAAGCCGCATCCACATGGTCATTGCCGACGAGGGCGCCGTGTGCACCGAGATGCTCAGCCTGTACCAAAACGAGGGCATCATCGCCGAGCCGGCGGGTGCGCTGGCGGTCACGGGACTTAACGGCGTGAAGTTCGAGCCGGGCAGCACGGTGGTGTGCATCATCTCCGGGGGCAATAACGACGTGCTGCGCTACGCCGAGATCATGGAGCGCTCGCTGATCCACCGCGGTCTCAAGCACTACTTCCTGGTGAACTTCCCGCAGGAGCCGGGCCAGCTGCGCACCTTCCTCACCGATATCCTCGGACCTGACGACGACATCGTTTTGTTCGAGTACCTGAAAAAGAACAACCGCGAAACCGGCACCGCGCTCGTCGGCCTCGAGCTGACCCGCGCGCGGGATCTGGAGCCGCTCATGGAGCGCATGGACGCATCCCCGATCGACTGCCGCCGGCTGCAGCCCGGCACGCAGGAGTACGACTTCATCGTCTCCGGGTAAGAGCGGTTACCTAGCGCCGCCGCGCCCACTCGTGCAGGCGCTCGCGGCTGGCGATGAACAAGTAGCAGATGAGCGGGTGGACAAGCGCTACCAGCGCCAGCCCACCCTGCCAGTGCCCGATGACGCTGGGCACGTAGCTGGCGAAGAGCAGCGGGAACGAGCGGCTCATAAAATCCCTCGGGGCAAGCGCCGAGTACGTGGGAACGTGGCGCAGCAGCGCGGCAGCGATACAGGCCACTGAGGCTACCCCGAGTGCGAACTGCCACGGGGTGTGCGCGCTGCGAAGGCAGGAGATGCACAGCCCGACCGACGGCAGCGCGACCACGAGCAACCACGCGAGGTTGAGGCGTCTTTCCGTGCTGGTCAGGGGCACCTCGCGCCGCCTATACCGTGCGCTCGATCAGCGCGAACCCCCAGGGCTCCAAGGTTGTGGAGTCCGCGGTGACCTCCGGGTTGGTAAAGGAGTACACCAGGTTGCCGCCGACGGGCACGGTGACGGGGGCGTCGCTGAAGTTGCAGGCGAGGGTGACAGGCTCGGGGGAGCCGTAGCTCATGGTCAGCCAGGTCTCTGAGTTGTCCACGTGGAGATCGCGCAGGTCCTCGCGGGCGAAGCCGTAGCGCTCGCGCAGGCCGATGAGCGCCTGGTAGGCCTCGAAGACTTCGTCCTGGTCGCGGTCGAACTCCCACTTCAATCGGGCCGACTCGAAGGTCGCCGGGGCGGAGGGGTCGGGCACGTCGTCGGGGTCCCAGCCGAGGCGCGAGAACTCGTGGAAGCGGCCCTCGCGGGTGAGCCGGTTGAGCTCCTCGTCAGTGTGCGAGCAGAAGAAGGGAAACGGCGTGCGGGCGCCGAACTCCTCGCCCATGAACAGCATCGGAGTGAACGGGGAGCACAAAACGACCGCCGCTTTGAGCACCTGCTGGGCAGGCGAGAGGTACTGCGAGGGGCGATCACCTGCCGCCCGGTTGCCTGTTTGGTCGTGGGTGGTGGTGTAGGTGATCATGCGCCACGGCCCAATCGCGTCGAGGTCCAGGGGGCGCCCGTGCGTGCGCCGCCGGTACTCCGACCACGTGTCGCGGAAGCGGTAGGCGTGGCGCAGGGTGTCCGCGAGGATGTCGACGGTGCCGAAGTCCACGTAGTACGCCTGGCGCTCCCCGCTAACCAGGGTGTGGATGCAGTGGTGGACGTCGTCAAGCCATTGCGCGCTCAGGCCGTAGCCGCCGACGGACTCGTCGTTGACAATGCGCGGGTCGTTTTGATCCGTTTCGCCGATGATCGTGCGCGGCACCCCGGTTGCTTCCGCCACCGAGTCGGAGACGCGGCGGATTTCCTCCATGATGGAAAACGCGCGCCGGTCGTCGTAGGCGTGCACGGCGTCGAGGCGCAACCCATCGAGGTGGAACTCGTCGAGCCACTGGCGCACAGCGTCGAGGATGTAGGCGCGCACCTCGTCGGAGCCGGGGCCGGAGAGGTTGACCACATCGCCCCAGTCGGTGTGCCCGGCGGTGGTGTACGGGCCGAAGGAGCCGTTGTAGTTCCCTTCGGGCCCGAAGTGGTTGTAAACCACGTCCAAGATCACCGCGATGCCTTTGTTGTGGGCGGCGTCGACAAGCTTTTTTAGCCCCTTGGGCCCGCCGTAGGAGTCCTGCACGGCGAACCACTCGACCCCGTCGTAGCCCCAGTTGCGCGTTCCGCCGAACGGCTGCACCGGCATCAGCTCGATGGTGGTCACGCCAAGGCCGAGCAGGTAATCAAGCTTGTCGACGACCCCCTCAAACGTCCCGGCGTCCGTAAACGTGCCGACGTGCAGCTCGTAGATGAGCTGGCCGCGAAGGTGCAGTCCGGCCCAGGATTCGTCCGTCCAGTCGAAGTCGGTGCCGACGACTTGGGAGGTGCCGTGCACGCCGTCGGGCTGGGCGCGGCTGCGCGGATCCGGCAGCGGCTTTGACCAATCCGAGCCGTCGAACAGGCGAAACGCGTACCGTTGGCCATCGCGCGGGGTCACGACGGCCGGGTCGAGAACCCACCACCCGGTGCGCGTGCCGTCCCTTGACATGGGATGCTCGGCGCCGTCGACAAGCAGGCGGGCATCGTGGGCGAACGGGGCCCACACCTCGAACATTTCGACGCAAGACATATAACCGACAGTAGTAACATCAAAGGCAACCATGTCAACTACTCCGCTGCCCTACGACCTGCCCGCTGCGGGCGAGCCGGTCGTTGCCGAGCTTGAGATCAAACGCTCGCGCTTCATCGCCTGGATCGCCCGCGCCAACGACGAGGCCGCCGCCCGCTCGCTTGTCGACGCCGCCCGCGCCGCATACCCCGACGCCCGCCACCACTGCTTCGCCTGCATCGTCAGCGGCGAGGCGGCTAACCCGATCGAGCGCTCCTCCGACGACGGTGAGCCCTCGGGCACCGCGGGCACCCCGATGCTCGACGTGCTGCGCGGCTCCGGAATGCGCGACATCGCGGCTGTGGTGACCAGGTACTTCGGAGGCGTCAAGCTTGGCGCCGGCGGGCTCGTTCACGCGTACTCCAACGCCGTCTCGGAAGCGCTGATTTATGTCCCCAGGGTGCGGCGCCGCGTCGCCGAGCTGGCCACCGTGGCGCTGCCGCACGCCGACGCCGGGCGCATAGAGGCCGAGCTGCGCAACGCTGGCGTCGACATCGCCGACATCACCTACGGCAGCCTGGCCGAGTACACCCTCGCGTTCCCCGCCGGGCAGCGCGAGCGTGTCGACGCCCTCCTCGCCGCCGCCACCCACGGCAGCGCCACCGCACGCAGCGCCGGGTACCAGTGGGTGGAAGTGGCCGCGCGTGGCTAGACTTTAGAGCCATGACAATGCAGCCCCGCCCCAACAACCCGATCGAAGCGCGCAAGCAGGCCGTGCGCCGCTACTCCCGCAACGCAGTGGCCTTCGCCGGCGGCGGCGTGGTCGGTGGCATTGCGCTCGGTTTCCTTATCGGCTCGCCGTTTTCCTTCACCATCCTCATCCTCGGCCTGATCATCGGCGTGGTCGGCGGGTTTGTGAACTACAACAAGGTGCAGAAAATCGTCAACCACAGGGACAACTACTAAAGGCATCCATGACTGAACCCGACGGCGCGCCCGTCCGCCTCGACGTGTGGCTGTGGGCGGTGCGTATTTTCAAGACCCGCTCGCAATCCGCTGAAGCGGTGCGCGCCGGGCACGTCAAGCTCGGCGGGGTGTCCGCCAAGCCCGCCGCCCAGGTGGTGCCGGGCGACCACATCCGCGTCTGGAAGGACCACCGCTACCTAGAGTTCGAGGTCACGGGCACAGTGCGCAAGCGCGTGGGGGCTCCGGTGGCGCGCACGATGTACGTCGATAAGTCCCCGCCACCGCCGCCGCGCGACATCTTTGCCACGCTGCCGGTGCGCGACCGGGGGGCCGGGCGCCCGACGAAGAAGGACCGCCGCGCCATCGATCGGCTGCGCGGGTTCTAGCTCGCGCTTCACCCCAAACCCGCACGGGTAAGAGTGCGGGTGCTCAGCCTAAACTCGGCGCAGGTTGCAGCGAGCGGGTTTACGCGGAACCCGGCGCCTACCCGCGGCCGGCGCGCAACGCCGCCAAACGCGTGCCCAAGCGGTCGCGGCGCAGCTTCGGGCGGTTGCCCAGCTCCGCGGTGCGCTCGATGTGCTCGGTGGCAAAACGGTTCAGCAGGACGTCGTCGATAATGCGCACCTGCCCGGGCACGAAGGCGTAATTCATCGCGCTGCCCACGGCTTCCAAGTCGGCGGCGTTGACTAGCTCCGCCAGCTGCGACACCGTCTCGATGTCGTGGGCGCGCAGAAGCTCCATGAGGAAGCGGTAGTCACTCGGGCGCGACAGCGGAAAGCGGCTGCCCAGAAGCACCGTGAGCACGCCGGGCAGCGTCTCCGGCGCGAGCTCGGCATCCACGCCCGTGTCCACGGAGTGGTGGGGGTTGTTGATGCTGGCGATCTGGTCGAACTGCTGGTCGGCGAGCTCGATCAGGCCGGCGGCAAGCGTGAACGCGCGGTCGATCTGCGGGTCCGGGGCCTCCCCGGAGCGCTTGTAGCGGATGTCGTGCTCGAACTCCGCCCACGCGTGCTGCAGCACGGTGCGGATCTGCACCTCAAACTGGGTGCCCGCGTATGACTCGAGGTTCTCCGAATTGTCCGTCACCCGCAGCACAACGTGGTGCGAGCCGTACCCGAAGCCACCAGCAATGCGCGTCTCCTGAGCCTTATCGACGCTGCGTAGCACCTCAAACTCGTCCGCCAACAGCGTTAGCACCGCCGGAATCTCCGTGGAGTGCAGCACCGTAATGCGCGCCCCGACGACGTCGCGAATGTCGTTCCACGGGTCGGGGTAGACGTAAGCGCCGTCGCGCTGCTTGCGGGCCTTGGCCTTGAGCGAGGGCCACGACTTGATGCGGACGTCGACGCGGTCGAAGTTGACGCCGGCGTCGCCAAGCAGCTCGACGAGCGCCTGCTGGAACGCGGTGCCGGCGTCCGGGTGTACCGCGACCCAGGCGTGGTAGGTCGACCCGAGACGCGCGATCGTGTCGTCGGAGGGCTTGGCGCCTTTGCGCTTCTTTCCGCTGCGCTCGTTTTTCACGGGGGCCAAGGATACCTGCCTTACAGGGCCACGGAGTTGATCAGCCGTCGCGAGACGAGTAGAGCCGTGGGCAGGACCTCGAGCACGTCGGCGACGGGCACGGTGCCCTCGAACGTTCGGCCTGAGACGCGGTCGACCCAGCTGCCCTCCGGCAGGGTCACCGTGGTGTCGCCCCAACCGCCGCGACGCTCAAGCAGCAGGGGGCGGCGCGTTGCCAGCGCGATGACGGACAGGCCCGCCGCGCCGCGCACATCGCCGTCGCCGCGCGCGAGGCCCACCAGGTGCGATTCCGCCTCGCCGACACCGAAGACGGGCTGGTGCTCCCCGGCCAAGAACACATCCGGGTGCTCACGGCGCAGCATCAGCGCCTCGCGGACGACGGCCTGCTTCGCGCGGTCGATGATCTCCGGCAGGTGCGGGTACACCGCGGGCGAGACTGCGTCCCCGGCGCCCTCGGCGGGTTCCTCGCCGAACGCCAGGTACGCCGCCAGCGAGCGATCGGTGCCTGCCTTGAACTCGAGGTACTGCTCCAGCGTCTGGGCGCGCTGCGTGTAGTCGACGAAGCGGCGGTTGTCGGGGTCAACCAGCGAGAGGTCGAAGTACTCCTGACCCTGGTAGGTATCCGGGATACCGGGGCTGATGAGCTGCAGCATCTTGCGGCCCAGAGAGACCTGGATTGCGCCGCCGTGCAAGCGCGCGGCGAAGTCCGTGATCGCTGACGTCACCGGGCCGGAGAGCAGCGCGTCGATCCAGTCGGTGATGGCCTGCTCGAACGTTTCATCCTGATCGAACCAGCTCGTCTTCACCCCGGCTTCGCGCACCGCCTTGATCGCGTAGTCGTGCAGGCGGGAACGCAGCGACTCCGTAATCTCCCCGTCGTGCGGCCACACGCCGAGCAGGTTCTGGATGAGAAAGTGCGCGGTCGCGGCATCGGGCGCCGGGACGATCGCGTTGACCTGGCGCACCAGCTCGGCGAAATCGTTCGCAACCTCCGTAATCTCAATGATCCGCGCGCGGGTGTCCTCCGTGCGCTTCGTGTCGTGCGTGGTCAGCGAGGTCATCGCAAGCGGCCACAGGTTGGCGCGCTCCTGCTGCAGCAGGTGGAACTCGGCCGCAGACACACCGAACCGGCCGGGAGCGCCACCGACCTCCTGCAGCGCCACAAGGCGGCTCGCGCGGTAGAACAGGGTGTCTTCCACGCCCTTGGCCATCACCGCGCCGCAGACCTGGGAAAAACGCGTCTTCGCCTCACTGTTAGCCAGCAGCGCGGCGGTGATCAGATCGAGCGCGTCGCGCCGGGAGGGGAAACGGCGCGCCATCTCGGCCACCACCGAGGAGGTGATGCGCGACAGGGAGATGTAGTCAGCGCGGTACACCGGAATCGCCGCGACGAGCTCGACCACGGTCGAGCGCAGGTCCTCCTCGGAGACGGTGGAGCCGGCCGTGGAGAAGTTGTCGCGGCGAATCGCGCGGGTGAGGCGCTGGATCTCCGCGCCCAGCTCGGAGGACGCCACGTCGCGCTTGAGCTGGTGCTCGGCGGCGGAAATGGCCGCCTCGTCCCACGTCGAGCCCGACTGTTGCATCGCCAGCATGCTCAACGAGTCCTCCGCCTCGCGCGAGATGAACACCCCGTCGAACTCGCGCATCGCGTCGTAGCCGGTCGTGCCGTCGACGGCGAGGCGCGGGTCAAGCGGCTCGTTGACGCCGAGGATTTTCTCCACCACGAGCCAGCGGTCGTCGCCCATCAGCCCGCGCAGGCGGGTGAGGTAGTCAAACGGGTCCGCCAGGCCGTCCGGGTGATCCACGCGTACGCCGTCGATCAGGTCCTCGGCGATGAGCTGGCGCAGGATCCGGTGGGTTTGCTCGAACACCAGGGGGTCTTCCTGGCGGATCCCGGCGAGGCCGTTAACGGAGAAGAAGCGCCGGTAGGAGATCACCCCGTCGCGCCAGAACATCAGGCGGTAGTGCTGCTTGGAGTAGACGTCAAGGGGGTCGTCGTCAAGCGAGCTGTAGCTCTCGGGGTCCAGCGGAAAGTAATCGTCGTAGTACTCGAGCACGTCCTCGTCGATCTCGTCGAGGTGGACCAGCTCGAACTTGTCCTCGTCGCCCTCCGCGCCCAAAACGGGCAGGCCGAGCCGGCCGCCAGCGCCGTTGTCCTCGTGCCAGTCGATGTCGAAGTAGGACTCGTACTCCGAGCCCTGGCCCAGCTTCAACACGTCCCACCACCACTTGTTCAGCCGCGGCGTTTCCACGCCGAGGTGGTTGGGCACGATGTCGAGCACGATGCCCAGGCCCGCGTCGTGGGCAGCCGCGGCGAGCTCGCGCAGGCCCTCGATCCCGCCGAGTTCCGGGTTGACCACGGTGGGGTCCGTGACGTCGTAGTTGTGGTTGGACTCTTTGACCGCCGTGAAGATCGGGGAGAGGTACAGGTGCGAGACACCGAGCGAGCGCAGGTACGGGATCTGCTCCGCGGCCTCCGCGAACCCGTACCGCCGCCCCGTGGGGTCGGCGTGGGGGCCGCGCAGCTGGAGGCGGTAGGTGGATGTAATCGGGCGTCGCATCAGGGCTCCTGAGAAATAGATCTTGTGTTGCTTTCCTACGTCGTACGTGCCCGTTCAAGCGTAATCTTTTTTCAGCACGCGGCAGGGTGGTCGCTGCGTTCCACGAGGGGAAAGCCCACGGAGTAGCGCATCACGCACGCCGAAGCGAAGCGCCGCGCGAACGAGCTGGGGAGCGCGTCAAAGACGAACAGTTCGCGGTAGTCGTGGGTGAGGTATGTCAGGCCGAAGCGCGGCCGTAACACTTGCGTGAAGTGCGAATCTAAGACGGTAAAGAGCTTTGGGTGGGTCAGCCACGTCGTGGGTATCATCCGGTCGTCGCGCAGTTGGAGCCCGCGCGGGACGTCAGCTCCAAAAGCTGCGGTGGCGTCCCTGACCCACAGCTCGACCTGCCCGTCGCTGACTGCCTCATTGATCACGCCGCGCGCTGCCGCGTTCCACGCCCCGGTGACGCTGCGGCCCATCGCGCCGATCCTCTGGTGGCTCGCTGGCCGGCCGGTGTGATCCGCCAATACGCACACCAACTCGGGCGAGAGCGTGATGTAGGCGGTGCTGGCGGAAAATTCACTGCTTGACCAGCAGACGGCATCCGGGTGCGCGCTGCGCCGCACGAGGCGGGGCGTCAGCGCGCATGGCACGGCGGCTGCGTAGGGGCTAAGAAGAGCGCTTATCGCGGCAGTCATACTTTTCTTAGACTGCCGCGCAACGGGTTCGGTTCCCTAGAACGGTGGCTGTTCGTTGAGCCCGAGGGCGTCGAGTAGCTTCTCGGCCGACCAGATCTCAATGTCCTGGCCCTTGTCCATGAGCTCGCGGGCGCGCTTTTCCTTCGACGTCATCGTCGCCCACTCGCCGGTGACCAAGATGGTGGTCTTCTTGGTCACGTTCTTGCCCACCTGACCGCCCTGGGCGGCGATGCCGGACCACAGTTGGCCCTTGTCAAAAGGCTCGAACTCGCCGGTGAGCGTGACGTTGTGGCCGTAGAGCGGGGAGTTGGGGTCGGCTTGGGGGTCGGGGTCCGGGATGGTGTCCGGGGTGGCCACGGACTGCCAAGGGGCGGGGCCGCGGCGCGGGGATTCTTCCTCCGGCGCGGACTCCTGGGCGGGTGCGGGCACCCGCGATTCGTGCTGGTTGCTGCCGCGCGGGGTCACGGCGGCGCCGTCTGTCGAGGAGGCCTGCAGCGCCCGGGCTGCGCCCGAGCGGTCGCGCAGCACGGGTGTGACGCGCTCGTCGCCAATCACGCCGAGGGTAAACCCGGTGGAGTGGACGAAGTTCATCAGGCTTCCCTCGTGGCCGGCGTCGCGGGCAAGGCCCACCATGATGCCCGCGCACGCGGCGGCGTCCTCGCCGGCATCGTGGTGCTTGTCCAAACTGACCCCGAAGTGCTCCGCGAGGGTCGGCAGGCGGTGGTTTTCCACCTTCAGCTTCGCCGCGCGCGACTGCGCGAGCGTGCACGCGAACAGGATGTTCGGGATGTCGTGCCCCACGGCGCGGCAGGCGTCGCGCAGGGCCGTGGCGTCGAACTGCGCATTGTGCGCGACCACGGGCAGCTCGCCGACGAACTCGACCAGCTCGTCGATGCGCTGCGCCACCGGCGGGGCGTCGGCGACCGCCCCGGCGGAGATGCCGTGGATGGCCACGTTGGAGGGTTCAAACTCGTCGAGGCCCGGCGGGGGAGTGCACAGCCAGGTCGCGCGCTCGGTTTCCTCGCCGTCGATGACTCGGACGAGGCCGATTTGGCAGATCGATCCCCACGCCGGATTGGCCGTCTCGACGTCGAAGCCGACGAAGTCGAACCCCGGGATCCGTGTACTAGCGGCCTCGCCGCGCGCTGCGGCGTCGATAAGCTCGCGCAACCGCGCGGGGGCCTGGGCGTCGCCGGGGAAGAAAGCCACATCGACCGTGCGCTGCGGCGTTTCAATGCCGCACGCGCCGCCGCGCCAGGCGTCACCGTCGGTGACGTGCAGGCGCGTGATCGTGGTGGCGTCGATACGCACGGGCTCGCTTGAGCCGCTTATCGACGCCTCCAGCGGCGACGGGCTGAGCACTAGCTCAGTGCCCTCCACCTTGAGCGTGACCCCGCGCGCCTTGAGCGCAGAATGTGAAGAAACCTCAGACACGTAACTCTCCTTTGCCGAGATTTAGATCGCAACCTCAGCGTGCACGTCATCGGTGTCTATCACCGGCGGCTCAATCTGCTTGAGCACCACCGTGGAGCGTGCCGGGACGCTGATGGTCGCGCCCGCGTCAAGCGCATCCTGGTCCGCCGGGTAGCCCAGAGGCTCGGTGGTGTCGATGAGCACCTCCCACTTCGAGCCCAGCCACTTATCCGGCAGGGTGAACTCAATCGCCTCGAAATGCGCGTTGAACATGAGGATGAATGAGTCGTCGGAGACGCGCTGGCCGCGGCGGTCCGGCTCCGTAATCGCGTTGCCGTTGAGGTAGACCATCAGCGCCTTGCCGAAGGCGAAGTCCCAGTCCTCGCGCTTCATCAGCTTGCCCGACGGCACCAGCCACGCGATCTCGCGGTCAACCACGTCGTTGCCGAGTGCGCCACCTTCAAGGAAGCGGCGACGGCGGAACACGGGGTGCTGCTTGCGAATCGCGATGAGACGGCGCGTGAAGTCGTGCAGCTCCTCTGCCTCCTCGAGGCGGTCCCAGTTCATCCAGGCGATCTCGTTGTCCTGGCAGTACACGTTGTTGTTGCCGCCCTGGGTGCGCGCGAACTCGTCGCCGTGGGCGATCATCGGCGTGCCCTGGGAGAGCAGCAGGGTGGTCAGGAAGTTGCGGCGCTGCTGGGCGCGCAGCTGCAAAATCTCCGGGTCGTCCGTGGGGCCCTCGACGCCGCAGTTCCACGAGCGGTTGTGGCTCTCGCCGTCGCGGGAGTCCTCCATGTTCGCCTCGTTGTGCTTCTCGTTGTAGGACACGAGGTCGTTGAGGGTAAACCCGTCGTGGGCGGTGATGAAGTTGATCGACGCCGTCGGGCGGCGCCCGTTGTGCTGGTACAGGTCGGAGGAGCCGGTCAGCCGGGAGGCGAACTCGCCGAGGGTGGAGGCCTCGCCGCGCCAGAAGTCGCGCATGGTGTCGCGGTACTTGCCATTCCACTCGCTCCACAGCGCGGGGAAGTTGCCCACCTGGTAGCCGTTTTCGCCCACGTCCCACGGCTCAGCTATGAGCTTGACCTGGGAGACGATCGGGTCCTGCTGAACCAAGTCGAAGAAGGTTGCAAGGCGATCCACGTCGGAAAACTCGCGCGCCAGCGTCGAGGCGAGGTCGAAGCGGAAGCCGTCGACGTGCATCTCCGAGACCCAGTAGCGCAGCGAATCCATGATCAGCTGCAGGGAGTGCGGGTCGCGCACGTTGAGCGAGTTGCCGGTTCCGGTGTAGTCCATGTAGTGGAACTTGTCGCCGTCGACAAGCCGGTAGTAGGCCTCGTTGTCGATGCCGCGGAACGCGATCGTCGGGCCCTGGTGGTTGCCCTCGGCGGTGTGGTTGTAGACCACGTCGAGGATGACCTCCATGCCGGCCTCGTGGTAGGCGCGGACCATGCCCTTGAACTCGGCGACGACGTCACTGGGCTTTTCCGACGACGCGTAGTCCTGCTGCGGGGCGAAGAAGCCAAACGTGTTGTAGCCCCAGTAGTTGCGCAGGCCAAGGTCGCGCAGGCGGTCGTCCTGCAGGAACTGGTGGACGGGCAGCAGCTCGATGGAGGTCACCCCGAGGTCTTTGAGGTAGTCGATCACCGCCGGGTGCGCCATGCCGGCGTAGGTGCCGCGCAGGTTCTCCGGCACGTCGGGGTGGGTCTGCGTCATGCCCTTGACGTGGCATTCGTAGATCACGGTTTCCTCGTCCGGGATGCGAGGGGAGCGGTCATCGCCCCAGTCGAAGAAGGGGTTGATCACCACAGAAAGCATCGTGTGGCCGAGCGAGTCTTCCTCGTTGCGGCCGGTGCCGGGCTCTTCGGCGTGGATGTCGTAGGAGAACAGGGAGGAGTCTTGGTCGAACTCGCCGGCGAAGGCGCGGGCGTAGGGGTCAACCAGCAGCTTGGTCGGGTCGCAGCGCTTGCCGTTGTGCGGGTCCCAGGGGCCGTGGACGCGGTAGCCGTAGCGCTGGCCAGGGGTGATGCCGGGCAGGTAGGCGTGCCACACGAAGTTGTCGACTTCCTCGAGCGCGACGCGCGTTTCCGCGCCCTGCTTGTCAATCAGGCACAGCTCAACTTTGTCGGCGACAGCCGAAAAGAGTGCGAAGTTGGTGCCGGCTCCGTCGTAGGTCGATCCAAGGGGGTAGGCCGAACCGGGCCACACCACAACGTTCTCATCAGTCATGGGAGCCAATCGTATCGCAGGCGCGGACGTTGCTCGCGCGCTGCGGGTCGGCCCTGGCACGCTAGGGTTCGGTCGGCGGCGGTGAGCTCGCGTCGAGAAGGCCCGTGAGCAGCAGCGAAATCGCGGCCGCAACGTCCGTGGCGGCGGTCGCGGGTTCGGCGGCGCGCTCACCGGTCGCCTCCGCGAGCTGCTCCGCGGCCTGGTGGACACTCGCTGCGCCGAGGGTCATGTACAACAGTCCGTCGGCCACCGAGTGCACATTGCTTATCGACGCCTCCCGCCGCGCGTCCGCTAACTCGCGCGCGATGGCCTCGCGCATGATCCGGGTCAGCTCGTGTGCCACGGTGGACCCCGGTTGGCTCATCGCGGTGGTGACAACCTCCGCGCCGTCGCGGTGGCGAAGCAGGGTTTCGCGCAGTTTCGCGCACAGTGCCGCGGGGCTGGGGGCGGCGTGGGGTGGGGCGTCGATAAGCGGGGCGATGATGAGCGTGGCGATTCCCGCGATGAGTTCCTGCTTGTTGCTGATGTGCCAATACAGCGCGCCGGGGGCGACCCCGAGGGCGGAGGCGACGCGGCGCATGGTCACGTCCGCCAGGCCGTATTCGTCGAGGATGGCCAAGCCCTGGCGGCTGATCGACTCCCGAGACAACGGCGGATGCATGCTTGTCGACATTACCCAGACGACCACGGCACTGTGATTCTCACAGCAACTTCTCAAACATCTGTCACTGATGGCCCACAGCCCACTAAGCAATGCGTTGTTAGTATTGACAAAGCCACAAAAGCGGTAAACGGCCACACAATGCATTTTTGCGAGGAGAGTTGTAGTAGTGATGTTTCCAACCGGTTCCCACAAGGTAGCCGCGACAACTGTCGCACTGGCCGCCGCCTCTATCTCACTCACCGCCTGCGGCTCCGATGAGGAGACCGCTGACGTAGCCTCCTCCACCTCGACGGTTACCTCCGCGACGACGACGCAGAGCACCGAGCCTTCCGGCACGACGGAGGCCACGGAGTCGAGCGCCGCTGAGTCGTCTGCCGCTCAGTCGGCGGCGAACGCCCCTGGTGCCAACCCCCAGGCCCCGGCGGCCGCTGGCGGGGGGCTGTCCAACCCGTTCCAAGACCCGAACTTCACGCCGCCGCCCCAGCAGCCGCTGCAGGGTGGCAGCCAGGCCTCCGACGCTGACAAGCAGGAGATGGAGCAGACAATGCACGCGGCGCTCAACCCGCCGAGCCCGGAAAAGTGGACCCGCGTACTGATGGAAAATTCCTGCCGCAAGGTGACGGAGCCGGTGCAGGAGGAGATGAACCGCTCGGGCTACACCCTGGACCAGATTGAGCAGGCGGCGCGCCTGCAGGCCCAGGCCGGCCAGGCGGTTACGGTGCCGCAGAGCACGGTGTCGCTTACCGACGCCAAGGTTGACGGCAACCGGGCGTCGGCCACCGCGACGGTGACCAACCAGAACGGCAGTGAAGAGCAGACCCTGATTTTCGAGCGCGAAGACGGGCGCTGGAAGCTCTGCAACTAATGAAGTTTTCCACCGGGGCCGGCGCTGCGGCGGCCCTCCTCATGCTCGCTCTGGGCCTGGGTTCCGTCGCCGGGGCCGTGTGGGGTCTTACCCGGCCGGGTTACGTGGGGACGTTGAGCGAAGGCTCCTACGTTGTCGACGAGGTCGCGAGCCCACCCAGCGTCGAGTTCGCCTCGCTCGGCGGGTTCGTTCTGGTCAGCGCTGTGCTGGGGCTGATCATCGCGATCTTCGCTTTCGCGCGCGGCCTCGTCGGGTTGCGCGCTCTATTGTGGGTGATTGTGTGCGCGGCCGCCGCGGCCTTCGCGGTGCATACCTTCGGCAGCTGGTCCGCGGCCTTTACCCACCCCTCGCCCCATGACGCCACGCTAGCCAACGGCGATGGGTTCAGCGTCGTGCCCCCGCTAAACCCCGGCATGGGCTGGCTCGCTGGGCCGTTCGTCGCGGCGTTGATGTTCTACCTGCTCACGGCCGCCTCTGAGCTGCAGGCCGCCCAGCGCGACGTGCCGGCCGTTAGCCCTCAGCCCGCCCCGGCCAATTAACCGCCGACGCGCCCTTGACCTGGGTGCTGATCTGATCCACCGCCCCGAGGATGGAGACGAACGACGAGATCAGATAGTTGTGCCGCTGTGCGGGGGACAAGCCCTGGGAGACGAGGCAGGTTGTTTCCACGTGTAGGTGCAGGTATCCGTCGAGGTCGAGCAGGTAGGCGCGCAGGCCCGCGGTTTGCTCGTTGAGGTCGTTGCAGATCAGCCACATGGCGAGGAACCCGTCCTCGCTGCGCTGGCCGGTGTCCCACATCGCGGTGATCCGGGCGTACTCGCCGGCATCGATGCAGACCGCGAACGCGATGGAGTTAACACCGGTGGTGATGAGGTCCTCGGCGGGGAAGTCGTAGGTGAAGTCGAGCATGTCCAACGTGTCCGTAAACGAATCCAAGTCAACGGGCTCAACAAACTCGTCGTCGACGTTGTCGTAAACGTCGGGCACGTCGTGGATGTCCGAAAACTTTCGGTGTTCGCCGCGCGGAAGGTGGCGCTCGGAGGGGTGGCGGCCCAACAAAGCGTCGGTGTCTTGGGCGCGCGCCAGCGCCGGCGGCAGCGGCTGGTCGAACTCGATAGGCAAGAAGCGTTGGCGCAGCTGGGTGGAAAAGGCCGCGGCGTGCTCGAAGGCGTCGGCAAGCTCGGCCATGAGCTGCTCGTCCGTGAGCCCGCAGCGCGTGCGCACCCCAGCGCGCAGGCTGACGGCGAGGTCGCCGGAATCCATCAGCCGGTACGAGGCGGTCGGCCCGACTCTGTCGCGATTCCATTCGTTGATGAAGTCGGCCAGCTCCGCGGAGCGCTCGAATTCGGTGGGCACGCGTTCGGTGAAGTCGGCGACCAGCATCAGCGGCTTGTCGTAGGAGATCCACACCGTGCTCACGAACGCGTACGCAGGCACGACGGCGCGGTCCGGGCGGTCGGGATGGTACATCGGGCTCAGCCCGAGGCCGTCGAGGGCAGCGACGATGCGCTTAAGGGTGACCTCGGATGAGGAGGCGGACTCGTCGGGGTAGGGTAGCTGCGCGCTGTGCTTTCCCACGGCCACCTCCCTGTGGTGCTTGAAACCGGTACTCGTCGTCGTTGTTGCGCCTGCCGGTGGCGCTCACGGCATATAGGCGAGCTTAAGCGACTCGTAGCGGCGGTGAGTGAATCGGCCTTGTGGCGGGGTGTCTGGGTTTCTGTGGTTTTTGGTTGGTGGGCTCCGGTTCGGTGGGATGTCACGGTGAAGGGTCCTTCGGGGTGTAAAACTGCAGGTCGGTGATCCGCTTACGGGCTTGACTGTGACATTTCACGGTGTCAGATGTCACGGTGAACCGGGCAGCGGTGGCAAAATCCCAGGTCAAAAATCTGCCTACGGGCTTGACCGTGACGTTCCACGGTGTCAGATGTCACGGTGAACGGGTCGCTGGGTGCAAAACCCCAGGTCGGGTTTATTGGTGGGGGCTTGACCGTGACATCTCACAGCGTCAGATGTCACGGTGAAGCTAGCAGCGGGGGCGAAGCCCCAGGTCGGCAATCCGCCCAGGGGCCTGACCGTGACATCCCACCGACCGAGATGTCACGGTCAACCGACAGCGCGCCGCAAAACCCCAGTTCGGCAACCCGCCCAGGCGCCCGACCGTGACATCCCACCGACCGAGATGTCACGGTCAACCGACAGCGCGCCGCAAAACCCCAGGTCGCTATCCCCGCCAGCTGCCCGACCGTGACATCCCACAAAACCGAACAACAAGACCCCAAGCAAGCCAACGCGGCGTCGCGAAGCGGGCAAAGAACCGGCGGTGTCGGGCAGGGGAATACAATGAGGGGCCGAGAAGCCGATTTTTCCCTGCTGCGAGGAGCCGACGATGTTGCACGTGACTGACCTGCGAGGGCGCACCCCCTCCACCTCCGAGCTGCGCCGCGCCCTGCCTCGCGGAGGCGTCGACGTCACCGCAGTACTGCCCACAGTTGCGCCCATCGTCGAAGACGTCAAAAAGCGGGGCGCAACAGCGGCGCTGGAGTACGGCGAGAAGTTCGACCGGATCCGCCCCGAGTCGGTGCGGGTGCCCGCTGAGCGTATCGACGCCGCCCTGGCCAACCTCGACCCCGCGGTGCGCGAGGCGCTCGAGGTGGCGATTGGCCGGATTCGGACAGTCCACGCTGCGCAGAAGCCGTCGACAAGCACGATCGAGCTGGCCCCGGGGGCGACGGTGACGGAGAAGTTCATCCCGATTGCGCGGGTGGGGCTCTACGTGCCCGGCGGCAAGGCCGTCTACCCGTCGAGCGTGCTCATGAACGTCATTCCGGCCCAGGAGGCGGGCGCGACGTCGATGGTGGTGTGTACCCCGCCGCAGGAGGAGTTCGGCGGCTGGCCGCACCCGACCACCCTGGCCGCCTGCTCGCTGCTCGGCGTGACCGAGGTGTGGGCCGTCGGCGGGGCCCAGGCGATCGCACTTCTGGCCTACGGCGACGACGAGTTCGGCCTCGAGCCGGTCGACATGGTCACCGGCCCCGGCAACGTCTTCGTCGCCGCGGCAAAGCGCCTGGTCAACGGCGTCGTCGGCATCGATTCCGAGGCCGGTCCGAGCGAGATTGCGGTGCTTGCCGACGACACCGCCAACGCCACCTTCGTCGCCTACGACCTCATCTCCCAGGCCGAGCACGACGAAAACGCCGCGAGCGTGCTCATCACCCCGTCCGAGGAGCTCGCCAACGCCGTGCGCGCGGAGGTCGAGCGTCTCGCCGGACAAACCCTCAATGCGCAGCGGGCCGCCTCGGCGCTCGGCGGCAGGCAGTCGGGCATCGTGCTTGTCGACGACCTCGAAACCGCCATCGCCGTCACCGACGCCTATGCCTCCGAGCACACCGAAGTCCACACCGAAAACCCCCGCGCGGTGGCGGAGCGGCTGACCAACGCCGGGGCGATCTTCGTCGGCCCCTACTCGCCGGTGCCACTTGGTGACTACGCCGCGGGCTCGAACCACGTGCTGCCGACCTCGGGCACGGCGCGTTTCGCGGCGGGCTTGTCCACGCACACCTTCCTCAAACCGGTCAACCTCATCGAATACGACGAGGCGGCGCTCAAGGAGATCGGCTCCCACATCGTCGTCCTCGCCGCCGACGAGCAGCTTCCCGCCCACGGCGAGGCCATCAAGGCCCGCGGAATCTAAGGAGAAACTCACAAGTGGACTTCCTCGACAACACCATCGCCGCGGACACGGCCATCGACGCGCTTCCCCTGCGCGGGGAGCTGCGCGGCAAGCAGGCCTACGGCGCACCCCAGATCGACGTCGCCGTAGCGCTGAACACCAATGAAAACCCCTACCCGCCATCGCAGGAGCTTATCGATGACCTCGTGGCCGAAATCACCAAGTTCGGCCCCACGCTGAACCGCTACCCGGAGCGCGACGCCGTCGAGCTGCGCACCGACCTCGCGGCCTACGTCACCCGCCAAACGGGCGTGGCCGTCACCCGCGACAACCTGTGGGCGGCCAACGGCTCCAACGAGGTGCTCCAGCAGTTGCTGCAAGCCTTCGGCGGGCCGGGGCGCACAGCGATGGGTTTTACCCCGAGCTACTCCATGCACCCCATCCTGTCCAGCGGGACCCAAACCGAGTTCATCGGGGTGGAGCGCGGCCCGGACTTCCGCATCGACATGGACACGGCGCTTCAAGCCATCGCCGAGCACCAGCCGGACATCGTGTTCGTGACCACCCCGAATAACCCCACCGGAGATGTCACCTCGCTCGCCGCCATCGAGCGCATCATCGACGCCGCGCCGGGCATCGTCATCGTCGACGAAGCCTACGCCGAGTTTTCCCCCTCGCCATCGGCGGTCAGCTTGGTGGAGCGCTACCCGACGAAGCTGGTGGTCAGCCGCACCATGTCCAAGGCGTTCGACTTCGCGGGCGCGCGCCTGGGCTACTTCGTGGCGGCCCCGGCATTTATCGAGGCGGTCATGCTCGTGCGCCTGCCCTACCACCTGTCCGTGCTCACCCAGGCTGCGGCGCGGGTGGCGCTGCGCCATGGTGCGGAGACACTGGCGGGCGTCGATAAGCTTGCGCGCGAGCGTGAGCGGGTGCAGGCGGCGCTTTTGGAGATGGGGTATTCCGTCGTGCCCAGCGAGTCGAACTTCCTGTTCTTCGGGCATTTCGATGACGCGCATGAGGCGTGGGAAAAGTTCCTCGGCTACGGTGTTCTCATCCGCGACGTCGGTGTCGCAGGCCACCTGCGGGTGACCATCGGATTGGATGAGGAAAACAACCAGTTTCTCGCGGCAGCGAAGGAGATCATCAATGAGTCAGCGGCTCGGTAGCGCCTCTCGGACCACCAGCGAGTCCAACATCACGGTCGAGATCAACCTGGACGGGTCGGGCAAGACGGATATTTCCACCGGCCTGCCGTTCTTCGACCACATGCTCACCGCGTTCGGCACGCACGGCGCCTTCGACCTCGCGGTAAAAGCTGAGGGCGATACCCACATTGATGCGCACCACACCGTCGAAGACACCGCGATCACGCTCGGCTGGGCGCTTGCCGACGCCGTCGGCGACAAGCAGGGCATCCGCCGCTTCGGCTCCGCCCTGCTGCCCATGGACGAGACCCTGGTGGAATCCGTCGTCGACTTCTCCGGCCGGCCCTACTTTGTGATGAACGGCGAGCCCGACCACCTGCAGTGGCAGATCATCGGCGGGCACTACGCCACGGTGATCAACCGCCACTTCTTTGAAACGCTCGCGTACAACGCGCGCGTGACGCTGCACGTTAACGTGCGTTACGGGCGCGACCCGCACCACATCACCGAGGCCGAGTACAAGGCCGTTGCCCGCGCGCTACGCCAAGCCACCGAGCGCGATGGCCGCATCACCGGTGTGCCGTCGACGAAGGGAGCGCTCTAGACATGCCGCAGGAGTTCAGCGTGGCCAGCGGAATGTGGGTGCTGATCAGCTTCCTTATCGCCGGGTTGCTTCTCGGCGGGGTGTGGTCGGCCTATCAGAGCGGGTCGAAGGTGGCCACGGTCGTGCTCGCCATCGCCGCCGCGGTGGCGCTGTGTGTCGCTGTACTGTCCATGCTGGGCGCAGTGGGGTAGACGATGATCCGAGCGCGCTGGTCTCAGGTGCTCACCACCGAGGAAGTCAACGCGATCACCTCGCCGTGGAAGGCACGTGGGCTGGTTCCGACCCTGATCGCCGTTGCCGCGGCCTTCGGCGCGTGGTCGCTGCTGCTGCCGGTCGTGCCTACCGCCGTGCTGGATGCCGGCGGGTCGGAAACACTCGCCGGCGGCTCAACAGGCGCGTTTATGGCCGCGACCGTGATCACCCAGATCCTTGTGCCGAAACTGCTGCGCCGCTTCGGCTACCGCGCGGTCATCGCCGTGGCCTCGCTACTGCTCGGCCTGCCCGCCCTCGGCTACGCGCTCGGGATGGATCCGGTCATCGTGATCACGGTGAGCGTGATCCGCGGCATCGGCTTCGGCGCGCTGTCGGTCGCCGAAGCCGCGATTATCACCGAGCTCGTGCCGCTTCGCCTGCTCGGGCGCACCGCGGGCATTTTCGGCCTGAGCGTGGGGTTTTCACAGATGGTCGCTCTGCCGTCCGGCCTGGCCTTGGCGGATCGGGTGGGCTACGAGCCGGTCTACGTCCTCGCCGCCGCCATCGGCCTGATCGGCCTGGTTGTGTGCGTGCGCATCCCGACCATCCCCGCGGCGGACCCCACCACAGCGGACTTGAGCTCCGTGCGGGTGCCGCTGTGGCGGCTTGTGGCGGTGCCCATGATCGCGCTGGCGCTGGTCACCACCGCCTACGGGGCGGTGACGAACTTCCTGCCAATCAGCGTGCGCGAACTCGACCCCACGGCCGGCGCCGCCTTCGGCGGTGTGCTGCTGGCGGTGATGAACTTCGCGGCGATGTTCTCGCGTTACTACGCTGGTGCGGTCCTTGATAGGCGCGGGGTGCCGGGCACGGTGCTCATTCCGTTCCAGGTCTCCGCCGCGGCAGGCATCTTTATCATCGCGGCCGTTATCTGGGCCGAAGCCAGCGTGTGGTGGCTGCTGCTCGCCGCGCTGTTGTACGGCGCGGGCTTCGGCGCCGTACAAAACGAATCGCTGACCATGCTGTTTTACCGGCTTCCCAAGTCGAAGGCCTCCGAGGCCTCCGCAATGTGGAACGTCGCCTTCGACAGCGGAACCGGCCTCGGTTCGACCGTCTACGGCATGATGCTCACGTCGATGACGATGGCGCCCATGTTTGGCGTTGCCGGCGTGGTCGTCGCGGTCGGCATCGCGGTGACCGTGGCGGACCTCGTGCTCGGGCGCAACCGCGTCGCGGAGGTCAACAACTTGGCCGTGAGGCTGAAGTCCGTGCGCGCGCCCGGGAGGGACCGCGGGTACAAGCGCCCGGGCCGCTAAACTAATTCGACATGACGCAACCGACATCGCCATCCGTCGTCCTGCTCGACTACGGAGCCGGAAACATCCGCTCCGCCCAGCGCGCGCTCGAGCACGTCGGGGCGAGCGTCACCGTCACCGACGACCCGAAGCTGGCCGTCGACGCCGATGGGCTCGTCGTCCCCGGCGTCGGCGCGTTCGCGTCGTGCATGGAGGGGCTGCGCGCTGTCAACGCCCCGCGCGTGATCGGCCAGCGCCTCGCGGGCTCTCGCCCCGTGCTCGGGATCTGCGTCGGTTTCCAGGTGCTTTTTGAGCGCGGCGTCGAGCACGGGGTGGACGCTTCGGGGATCGGGGAGTGGCCCGGGGTCGTCGATAAGCTGCAGGCGAAAGTGCTGCCGCACATGGGGTGGAACACCGTGGACATTGCGCCGGGTTCGGAGCTTTTCGCCGGGTTGGACCCGGAGACGCGGTTCTACTTCGTGCACTCCTACGGCGTACGGTCGTGGGAGATGCAGCCGGACGAGTTCATCGCCGCGCCGGCTGTGTCGTGGTCCGAGCACGGCGGGGACCGCTTCGTCGCCGCCGTGGAAAACGGGCCGCTGTGGGCGACCCAGTTCCATCCGGAGAAGTCCGGGGAGGCGGGCTTGGCGCTGCTGCGAAACTGGGTCCGCACCCTGCGTTAGACTTGGTCGCTATGAGTTTCACACTTCTCCCCGCCGTTGACGTCGTCAACGGCCAAGCGGTGCGCCTCGACCAGGGCGAGGCCGGAACCGAAAAGAGCTACGGCTCTCCTCTCGAGGCCGCCGAGCGGTGGCGCGACGAGGGAGCGCAGTGGCTGCATTTCGTGGACCTCGACGCCGCCTTCGGTCGCGGCTCCAACCACGAGCTGATGGCTGAGATCACCCGAAACCTCGGCATCGCCGTGGAGCTGACGGGGGGCATTCGTGACGACGCCTCCCTCGAACGCGCCCTCGCCACCGGTGCGAAGAGGGTCAACATCGGGACCGCAGCGCTGAACAACCCGCAGTGGACGGCAGACGCGATCAAGCGCCACGGCGACGCGATTGCCATCGACATCGCGGTGCGCGAGGAAGACGGCCAGTGGCGCACCAAGGGCCACGGGTGGACTTCCGACGGCGGGGACCTGTGGGAGGTCGTCGAGTTTTTCGACGCCGCCGGGTGCGCGCGCTTCGTGGTCACCGACGTCAGCCGAGACGGCACGCTGACCGGGCCGAACGTGGATCTGCTGCGGGATGTGTCGGCGGCAACTGACGCTTTTGTTACGGCGAGTGGCGGGGTGTCGTCGATAAGCGATGTGCTCGAGATTGCGCAGTTCGCGCAGGAGGGGATCGACTCGGTCATCATCGGTAAGGCGCTCTACGAGCACAAATTCACCCTGCGCGAGGCGCTGGATGCGCTGGGACGCAGCGAGAGCTGATACCGCGGCGTTTTCTTATAAGGAGTTTCGAGTAAAGTAGCGATATGGATAGCAACGAGCACTACCTCGAGATCGCGGAGTCGGTCGTGGACGAGGCGCGCGAGCTATTCATCTCCCACCTCGGCGCGGCGCCGGCGCTTTTCAAGGCGTCCGGGGACTTCGCGACGGAGGCGGATCTCGCGATTGAAAAGCTCATGCGGTCCCGGCTGACCCGGGAGACCGGGATCCCCGTCTACGGCGAGGAACAGGGCGGCGACCTCAACTCGTCGGCGTGCTGGGTAGTCGACCCCATCGACGGCACCTCGAACTACTCATCCGGCAACCCGAACTGTTCGATTCTGGTCTCGCTGATTCTGAACGGGCAGCCGGTGGTTGCCGTGACCGATATTCCGCTGATGAATATGCGGCTGACCGGGGTGGATGGCTCGCCGGTGTACCTCAACGGCCAGGAGCTGCCGCCGATTGGCACGGACACGACCGCCGCGTCGCAGGTCGGGGTGGGCTCGGTGCGCTCGCCCGACTCCGAGCGCTTTCCAGCGGACGTGCGCCTGAACATGATCGCGACGCTGGCCGACACCGACTTGCGGCCACGTATCTCCGGGTCGGTGGGCGTGGACTTCGCGTTCGTTGCCCAGGGCATTTATCAGGCGGCGGTGAGTTTCTCGCCGCACCTGTGGGACAATTCCGCGGGCATTTTGCTGTCGCGCTGCGCGGGTGCTGTGGTGACCGGACCGGACGGGGAGCCGTGGACGATGGACGCCGTCGGAGTGATCGCTGGCACGCGCAGAGCGCACAAGATTGCGCTGAGCACGATGCGATCCGTTTCCTCTAAGTGAAAGGGCAATGTCAAAGATGGGTGTCGCGATACGGGTTATTCCCTGCCTCGATGTGGATAACGGCCGCGTGGTCAAGGGGGTCAACTTTGAGAACCTGTGTGACGCGGGCGACCCCGTCGAGCTGGCCAAGCGCTACGGCGAGGAGGGCGCGGACGAGCTGACGTTCCTCGATGTCACCGCGTCGACAGCTGGCCGCGGGACCATGCTCGACGTCGTGCGGCGCACCGCGGAGCAGGTCTTCATCCCGCTCACCGTGGGTGGGGGAGTGCGCTCGGTTGACGACGTCCGGGAGCTGCTGCGCGCCGGCGCCGACAAGGTCAGCGTCAACACCGCGGCGATCGCCAACCCCGGCCTGATCCGCGAGCTTGCCGAGCGCTTCGGCGCCCAGTGCGTTGTGCTGTCCGTCGACGCGCGGTGCGTGCCGGAGGGTGGGACGCCCCAGCCCTCCGGTTTTGAAGTGACGACGCACGGTGGCACCCGCTCGGCGGGCATCGACGCGATCGAGTGGGCGCGCCGGGGCGAGGAGCTCGGAGCGGGTGAGATCCTGCTCAACTCGATGGACGGCGACGGCACCAAGGCGGGCTTTGACATCGGGCTCATTGAGAAGGTGCGTGCGGCGGTGACCGTTCCCGTGATCGCTTCCGGAGGTGCCGGCGAGGCGGCGCATTTCCCGCCCGCTGTTTCGGCTGGTGCTGACGCGGTGCTGGCGGCGTCGATTTTCCACTTTGGCGAGGTTTCCATTTCGTCGGTGAAGGATTCGTTGCGCGCTGCTGGGCGGGATGTCCGGTGACGAACCCCGCCGAGTACACTCTCGACCCCGCGATTGCGGCGCGGCTAAAGCGCAACAGTGCAGGTCTTGTGCCCGCGATCGTTCAGGCTCACGGCACCGGGGAGGTGCTCATGATGGCCTGGATGGATGATCACGCGCTGGCCCACACCCTGGCTACGCGCCAGGGCACGTACTATTCGCGGTCGCGAGACGAATACTGGATCAAGGGTCTGACCTCGGGAAATACGCAGGAAGTAACCGGGGTGCGCCTCGACTGCGACGGGGACACCCTGCTTGTCACCGTCAAGCAGGTCGGCGGGGCGTGCCACACGGGGGACCGGACTTGTTTTGACGCCGACGCGTTGTTGTGAGGTGCGTTGTGGGTCTCGTTGAGGTCCAGTTGCTATACCTCAGCGGTTTTCGTGTCACATGCGTAACAGGTGACCTGGGCTTTTGTGTGGGGCGGTGCGCTCAGGTCTAGTAGCTATACTTCAGCGGTGTGGGTGCCACACGCGTCACAGGTGTGCTGGGCTTTTGTGTGGAGCGGTGCGTTGAGGTCTAGTGGCCATACCCCAACGGTGTAGGTGCCACATGTGTAACAGGTGACCTGCGCTTTTCCGCAGCGCCAGGTGCTGAGGTCTAGCTCCTATACCTCAGCAACAAAACCTAACCCGCCTTAAACGAGTACCGACCCGTCAAGCCGTTGTAAATAATTACGGAGTAGCTCTGCCCTGCGGCTTCCGCGCCATCCACCAAAGTCTTGAGCTCCTGCGCGTTGAAGTAGCGGCTCAGCCCCAGATACAGCAGCAGCAGAAGGAACATCCCCACTGCAAGAATTGCTCCGACCACTGCCCACGTCGATGGAGTGGACCTGTCTACCTCTGTCATTTGAATCAGAAACTCCCTTCCAACGGCCCCGCCACTCAACCGGCGGGCCTTACTCGCACGCTATCAAAGCGCGCTCAACCTCGTAAGCCCAACAAACCTGCACACATCACCTCCCGGCCCCTGCTCTAGGATCAAGCACATGGCACAGCAAACAGCGGATAGGGGCGCCTCGCGCATTGGCGCAGCCGGCATCGGCGTGGGCGGGATCATCGTGGCGGCGTTTAGCCGCGCGCCGTGGATGCAGGTCAGCTACTTCGATGACCGCGTCGGCGGCGGGGTCCGCGCGCTGTCGGGGGCGCAGTGGTCCACCGAAGCCTCGGCGGTTGCGCTTCTTCTGCTGGCCGCTGCAGTCGCCGCGCTTGCTTTACGACGCCTCCCCCGACGCATCATCGGCGCAATCGCGGCCGTCGCCGCCGTGGGCGCGGCACTATCTCCGCTGAACCTCCTTGTTTCCGGCGCGGACCCCGAGCGGGTGCGCGCCCTGCTTACCGCCGGCGCCGAGGAGGCGCAGGCGCGCGAGGGCACGATCTCTGCCATGGCGGAGATAACCTCCATCCAGGTCAACCCCGCCTACCTGGTGTTGACGCTGCTCGGTTTTCTGCTCGCCGCGGCGGGCGGGGCGGTGGTGGCGGCGCGCCCCGGTGTGGATTCCGCGAAGCTGAACAAGTACGAAACCGAGGCGGTGCGCAGGCAGAAGATCGGTTCCGATCTCGAGGAGAACCCGGATTCGGGCAGGGTGTTGTGGGATGCGTTGGACGCGGACATCGACCCGACGGATCCGGCCGGTGGTGTTGGGGAGGGCGTCGATAAGCGGCGCTAGCGTGCGCCCGATTTTTTGTCGGCGCGCTTGGGCGGTTACCCTTATGCGCAGCGGAAGGGAGACGGTTATGCATACGGCAAAAGTCGCGAACGGCGTTGTCGCCGCCGTGTTGCGTGACGTCGAAAAGCGTGAAGCCGTCGTCCCTTTTCAAGACATCAAGGCGCGCTCGCGGGAGATGGAGCCGACCCGTGATGTGCGCGCCGCGCTGTTGCGCCACGGTTGCGGGGTGATCGTCGAGATCAAGCGCAACTCGCCCGTCTTCGGCCCGACGGCCCCGTTCGCCCAGAGCGAAACCCCGGTCGAGGACGTGGCCCGCGCGATCGAGGCCGGCGGCGCGCATCTTATCGCCTGCCAGACCGAGCGGCTGCGTTTCGACGGCTCCCTGACCGACATGGCGAACGCCCGCGACGCCGTGGACCTTCCCATGGTGTGCCGCGATGTGATCGTCGACCCGTACCAGATCCACGAGGCCCGCTGTTTTGGCGCCGACATGATCCCCTTACAGGTAGGCATCCTCGACCAAAACCGGCTCGAGGCGCTGATAGACCGCGCGGAGTCCTTAGGCATGGTGGTGATGGCGGAAGTACGCACCGGCGAGGAGGCCGACCGGGCGCTGTGCGCCGGCGCCACCGTCATCGCCGTGAACTCCTGGACCTTCGATACCAACTCCCTCAACCCCGCTGCTTTCGCTGAGATTGCACCGGGGTTGCCGTCTGCTGTGATCAAGATCAGCCTCGGCGGGGTGCGCACCGCCCGCGATCTCATCGACGCCGCCTCTTCCGGCGCCGACGCCGTCTTGGCTGCTGAGGCTGTGATGAGCTCCGACGATGTCACCGCAGCGACGCGCCGGCTCGCGGCAGCGGGCCAGCACCCGGCCTGCCCCTCGCGCAGCTAACCGCGTTTCCGTTTCCCCTTTGGCCACCGAGTCGGGCACACTAATGGGCGTGGAAACCATGATCCTGGCCAACATCCCTTCGCCGCCGCAGGGCGTCTGGCACATCGGGCCTGTGCCCATCCGTGCCTACTCGCTGTGCATCATCACCGGCATCATCATCGCCCTGTGGCTGACGCTGAAGCGCTACAAGGCGAGGGGCGGGGACCCGGACGTGGTGTGGGACGCGGCGATCGTCGCAATCCCAGCCGGAATTATCGGCGGGCGCCTCTATCACGTGATCACGGACTACGACAAGTACTTCGGCCCGGGGCGCGATCCGTGGCAGGCGTTCAACGTCGCCGGCGGCGGCCTGGGCATCCTCGGCGCGGTGGCGTTGGGCACGCTCGCGGTGTGGGCGCTGTTTCGCTACAAGAAGGTCCCGCTCGCGCCGTTTGCCGACGCGGTCGCGCCGACGATCATTCTCGCGCAGGCCATTGGCAGGCTCGGCAACTGGTTCAACCAGGAGCTTTACGGCCGGCCGACGGACGTGCCGTGGGCGCTGGACATTTACTACCGCGTGGACGAGGCCGGTAACTACGCCCCGCTGACCGGCCGCTCCACCGGCGAGATCGTGGCCAGCGTGCACCCCACGTTCCTCTACGAGCTGGTGTGGAACCTCGCCGTGTTCGCCTTCCTGCTCTGGGCCGAGCGGGCCTGGCGCCTCGGCCACGGCCGCGTGTTCGCCTTCTACCTGGCCGGCTACGCCCTGGGGCGCTTTTTCGTCGAGCTCATGCGTGCCGACGAGGCCAACCTCATCCTGGGGCTACGCGTGAACACGTGGGTGTCCGGAATCCTCTTCGTCGTCGCGCTGATTATCTTCCTGCGGCTGCCGCGGGGGCAGGAAACGCCCGACGAGGTTGACCCCCGCAACGACCGGGAGGGAGAGCCGGCCAGCGCCGATTCCGACTCAGCGAACCTGCCCGCGACGCGGTACGGTGGGGAAGCGCACGACGGCTCTAAGCCGCGCACTTATTGAACCTCGAGCGAAGCTGGTGCACGAAGTGGATAGAAGAACCAAAATTGTTTGTACGCTTGGCCCAGCCGTGGCCAGCAAGGAAGCTATCGTCGGTCTTGTCCGTGATGGAATGAACGTCGCTCGCCTCAACTTCTCCCACGGCGACCACGCGGACCACGAACGCAACTACCGGTGGGTGCGCGAGGCCACCGACGAAACCGGCCACGCGGTCGGGATCCTCGCCGATTTACAGGGCCCGAAGATCCGCCTCGGCCGCTTCGAGGAGGGCTCCACGCAGTGGGATACCGGAGAAGAAGTCCGCATCACCGTTGAGGACGTCGTGGGCACACACGACCGCGTCTCCACCACGTACAAGCAGCTCGCGGAGGACGCGAAGCCGGGCGATCGCCTGCTTGTCGACGACGGCAAGGTCGCACTCGTGGTCACCGAGGTCGATGGCAACGACGTCGTCGCCCGCGTCACCGAGGGCGGGCCGGTGTCCAACAACAAGGGTGTGTCCCTTCCGGGGATGAACATCTCCGTCCCGGCGCTGAGCGAGAAAGACATCGACGATCTCAAGTTCGCGCTCAACCTGGGCGTCGATTTCATCGCGCTGTCGTTCGTGCGTTCGCCGTCCGATGTCGACCTCGTGCACGAGGTGATGGACGAGGTGGGTCGTCGCGTGCCGGTGATTGCGAAACTGGAAAAGCCCGAGGCTGTCGACGCGCTCGAGTCCATCATTCTGGCGTTTGACGCGGTGATGGTGGCGCGCGGCGACTTGGGCGTGGAGATCCCGCTCGAGCAGGTGCCGCTCGTGCAAAAGCGCGTAATCCAGATCGCGCGCGAGAACGCGAAGCCGGTGATCGTCGCTACGCAGATGCTCGACTCGATGATTGAGAATTCCCGCCCGACTCGCGCGGAGGCCTCCGACGTGGCGAACGCCGTGCTCGATGGGGCAGATGCGGTGATGCTGTCCGGCGAGACCTCCGTCGGTGTTGACCCGCACAACGTCGTGCGCACGATGAGCCGCATCGTGCGGGTAGCGGAGTCGATGGGCACCGTCCCACCGCTCAACCACATCCCGCGCACCAAGCGCGGCGTGATCGCGTACTCCGCGCACGACATCGCAACGCGCCTGAACGCGCGCGCGATCGTGACGTTTACCAAGTCCGGCGACACCGCGCGCCGCGTCGCTCGCCTGCACCCGGACCACCCGTTGCTGGTATTCACCCCGGTGCAGCAGGTGCGCTCGCAGTTGGCGCTGACGTGGGGCGCGGAGACCTTCTTGTGCCCGCAGACCAACGGCACTGATGAGATGGTCCGGTTGGTCGACGAGTACCTGCTCAGCATCGGAACCTACAGCAAGGGCGACACGATGGTGATCGTCGCCGGCACCCCGCCCGGAGTCAGTGGCACGACGAACACGATCCACGTCCACCAACTGGGCGAGGACACGCGCAACCCGTAGCGGGCGATTGCGCACCATAAACAAAGTTCCCGGCACCCATCAGGGGCCGGGAACTATTCACGTCGGATGAAGGGCGTTATCCAGCGACGGGGTCGAGGACGACCTTGATGCAGTTGTCCTCCTTGTCGCGGAACTTCTTGTACGCCTCTGGAGCTTCGGACAGCGGCACGCGGTGGGTTACTAGGTCATCGACACCGAGCGGATCGGAAGGATCCTCGACCAGCGGCATGAGGTCGGAGATCCACTTCTTCACGTTGCACTGGCCCATGCGCATCTGAATCTGCTTATCAAAAAGGGTCAGCAGTGGCATCGGGCTGGCCGCGCCGCCGTAGACTCCGCTGATGGAAATCGTGCCACCGCGGCGGACGAGGTCGATGGCCTCGTGCAAAGCGCTGAGGCGATCGACTCCTGCGGTCTCCATGACCTTCTGCGCCGCGGCGTCCGGAAGGAAACCGGCGGCGGTCTGAATGGCACCGCCGACGGGTGATCCGTGTGCCTCCATCCCCACGGCATCAAGCACCGCATCGGGGCCGCGGCCGTCGGTCATGTCTCGCAGCTCGGCGACAGTCTCATCACCGCCGGCGAATACCTCGATGCCGTGGCGTGCGGCCATCTCGCGGCGCTCCGCGACGGGGTCAATTCCGAACACGCGCGCACCCATGTGGCGTGCCATGCGAGCTGCCATCTGGCCGATCGGGCCAAGGCCGTACACGGCGATGGTGTCGCCCTCGCCCACGTCGGCGTACTTAACGCCCTGCCACGCGGTCGGCAGCACGTCGCTGAGGAACACGTAGCGGTGATCCTCAAGTTCGTTGCCCACCTTGATGGCGCCGAAGTCGGCGTGCGGCACGCGCAGGTATTGGGCCTGGCCGCCGGGGACGGAACCGTAAAGCTCGGAGAAGCCGAGCAGGGAGGCGCCGGAGCCCTTCTCGGTGACCTGGGTGGTTTCGCACTGGGAGTACAGGCTGTGGTCACACATCCAGCAGTGACCGCAGGAGATGTTAAACGGCACGACGATGCGGTCGCCGACTTTCAGGCCGGACGCGGAGCCGGCCTCGACGACGCGGCCCATCGGCTCGTGGCCCATGATGTCGCCCTCGTTCATGTACGGGGCCAAAACGGAGATGAGGTGGAGGTCGGAGCCGCATACGCCGCTCGAGGTGACCTCAATTATCGCGTCAGTGGGTTTCTCAATCGTGGGGTCGTCGACTGTTTCAACTGAGACTTTACCGGCCCCTTGCCACGTCAGTGCTTTCATGTGTTAATCCTCTCGTCGTTTGCGGAGC
The DNA here is from genome assembly GCF_007641235.1 of Corynebacterium sanguinis. Lineage (NCBI taxonomy): Bacteria > Bacillati > Actinomycetota > Actinomycetes > Mycobacteriales > Corynebacteriaceae > Corynebacterium > Corynebacterium sanguinis. The sequence continues at coordinate 1,620,823 of NZ_CP038157.1, forward strand.
ACGAGGTCGGCGCGCTCACTGGGTACGTGAATCACGATACGCCTCATGTGCGTGACGTGTCAGTAATCATTTTCAATTAGGGGGACTAAACGCACTGGCTGAGGTATTTTCGCATTTCAGCGGTCCCTTTAAAGTTTCAAGAAATTTTGGCTAAGCGTCGGTACATGCTAAAAATCTAATTGTTTATACCGCCACCAGCTGTGCCACTCCGACTCGCCGGGGCTGCGAGGTAGAAGCACCACAGCGGTATGCGAGACGATCCGGCGCACCGGGCTGATCCCGTGCAGGGCGTTGAGAAACCACATCGGCTTGGCCGGATCGAGGACACCGTGCGCGACATCGCAGCCGAGCTTTTTGGCTCGCTCGACGACGAGCGCCTCAGTCGTGCTGGGCAGGCGCGTGGCTTCGGGTAGCACGAGGGTCCGGCCATTCCAGCCGACGAGCGTGCCGGTGGTGGTTTCCGCGAAGTCTCCGAGAATGACGTCGTCCGTCCCCGCGATGGCGTGCGCGCGCCGGTGCTCGGCTAGCCGCATCAGATCGGGGCCCTTGAGCAGCGGCATCGTTCTGGGATCCGGTGCGGACACCAGAGTCAGGTCGGTCGATTCTCGCACCGGCGGCGCTGGGCGGATGTCGAGGCGGAATCTTTCCTCGTACACCGAGATGCGGGGGAACAGATCGGCGGAGGCGTCGAGAAGCGCGAGCGCGCTTTCCCACATCCCGGCCGGAAGCGGGCCAACCCCTGCGGCGAAGCGCATCCGGTGCAGCTCGAGCCCGCGGGCGCGGCCATATTCGTGGCGCCACGAGTCCGCGCAGTCGAAACCCTGCGGCGTATCACGCGTGGGAACCCAGCGGCCCTGCCACACGTAGGACGTCACGTCAGCCCCGCGATCACAGCGTTGGCCTTGAGCTGCAGCTCGGTGTATTCCGCATCGGCGCGAGAATCCCACACGATCGCGCCCCCGGCGCCCACTGTGAGCCGCTCACCCTGCTTGACCGCGGTGCGGATGACGACGCTGAGCTCCGCGTTGCCGTCGAAACCGAAATAACCGATCGCGCCCGAGTACACCCCGCGCGGGCCGGGCTCGAGGGCGTCGATAAGCGCGCACGTGCGCTCCTTCGGTGCCCCCGTCATCGAACCCGGTGGGAAGGTCGCACGCACCAGGTCGATCAGCCCGCGGTCGGGACGCAACCGCCCGGTAATCGTGGAGACGAGCTGATGTACCGTGGCATACGTTTCCACGGTCATGAGCTGCGCAACGTCCACAGTGCCGGGGACGGACACGCGCGCGAGGTCGTTGCGCAGCAGGTCGACGATCATGAGGTTTTCCGCCCGCGTCTTGGCGTCTTCCTGCAGTTCTTGGGCTCGGCGCTCGCGCGGCAGAGTGCCTTTGATCGGTTTCGTTTCCACCCGGTCGCCGCGCACGCGGAGGAAGCGCTCGGGCGAGCTGGAGAGCACCTCGATACCGCCGAGGCGCAGGTACGCCCCGAAGGGCGCGGGGTTGGTTCTGCGCAGCCGCGAATACAGATCGATTCCCTCGCCTGCAACGCGGGCCTCGTAGGTGTCGGTGAGGCACACCTCGTAGGAGTCGCCGCGCTCCAGCGCCCGCTTTACCTCACCGAAGCGCGCGTCGTACTCGCCGCCCGCGAGCCGCCACGAGCCTTCGCTTATCGACGCCCGCCCGCGGTGCGCGGATCGGGTTGTCACCGCGTTGCGCAGAGCGGCCATCAGGTGTTCAACCTCAGCCGTCTTCTCGTCTCCCCGGGCACAGACCATGAGGTGAGCGCGTTCTTGGACATGGTCGTAGACGATGAAGGACTGCGGCCGGATAAAGTACGCGTCCGGGTGCGCTCTGGCGTGGGTCGGGGAAAGCCCCGGCAGGGTCAGCGCGGCGCATTCATAGCCGATGAAGCCGACCCAGCCGCCGCGAAACGGCAGGTCGGGGAGCGTACTGGCAGCCACGCCGGCGGAGAGCTCGTCGGCAAGCAGGCTCAACACGTCGGGTCCGGGATCCGTCAGGCGGTAGCTCAGCGTTTTCGACAGCGACCCAGCCGTCGAGCCGATGATGCTGAATCCGTCGCCGGTTGCGGAGTCCAGCCAGAAGGCGTCTCCGCTCGAGCCCATAAGCGCTCGCGCGGTAGCCTCTGTGTCGATTGCTTCACCGACGCATTCGTGGTGCACTCTCCACGCGCCGAGGGCGAGGAAGTTGCGGAGCAGCTCTGCGCCGTACTCGGTCAGCACCGACTCGGGGTGGAACTGCACACCCCAGTGAGGCTGGCCTGCCACCTCGAGGCCCTGGACCACACCGTCCTCGCTGCGGGCGTGGACAACCACCCCGTCCGGGACGTTGTCGATGTGCAGCGAGTGGTAGCGCACGGCCGTGAAACCTTGCGGCAGCCCGGCGAAGATGCCCTCGCCGGAGTGGGTGATCGTGCTGGTGTATCCGTGCCTGGGGTCGGTGCGCCCGACCTCGGCCCCGGCGAGGTGGGCGAGGCCCTGATGACCCAGGCAGACCCCGAGGACGGGAATCCCGCCCGCCGCCTCGATCACGGCGCGCGAGCCCACGAAGTCGGCTTCGCACGAAGGGGTCCCCGGACCGGGAGAGATGACGATGTGCGAGAACTCACCCGCCTTTATGCGGCGGGGGAGGTCGAGGACCGTGACATCGTCCGCGCGCACGACCACCGGCTCGCTACCGGAGACTTTGGCGATGAGGTGGGCGAGGTTGAAGGTGTAGGAGTCGCGGTTGTCGATAAGCAGGATCAAATGCGGGCACGCGCCTTTCATTGACGTCGCGGCAGCGCAGCTCGCCGTGCGCCGTCCGTGGTTGGGTGGAAAGTGTAGCCCAGTTGCCCAGCGAGACAGCAGCACAGGCGCCTTAGAGCGGGCGGGGAGGAGTAGGGTTTTTTCTAACGCATTCGCACGACGCTTTTGCTCCCCGCACCGCAGTGAACAAACGCGCCGCTGAAGTTCCGAAGAATCACGTGAAAAGGAGTGTGACGCTGGATGTACATGGTGCCACGGGACAAGGAGAAGCTGCTGATCGTTGTCGCGGCAGATCTGGCCAGGCGTCGACAAGCGCGCGGGCTGAAACTGAACTACCCGGAGGCGACGGCGATCATCACCTACGAGCTTCTCGAAGGCGCGCGGGACGGGCGCAGCGTCGCCGAGCTGATGAACTGGGGAACAACGATCCTCACCCGCGACGACGTCATGGAAGGGGTGCCCGAAATGATTGAATCCGTGCAGGTGGAGGCCACCTTCCCCGACGGAACGAAACTGGTCACCGTCCACAACCCGATCCGCTAAGGAGTCACGATGCGCCCAGGAGAATACGTCCTAGCCAGCGAGCCCATTGAGTGCAACGCTGGCCGGGAGGCAATCGAACTAGAAGTCACCAACACCGGAGATCGTCCCGTGCAAGTCGGGTCCCACTACCACTTCGCCGAAATCAATCCATGCGTGGTTTTCGACCGGGATCGCACGCTCGGACACCGGCTCGACATTCCGGCGGGCACCGCCGTGCGCCTCGAGCCGGGCGACACAAGGACGGTTCGGCTCATTGCCCTCGGCGGCAAGCGCAAGGTCTACGGCTTCCACAACCTGGTCAACGGGCCGCTTGACGTGCGCAAGCCCGCGCGCGTCAACGTGATGGGAGAAGCCGGATACGGTTTTGCCGAGTACGGGGCCGACCTCTCGGATCCGAAGATCGTCGATAAGGAGGCTTAGAGCCCATGAGCTTCACAATGGACCGCGACAACTACACGGGACTCTACGGCCCGACGACCGGGGACTCCGTCCGTTTGGCGGATACCGACCTGTTCGCCACCGTCGAGCACGACTACACCACCTACGGCGAGGAAGCCACCTTCGGCGGCGGCAAGGTCATCCGCGACGGCATGGGGCAAAACTCCCGCCACGTGCGCGGTGACAACGTGCCCGATGTGGTAATCACCAACGTGCTGGTCATCGACTACACCGGCGTGTACAAGGCCGACGTCGCGGTGCGCGACGGCTACATCTCGCAGATCGGCAAGGCCGGCAACATGGACGTGATGGACGGTGTCGACATCACCATCGGCGTGGCCACCGACATCATCTCCGGCGAGGGCAAAATCCTCACCGCGGGCGGAATCGACACCCACATCCACTTCATCAGCCCGGACCAGATCCCCACCGCACTCGCATCGGGGATCACCACCATGTTCGGCGGAGGCACCGGCCCGAGCGAATCCACCCGCGCCACAACGATCACCCCGGGCGAGTGGAACATCTTCAACATGCTGCGCTCCTTCGAGCACTACCCGATGAACTTCGGCATCCTCGGCAAAGGGCACGGTTCATCCGTCGCCCCGCTCGCAGAGCAGGTGCGCGCAGGTGCTGCGGGCCTGAAAGTTCATGAGGACTGGGGTGCGACACCGGCGTCGATCGATACCGCGCTCAAGGTCGCCGACGAGTTCGACATCCAGGTCGCCTTGCACACCGATACCCTCAACGAGGCTGGCTTCGTGGAAAACACCCGAAACGCCATCGGGGGCCGCGTCATCCACACCTTCCACACCGAGGGCGCCGGCGGTGGGCATGCGCCGGACATCATCAAACTCGCTGGGGAATCCAACATCTTGCCGGCATCGACCAACCCGACGCTTCCATACACCGTCAACACCGTCGACGAGCACCTCGACATGCTCATGGTGTGCCACCACCTCAACCCCAACCTGCCGGAGGATGTTGCGTTTGCTGATTCGCGCATCCGTCCCGAGACGATCGCTGCGGAGGACGTGCTGCACGACATGGGGATTTTCTCGATTACCTCCTCCGACTCCCAGGCGATGGGGCGCGTCGGCGAGGTCATCATCCGCACCTGGCAGGTCGCTGATTCGATGAAGAAGCAGCGCGGCAAGCTCGCCGAGGACGAGGGAATCTTCGGCGACAACTTCCGCATCCGCCGCTACATTGCCAAGTACACGATTAACCCGGCCATCGCGCAAGGCATCGATGACTGGGTCGGTTCGGTCGAGGTGGGCAAATTCGCCGACCTCGTGCTGTGGGAGCCGCAGATGTTCGGCGTACGCCCCGAGTCCGTGATCAAGGGCGGCCAGGTCGTCTACACCGCACTCGGCGACCCCAACGCCTCGATCCCGACGCCCCAGCCGAACATGTACCGCGAATCCTTCGGCGCCCACGGGCTTGCGCTTTACCGCTCGTCGATCACGTTCATGTCCCAGGCCGCCATCGAGCGCGGCGTACCGGAGATCCTGCAGCTGCGCAAAAAGGTGCGCCCCGTCCACGGGATCAGGAACTTGACCAAGGCGGATTTGAAGCTCAACGACGCCACTCCCACGATCGCGGTGGACCCGGAGACCTACGAGGTCACGGTCGACGGCGAGCGGATCACCTGCGAGCCGGCGGCGACGGTCCCGCTGGCCCAGCGCTACATGCTGTTCTAGGAGGAAGTCTCATGATCATCACCGAGATTGCAGGCACCATCGACGAGCCCGAGATGGCGCGTCGGCTCGAGGGGGTGCACGTGGAAAAGGTCTCGCTGCCGAGCGAGGACCTGGTCAAGCGCATCCAGCGGGTGAGTACGGACCACGGGCGCGAGCTCGGCATCCGGCTGGTGCCGGGCGCGCCCGACCTGAAAGACGGCGACGTGTTGCTTCTTGAGGAAAACGAGGGCGGGCTCAACGCGGTGGTGGTGGCGACGCTTCCGAGCGACGTCATCGTCATCCGCCCCGACTCCATCCGCCAGATGGGGTTTGTCGCGCACTCGCTGGGAAACCGCCACCTGCAAGCCCAGTTCTTCGGCGCTGAGAGCGAGTTCGGCGCCGAGGTCATGGTGGTGCTCTACGACCACACCGTGGAGGACTTCCTCGCCCACCACGGCGTCGCGTTCGAGCGCCGCGAGCGCGTCATGGAAGTGCCCTTCCGCCACGCGGAGCACACCCACTGATGGCGGATGTGGCCCGCCTGCTCACCGGCATGCAGCTGGCAGATTCAGCGCTGCCGACCGGGGCGTTCGCGCACTCCTTCGGTTTCGAGAGCTACCTCGAAACCGGAGCGATCGATAGCGCCGAGGGCTTTGCACACTGGCTGGAGTCCTTTATCGCCCAGCAGCTGACGTTTACCGACGCGCTGGCGGTCCGTGCGGTGATGGCCGCGCGGGAAGCGCACGAGGTCGAGCGCCTTGATCAGCTGGTCACCGCCCAGGCCCTGCCCGCCCAGGTGCGCGAGGCCGGGATGACAATGGGCAAGCGCATGCTCACCATCTCGGCGGCGAACTACCCCAGCGATGCCCTTTCCGCCTACGCCGAGGCTCTCAAGGCGGGCCGCGCGTTCGGCCACCCGGCGATCGTGTGGGCGCTCGTGGCGCGGGATGCGGGCATCGACTCCGATTCCGCGGTGGCCCAGCACGTCTACGCCTGCGTCATCTCGCTGGTGCAGAACGCGGTGCGCGCCATCCCGCTCGGGCAAAACGCCGGGCAGCGCCTCATCCGGCAGGCGCAGCCGTGGGTGGTGGGCGCGGTGGAGGCGTCGCAAAGCCTGCGCGAAGAAGACCTCGGTGCGATCGCGCCGGGCTTGGAGATCGCGCAGATGAACCACGAGCGCCAGCTTTCGCGCTTGTTTATGAGTTAAGGAGAAATCACATGGATCCGGTCATTATCGGCGTCGGCGGCCCCGTCGGGGCGGGAAAGACGCAGCTGCTCGAGCGCATCTCGCGCGCGGTCGAGGGTGAGCTACACATGGCGGCGATCACCAACGACATCTACACCATCGAGGATGCGCACATCCTGGCGCGCAACTCCGTGCTTGACGACGCCCACATCGTCGGCCTGGAGACAGGCGGCTGCCCCCACACCGCGATCCGCGAGGACACCTCCATGAACGAGGCGGCCATCGAGGAGCTGAAGTCCCGCTTCCCGGACCTCGACGTCATCTTCGTCGAATCCGGCGGCGACAACCTCTCGGCGACGTTCTCGCCGGAGCTGGTGGACTTTTCCATCTACATCATCGACGTCGCCCAGGGCGAGAAGATCCCGCGCAAGGCGGGCCAGGGGATGATCAAGTCCGACCTGTTCATCATCAACAAGACCGACCTCGCGCCCTACGTCGGCGCCGACCTGGCGGTGATGGAGCGCGACTCGCAGGTGTTCCGCAAAGACAAGCCGTTCGCGTTTACCAACTTGAAGACCGACGAGGGCCTCGACCGGGTGCTGGACTGGCTGCGTCACGACGCCCTCATGCTGGACCTCAACCAGTGAGGGGAGGCCGCCTGCGCCTGCGCGTCGCCCGCGACGCGTCCGGCAGGAGCTTTGCGGCGCAGCAGGAGTTCTCCGGCGCGCTGCGGGTGATCCGCCCGCACTACCTCGACGACTCCGGCCAGGTCACCTACACGGTGATCAACCCTGGCGGGGCGTACTTCGGCGCGGATTCCTACTCGTTGGACTTCGACGTCGAAGACGCCGCCTCGCTTTTGGTGACCACCCAGTCGGCCACGAAAGTCTACCGCACCCCGCAAGGCCCGGCCGTCCAGCGGATGCGGGTTAACGTGGGGCGCGATGCGACGTTCGAGTACCTGCCCGACCAGCTCATCGTCTACCGCGAGGGCACCTACCGCCAGGAGTCCGTGGCGGTGATCGAACCGTCATCGCGGCTGGTGATGGGGGAGATCGTCACACCGGGGTGGTCACCGGAAGGAACGGCGTTTTCCTTCGACGAGCTGCGGATGCGCACCGAGCTGCGGCTCTCCACTGATGGTAGGGAGGTGCCGTTCGCCGTGGACAACTTGCGGCTCATCCCGGCGGCCGGCGACCTCGGTATGGGAGTGATGGAGGGATACAGCCACAGCGGGCAGCTCATCGTCGCTGGCCCGCAGCTCGCCTCGCGTGCCGACGCCTTAGCCGGCGCCGTCGACGCCGCACGCTCGCCGAACCTCCACTGCGCGCTCAGCCGCATCGGCGCGCCATGGCCGGGAGCGCCCGCGGCGTTTTCGATCCGCTCGCTCTCATCGAACACAGCTGACATCGCAGCACTCCACGACGCGGTGGTCGAGATCTGCCGAGAGGCGGATGGCCGCGGGCCGCTGCGGCTGCGCAAGTACTAGTTTTTATCAAGGACAAGGAGGCAATCGCGCCATGAGCGCGCTGAGTATGCACACCCCGGCGGGCGCCGTCGCGCCGGTGCTACGGGGCGTATCCCAGATTTTCTTCATCGCCGACTGGCGCACAGGCCTGCTCATCACCGCCGGAGTAGCGGTGTACAACCCGCTAGCGGCCATCTTCATGCTGCTCGGCGCCGCCGCGCAGGAGGTCGGCGCGTGGGCGATGGGGCAGGACCGGCAAACACGGAGCGAGGGCATCGCGGGCTTCAACAGGGCCCTCGTCGGTGTCGTCTCGTGGCTTGTGGCACCGACCATCGCGTCGGGGGTGTTGCTCGCGGTGTGCGGTGGCTTTGCCACCGTCGTTGTCTTCCAGCTTGTCGAGCGGGCCTTCAGCGCTCCCGCCTTGGCGCGCTTCGGCCTGCCCGTGTCCACGGCGCCGTTTTGTCTGCTTGCTTCCGCAATGTTCCTGCTTATCCCGACTCAGTCCGCGGGGACGGGCCCGACCTCGGACGGCGGTGTGATCGAGGGGTTCGGCCTGGGAGTGCTCAATGGCTTCGCGGAGGTCGTGCTTGCCGACGGCCCCCTTACCGGCGCACTCATCCTCGCCGGTGTGGCCCTGGGGGCGCCCGCGGTGGCGGGGTTCGGTCTGCCCGGGGCGGTCATTGCCACCGCCGCGGCCGACGTGGTGGTCGGTATCGAGCCCGCATCGACTGGACTGATGACGTACTCCGGTGTGCTCACAGCCATGGCGCTGGGGGCGGTTGTCCCGGTCGCATCGTCGCTGAAGTCGCGCGTCGGTTGGGCCGCGGCCGGGGTGCTGGTGAGCGTGGCGCTGACCGCCGCGCTACGCAGCGATTCCCTGCCAACGTTCACGTGGCCGTTCCTCTTCTCAACGTGGGTTGTCCTGGCCGCTGCTGCGGTGGGTAGATGCCGGCGCCGGGATGGTTCAGGCACACGCTAGGTGGCGCTGAACGAAGATCTGCCGGTGAGCCCATTGTGGGTGCCGTTATCGACAACTCCGTGCCAGCAGATAGAGGCGTCACTTTGAAAGACCGGGAAGCGGACGTTCCAGGCGGAGCCATTTTCAGGTGTGGTCGCGCCTTCAAACCTGGCCCACTTCCGACGTGCCTTAATAACCCGCACCACCGCGCGAGCCGTACCGCAGGCCCCGAAGAACGGCACATGCTGCCGATGAGCCTTCTAGCTTCCCGCGTGCCCGGCGCCGAAGAAGTGCAGCAGCTCGTGGACGCGGTCGTCGCGCATCCCGTAGAAGACCGATCGGCCCTCGCGCCGAGCGGTGACCGTGCCCGCGGCCTGAAGCGCCCGCAGCGCGGCCGATGCGGTGGCAAGTCTGATCCCGGTGGCCTCGGCGAGCTCGCCGACGGTCAGTGCGTGCTGCCCGGAGAAGTGGATCGCGCAGAGGAGTTTGAGGCGTGTGGCGTCGCCAAGCAGGCGAAACGTCGGCGCCCACTCGTCGGCGATGGCGATGGTGTGTTCGAGATCAGACATTCCGGCTCCTCACAGGCTCCATTATTCACCTGGGGAGTAGTGTGTGCTTGTGTGCAATAGTCAAACGATCAATTGAATGACCGATTAGGGAGGTGCCCATGGGCGACACGCTGGGGCTGCATCGCGCGCGCACCCGCGCGCTGGGGTGGTCGGCCGCGGCATTGTCCGCAACGGTCGCCGTCTGCGTGATCGCCGTGGCCGCCGGCCCCACGGTCGTACCCCCGGGAGTCGCCGCCGACGTCATCGGCCGCCACCTCGCGGGCGCTACGATCCCCGAGGAACTGGCCACGTACAGCAGCGTTGTCTGGGACATCCGCCTGCCGCGGGTCCTGCTCGGGGCGACGGTGGGTGCGGGGTTGGCGGTGGCCGGCGTCGTGCTTCAAGCGCTGGTGGCCAACGTGTTGGCTGATCCCTACATCCTCGGGATCAACGCCGGAGCGTCGACGGGCGCGGCGGCCGCGATCCTCTTCGGGGTCGGCACCGGGATCTTCGGCGCGCTCGCGCTGCAGGCGATGGCTTTTTTCGGTGCCGCCGCCGCATCCGTGCTCATGCTCGCTCTGGCGCGGGGCGGGGGCGGGTTGTCGTCGGCACGCTTGCTCATGGGCGGGGTGGCTGTCGGTTACGCGCTCACGGCCGTGACCTCCCTGCTCGTCTTCGCTTCCGATAATGCGCAGGGCGCGCGTTCGGTGATGTTTTGGCTGCTGGGCTCGCTGTCCATGGCCGCCTTCGGCCCGGTCCTCTGGGCCACCATCGCGGTGGTTTGTGCCTGCTGCCTGGCTTTTTGGGTTCTGGGCACGCGTATCGACGCCCTCACGCTCGGCGACGACGCCGCCCGAACACTCGGGGTGCACCCGGATCGCACCCGGCTTATCTTCGTCGTGGTGTGCTGCCTCGTGGTCGGTGCCGTGGTGTCGGTGGCCGGCTCGATCGGTTTCGTTGGCCTCGTTGTCCCCCACATCGCCCGCCGCCTCGTCGGCGGTCTGCACCGTCACGTCCTCCCCGTCGCGGCCGCGCTCGGTGCGGGCCTTACCGTGGCCGCCGACGTGGCCTCGCGCACGCTCTTGGCACCCCAGGAAATCCCGATTGGCGTGCTCACCGCGCTGGTGGGCGCCCCGCTTCTGGTCGTTCTGGTGGCACGATCGGGGGAGAAACAGTGATCGAGGCACGCGGTATCGAGTACCGCTCCATCTTGCGCGGGGTAGACGTAGAATGCGCGGACCGGTCAGTCACCGGCATCGTCGGGCCGAACGGGGCGGGCAAGACAACCCTACTGAAGTGCTTGTTCGGAGCGCTCACACCGACGGCGGGCCGGGTGCGTATCGACGCCACGGACCTCAACACACTCTCCCCGCGCGAGCTCGCCCGGAGAGTCGCGGTGGTCAGCCAAGAGCCCTCATTCAACGACCGGTTGAGCGTGGCCGAGCTCGTCTCGCTCGGGCGCCTACCGCACCGGGACCGGCGCGGTCGCGGGGTAGAAGAGGTCGCCACCGCATTGGAGAAGGTGGGCTTGCTGGGGCTGGCGCACCGGCCGCTGGACCAGCTCTCCGGCGGGGAGCGGCAACGCGCGATGATCGCCCGCGCGCTCGCGCAGCGCCCGCGCTACCTGCTTCTCGACGAACCCGGCAACCACCTCGACATCCACCACCAGCTCGACCTCTTCCACATTCTGCGCGAGTTCGACGGCGGCGCCGTGGTGGTGCTCCACGACCTCAACCACGCCCTCGACTACTGCGATGAGGTCTACGTCCTGGCTGACGGTCGCGTCGCCGCCGCGGGAGCCCCACGCGAGGTGCTCGTCCCCGAGGTGCTCGAGCCGATCTACAACGTCCGCGTCCACCGCGCGGGCAACCATGTGACATTCACACGAGAGGAACAACCGTGAAACCCACCTTTGCCCTAACCGGGATGACGCTTGCGGCCGCAACGCTGCTGTGCTCCTGCGCGCCGGCCCCGCACTCCGAGGCCGCCTACACCGTGGGCAACTGCGGGCGCGAGGTGGCGTTTACCCACGCCCCCGAGCGCGTCGTGCTGCAGGACTCCACAGCGGTGGCCACGCTGGATGGCCTCGGGGTGCTTGACAAGGTCGTGGCCAAGGCGGGCTTCTTCCCGCCCGAGTACTTCACCGATGCCGTCAACGCCCAGCTCGACGCCATTGCGTCGCTGTCAGACCGCCTCAACAGCACCGGGCACATCCAGATCACCAAAGAGGCCGTCATGGCCGAAAACCCCGACCTCATCATCGGCTACAGCGACACCGTCAACCCGCAGACCGCCGGGGAAGTCCCGATTCTCTCCGAGCCGGGGTTTTGCGGTGAGATCACCTCCGCGAGCTGGGCGGATGTCGACGCCCACATCGACCTCTACGCCCGCGCGATGGGCGTGCCGGAACGCGCCGGGGCGGTGAAGGAGGGCGTCGATACGCGCGTAGCCCAGCTCGATGCCTCCGTGGGCTCGGGCAGAAGCGTCGCGTTCGTCTACCCCGGAGTCGAGGGCGGGACGACCTACGGCTACGGCGCGGCTTCGATGGCGGCGCCGGTGTCCGAGTCGCTGGGCCTGCGCAACGTCTTCGCGGATGTCAGCGAGCGCGTCTTCGAGATCAGCGCCGAGCAGCTCGTTGCGGCGAACCCCGACGTCATCGTCGTGCTCAACTCAGGCGAGGACAACGCCGCAGGCGCCGTGACCTCCCTGCCCGGGGCGGACTCGATCGCGGCGGTGCGCTCGGGAGAGGTTATTCCGATGTACCTGTCATTTGTCGAACCGGCCTCACCGCTGAGCGTGGCAGGAGCCGAGGAGTTGCAGCGGGTGCTCGAGCTAAAGAGCTAGTACTCCACCCGATCGGAGTTGGCCGCCCACGCCTCGAAGGGCGCGTTGGACTGATCCAGCGGCACGTGGCGGAAGGGTGAGGGATCCGGGACACGCCCGACCATGACGTCGGAGATGAAGGAATCGTCGAAACCCGCGTCGGCGGCCTGAGCGTATGTCGCGGCGTAGTAGACCTCATCGATGCGGGCCCAGCGAATCGCCGCGAAACACATCGGGCACGGCTGGCCCGAGGCGTACAGCACGGCCCCCGATAACTGGTGGGTGCGTTGCGCCCGCGCGGCGGCGCGGATCGCCTGAACCTCGGCGTGCGCCGAGGGGTCACAGCGCGAAACTACCTCGTTGTGCCCCTCGTAGACGCCGCGTTCCGTAACCACCACGCACCCGAACGGGCCACCGCCCGTTCGCGCCGACTCCACGGCAATCTCGACCGCGCGCGCGAGGTGATCCATTACCGGCCCTCAATAGGCGTGCGCTCGAGTTTCCACACCTCGGTGGCGTAGTCGCTGATCGTGCGGTCGGAGGAGAAGCGGCCGGACTCGCAGATGTTGATCCAGCACATCCGCGCCCAGTGGTCCGGATCGGCGTAAAACTCCTCGCTCATGCGGTCGCGGGTGGCGCGGTAGTCGGCGAAGTCCCCCAGCACGTAATACACGTCGGGCTCGGCGCCCTGGCCGTCGAGAAGCGAGCCGCGGATGTCGTGGAAGACGCCGGTGGAGGCGTCGTCAAGCGTGCCATCGACGAGCGCGTCGAGCACGCGCTTGAGACCCGGGACGGACTCGTAGAGGGCGTGCGGGTTGTAGCCGCGCTTGAGCTCGGGCAGCTCCTCCTCGCGCGCACCGAAGACGTAGGCGTTGTCTTCGCCGACCGCTTCGACGATCTCGACGTTCGCGCCGTCCATCGTGCCCAGGGTCAGCGCACCGTTCATCATGAACTTCATGTTGGACGTGCCCGATGCCTCCTTGCCGGCGGTGGAGATCTGCTCGGAGATGTCGGTGGCCGGGATGATCTGCTCAGCGGGGGAGACGTTGTAGTTCTCCACGAACACCACCGTCAGGTACTTCGACACCTCGGGGTCGTTGTTGACCAGCTCTGCGATGGAGTTGATCAGCTTGATAATTCCCTTGGCGCGCGTGTAGCCGGGAGCGGCCTTCGCTCCGAAAATGAACGTGCGCTTCGGCACGTCACGTTCCCCGTCGTCCTTGATGCGGAAGTACAGATCGAGGATGTACAGGGCGTTCATCAGCTGGCGCTTGTACTCGTGCAGGCGCTTGATCTGGGTGTCAAAGATGGAGTCCGGGTCGATCTCGATGCCCTGGTGGTCGTAGATCCACGCGGCGAAGTCGCGCTTGTTCGCGTCCTTGATCTCGCGCAGCTCGCGCATCACCTCTGCATCGTCGGCGAAGTGGCGCAGCTCTTTGAGCTTGGGCAGGTCCGTGACCCAGGCATCCGATCCCAGCAGCCGGTCGAGCAGGGCGGAGAGTCGCGGGTTGCACATGCGCAGCCAGCGGCGCGGGGTCACGCCGTTGGTCTTGTTGTTGAAGCGCTCCGGGTACATCTCATACCAGTAGTTCAGCGTCTCGCGCTTGAGAATCTCGGTGTGCATCGCCGCCACGCCGTTGACGGAGTAGGAGCCGTAGCAGGCGATCCACGCCATGTGGACCTGCCCGTCGTGCACGGGCGAGAAGTGGTGCGCCGCCTCCGGGGCGATGCCGCGCGACTCCATGTCGATGCGGTAGCGGCGGTCGATCTCCACCACGATCTCCCAGATGCGCCAGAAGAGCTGCTTGAAAATCGCCACGTCCCAGCGCTCCAGCGCCTCCTCCAGCACTGTGTGGTTGGTGTAGGCGAAGGTCTTCGTGGTCACCTCCCACGCGTCCTCCCAACCCATGCCGTGGGAGTCCATGAGCAGGCGCATCAGCTCGGGGATGCCCAGCACCGGGTGGGTGTCGTTGAGCTGCACGGAGTTGTACTTGTGGAAGTCGCGAAGGTCCTCGCCGTGATGGACGATGTAGTTGTCAATCATCTCCTGCAGCGAGGCGGAGACGAAGAAGTACTGCTGGCGCACGCGCAGCACCTTGCCCGCGAAGGTGGTGTCGTTCGGGTAGAGCACACGCGTCAGATCGTGAACCGCCTCGCGCTCCAGGATGGCGTCGGAGAAGCGCTGCGAGTTGAACGCGTCGTAGTCGAACTCGTGCATCGGCTTGGCGTCCCACAGCCGCAGCGTGCCGACGTTCTTGGTGCCGTAGCCGGTGATCGGCATGTCGTAGGGCACCGCGCGCACGCTCATGTCGTCGAAGGTGACCACACGCTGCTGCGTGCCGCGGCGCACGATGAACGGGTAAAAGGATTCCTTCCAGGCGTCCGGGTGCTCCTTTTGGAAGCCGTTGACAAACTCCTGGCGGAAGAGGCCGTAGCGGTACAACAGGCCGTAACCGGTCAGCGGGTACTCCAGGGTTACGGCGGAGTCGAGGAAGCAGGCGGCGAGGCGGCCCAGGCCACCGTTGCCCAGCGCGGCGTCGTGCTCGGCGTCGAGCACGTCGGTGAGGTTGAAGCCGTGCTCGTTTGCTACCTGCTTGGCCTCGTCGACAAGCCCGAGGTTGGTGAGGTTGTTCAGCAGCGCGCGGCCCTGGAGGAACTCGGCGGAGAAGTACGCTTGACGACGCGTCGCCGCGTAGGCCTTGCGCGTCGCGTCCCAATCATCAGCGATTTGGTCGATAACGGCCGCGGACAAACCGGTCCAGTACTTCTTAACGGTTGAATTTTGCGGTGTCGCCCCGGAAAACCCCCGGACGTGGCCGGGGATGGATTCGACGAATGTTGGCTGGGCAGATTCGGACATTGTCGCCACCTTCGGTGTCGTGTGCTGGTGCAGTCAGCTACCGAGCCTACCGGGATAACGTTATCCCGCCAGATAAGTCAGCACCGCGGCCGCGGCCGCGCGGGTCGCGGCGTTGATCGTCGGCTCGTACTCCGGCAGGAAGTTGGCCATGTGGTTGACCGGCACGTCCTCCGCCACCCTGTCGGCGGCAACAGCCACGTCCCACTGCTCGCGCGGGGTGCAGCCGATCAGCCAGAAGAAGTAGGGCACGCCGAACGCCATGGGAATGAACGGGAAGTCCTCCGACACCGTCTTACGCGGGGCGTTGACCGAGTCCTTGCCGAACACCGCGTCGAAAGTGGGGCGAACCTTGCGGTAAACGATGGCGTCGTTGGTCAAGAGCTCACCGTGGGCGAAGTACTCGATGGTGGGCTTTTCTGTCATGCCGGACGCGAGCACCTCGGCGTGGACGACGCGCTCGATGGAGGCGCACACTTTCTCCTTCGTCTTGTCGGAGTAGAAGCGGCAGTTCAGCGTCAGCTCCGCGCTGGCCGGGATGATGTTGGTCACCGAGCCGGCGCGCATGGTGCCCACGGAGATCACAGCGAAGTCGTTCGGGTCCACTTCGCGGCCCACAATCGCCTGCATCCGGGTGATGATCATCGCCGCGGTGTACGTCGGGTCGATAGCGTTGTGCGGCATCGAGCCGTGCGCGCTGCGCCCGGGGATGACGATGCGGATCGAGTCGCAGGCCGCAAACTGGGGCCCTGCCTTGGACATCACCTGGCCGGCGCGGCCCGGCATGACGTGCTGGCCGAAGCACACTGCGGGGCGCGGCACGCGGCTGGTCAGGTCGTCATCGACCATAGACATCGCGCCTTCCGAGGTTTCTTCCCCGGGCTGGAACAGCGCCACGAACGTGCCCGACCAGCTGTCACGAGTGTGGTCGAGGAAATCGCACAGGCTCAACAGCGCGGTGGTGTGGATGTCGTGGCCGCAGGCGTGCATGGTGCCCACGGTTTTCCCGTCGCGCCCGGTCATCATCTTGTGGGAGGCGTAGGATACGTTGGTGTCCTCGGTGACGGGCAGGCCATCGAAGTCGGCGCGGAAGAGCACCGTCGGCCCCTCGCCGTTGCGGAACACCGCCACCACCCCGTAGGGGCCGATGGGGCTAATGACCTCGCAGTCAAAGCGTTTGAGCTCGTGGAGGATCCGGCGGTGCGTCTCCTCCTCCTGCATGGACAGCTCGGGGTTGGCGTGCAGCAGCTCGTAGAGCCGGCGCTGCCACACGGGGTCTACTTCGTAGCTGTCCAGTATGGCGCTGATGTCGTTCACTGTGTTCCTTCTCACTTCCTCCGCTTGTGTACCCGCCACCCTAGCTAGGTCAGCCGCGGGTTGTAGCGCAAGACGTTGCGCGCCGGGTGGCACTCGGTGGCGATCCTGATGTCGGCAGCAATCGCGCCCGCTTTTCGACGCCCATACAAACGCGTCACCATCCGATCCCGAATGTCGGTCGGCGACAGCGTGTTGACGTAAATTTTTGTCCCGCCCTCGAAACCGGCGAGGGTGGACACGCGCCACTTCAGGTTCACGCGCAGCGGCATGGGCACGTCCACGTCGACAGGCTTGTGGTGCCACTCCTCGTTGCACGCGACGTCGGGCCCCGTCGCCGCGTGCGCGGCGTGCAACAGGTCGGAAAAACCGCGGACTTCCGTATCGCTCATGTCCCACGGGTGCGTCGCGGCGGACTTGGAGTAGATGCTCATGGTGGGGTAGCGGTGCCCGATGCCTGCGATCAGGATTGCCTCGTCGTTTTCCGCGATGACGAGGTTGTTGTAAAACGCGTAGTTTACTCCCCACTCGTTGTACATGTTGAGGTTCTGCCGCAGCTTGGCCAGCTCCATCTCGCCCTGCACGCCGCGCTCGTCGATAGCTACGAGCTGTTTGTGCAGGTGGTCGAAGGAAGCGCCCGCCGGGGCGAGCCAGTTTTGGAAGACCACCACGTAGGGCGCGTAGCGGTTGCGGTCGTAGAGCTCGTGCATGGAGGCAATGGTGAAGGAGATAAACGCGTAGTGCTCGTCCACCGACAGGGTGCCGGAGGAGGCGAGCTGGGAGGAATCGGTGGCGTCGTCGACGAAGTGGCGCCGCGCGATGATCACGTCGTGCCCACCGCCGAAGTAGGCCGGGGCGAGCGCGAGCAGTTCCTCCTCGCTGACGTCGGCGCTTTTGCCGCTGGCGCGCAGGCGGGTGCGCACGGTGTCGAAGACGTGCTCGCGCCCGGCGGGGTCGCCCAGGTAGCGCTCCATGTGTCGCTGCTGCTCGTCGGGCATGACGTAGCCGTAGTTCTTGTTCCAGTAGTTGTACGAGACGATCTCAAACAGGTTGGGTACGCGGCGGAACTCGGCGCGGATGGCGGCCAGCTCGTGGGGCAGGAGGTTTTTCAAGATGCGCCAGCCGGCGTCGTCGCGGACGATGCGCGCCTTCTCCGGCGGTGTGGACAGCGCGTGGGCCTCGCAGAAGTTGCAGCTGTGGGTGAAGTCGTGCGGCGTCAGCTCCGTCGGGTCCTTGGTAGCGGTGGACAATGGGCGGTTGCCGCGACCCGGCACCGTCCACACTTCGGTGCCCGAAAAGGGGTTGATCTGCTTGATCGTCCCGTCCGCCATGGTGGTAAGGGCATTGCGGTAGGGGTGCGCGGGGAAGGTCATGACGTTAAAGCGTATTAGCTAACCTAGCGTCATGCCCGTCATCCAATTCGACGTTCTCGTGCCCGACGCCGCCGCCGGCGAGGTTGAAGGCGCCTTCGCCCGCGCCCTCGACATCCTGGTCTCCCGCGGCGTGCTCGACTCGGCCTCGGTCAGCCACGAGTCGCACCCGCTTCTCGACGCCCACACCCACGCCCAGCTCAAGGGAGTCTACGAGGCCGACCGCGGTGAAGACCCGGATGAGGCCGGGGCGCAGCCGCACCGTTTCTCCATTTCGGCTGCCGGCGCGTCGAGCTACAACCAGCTCGCGATGGGGCTCTCGCGCATCCTCACACCCAAGGCGCAGCTGCCGCGCGACCCGGCTGCCCTGGAGCAGGAGCAGCGCTTTGAGCAACCGTCGATTTACCCCTGGGTCGTGGAGATCCTGCGGTAGCGTGCAGCGACCTCCGTGCCGGCGCGGGTGAGTTGCTCCTGCACGTCGTCCAGCTCCTCGAGCGTGACGGTCACGGCCGGGTTGGCGGAGTCGACCTCGGCCTCGAAGGAGCCGGCCACCACCGCGGCCACGGCGTCCGTGTGGGAAACGAGATCGAGGACCGTTTTCACCACCTTGCCCTCGGCGGTTTGCGAGTCGAAGCGCCCCTCGCCGGTGACAACGAGCGAAGCCGTCGCGACTTTGTCGGGGAGATCGTTCGCCTGGGCCATGACCTGGGCTCCCGGCAGCACGCGCACGTGCTCCTCCGTGCCGTGCAGGAGCTTCGACACCCAGCTCAGGCCCACTGCGATCCCGCCCGCAGCGCCGTAGCCGGGGCGGGAGCCGTCGACGCCGGTAACTTCGCACAACTGGGCCAGCGCGCGGTCGAGCTTTTCCACGTCCTCCTCGCTCGCGCCCTTTTGTGGCCCGAAGATGCGCGCCGCGCCGCGCTCGCCGGTGGCGGGGACGAGGGCGTCGGCAAGCAGGATCCACTCCATGGAGGCGGCGGGGATGTTCATCTTCGCCGTGTCGAAGTCGGCGAGGTCGACTAGGGCGCCGCCGCCGGGCGGGAGGTTGTAGCCCGCGGCGTTGAGCGGGTTGACCCCGAGCGCGACGAGGATGCCGGTGCCGCCGTCGACGGTGGCCGATCCGCCGAGGCCGAGCACGATGCGGCGCGCGCCGCGGGTCTCGGCGTCGGCGATGAGCACGCCCGTGCCGTACGTGTCGCCTGTCATCGCGACGGGGTTGTCCTTGACCGCGGGCATCCCGGTCGCCGCGGCGACGTCGATGTAGGCGGTTTCGGTTTCGGCATCAAAGGTGTAGGTCGCCTCGGTGAGCCGGCCCGCCGCGTCGGTGGTGGGCAGCGTGATGCGCTCGCCCTCAAACAGGCTTGACGTTCCTTCTCCGCCGTCGGCCATGGGGACGGCGATGATGTTCGCGTCTTGGATCACGCTGATGATGCCGTCGGCAAGCCAGCTCGCGGCCTGCTGAGCGCTCGCCGTTCCCTTGAACGCGTCGGGCGCGATGACGACAGTGGGGGATCCTTGCGTGATACGCGTCATAGTGCTCCTTGGAAGTAGTGGTTCAAGCGTGGTAAATGTGCTGCTGGGGCCCACTTTAGCGCCGCGGTTCAGCGGTCGACCAAGGTGCCCGGTCTTAACGGAGTCGGCGCCCGGCTTTGCGGACGCCGGTGCGCCTGTAGTGTGGGGAGGGTTAAAACCTGCTGTACGCTAGGTATATTTGTTCAACGCGAGGATGAACCAGGGCCCTGCTCGACGCGGGCCGCTGGAGATCATCCACGGAAAGGGATTCGCATGACCAATATCGATCAAGAAGTGGCCAGCTACTACGATAAACTTCTCAAGCGCAACGCCGGCGAGCCGGAGTTCCACCAGGCGGTCGCCGAGGTGCTCGACTCGCTCAAGATCGTGCTGGAGAAGGACAGTTACTACGCCGACTACGGCCTGATTGAGCGTCTGTGCGAGCCCGAGCGCCAGATAATCTTCCGCGTGCCGTGGGTCGACGACAACGGCCAGGTCCGCGTCAACCGCGGCTTCCGTGTGCAGTTCAACTCGGCGCTCGGCCCCTACAAGGGCGGCCTGCGCTTCCACCCATCGGTGAACCTGGGCATCATCAAGTTCCTGGGCTTCGAGCAAATCTTCAAGAACTCGCTGACCGGCCTGCCCATCGGCGGCGGCAAGGGCGGCTCCGACTTCGACCCGAAGGGCAAGTCCGAGCGCGAGATCATGCGCTTCTGCCAGTCCTTCATGACGGAGCTGTGGCGCCACATCGGTGAGTACCGCGACGTCCCGGCCGGCGACATCGGCGTCGGCGGCCGCGAGATCGGCTACCTGTTCGGACAGTACCGCCGCCTGGCCAACCAGCACGAGTCCGGCGTTCTCACCGGCAAGGGCCTGAGCTGGGGCGGATCCCTCGTGCGCACCGAGGCCACCGGCTACGGCTGCGTCTACTTCACCGACGAGATGATGAAGGCCCGCGGCGAGTCCCTCGACGGTGCCAAGGTTATCGTGTCCGGCTCCGGCAACGTGGCGATCTACGCCATCGAAAAGGCCCAGGAGCTCGGCGCGACCGTGATCGGCTTCTCCGACTCCTCCGGCTGGGTGGAGACCCCGAACGGCGTGGACATCGAGCTGCTTAAAGACGTCAAGGAGGTCCGGCGCGAGCGCGTTGGCACCTACGTCGACGACGCCGAGGGCGCGACCTTCCACTCCGACGGCAGCATCTGGGACCTCAGCGCCGACGTCGCACTGCCGTGCGCGACCCAGAACGAGCTCAACGGCGAGCACGCGAAGAACCTGGTCGCCAACGGCGTGCGCTACGTCGCCGAGGGCGCGAACATGCCCTCGACCCCGGAGGCCGTCGAGGTCTTCCGGGAGAACAGGGTCAGCTTCGGGCCGGGCAAGGCCGCCAACGCTGGTGGCGTGGCAACCTCCGCGCTGGAGATGCAGCAGAACGCCTCGCGCGATTCCTGGACCTTCGATTACACGGACGACCGCCTTCATAAGATCATGTCGAACATCTTCAAGGTTGCCGACGAGACCTCCAAGGAGTACGGCCGCGAGGGCGACTACATCGTCGGCTCGAACATCGCCGGCTTCAAGAAGGTCGCCGACGCGATGCTTGCTCAGGGCGTTATCTAGCCTCTTTGCTGGGGTGTGTCCCTGGTCGCTTGAGCGGCGGGGCCTGCTGTGGACTGCGCAGTTTGGCTCCGCGGGTTGTTTGCGACCAGGGGCTTTGCTGTCTCTGGTGGGTGGATTGCGCGGTTTAAACTGCGCGGATGCGTGGGGTGGGTCGGTTTTTGGGTCGGGCGCGGGCTTGGGTTCCTAGTCGTGGATGGGCGGGGCCGACTGCGCAATGTGGACTGCGCAATTTAGCTGAGCGGGCCTGTTGCGACCAGGGACTTTGCTGACGCAAATTTACTAAATTGCGCAGTCCAAACTGCGCGGACGCGTTGCTGGCCGCCCGAGACCTACGGCAAGCGCGCCGGTGTTGTTTGTGGGGCGGGTGAGGGCTGTGTTCCTGGTCATGGATGGGCGGGGCCGACTGCGCAATGTGGACTGCGCAAACTAACTGAGCGGGCCTGCCGCGAACAGGGACTTTGCTGGTGCAGATTCGCTATATTGCGCAGTCCAAACTGCGCGGACGTGTTGGGGCAACCTGAGACCTACGGCAAGCGCACCGTTGCTGCTTGTGGGGCGATCGAGACTCGTGTTCCTTGCCGCGTGCGCGGCGGAGCCGACTGCGCAATGGGCATTGCGCAATTTACCTGAGCGGCCTACCCACGAACAGGGACTTTGCTACTACAGATTCCCTAAATCGCGCAGTCCAAACCGCGCACACGCGCACATCCACCCGGTCAACACGAACCACACCCGCTTAGACCCAACCAGCCGCGCCAACAAACCCCCGCGCGCCGAACCCGAGGCAGGCGCGCTGGCGCAGTACTCTAAAGCACTATGTACCGCGTATTCGAAGCTCTCGATGAACTTGTCCAGACCGTGGAGCAGGCCTACGGCGTGCCGATGACTTCCAACTGCATGGTGCCGCGCAACGAGGTGCTCGCACTTCTTGACGACATCCGCAACGCTTACCCCGTCGAGATCGACGACGCCCAGGACGTGCTGGACAACCAGGACGAGATCCTGCGCGGGGCCCAGGAGCGCGCCGACGCGATCGTCGGCAGCGCCGAGGCCGAGGCGCGCGAGATTATGTCCGACGTCCACACCCGCACTGAGGACATGCTTTCCGACGCCCAGTCGCGCGCGACCCTGCTCGTCGCCAACGCCGAGGAGGACGCGGAGCTGACCGTCACTCGCGCGCGCGAGGAGGCGGACTCGACCATCGCCGGCGCGCAGCGCGAGGCGGAGCGCCTGATCCAGAACGGCAACCAGGAGTACCAGCGCTCGGTTGAGCAGGGCCTGGCGGAGCAGGAGCGTCTGATCTCGGAATCAGAGGTCATGCGTCGCGCCGACGAAGAGGCGCACCGCCTGGTTGAGCAGGCGCACTCGGAATCCTCGCGCTTGCGCGCCGAGTGCGATAGCTACGTTGATTCGAAGCTCGCCGATTTCGAGGAATCACTTTCTTCTGTGTTGCGCACGGTCTCCTCTGACCGCTCCGCGCTCCGTCGCGGCGCCGGGGCTTCTGGAGCGGCTGGCGAGCGCTACGATCGCCCGCGCTCGGGCGAGCGGATTGAGCGCGTCGAGCGCCGCGAGCGGGTGCGCCGCCCGCGTAACGACGGCTCCGGCTCGGAGCTCGATTACTAGTTCCCGTTCATCGTTGTAGGGTGGTGGCTGTTATGGCTAATCCTTTTGTCTTTAACGTCGCCGAAGCAGTTCACGGAGATGGTCTTCCGGTCACCACAACGCAGACGGGGCCCTCGCCGTCACGCATCGGCCCGGAAATGATTGCCCTGCCCAAGGGCGCCGAAGTCACGGTCGAAGCGACGATCACCCCGCTCGGCTCGGGCGTGCTCGTCGATGCCACCGCCACCGGCACCCTCGAGGGCGAGTGCGTGCGCTGCCTGGCCAGGCTGACCCCGGAGTTTTCCGCGACGGTGAACCAGGTCTTTTCCGCCTCCGACGACTTCATCGTCGGCGCAGACGATGACGACCAGGACAAGGGCTCCGGCGACGAGATCATGGCCGTCGTCGACGATACGGTCGACCTTGAACAGGCGTTTATCGACGAGATGGGCATGACCCTGCCGTTCAACCCGGTCTGCGAGCCCGAGTGCGTCAACGCGGGTGAGGTGCCCAGCCCGGACGGGATCTCGGGCGAGGAGGAGCGGGTTGATCCGCGCTGGGCCGGATTGGAGAAGTTCTTGTGAGTCGCTCCCGCCGCACCAAAATAACCGGCGAGGAGGCGTGGAACGAGGCATTCGGGCGCGTCGACCACGCCCCGCTGCTCGCCGCCCTCGGCGTCGAGGTTGAGCCCGAGATCCTGCGTCTGGCGCTGACGCACCGCTCGTTTGCCAACGAGCACGGTCCGCTGCCCAACAACGAGCGCCTCGAGTTCCTCGGTGATGCCGTGCTCGGCCTGTCCGTGGCGAACAGCCTCTACGAGCGATTTCCTTCGCGTCCTGAGTCGGACATTTCGAAGATGCGGGCGTCGATAGTTTCGCGCTATGGCCTGGCGTATGTGGCGCGCGAGATTGGCCTCGGGGCGCATGTGCTGCTGGGCAAGGGCGAGGAGGTCACGGGTGGCCGTGACAAGGACTCGATCCTGGCGGATACCACCGAGGCCCTGTTCGGCGCGATCTACCGCCAGCACGGTTTCGAGCCCGCGCGCGACGTCGTGCTGCGGCTGTTTGAATCGAAGCTGGAGAGCGCGACGGCCACGGGCCGCCACCAGGACTGGAAGACGGTGCTGCAGGAGCGCCTCGCGGAGCTCAAGGCCCCGGCGGCGGAGTACCGCGCGACCTCGGTCGGCCCCGATCACGACCAGACGTTCACCGCCGACGTGCTCGTCGGCGAGCAGTCGCGCGGGCGCGGCGTCGGGCCGAACAAGAAGCTCGCGGAGCAGGAGGCGGCGCGTGTCGCGGTGGCGTTCTTGCGCGATCACCCCGAGGCCGTGGCGAGGCAGGGGTAGTGCCGGAGCTGCCTGAGGTTGAGGTGGTGCGCCGCGGCCTCGACACCCATCTTGTCGGACGGACTTTCAGCACCGTGGAGGTGCTGCACCCGCGGGCGGTGCGCGGCAACTCCGTCGACCTCCGCGAAATGCTGCCGGGCCGGCGGGTCACCGGCACGGGGCGGCGCGGCAAGTTCATGTGGCTGACGCTTGACGACGGCGCCGCGCTCATGGTTCACCTCCGCATGAGCGGCCAAATGCTCGTCGGCTCTCCCGGCACCGCGGTGAGCCCTCACCTGCGGATTCGAGCATTGCTTGACGACGTCGAGCTGGCGTTCGTGGACCAGCGGACCTTCGGCTCCTGGCAGTACGTCTCGCTGGGCGAAGATGGCGTCCCGGAGTCGATTGGCCACATTGCGCCGGACCCGTTCGAGGCAGACTTCGACATCGTCGAGCGCGCCCGCCTCGTGCGCACGCGCAGCTCCGCGATTAAGACGGTGCTGCTCAACCAGGCGATCGTCAGCGGAATTGGCTCCATCTACGCCGACGAGGCGCTGTGGGCGGCGGGCGTAAAGCCCACGCGGCGGGCCAGGTCGCTGCGCCAGTCGGACGCGGTACGGGTGCTTGAGCACTCCCGCGACGTCATGGCCAAGGCGTTGGAACAGGGCGGGACCAGCTTCGATTCCCTCTACGTCAACGTCAACGGCGCGAGCGGGTACTTCTCACGCTCGCTCAACGCCTATGGCAGGGAGGGCCAGCCGTGCCTGCGCTGCGGCACCGAGATGCGCAAGGTTGTGGTCAACGGGCGCTCGAGCTGTTTCTGCCAGGGGTGCCAGACACTGTGAGTTATTGTGATTAGTTACACATAGCCTGGCACCCACCCGTTAAGATTTGGCGCATGGAAAAAGCATACGAGATCGTCGATGGGACGATTAACGGGTTCATCTGGAACATCGTCCCCTGGTTCCTCGTGCTGGCGGGCATCTACTTCGGGTTCCGGACGCTGTTCGTGCAGGTCCGCTTGCTGCCGTCGATGTTCCGCGCGGTCGCCGAGACCCCGAAAGGCAAGGACCGCGAGGGCCGCGACCTGGATGCGGACTACGGCGGCATCTCGGCGTTCAAGGCGTTCACCATTTCGGCCGCTTCGCGCGTGGGCACGGGAAACATCGCGGGCGTCGCGCTCGCGATCTCGATCGGCGGCCCGGGCGCGGTGTTCTGGATGTGGATGATCGCCCTGATCGGTGGAGCGACCTCGTTCGTCGAATCCACCCTGGCGCAGCTGTGGAAGACCAAAGACCCCGAGGGTAGCTACCACGGCGGCCCGGCGTACTACATGACACGCGGGCTCGGCTGGAGGCCCGTGGCGATCATCTTTTCCATCTTCCTAGCCTTCACCTACGGCTTCGTCTACAACGCGATTCAGACCAACTCCATCGTGGAAGCGGTGGGAGGCTCCCTGGACAACAACAGCAACACTCTCAAGGGCATCGTCGCGGTTGTCATCGCCGCGCTGACCGCGGCCATCATCTTCGGTGGCGTGACCCGCATTGCGTCCGCGACGCAGGTGATCGTTCCGTTTATGGCCGGCGCCTATGTCATCATCGGTCTGATCGTGGTGATTGTGAACATCGGCGAGGTCCCGAACATGATCGCCACCATCGTCGGCAGCGCGCTTGGACTACGTGAGGTCGCTGGCGCCACGCTGGCGATGGCGTTCATGCACGGCATGCGCCGCGGGCTCTTCTCCAACGAGGCGGGTATGGGCTCGGCACCGAATGCGGCCGCGACGGCGACCGTGTCGCACCCGGTGAAGCAGGGTCTTGTTCAGACCCTCGGCGTGTACTTCGATACCCTGTTGGTCTGTTCGATCACCGCGTTCATCGTCCTGCTCGGCCCACAGGTGACCTACGGCAAGGAAAACATCCAGGGTGCCGCGCTGACGCAGGCGGCGCTGGCTGATTCGGTCGGCGCCTGGGGCGCGCACGCGATCACCTTCATCCTGTTCTTCCTCGCGTTCTCTTCTGTGATCGGCAACTACTACCTCGCGCAGGCCAACATTGAGTATCTGACCAAGTCGAAGGCCGTGATGACCGGGTTCCGCGTGCTCGTGATCGGGTTTGTTTTCTTTGGCGCGTTCGGCTCGCTGCCGCTGGTGTGGGCGCTCGGCGACACCATGGCCGGCAGCCTGGCCATTATCAACATCATCGCGATCGTCCCGCTGGGCGGTGTTGCGATCAAGCTGCTGAAGAACTTCAACGAGCAGCGCCGCCAGGGCGTCGACCCGGTCTTCCACCGCGACATGCTGCCCGAGCTGAAGAACGTCGAGTTCTGGGACGGCTCCGACCCCGTGACGCGGCGCAGCATCGAGGACCGCATCACGCTGGCGGACAATGAGTAGCGTCCGCCTCGCCGCCCACGTGCACGGTCACGTTCAGGGGGTGGGTTTTCGCTGGTGGACCCGCTCGCGCGCGCTCGAGCTCGGGTTGGCGGGTTACGCGAAGAACCTTGACGACGGCCGCGTCGAGGTGGTTGCTGAAGGCGCACGTGAGGGCGTCGATAAGTTCCTGCGGCTCTTGAGGGAGCAGCCGTCGACGGCCGGGCGGCCGGGTCGGGTGGACACGGTGGTGGAGCGGTGCTCGGAGCCGAAGGGTGCGCGAGGCTTCGAGGAGCGCTAGGGCCTTCGGGCTTATACCTTGCACTGCAAAGTACTTAGGGATAGAATGTACCTTGCATTGCAAAGTAAGGAGGAGGTTATTGACACCGACAAGACCCCCAATGACCCAGCTACGCAAGGGTGCGCTCGAACTGGCGATCCTGTCGCTGCTCGAGCGCGAGGAGCTCTACGGCGCGGCGCTTGTTGAGCGGCTCGGAAACTACCCGAGCCTCGCTGCGCCGGCCGGCACCGTGTACCCGCTTCTGAGCCGGCTGACCAGCAACAACATCGTGCAAACGCGCTGGGAGGAGTCGCCGAAGGGGCCGCCGCGCAAATACTACTCGCTAAGCGACGCCGGCACCGACGCCCTGCGCCACCTACAAGGAGACTTCCACACCCTGACCCGGGACATCGCAGCACTGTTCGGAGAGGACAAGCAATGAGCACAATTGATACATACACAGCCGCCATCGAGCGCGCGCTGGCCACCACGCGGCTTGGCCGCGCCCGCATTAACGCGATCGTGGGGGAGCAGCGGGACCTGCTGGAAGAGCTTGCGTCGGACGGAGCATCGCTTTGCGATGAGCTCGGGACCCCACGCGACTACGCCGCGAGCGTGGCGCGGGAGTACGAGGGCGTGGGATACGACGACCACGGCCGGCGCACCACCCCGTTCGGCGCGCTGTTCGCTTCCTCGCGCCGGAGGATTTTCGACCCCGAGGACGAGAAGATTCTCCAACCGCACCTGATGGGCCTGGGTTGGTCCATCAACTGGGGTGCCGTCGCCGTCAAGGCCGGGTGGCTGCGCCCCGATGACCTCGACGCAACGACCCTGGCCAACACGCCCGCGGCTGCCCGGGTCGCGGCGTGGCTGACGCCGGTTGCGCTGACGGCGGGCGCCGTCACGGTGGCGCGCAGGGCCGGGGCGTCCGGCGTCGGGCCCGCGCTGGCGCTCGCCGCGAGCATGGCGCTGCCGATTGCATCGCTGAAGCATAGAGACGTCCGCGACGAGCTCGCCGGGATCTCGCTGGCCACCCTGCTCAGCGCCGCTGGTCTCGCCCGCGCGGTATCGGAGACCCCTCGTGCAGGAGGACGCTTACAGGCGGCCGCGGTGTTTGCGGCTGGGTTTGCGCTTTCCGGGGCGGTGGTTGTGGTGCCCCTCGTGGGGGCGGCGCGGGGTTAGCTTCCCCCCTAAACCCGGACGGGTAAATGTCACGCAAAAACGGCCGTTCTGGGCGCGTTCTTAGGTCTCCGAGTTTAGGTTGAAGGGGTGCGTGAACCCACCCGTGTCCTAGAATCCGAACAATGCACCTGAAATCGCTCACGCTTAAGGGGTTTAAGTCCTTCGCGTCGGCGACGACGATGAAGTTCGAGCCGGGTATTTGTGCTGTTGTGGGGCCTAACGGTTCGGGCAAGTCGAACGTCGTCGACGCGTTGGCGTGGGTGATGGGCGAGCAGGGGGTGAAAAACCTGCGTGGCGGGAAGATGGAGGACGTCATTTTCGCGGGCGCGGGGGATCGTAAGCCTTTGGGCCGCGCGGAGGTGACGCTGACCTTTGACAATACGGATAAGCGGCTACCTATTGACTACACGGATGTGGCGATTACGCGGCGGATGTTCCGCGACGGCGCGTCCGAGTACGAGGTCAATGGGTCGAAGGCCCGCCTGATGGATATCCAGGAGTTGCTGTCGGATTCGGGCATTGGCCGTGAGATGCACATCATCGTTGGCCAGGGCAAGCTCGCGGAGATCCTGGAATCACGCCCGGAGGAGCGCCGCGCCTTCATCGAGGAAGCCGCCGGCGTGCTCAAGCACCGCCGCCGCAAAGAGAAGGCGCAGCGCAAGCTCACCGGGATGCAGGCGAACCTCGATCGCCTCACCGATCTTACCGAGGAGCTGGGCAAGCAGCTCGCCCCCTTGGCCCGGCAGGCGGAAACGGCCCAGCGCGCGGCGAGCGTGCAGGCGACGGTGCGCGAGGCCCGCCTTATCCTCGCGGCCGATGAGGTGCTCACTCTTCGCGCGAAGCGTGACGACGCCTCCTCCAACGTCGCGCTTGTCACCGCCAAGGTTGAAGCCGTCGCCGCAGAACTGGATGAAGCTGAGGCGCAGCAGGAGGCCGTTGAGGCCCGCCAGCGGGAGGTTGAGCCGGCGGCCGAGGAGGCGCAGCAGCTGTGGTTTACGCTGTCTACGCTGGCCGAGCGCGTGAGCGCCACGGTGCGCATTGCTTCGGAGCGCGCCGCGAACTCCGTCGGGCAGACCACCTACCACGGCCAAGACCCGGACGACCTGTTGGCGCGGGCGAGCGTGGCCGACGAGCAGTACGCCGAGGCGCTGGAGCGCGCCGAGGAGGCGGCGGAGAAGCTCGAATCGATCCGGGAGGAGATCGCCGAGCGCCGTGAGGTCTTCGACGCCGCGGAGCGCGAGCACCTCGCGCAGGTGCGCGCGATCGCGGACCGCCGCGAGGGCGTGGTGCGCCTGCTGGCGCAGGAGGAAAGCCAGCTTGCCGCCGTCGCCGCCGCCGAAGAGGAGATTTCCCGGATCGAGGAAGCACTGGGCGAGACCCGCCAGCGCGCGCACGTCGCCGCGAGGGAGGCCGAGGAGCTGGCCCGCGCCATTACCGGCGACGGCGAGCAGCGTGATGAGCTTTACCAGGCCCACGTGCGCGCGGCCGCGGAGTCGGACGCGGCCGATAAGCGCCTCGAGCAGCTGCGCGCGGTACAGCGGGAGCGCGAGCGCACGGTGTTTACGTTGGAGTCGCGCATCGCCACCCTGTCCGAGCAGGCTCCGAAGCAGGCTGCCGCGGACGCGCTCGGCGGCGATGTCGGCGTGTTGGCGGGGCTGATCAGCGCTGATCAGGGCGTCGCTAAGGCGCTTGCCGCGGCTCTGGGCCCGTTCGCGGAAGCGCTCGTCGGGGCGGGGGACGTGGCGGATGCGCTGGCTCAGGCCGAGCGTGCCATCGTGGTGGATCCGGTTGGCGGCAGCACCTGGCGGATGGACACCGACGCGCCCGTCGACTGGCTGCTCGACCACGTCCGCCTCGACCCGTCGATCGCGGGGCCGCTCACGCGCGTGCTTGTCGACGTCGCCCTCGCCGACACAGTCGAGGAAGCTAGGCGCATCGTCGCGGACGACCCACGCCTGCGGGCGGTCACGCGCACCGGGGTGCTCGCCGGCGAGGGCTGGATCGCCGCCGGCACCGGGCAGGTGTCGACCGTCGAGGTCTCCGCGCGCATCGAGCGCGCCGCGGCGGAGCTGGAGACCGCGCGCGCCGGGCTGCGCGAGCTCTCCGGAACGCTCGAAGGCGCCAAGCTGTCGGCCGAGGAGGCGCGGGTGGCCGCGGCGAGCGCGAAGGCGGCGCTGCGCGAGCACGATGCGACTCTGGAGGCGACCCGCCGCGAGGCGCAGCGCGCGGCGCGACACCGCGACGCCCAGCGCGCCGAGCACGAGCGCGCAGCGCAGCGCGCCACCGATGCCGAGGCGCGTCTACACAGCCGCCAGGAGGAGCTTGCCGAGACCCGCGATCGCCTGTCGCGCATCGACTCGGACTCCACCGAGGCAGACGAGCCTTCAAGCGCCGAGCGCGATCGGGCCCAGGCCGCGCTGACCGAGGTCACGGCACTAGAGATGGAGGCCACGCTGTCGGCGCGCACCGCGCAGCAGACGGCGGAGGCAGCGGCGGGCAAGGGCGACGCGCTGCGTCGTCAGGCGGAGCACGAGCGGGCGGCGAAGGCGCGCTTTCTGGCGGGCGTCGCCAAGCAGAAGGCGCAGGCCGAGCTAGCCGCGACGGTCGCCGAGCACGCGCGGGTTCTCGCTGGGCGCGTTGGCGATGCGGTGGCGCGGGCCGCGGCGCGCCGCGACGAGCTCTCCGCCGAGGTCGCGCAACTTCGAGGCCGCGCGCAGCAGGCGAAACAGCAGGTCAGCGCGACGCGGCAGCAGCTGAGCCGGCTGACGGACAGCGCGCACGCCGCCGACATCGCCCGCGAGCAGGCGCAGGTGCGCATCGACGAGGCCGAGGCGAAGGCCACCGAATCCCTCGGCATCGCGATCGCCGACCTTCTCGCCCAGCACAGCCCCGGCGAGGGCTTCGACCGCGCCGCCGAGCGGGCGCGCCTCGCGCAGGCGGAAAAGGACCTGCGCGCGCTCGGCAAGGTCAACCCGCTGGCGCTGGAGGAGTACAAGGCACTCGAGGAGCGCTACTCGTTTTTGAGTACCCAGCTTGACGACGTCAACCAGGCGCGCAGGGACCTGCTCGGCGTGATCAACGACGTCGACGATCAGATCCTGAAGCTGTTTACGGATGCGTGGGCGGACGTCGAAAAGCAATTCCCCGCGGTGTTTGGCACGCTGTTTCCGGGCGGGGAGGCGCGGCTGATCCTCACCGAGCCCGGCGACATGCTCGCCACCGGCATCGAGATCGAAGCGCGCCCGCCCGGCAAGCGAGTCAAGCGGCTCTCTCTGCTCTCGGGCGGGGAGAAGTCTCTGACTGCGCTGGCTTTTCTCGTGGCCATCTTCCGCGCCCGCCCCAGCCCCTTCTACGTGTTCGACGAGGTCGAGGCG
Organism: Corynebacterium sanguinis; assembly: GCF_007641235.1. Taxonomy (NCBI): domain Bacteria; kingdom Bacillati; phylum Actinomycetota; class Actinomycetes; order Mycobacteriales; family Corynebacteriaceae; genus Corynebacterium; species Corynebacterium sanguinis. Next base: position 1,652,042 of record NZ_CP038157.1, read on the forward strand.
GCGCTTGACGACGTCAACCTGCGCCGGCTCATCGCGCTACTCGAAGAACTTCGCCGCGACTCGCAGCTGATCGTGATCACGCACCAGAAGCCCACGATGGACGTGGCCAACGTGCTCTATGGCGTCACGATGCGCGGCGACGGGGTCACCCGCGTGATCTCGCAGCGGATGAGCCCCGCCAGTTCCTAGTTGTCGCGGACCAGCTTCAGTGCGCCATATGCACCGGCGACGTAGAGGGTGTCCTCGCCGACGGTGTAGAAGCCGGTGCCGTTGCGAAACGCCTCGGTGACCGCGCCGTCGTAGGCCATGGTGTCGCAGGCCATGCGAGTGACCGGGAGGCTCGTGGTGGTGTAGGCGCCGGTGTGGCGGTGCCGTAGCCGTTGCAGGGGCCGCCCTCAACGCGGAAGCCCTCCATGCTGCCCTGCGGGACGAAGCTGACGCGGATGCCGTCGACGGCAGGCTGGGGGACCCAGGTGCTGTTCATGACGTGGAGCAGCGTCTCACCGGTGGCCGGGGTGGCGTCGGCGGGCAGGTCAACGATCTCGGGGACAGCAGAATAGTCGGTAGTCACGTATGTGTCGGGTGTAGTCGGGGTGGACGAGTGTGCGGACGCGTTGGTCAGGGGAGCGCAGGCCGCGAGGAACGCGACAGAGCCGGCGCCGATGAGCTTGAACACGTTGTGTCGATTGGTCATGCCTTTTACGCAACCACCGCCGGCCGTGCGAGCGCTATACACAAAAGTATCCAATTGGCTGGCACTATGGAGGGCATGAACACGACTCTCATTTGGATCCTGATCGCCATTGTGGTGATCGCCCTGATCATCGTCGGAATCGTGGTGATCGGTAACAGCCGCAAGAAGTCGAAGACCATCTCCTTCGACAAACCCGCAGATCAGGCCCCGAAAGAACTGACGCAGCAGGAGAAATCAGGTAACTACCAGGCCAAGGGCGGATTCGCCTTCGCACCGGCGGAGGTCCCCGAGCCGGTGCGCGTGGACAATCCCGTTGAGCCCGCCGAACCCGCGCCGGGCGGCTCGACCGCGATGTCGCAGCTCAACGAGCAGCTCGCTCAAGAACCAGTCGCCGCTCCGGAGCCTGAGATTGAACTGAGCGATGATGCGGCCGACGCAGTGGAAGAGCTCAACGACGACGTGGTCGAGGAGGGCGTCGAGAAGCCTGCTGTCGATGGCCTGTCTGAGGATGGCCGCGACATCGTGGAGGAGGCGTTCGAGGCTGAGCAGGATCCCGAGGAGGATCCGGAGGCGGAGGAGGCCGCCAACATCGCTGCGGTCACCGCCGAGGTGGCTGACGCCGCGCGCCAGGAGGGGGCTGAAGTTTCGGAGGAGGCGATCGTCGATACGCCCGCGGCGAGCGAGCCGATCGACGAGATCGCCCCGGCCGCGGGCCGCATTGGCAAGCTGCGCGGGCGCCTGTCGCGCTCGCAGAACGCCATCGGCCAGGGCCTGCTGGGCATCCTGACCGCGGGCGACCTCGACGAGGACGCTTGGGAGGAGATCGAAGACACGCTGATCATGGCCGATCTGGGCACCCAGCTCACGCTGAAGGTGACCGAGTCGCTGCGCGCCAAGATCGCCGAGCGGGGTGTGAGCAGCGAAGCCGAGGCCCGCGCCATGCTGCGCGAAGCGCTGATCGAGGCCGCTCACCCCGAGATGGATCGTTCGATCAAGGCGATGCCCAACGAGGGAAAGCCCGCCGTGATCCTGGTCGTGGGTGTCAACGGTACGGGCAAGACGACCACCACCGGCAAGCTCGCCCGCGTGCTGGTGTCCATGGGCCACTCGGTGGTGCTCGGGGCGGCCGATACATTCCGCGCCGCGGCGGCGGATCAGCTGGAAACGTGGGGGCGCCGCGTGGGTGCCTCCACCGTGCGCGGCAAGGAGGGCGCGGACCCGGCATCGGTCGCCTTCGATGCGGTGGCTACGGGTGTGGACCAGGGTGCTGACGTGGTTCTCGTCGATACCGCGGGGCGCCTGCACACGGCGACCGGCCTGATGGATCAGCTGGGCAAGGTCAGGCGCGTGGTGGAGAAGAAGTCGCATGTCGACGAGGTGCTGCTGGTCCTCGACGCCACGGTGGGGCAAAACGGCATCACCCAGGCGCGCGTGTTCCGCGAGGTCGTCAACATCACCGGCGTGGTGCTGACCAAGCTCGACGGGACGGCCAAGGGCGGAATCGTTTTCCAGGTCCAGGAAGAGCTCGGCGTGCCGGTCAAGCTCGTCGGACTGGGAGAGGGCGCCGACGACCTCGCGCCGTTCGAGGTGGAAAGCTTCGTCGACGCGCTGCTCGGCTAACTCCTCCCAGCTAAACCGAACCCGCCTCCCAGCTCGGGTGGCGGGTTTTGTGATGTCCGTCGCATTACGGGTGTCTGGCTTTCACACGGGATATCTGTCGCTCTACAGTAAACAGGGTCCAAACTGTCGACCGATAGATTTACTGAGAGGTGAAAACTGTGGAAGCTGACCAAATGGCCGTCGTCGCAGGCAATTCGAGCTGGATGCTGATATCGGCGTCACTAGTTCTGCTCATGACCCCCGCGCTGGCGCTGTTCTACGGCGGAATGTCCTCGCGCCGAAGCGTGCTCAACATGATGATGATGTCTTTCACCAGCCTCGGCATTGTCACGATCGTGTACGTGCTGTGGGGCTGGTCCATGTCGTACGGCACGCAATCCATTGGCGGGGTGTTCGCCAACCCCTTCGAGTTCTTCGGCCTGGCCAACGCCATCGTCGACGCCGAGGGTAACTACATCGAAGGTGCCGCCGGTTACGCCAACGTCATTGACATTGGCTTCCAGCTCACCTTCGCCGTGATCTCCACCGCGATCATCTCCGGCGCGGTTGCAAGCCGTGTCAAGATCGGCTCCTGGGTGGTCTTCGCCGCCCTGTGGTCGACCCTGGTCTACTTCCCGCTCGCTCACATGGTGTGGGGTGGCGGCCTGCTCGGCCATGCGGAAGGCTCCATCGCGGCGCGCCTGTTCGGCGTCGTCGACGGCGAAGCGGCAGTCTCCCCGATTGACTTCGCCGGCGGCACCGTCGTTCACATCTCCGCCGGCACCGCAGCGCTCGTGCTCGCGCTGGTCATCGGGCGCCGCCAGGGCTTCCCGACGTCCAACTCACGCCCCCACAACCTCCCGCTCGTCATGATCGGCGCGGCCCTGCTGTGGTTCGGCTGGTTCGGTTTCAACGGCGGCTCCGCGTTCGCGGCCGACGGCCTCGCCGGCATGGCGTGGATCAACACCACCGCCGCAGCGGCCGCAGCCATGATGGGCTGGTTGCTCATTGAGAAGCTTCGCGACGGCTACGCCACCTCCCTCGGCGCATCCTCCGGCCTCGTCGCAGGCCTGGTCACAATCACCCCGGCTGCAGGCGATCTCGCTCCCGTCTCATCCCTGATCCTCGGCTTCATCGGCGGCGTGCTCGCATGCTTCGGCGTCGGCCTCAAATACGTGCTCAACTACGACGACTCCCTCGACGTGGTCGGCGTGCACCTCGTCGCTGGCCTGTGGGGCACCGTCGGACTCGCGTTCTTTGCCGGCGAGCGCGGTATCTTCACCGGTGATGTCACCGAGGGCTTCAAGCTCCTCGGTATCCAGATCATCATCGCGCTGGTGTCCATGGTCTTCGCGGGCGTGATCACTCTGGTGATCGCGCTGGCGATCAAGTACACGATGGGTTGGAGGGTCACCCGCGAGGAAGAGTTCGAAGGCGTCGACTACTCCGTGCACCGCGAGACCGGCTACGACTTCGGCGGCCCCGGCATGCGCCCGGGTGGCCTTCCGGCAGGCAACAAGTCCGCGGCAGAACTCGGCCTCAACGAGGCCCGCGGAGACCACCACAACACCCAGCACCCCCGCGGCGACGCTGACGCGGCCGCTTCGCGCAAAATTGAGCCGAAGGTCTAAGGAGAAGTCATGAAACTAATCACTGCAGTGGTCAAGCCTTTCACCGTGATCTACATCATGGAGGCGCTTGAAGAAATCGGCGTGTGCGGTATCACCGTCACGGATGCGCAGGGCCGCGGCCGCCAGGGCGGCAACGTGGAGTACTACCGCGGCGCGAAGTACTCCTCGCCGTTCGTGGCCAAGGCCAAGGTTGAAGTGCTCGTGACAGACGAGCAGGTTGACGTGGCCGTCGATACGCTCGTGAAAAGCGCTTATACCGGCGAGGTCGGCGACGGCAAGGTGTGGGTCACCTCGATCGACAACGTCGTGCGCGTGCGCACTGGTGAGAAGGACGATCAAGCCATCTAAGGGTGGGCGGAAAGTTCTGCATCACGGGGATACGCGCTAGGCTGTAACGAGCCAATCGCCGTATCTCACCTTTAAAGGAGCGTGCACCTCAGTGTTTGAGTCGCTGTCCGACCGCCTACAAACTGCCCTCGGCGGCCTGCGCGGTAAGGGCAAGCTGACCGAGGCAGACATCAACAACACCGCCCGTGAGATCCGCCTCGCGCTGCTCGAGGCCGATGTTTCCCTCACCGTGGTGCGCGCCTTTATTAAACGAGTCAAGGAGCGCTCCCTCGGCGCCGATGTCTCCGAGGCGCTCAACCCGGCGCAGCAAGTCATCAAAATCGTCGACGAGGAGCTCACCAACATCCTCGGCGGCGAGACCCGCCGGCTGAACCTGGCGAAAACCCCGCCGACCGTGATCATGCTCGCCGGGCTGCAGGGCGCCGGTAAGACCACGCTCGCCGGCAAGCTGGCGAACCACCTGACCAAGCAGGGCCACACCCCGATGCTGGTGGCCTGCGACCTGCAGCGCCCCGGGGCGGTGCAGCAGCTGCAAATCGTCGGCGAGCGCGCTGGCGTCCCGACGTTCGCGCCGGACCCCGGCACGTCGCTGGATTCGCTAGATCACGAGATGGGCACCTCCCACGGTGACCCCGTCGCCGTGGCCACGGCGGGTATTGAGCACGCCGTTCGCGCCAAGAACGACGTGGTCATCATCGATACCGCCGGTCGCCTCGGCATCGACGAAACCCTGATGACGCAGGCGCGCAACATCCGCGATGCCGTCAACCCCGATGAAGTCCTCTTCGTCATCGACGCGATGATCGGCCAGGACGCCGTCGCCACCGCGCAGGCGTTCGCCGACGGCGTCGACTTCACCGGTGTGGTGCTGACCAAGCTTGACGGCGACGCCCGCGGCGGCGCAGCGCTGTCGATCCGCGAGGTCACGGGCAAACCGATCTTGTTCGCCTCCACGGGTGAGAAGCTCGACGACTTCGACATCTTCCACCCCGACCGCATGTCCAGCCGCATCCTCGGCATGGGCGATGTGCTCTCGCTCATCGAGCAGGCCGAGACCATGTTCGACCAGCAGGAGGCCGAAAAGGCCGCCGCGCGCCTCGGCTCCGGCGAGCTCACTTTGGAGGACTTCCTCGACCAGCTGCTCATGGTCCGCCGCATGGGGCCGATCGGCAACCTGCTGAAGATGATGCCCGGTGGCAAGCAGATGAACGAGATGGCCGACATGGTCGACGAGAAGCAGCTCGACCGCATCCAGGCGATCATCCGCGGCATGACTCCCGCCGAGCGCGAGGACCCGAAGATCCTCAACGCCTCGCGCCGCAAGCGCATCGCCAACGGTTCCGGCGTGTCCGTCTCCGACGTCAACCAGCTCGTGGAGCGCTTCTTCGAGGCGAAGAAGATGATGGGGCAGATGGCCAGCCAGTTCGGCCTGCCCGGCATGCCTGGAATGGGCGGGGGGCGCAGCGCCACGAAGAAGAAGCCGAAGGGACGCAAGGGCAAGAACGGCAAGCGCAAGCCGGTGAAGAACCGTGGCGGCGCGAAGCCGGGAATGCCCGGTGGCATGCCGAGCATGGCGGACCTGCAAAAAATGCAGGAGCAGCTGGGCGGGGGTATGCCCGGTATGCCCGGAGCAGGGAAGATGCCGCCGGGCATGGAGGGCCTCGACCTGAATAACCTCGACTTCTCCCAGGCGATGAAGAATCTGGGGAAGAAAGGGAAGTAGGTCTACGCGCGCTCTGGAAGTCAGCGCGTCAACTCCCGGCCGTCTCCTCCAAGAGGGGGCCGAGGTGGTGCCAGATAAGCGGTGCCAGAGTGAGAGAGTAAGCGTTGGAGATGTGGTTCTGGTCCCGGTAGACGGTGACGTTTCCGATCACGGGCGGGCACAGCCCGTCGGGACAGTACCAGCCGGAGGTGTCCACCATGTGGCGCATGGCGTCCGCATCGGAGTAGTCGGCGGCCGGGTCTTCGGGCGAGTACATCGTCGTGGCGGGCATGCTGCATTCGGCGACCGAGCCGCCGTTGACTACACAGCCGTTGGGGTTCAAGGGGGTCCCGTCGGCATCGAAAATCCACGGGTTGTCTCTGAGCCCGAGAAACGGGATCTCGGCCTCGGCGAAGGCATCCCACACCTCCACGTACTCCGGGGGAACGGAATCCGTGGATGGGCTCGCTTCTCCGGCTGAGCCGGCCGGGCGTGTCGAGGTAGAGACCACCACGGCCGGGTCGAGGGATGCGAGCTCGTTGAATGTGTTGAGCGACCACTTCGCGCACCGGTGGCTGACCAGGTCTCCGGGGGTAAACACCATCGGGCACGTCTGGCGGATGAAAGTGATGACCTTAAACCCGTGTTTCTTGCCCAGCTCGTCGAGTGCCACACCGTATGTTTCGGCGTGGGAGCCGCCGACCAAGGCCACGGTTGTTTCGGCCTCGGGGTCTCCGTAGACGCAATCTGCTTCCGGCGCGGCATCCCCCGGCTCATCCTGGGAAATCACGCAGCCGTCGCGGAAGATGTGGGTGGTGATGCTGGAGGCCAGCATGGGTGCCGGCTGAGCAGGCACATCCGGAACTGAGGCGCCGCGCAGAGCCATTGCCCCCGGATGCTGCTCCGCACTGGAGGGGGAATCGGCGATGGTGACGTGTCGCTCCCACATCGGTGACAGCGACAGGATCGCTGCCGTGCTGGTGGCGATGAGGACACCGCCCGCCGCCCGCGCGGCACCCGCGGGCCGCCGCAGAGAACCCAGCGCTGCCGTGACGGGTGCGTCTTGTTTCGTCGGGCGCTTGCCGTGCATGCGCAAGGGCTCCTCGACCGCCGTGTGCGTTGCCTGGGCAAGGACAATGGAAAGCGCGATAACTCCCAGGCCGACGGACAGGGGTGGAATGGTATGCGAGCCTATGGTGACGGCGATGATCAACAGTGGCCAGTGCCATAGATAGAGGGGATAGGCGACGGAACCGAGCCAGGTAATCGGCCGCGACGAAAGAATCGATGACACGGGATTGGCTGGGTTGCTCAGCACAATCAGTGCAGCCCCGCCAATCGGCATCAGGGTGAGCGGTCCGGGATATGCCAGGGTTGTGGGAATGACAACACCGGTCAACGCTATCAGTGTGAGACCGCTGCCGGCGGTGAGGGCGCTGAACCGCCTCGGAATCTGCACCTGTGCGGCCAGGGCGAGCAATCCTCCCAGCGTCAGCTCCCAGGCGCGGGAAAAGAAGGAGTAATAGTTCGGTTCCGTGCCGAAAAGGCCGAAGCGCGATGCCCAGCTCAACGATGCCACGGTCACCACCACGAGCAACGCGATGGTCCCGCGTCGCACCCAGGTTCGGGATATGCCCGTCCGAGTGACAAGCACTGCAATGACCGTTCCGAGCAGGATGGCGGCGAGATAGAACTGCCCCTGAATGCTGATGGACCACAAGTGCTGCAGCGGCGATGCTTCCGGGCTCACAGCGGCGTAATCAGAGCCCTGGGCGGCGAGCTCGCGGTTCTGGGCGAAGAAGATGGTGGCGGTGAACTGCCGCAGGAGTTCTCCGCTCACCAGTCCCGGAACGAGCGCGAACACGAGGATGACGGTCGCCGCCAGTACCACCACCAGCGAGGGTATGAGACGGCGGGCGGTGCGCCACATGGGCCACCACGGATTTACGCGGGGGTTCTCGCGTAGCGCGTAGCGCACCTGTGACCCGACGAAGAAGTACCCCGAGAGGAAAAGGAACACGTCCACACCGCCGGATACGCGCCCCACGAAAATATGGAACACCACGACGAGGGCGATGGCGATGCCGCGCAAACCTTCGAGGTCGTTGCGGAATTGGGGGGTGCTACTGGCTGCCCTCCCACTGTCCATCGCCGTCCTCCTTCCCGCGCAGGTAAGCAACGGGTAGTCTACTCCGGCCCGTTTTGGACTCTGAAACCGACCGGTTGTAAGGTAATGCAGGTTGCGCAGCGCTCTGCGTGCGCACACCCTGCGTTAGCGCCGGACCCGAGTACGCTCGACCGGCCCGTCACACGCAAGTAAATCCAAAGGGTTGAACCGGCCCGCAGACAAGCTGCGGGTGTCTGAACTGCCCAGTGACCACGAAGGACTTTTCATGGCTGTCAAGATTAAGCTGCAGCGTCTCGGCAAGATCCGCAACGCCCAGTACCGCGTCGTCATCGCCGACGCACGTGCCCGCCGCGACGGCAAGGTGATCGAGAACATCGGCATCTACCACCCGAAGGAGGAGCCGTCGCTGATCCGCATCAATTCCGAGCGTGCACAGTACTGGCTCGGCGTCGGCGCCCAGCCGACCGAGCCGGTTCTCGCGCTGCTCAAGGTGACCGGCGATTGGCAGAAGCACAAGGGCCTCGACGGCGCCGAGGGCACCCTGAAGGTTGCTCCGGAGAAGCCGTCCAAGCTCGAGCTGTTCAACCAGGCTCTCGAGGAGGCCAACAACGGCCCGACCGCCGAGGCCATCACCGAGAAGCGCAAGAAGGCCAAGGATGAGGCAGAGGCTAAGGCTGCCGCCGAGGCTGAGGCTGCTGCGAAGGCTGAGGCAGAGGCTGCCGCAGAGTCCGCAGCAGAGTCTTCCGAGGAAGCTCCGGCTGAGGAAGATGCCGCTGAGGAGAACTAGTATCCGTCACTAGGTGACTGCAATGCACATTGTGCGTTGCAGTCTTCCTTTGTTTTCGGGGTGTGGGTGGGGCGTCGATAAGCAAAAAGGCCCTGCTAGAATACGCGCTCATGGAGCTGCTCATCGGCAAGGTCGTTAAATCCCACGGCATCAAGGGAGAGGTCGCCGTCGAGGTGCTTACCGATGACCCCGGCGAGCGCTTCGTCGTCGGGGAGGTGCTGACTGGCCGGCAGCCGGGCAAGGAGCGCGAGCTGACCATCAAGACGCTGCGACCGCACCAAAACCGCCTGCTGATGAGCTTTGAAGAGGTGCCCGACCGCACGCAGGCGGACTCGCTGCGCGGGATGCAGTTCTTCGCCCCGCCGCTCGAGCGCGAGGAGGACTCGGAGGAGTTCTACGACCACGAGCTCATCGGGCTCAAGGTGATCCACGAGGGCCGCGAAGTCGGTGAGGTCACCGGCGTGATGGACACGCCGAACCGGAAGATCCTGGAGATCGACTACGACGGCCGCGAGGTGTTAGTCCCGTTCGTGATCGACTTCGTTCCGGAGATTGATCTGGGCGAGCAGACGCTGACGATCACCCCGCCGGAGGGCCTGCTGGATGTCTAAGCTGCGCCTGGACATCATCACCATCTTCCCCGAGTACCTCGAGCCGCTGCGCCACGCTCTGCTGGGCAGGGCGATTGAGCAGGGGATCCTCACCGTCGCCATCCACAACCTGCGCGATTGGGCGACGGGCCGGCACAAGTCCGTCGACGCGCCGCCGTTGGGTGGTGGGCCCGGGATGGTGATGAAGCCCGAGGTGTGGGGGCCCGCCCTCGACGCCGTTGCTGCCGGGCGCGAGGGGTTCGAGATCGACTCGGCTGCGGCGCACCGCAACGACAAGGCGCGTCACGACGACGTGGCAAGAGTCGCGCCCCGCCCGTACGAGGCGCAGGATCAGGACCGCTCCCTGCCGCTGCTGCTCGTGCCCACCCCGGCCGGCACGCCGTTTACGCAGGCGGACGCGCAGGCGTTCTCGCGCGAGGAGCATATTGTGATCGCGTGCGGCCGCTACGAGGGCATCGACCAGCGCGTGTTCGAGGACGCGCGGAAGCGCTACAGGGTGCGCGAGGTCTCCATCGGCGACTACGTGCTCATCGGCGGCGAGGTGGCCGCGCTCGTCATCGCCGAGGCCGTCACCCGGTTGATCCCGGGCGTGCTGGGAAACACGGAGAGCCACGAGGAGGACTCCTTTTCCGACGGCCTGCTCGAAGGCCCCGCGTACACCAAGCCCAGGCAGTGGCGCGGCATCGACGCCCCGGAGGTGCTGCTCTCCGGCGATCACGCCAAGGTGCGCAGGTGGCGCCGCGACCAGGCCCTGCTGCGCACCCAGCGGGTGCGACCCGAGCTGCTGGAGCATGCCGAGCTTGACGCGGCGGATGAGTTTACGCTTCACGCCCGCGAGGTGGAGCTCGTTATCGACGCCGAGATCGCGGATGCAGAGCGCGCTGTGCGCAAGGCGCTGCGCCGATCGGGCGTCGAGGTCGACTCGGTCGAGGTGGCCGGCGCGCGCGTGATCGTGCGGGGGCGCACGGCGTTGAGCGAGGGGGACGTGAAAAAGGTCGTCGATAAGGCGCGGCGAGTGCTGTAAAAGGCGGCTGCGATACACTCACACGAATGACCACCATCGCAGCCACCATCGCGACAGAACTCGGCGCCACGCAGGCGCAGGTAGACACCGCCCTGGCCCTTTTGGCCGAGGGCAACACCGTGCCGTTCATTTCCCGCTACCGCAAGGAAGCCACCGGCGGGCTTGACGACGCTCAACTGCGCCACATCGAACAACGCCACGCCTACCTCGCCGAGCTGGAGGATCGCCGCGCCACCGTGCTCGCCGCTATCGAAGAGCAGGGCAAACTCACCGACGAGCTACGCGCCCAGGTCCTCGCCGCCGACACTAAAGCGCGCCTGGAGGACCTCTACCTGCCGTACAAGAAGCGCCGCGCCACGAAGGCGGACATCGCGCGCGAGGCGGGCCTGGACAACCTGCTGAGCACACTTATCGACGCCCCCTCGTCCGACCCGGAGGTCACGGCCGCGGGCTTTGTCACCGAGGGCTTCCCGGACGCGAAAAGCGCGCTCGACGGCGCCCGCGTGATCCTCGCGGAGCGTCTCGCGCTCGACGCCGACCTGGTGGGGGCGCTGCGCGAGCGCTTCTTCAACACCGCGACGATGCGCGCCAGCGTCATCGCGGGCAAGGAGAGCGACGGGGCGAAGTTCAAGGACTACTTCGACTTCGCCGAGCCTCTCGACACCCTGCCCAGCCACCGCATCCTCGCCCTGTTCCGCGCCGAAAATGAGGGGGTGCTCACCCTGTTGCTCGATCCGGGCGAGGAGGAGGTCTTTACCGGCATGATTGCCCGCCACGCGGACCTCGCGGTAAAAGAGTCGTCGTGGCTGGCCAAGAGCGTCGGGTGGGCGTGGCGCACCAAGCTGCAGGTTTCCGCCACGGTGGACGCGCGGATGCGCCTGAAGGAAAAGGCCGAGCTCGGCGCGCTGGAAGTGTTCTCCACAAACCTGCGCGATGTGTTGCTCGCCGCCCCAGCGGGCCAGCGCGTCACACTCGCGCTCGATCCCGGTTACCGCAACGGGGTCAAGTGCGCCGTGGTCGACGGCACCGGAAAGGTGCTCGAGACGGCCATTGTCTACCCGCACCAGCCCCAGAACCGCTGGGCGGAGGCCGTCGAGAAGCTGTCCACCATGGCGGCGGCCCACCGCGCGGAGCTCATCGCGGTGGGCAACGGCACCGCGAGCCGCGAATCGGAAAAGCTCGCCGGCGAGGTGGCGGATCTCATCGCCCGCGCCGGCGGTACGCGGCCGACGCCGGTGATGGTGTCCGAGTCGGGCGCGTCGGTCTACTCCGCCTCCGAGATCGCTGCGGCCGAGTTCCCGGACATGGACGTCTCGTTGCGCTCTGCGGTCTCCATCGCGCGGCGCTTGCAGGACCCTTTGGCGGAACTGGTCAAGGTCGATCCGAAGTCGATCGGGGTGGGGCAGTACCAGCACGACGTGAACCAGGCCGCGCTCGCCCACGCGCTCGATGCCGTGGTCGAGGATGCGGTCAACGCCGTGGGCGTGGATCTCAACACCGCCTCGGTGCCGCTGCTCGAGCGGGTCGCCGGGATTAGCGCGACGCTGGCGAAAAACATCGTTGACTACCGCGACGAGCACGGGGCGTTTCACACGCGCAAGGAGCTGACCCAGGTGCCCCGCCTCGGGCCGAAGGCTTTCGAGCAGGCGGCGGGGTTCATGCGCATCCGGGGAGGGGGCGATCCGCTCGATGCTTCGGCTGTGCACCCGGAGGCCTACCCGGTGGTCGAGCGCATCGCCGCGTCGACGGGCCTGGACACCCAGGCGCTGATCGGCAACACCGCAGTTCTTACGCGATTGAGCGCCGCGGACTTCGCCGACGACACCTTCGGCGTTCCCACCGTCACCGACATCATTTCCGAGTTGGAGAAGCCGGGCCGCGACCCGCGTCCGGAGTTCGTCACGGCCGCGTTCAAGGAGGGGGTGCACAAGGTCTCGGACCTCACTCCGGGCATGATCCTGGAGGGCACCGTCACCAACGTCGCCGCCTTCGGTGCCTTCGTCGATGTCGGGGTGCACCAGGACGGTCTGGTCCACGTCTCGGCGATGAGCCGGAAATTCGTTTCCGACCCGCACGAGGTGGTCCGCTCGGGACAGGTGGTCACGGTCAAAGTGATGGAGGTCGACGTCGAACGCCAGCGCATCGGGCTGTCGCTACGGCTTGACGACGACCCCGGCAACGCAACCCCGCCCGCGAAGGCGGGGCGGCGTTCGGGTGGGCGTCGACAAGCGAAGCCCGCGTCGGGGTCGATGGCCGAGGCCCTTAAGCAGGCGGGATTTGGTAAAGGCCGCTGAGGCTCTGTAAACTCACTCAGGTTGTTGTAGGCGACACGAACCGGTCGAGCGCTCGTAATTCGGGCGCCGCTAGGGTCCTCTGTCCGTAAACGAAAAGGATTGCTTCCATGAGCAATGGCATTATTGACCTCGTCGACGCAGGTCAGCTGCGCGAGGATATCCCGAACTTCCGCCCGGGCGACACCCTCGGCGTGCACGTCAAGGTTATCGAGGGTTCCGTGACCCGTACCCAGCTCTTCGAGGGCTTCGTTGTGCGCCGCCAGGGCGGCGGCATCCGCGAGACCTTCACGGTGCGCAAGATCTCCTTCGGCATCGGCGTTGAGCGTACCTTCCCGGTGCACTCCCCGAACATCGAGAAGATCGAGGTGCTGCGCAAGGGTGACGTGCGCCGCGCGAAGCTGTACTACATGCGCGATCTGCGCGGCAAGGCAGCCCGCATCAAGGAGCGCCGCTAGTTTTCACTGGCTCGCGCCTGACCCCGTCCACGTTTGTGGGCGGGGTTTTTGTGTGTAGGCGGTGGTCCTGTCTGCGCGTGTGTGGGGGTTTCCGCTGCTGTTGCGGGGTTCGCTGCTGATCCTGTCCGTGCGGGTGGGTTTGTGCGCGGTTTGGACTGCGCAATTTAAGTGGTTCGCCGTTTCGCGACCTGGGGTTTTGCTTACGGTTCGTGGCTAATTGCGCAGTCTAAACTGCGCAGACCGCGGCCGGCATCCAAGCGCGTGGCCAAGACTCTCTCGCGCACTATGGACTGCGTAATTTACGCGTCCCGCCAGAACGCGACCTGGGGTTTTGCCGACAGGGCGCGGCAAATTGCGCAGTCCAAACCACGCAGACCTTTGCCGGTGTCCAAGCCCGTGGCCGGGATTCCCCGCGCACTGTGGACTGCGCAATTTACGTATACCGCCATTACGCGACCTGGGATTTTTCCAACAACCCGCGCCAAATTACGCAGTCCAAACCGCGCTGCCTCCCACCGCCGCCCAAGGTCGCGCTGCTAAGGTGTTGCGGGTGAGTAACAGGAATCAGCCCGAGGCCGAAAAGCAGATGCCGTGGTACATCGAGATCCCGGTGGTCATCGCGCTGACCTTGGCGTTCATCTTCATCATCCAGACGTTCATCGGCCGCATGTACGTCATCCCCTCGGCCTCGATGGAGCCCACGCTGCACGGCTTCAACGGCACTGGCGACCGCGTGGCGGTGGAGAAAGTCAGCTACTACTTCCGCGACCCGGCACCGGGCGACGTCGTCGTGTTCGAGGGCACGGACGCGTGGAACTCCAGCTACGTTTCCACCCGCTCGGACAACCCGCTCGTGGCGGGTCTGCAGACCGTCGGTTCCTGGGTTGGTCTCGTGCCCCCGGACGAGAACAACCTGGTCAAGCGCATCATCGCCGAGGGCGGGCAGACCGTGTCGTGCCAGGCGGGCGACCCCGCCGTGATGGTCGATGGCGCCCCGATCGACCAGTCGTACATTCTGCAGCCGCCGGAGAACCCGATCAACCCGGCGACCGGCTCGCGGGAGTGCGGCGGTGATTACTTTGGCCCGGTCACCGTGCCGGAGGGGCACTACTTCATGATGGGCGACAACCGCACCAACTCGCTCGACTCCCGCGCGCACATGGTCGATGAACTCCAGGGCACGATCCCGCGCGAGAACCTGCGCGGCAAGGTCGCCGCCGTGGTGTTCCCGCTGAACCGCTTCGGCGGCGTCGCGTCGCCCGACATCCAGGGCTAAGTGCGCCGGCTGAAACAGCTGCGGACCTACGAGGTCGCGCTGGACAAGGCCGGCCTCGGCCCGGTCGCGGGTGTCGACGAGGCCGGCCGCGGCGCCTGCTTCGGCCCCGTCACCATCGCCGCCTGCGTGCTGCCGCCGCGCCCGATCGCCCAGCTCGATCGCTTGACGGACTCCAAGCAGCTAGCCCCCTCCACGCGTGCCTCGCTTTACGACGCCATCTGCGACGTCGCCGATAGCTTCGCGGTGGTGCACATCTCCGCCGCCGAGATCGACAGGCGGGGCATACAGGTGGCGAATGTGGATGGCGCTCGTCGGGCCGTCGCAAAGCTTGATGCGCGCCCTGGCTACGTGCTTGTCGACGCCCTGCGCGTGTCCGGGCTAACCGCCCCGCAGCTGCCGATCATCGGCGGCGACTACACCGCGCGCTGTATCGCCGCGGCGAGCGTGCTGGCGAAAGTCTCGCGCGACAGGCTGGTCACCGAGATGGCGCAGCGCTACGCCGACTACGGCATCGCCGGGCACAAGGGCTACGGCACGCAAGCGCACATGGCTGCGGTGCGTCGCCACGGTGCGAGCCCGGAGCATCGTTATAGTTATGCCAACGTGAGACAAGCCCACGAGTACTTTATGAGGTCACAATGAGCGCAGAGGAACTGGACAACTACGAGGCAGAGGTCGAACTCTCCCTGTACCGCGAGTACCGCGACGTGGTCAGCCAGTTCTCCTACGTGGTGGAAACGGATCGCCGCTTCTACCTGGCCAACGCCGTCGAGCTGATCCCGCACACCGAGGGCAGCGACGTGTACTACGAGGTGCGCATGTCGGACTGCTGGGTGTGGGACATGTACCGGGCGGTGCGATTCGTGCGCTACGTGCGCGTGATCACCTTCAAGGACGTCAACATCGAAGAGCTGGACAAGCCCGATCTGACCTTCCCGGAGCGCTAGCGTTTTAACCCTTTTTGACCCCCGGCGGGAACCACGCGGGGGTTTTTCCAGTCCAATGAGTGCAACGACATTCGCTGCATCTCTTGGGGGGACAACACAACAATGGCGCAACCAAACTACGCCGAAAACTACGCGCTGGCGCTGGCGGGCGAGGAACTCGCCGCGTCCGTTTACGCCGACATGGGATACTCCATCATCGCTGCCCGGGTGCGCACCAAGGTCGGCGAGATCGACCTGATTGTGCGCGATGCGACGGGCAACGTCGTGTTCGTGGAGGTGAAAACCCGCCGCGGGCGCGGTTTCGGGGCGGCAGAGGCGGTTACCGCGAAGAAGCTGCGCACCATGCGTCGCTGCGCCGCGGAATGGCTGGAGGACAAGCCCTACTCGCCCGTGCGTTTCGACGTCGCCGAAGTCATCGCCACCGACGAGAGTATGGACATCCGCCTTTTCGAGGACGTGGACCATGGCGCTTGCTAGCACCTGCGCGGCCACCGTCGAGGGCGTCGCGGCGCACGTGGTCAAGGTCGAAGCCAACGTCGGGCCCGGCCTGCCGGGGATGTACGTGGTGGGCCTAGGCGACGCCGCCGTCAAAGAATCGCGCGAGCGCATCCGCACCGCGGTGGCCAACTCGATCCTGCCGTGGCCGCGCACGAAGATCATGGTGTCGCTCTCGCCGGCGCACCTGCCGAAATCCGGCTCTCACTTCGACCTACCGATAGCGCTGGCCGTGCTCGCCAGCCTGGATCCGCTGCTGCGCGACAAGCTCGCCGACGTGCTCGTCCTCGGCGAGCTCGGCCTGGGCGGGACGCTGCGCCGCGTCGAGGGGATCGTGCCCATGCTCACCGCCGCACACTTTGACACCATCATCGTCCCGCGCGCCAACAGCGCCGAGGCCGCTTTGGTCAACCGCGGGCACATCCTCGTCGCTGATTCGCTCCTCGACGTCTACCACTGGGCGCTCGGGAGGAACACCCTCGACGTGGCCGCTGCCGCCGCGCCCGCGGAGCCACCGCCGCGCCCAGACTTTCGCGACGTCGCCGGCCAGGCCGATGCGAAGTTCGCGCTCGAGGTCGCGGCCGCCGGCGGGCACCACCTGTTCATGGTTGGCCCGCCCGGGTCCGGAAAATCCATGTTGGCCGAGCGCGTGGCGTCGATCCTGCCGGAGCTGACGTTGGACGAGAAGATCGAGGCCACCGCGATCCACTCGGTTTCCGGGCTGCCGTCGGGGGCGGTCGTTGAGCAGCGCCCGTTTGTCGCCCCGCATGCGTCGTTAAGCAAATCAGCTCTCATTGGCGGCGGCTCGGGGCACCCGCGCCCTGGGGCGGTGAGCCATGCGCACCACGGCGTGCTCTTCCTCGACGAGGCCAGCGAGATCCCCGCGGCCACCTTGGACGCGCTGCGCACCCCCTTGGAAAAGGGGCAGGTCAGGCTCACACGGGCGCGGCGTGAAGTCGTGTACCCGGCGAACTTCCAGCTCATCCTCGCCGCCAACCCCTGCCCGTGCGGCGCGGAGCACACCACGGACTGCCGGTGCACCGCAACGCAGCGGGCGCACCACCTACGCAACGTCTCCGGGCCGCTGCGGGATCGGATCGACATTTCCCTGGCCACGACCACACGCGGGGCCGTGATTGGGCGCGGGGACGCGGAGCCTTCTGCCGCGATCGCCGAACGCGTCGGTGAGGCACGGCTGCGCTCCGCCCACCGCTGGGCGGCGGTGGGGGAGAGTTTGAACGCGCGGGTTAACGCCACTGTGATTCGCCGGGAGTACCCAGCGGAGGATTCCGCCATGGCACTGCTTGCCGCCTATCTGGCGCGCGGCGAGCTGACGCAGCGTGGCGTCGACCGGGTGCTCAAGCTCGCCTGGACGCTCGCCGACCTGGAGAACGCCGCGCGCCCCGATCTTGGCCATATCGCGGCGGCCACGCAGCTGCGTGCGCCCGCTGCCTTCGAGGTGGTCGCGTGAGCTCGCCGGAATCGTGGGCCTACCTCAGCCGCGTCATCGAAGGGCCCTCACGACACCTGCAGGCGCTGCTGGCTGCGGGGCGCGACGCTGATGAAGTCGCCGCCGGGGTTCGAGCCCGGGCCAGCTGGCTCGGCGGCTTAGCAAGGGAGACGGAGTCGCGCCACGCCTGGGACCAGCCGCAGCGCGACCTCGAGGCGGCGCATGTTGCGGGGTTTCGCCTTGTCACACCCGACACCGAGGGCTGGCCGGGAGAGGTAATCACCGAGGCGTTTGTCACCGGAGTCGCCATCAGCCAGGCGAACCTCGCCGAGGCGAAACCAGACGGCGTGGCACCCCACGCGTTGTGGGTGAAGGGGGAGACCAACCTGGACCAGTTGTTCGCGCGGTCGGTGGCGATCGTCGGCACGCGGGCGTCGACAGCGTATGGGCACCACGCCACCGCGGATTTGGTCACGGGCCTGGCGGGATTCGGCTATACCGTCGTTTCCGGCGGGGCGCTGGGGATTGACACGGTGGCGCACGAGTCGGCGCTGTCGGCCGGGGCTCCTACCGTCGTCGTCGCTGCGTGCGGGCCTGGGGTGACGTATCCGCGTCGTAACACTGAGCTGTTTGATCGTGTCACTTCGGTGATCACGGAGTACCCGCCTGCGGTCACCCCGGACCGACACCGCTTCCTCACCCGCAACCGGCTGGTCGCGGGCTTGAGCCAAGGCAGCGTCATCGTCGAGGCGGCGTTTCGCTCCGGGGCGCTGAATACCTTGACGTGGGCGCACTACTTCAACCGCAGGGTGATGGCGGTGCCCGGGCCAATCCTCGGGCCCGGCTCGTTGGGGACCAACTTGGCTATCCAGGAGGGGCGCGCGGACATGGTGCTCAGCGCGGAGCAGATCCACGCGCTGTTCAGCAGCGTCGGCGAGATCGACCCCGACGCGCAGCTTGAGCTCGCTTTCGTGGCGGATGATGTTCAGCGCCTCAGCCGCAACGAGCTGCGGATTTACGACGCCCTGCCTCTGACCTCACGCGGAGCCGCGGCCGAGGACATCGCGTCGCGCGCCGGGCTCACCGTCGCCTTGAGCGTGCACATCCTAGTGGAGCTCGAAGCCCGCGGGCTCGTTGTCCGCGCGGGACGGCACTGGCGGCGTGGCGACGCGCCCCCGGCGCCACAGGAGTAAACTTATGCCACATGGGTAACGGCGGCAGTGGGCAGCTCAGCGAGGCGATCGAAGACTTCGCCGAGCACGCCGAGCTCGTCCTCGGCCGCTCCCCGGCGACGGTCAAGGCGTACCGCTCCGACCTGGCCACAATGTTGCCCTTCGCCAGCTCATTTGGCGAGTTCACCCTGCCCACCCTGAGGGCTTGGCTTGCCGACGCCGTGTCCCGAGGCCTTGCGCGCTCCACGCTCGCGCGGCGCACGGCGGCAGTGCGGGCGTTTTCCTCGTGGGCACACAACCAGGGCTACCTGGACACCGACTGTGCGGCGCGCCTGATGTCGCCGAAGGTCAACCGGCACCTGCCGACCGTCGTCGAAGCTAAAGCGGCGGGGGCGTTGGTCGAGGCAGAAATTAACGACGATGACCACCACGCCGAGGCGTTGCGCGACCGCGCGATGCTCGAGCTGCTCTACGCCACAGGCATGCGCGTCGCCGAGCTGAGCACACTTGACGTCGGTGACATTGATCTGGGGAGGGGAGCAGTTAAGGTCACTGGCAAGGGCAATAAGCAGAGGATCGTGCCCTTCGGCGATGCTGCGTCGCATGCTGTTCAGCGCTGGCTTACTGCCGGACGCGGTGAGTTGGCAGGCGACACTGGTGCGCTGTTTGTCGGCTCGCGTGGCAAGCGCATTGACCAGCGCCAGGTGCGCCGTATCGTTGAGCGCGCTGCCGTGCGCACCGGGGCGGGGGAGGTCAGCCCGCACTCGCTGCGCCATAGCGCGGCGACCCACATGATCGAAGGCGGGGCTGACCTGCGCGTCGTGCAGGAGTTGCTCGGGCACTCCAGCCTGCAGACGACGCAAATTTATACCCACGTTTCCGCGCAACGACTCAAGAACGTCTATAACCAGGCCCATCCACGGGCTTGAGCCTGATCGCCGGGGCTTCGAGAAGCGTCAGCGGATTGAGGTAGGTGTCCTCGCCTGTGCGCGCGCCCCAGTGCAACCCGTCGTGCTCGGCTCGTGGTGCTGGGGCGAGGCGGCCGATCACGTCTCCCTCCGCGACCCGCTCGCCGGCTTTGACCTGGGCGTACACGGGTTGATAGGTGGTGCGGATCCCATCCGGGTGGTCGATCGAGACGACTGGTGTGCCGGCGACGACGCCCTCAAACGCGACGGTGCCGCCACCGGATGCGAGAACGTTGTCTCCGACGTTGAGCGCGAGGTCAACACCGCGGTGGCCCGGGAGCCAGTTCTTCTCCGGGATATCAGCGGACCGGGTGATACGCGTGGCGTAGGGCTTTCCGGTTGTGGGGTCAACATAAGCGTGGGCGGGTGCGGGCGTGGTCAGAAGTACAGCAGTGAGTACCAAGAGCAGAAGACGGCGCATGCTTTTATCTAGCACTCTCGCGGATCGTCGTGTTTCAGCTCAGCGAAATGCTGTGGATAACTTGTCTGTTGGGGATAACGTTCGTGCCGGCTGGGGCTGGGTGAAGAGCTCAGCGCGATTTTGGGTGCTCTGGTGTGCGTTGTTGGTGCTGAGGTTTTTGGGGCGAAGAGCTCAGGGTGTTTCTGCGTGTCTGTGGGTGCGCTTTTGACGCTGACATCTTCATAGTGAAGATCTCAGAGAAGTTCAGAGCGCCCTGAAGCGCATTTTCTACGCTGAAATCTTCGTGGTGATGATCTCGGCGTGCTTCGGGGCGTCTGGGTGAGCGATTTTGACGCTGACATCTTCGGCATGAAGAGCTCAGTGTGTTTTAGCGCATTCAAGTGCACGTTTTCAGCGCTGACATCTTCGCAGTGAAGATCTCGGCGAGTTTTCTGGCGGCCAGGTGCGCATCTTCAACGCTGACATCTTCGGGGAGAAGAGCTCAGCGATTCTCTGCGCGCTCTGAAGCACGTCTGCAACGTTGGCATCTTCGCACCGAAGACCCCAGCAACAGACCCCAGCAAAAAACACAAAACCCTACAGCACCAGACCCGCAGCTCAATTATGATTTTACTGACAATTGCCGTATATTTGTCGACGCAGTTTGTCGCAGTCTGACCAAGCCTGCAGCAGATTGACTTCGCGCGCCGGAAAATGCCAGCTCAGCAACGGTCCCACAGTACGAGGGTGCCGGGCGGGCACGGTGCCAGGGCGCGGGATAAAAACCCGCGCAGTACGACCAGTAACCGAACTATTTCTCTCCGAAGGAGAACTTCCCATGGCAGTTGTAACCATGCGCGAACTCCTCGACGCGGGTGTGCACTTTGGCCACCAGACGCGTCGCTGGAACCCGAAGATGCGTCGCTTCATCTTCACCGACCGCAACGGCATCTACATCATCGACCTTCAGCAGACCCTGACTTACATCGACGAGGCGTTCGAGTTTGTCAAGGAGACCGTCGCTCACGGCGGCACGATCCTGTTCGTCGGTACGAAGAAGCAGGCTCAGGAGCCCATCCAGGAAGAGGCCGAGCGCGTCGGCATGCCGTATGTCACCCACCGCTGGCTCGGTGGCATGCTCACCAACTTCCAGACCGTGTCCAAGCGTATCGCCCGCATGAAGGAGCTCCAGGCTATGGACGCTGCTGAAGAGGGCTACGCAGGCCGCGGCAAGAAGGAAGTCCTCATGCTTAACCGCGAGCGCATCAAGCTCGAGCGTGTTCTCGGTGGCATTGCCGATATGACCAAGGCTCCCTCCGCACTCTGGATCGTGGACACCAACAAGGAGCACATCGCGATCTCCGAGGCGCAGAAGCTGCGCATCCCGGTCGTCGCCGTGCTGGACACCAACTGCGACCCGGACGTTGTCAACTTCCCGATCCCGGGCAACGACGACGCCATCCGCGCTGTCAAGCTGCTCACCCACATCGTGGGCGAGGCAGTGGTGCAGGGCAAGCAGCAGCGCGAGGAGCGCCAGCTCGCAGCCGCTCGTGAGGCAGCAGGCGACACCGACGCGAAGCGCCAGGCAGAGGCCGCTGAGGCAGCAGCCACCGCCGCTTCCAGCGACGACGTTTCCGCAGCCGACGCTGCCGCCGCAGCTGCCGCAGCCGAGGCTTCCAAGGAGCAGGTCGTTGCTCCGGTCGAGCAGCCGCACGCAGTGCGCGCCGCCGAGCAGGCCGACGCGGAGCAGCCCTCCCAGATCTCCGGCACCGAAAGCGCCACCCAGGCGTAACACGGCCCCGGCGGTGCCGTCGCAGACGCGACTTCCATGACGTAAAACCCCGCAGCCCACGCCAGCGCCCATGTCGGGCGCGTTACGGGCGCGGGGTTTTGTCACCAGCGCACCGCGAAGCCGACATGCCGTGCTCACGCAAGTCGGCTAGTCTGTAAAACCGTTCATCACGTACCTGCGCGCGTTAGGGTGCTGGTACAACAATCGTTCCACTACGAGGAGGATCGCCCCGCTATGGCGAACTACACCGCTGCAGATGTCAAGAGGCTCCGCGAAGCCACCGGCTCCGGCATGCTTGACTGCAAGAAGGCTCTTGAGGAGTCCAACGGCGACTACGAAAAGGCAGTCGAGGTGCTGCGCATTAAGGGTGCGAAGGACGTCGGCAAGCGCGCCGAGCGCAACGCTCTCGAGGGCCTCGTCGCTGTTCACGAGAACACCATCGTGGAGATCAACTCCGAGACCGACTTCGTCGCTAAGAACGCTGAGTTCAAGGACGTCGCTCAGGAGATTGCGAAGGCTGCATCCGCGTCGAAGGCTAACTCCCAGGAGGAGCTCGCCAACGCTGACGTCTCCGGCGAGACCGCACACGACGTCCTCGAGCGCCTCTCCGCGAAGATCGGCGAGAAGCTCGAGCTGCGCCGCGCTCGCACCCTCGAGGGTGACAACGTCGAGGTTTACCTGCACCAGCGCTCCGCTGACCTGCCGCCGGCCGTCGGCGTGCTCGTCGCTTACACCGGTGACAACGCTGAGGCAGCTCACCAGGTCGCTCTCCAGATCGCTGCGATGAAGGCTCGCTTCCTCAAGCAGGAGGACGTGCCGGCCGACGTCATCGAGAAGGAGCGCGCGGTCCAGGAGGAGATCACCCGGAACGAGGGCAAGCCCGAGGCTGCGATCGCCAAGATTGTCGAGGGCCGCATGGGTGGCTTCTTCAAGGACGTCGTCCTGCTCGACCAGCCGTCGCTGTCCGACTCCAAGAAGTCCGTCAAGCAGTTCGCTGACGAGGCCGGCATCGAGATCACCGACTTCGTTCGCTTCGAGGTCGGCCAGGCTTAACGCCTGCTTATCGACGCCCTCCCCAAGGCGCCGGATTTACCCCACGTGACAAACCCCGCTACGGCGGGGTTTTCGCATGTGCGCACCGGTGGGCGCCGAGGAAAGCGGGGCCGACTATGATCGGCGGTGGCCTATTCCTTGGTAACCAACCACGTTTTTAAGGAGCCTCGACGGTGACTGACGCAAACCCAACCAACGCAAACTCCGGCGGTTACAAGCGCGTGATGCTCAAGCTGGGCGGTGAGATGTTCGGTGGAGGTAACGTCGGGATCGACCCGGACGTGGTGGAGAGCGTCGCTACGCAAATTGCGGAAGTGGCCCGCTCCGGCACCCAAGTGGCGGTGGTGATTGGCGGCGGAAACTTCTTCCGCGGCGCCCAGCTGCAGCAGCGCGGCATGGACCGCGCGCGCTCCGACTACATGGGCATGCTCGGCACGGTGATGAACTGCCTGGCGCTGCAGGACTTCCTGCAACAAAAGGGCGTTGATTGCCGCGTGCAGACGGCGATCAACATGGCGCAGATCGCGGAGCCCTACCTGCCGCTGCGCGCCGCCCGGCACCTGGAGAAGGGCCGCGTGGTCATCTTCGGCGCCGGCATGGGCATGCCGTACTTCTCCACCGACACCACGGCCGCGCAGCGCGCGCTGGAAATCGGTTGCGACGTGCTGCTGATGGCCAAGGGCGTTGACGGCGTCTACGACGACGACCCGCGCACCAACCCCAATGCCACCCTGTACAGCGAAGTCACCCCCCGCGAGGTCATTGAGAAGGGCCTCAAGGTCGCCGACGCCACCGCGTTTTCGCTGTGCATGGACAACGACATGCCGATTTTGGTGTTCAACCTGCTCAAGGAGGGCAACATCGCCCGGGCGGTCGCCGGCGAGCGGATCGGCACGCTGGTGAAGTAGTGGCCTAGAAGGCCCGTACGCGCTGGTAGGTTAGTGGGGCAACGCCCCTTTTTAACGACGACGAACTCAAGGATGAACAAAATGATTGATGACGTATTGCTTGACGCGGAAGATCGCATGTCCAAGGCTGTGGAGCACACGCGTGATGAGCTCGTGTCCATCCGCACCGGCCGCGCCAACCCGGCGATGTTCAACGGCGTCATCGCCGACTTCTACGGAGCGCCGACGCCGATCAACCAGATGGCAACAATCTCCGTTCCGGAGCCGCGCATGCTGCTGATCAAGCCGTTCGACATGTCGACGCTCAACGAAATCCTCAACGCTATCCGCAACTCGGACCTGGGTGTCAACCCCACCGACGACGGCCAGGTCATCCGCGTCACCGTCCCGCAGCTCACCGAGGAGCGCCGCCGCGAGCTGGTCAAGCAGGCCAAGCAGAAGGGCGAGGAAGGCAAGGTCGCCATCCGCAACGTGCGCCGCCAGGGCATGGAAGCGCTGAAGAAGATCCAGAAGGACGGCGACGCGGGCGAGGACGAGGTCAAGACCGCCGAGCAGACCCTGGACAAGACCACGTCGCAATACGTCGCCCAGGTCGACGAGATCGTCTCCAAGAAGGAGGCGGAGCTACTGGAGGTCTAAGACCTCGCCCGTCTTCCCTTACCCGCCGAACAGAAAGCCGCCGTCGTGACCTCCTCTGCCGGTCAGACCCCTCGCAAGGGTGGGTTGTCCCGAAAATTCAAGGCGCCGAAGCCGAAGAACAGCGCCGGGCGCGATCTGAGCGACGCGATCATCACCGGGTTAGTCCTCGGCGCGCTCGTCGTCGCTGCGCTGGTTATCGGCCCGCTGGGGTGGTACCCGCTGGTCGCAATCGCGGTCGGCTTCGCAATGTGGGAGGTGCTCACTCGGCTACGCGAGGCCGGTTTCGCGCAGCCGCGCACCCTGATGCTCATCTTGGGCCAGGTGATCTTGTGGTCGTCGTACCCGTTCGCTTCTGGCGGCGCGCTGGGCGGTTTCGCCTTCGCGGTGCTCGTGCTCATGTACCACAGGCTGTTCCACCGGGGTCCGAACCTGAAGCCAGATAACTACCTGCGTGATACCGCGGTAGGCATTTTCGTGCTTGTATGGATCCCACTGTTCGGCTCATTCGCCGCGATGATCTCCATCATCGACGAAAACGCGCTGTCGGGGAGCATGTTCATCCTCACCTTCATGCTCTGTGTTGTGGCGTCGGATGTCGGTGGGTATGTCGCCGGTGTGATGTTCGGCGCACACCCCATGGCGCCGGCGGTGAGCCCCAACAAGTCCTGGGAGGGCTTCGCTGGGTCCCTTGTTTTCGGCGTGATCACGGGCGTGCTCGCGGTGGAGTTTTTGATCCACGGCCCCTGGTGGGTCGGCATCGCGCTCGGCGCCGCTCTGGTCGTCTGCGCGACGATGGGCGACTTGGTGGAAAGTCAGTTCAAGCGCGAGCTGGGCATCAAGGATATGTCGAATCTGCTTCCTGGCCACGGTGGCATCATGGACCGTCTCGACGGCATGCTTCCCGCGGCGTCCGCCACCTACATCTTGCTCAACGCCGCTGCATTCCTCAGCGCGGCGTAGTCGCCAACAATTAGTAAACTGCGCTCTAACGTGGGACACTGGTGGCCGTTATGAGCGATTTTCCGAAGATCCAGTTGCTGGCACCCAAGCGGGGGATGCCGCCGAAGCACTTTGCCGATTTGAGCAAGGACGAGCGTATCGACGCCCTCAAGGAGCTAGGCCTGCCCAAGTTCCGCGCAGACCAAATCGCGCGCCATTACTACGGCAAGTTCGAGGCCGACCCGCTGACCATGACGGATCTGCCCGAAAGCCAGCGACAGCTGGTCAAGGACGCGCTGTTTCCGACGCTGCTGACGGAGATCCGCACGCTCGAAACCGACGACGGCGACACCACGAAAACCCTGTGGCGGCTGCACGACGGGATTCTGCTGGAATCGGTGCTGATGCGCTACCCCGACCGCGCTACCCTGTGCATCTCCTCGCAGGCGGGTTGCGGCATGGCGTGCCCGTTCTGCGCTACCGGCCAGGGCGGTCTTGACCGTAACCTGTCCACCGCCGAGATTGTCGACCAGGTGCGCGCGGCGGCGGCCCGGATGCAG
This sequence comes from Corynebacterium sanguinis, assembly GCF_007641235.1. Lineage (NCBI taxonomy): Bacteria > Bacillati > Actinomycetota > Actinomycetes > Mycobacteriales > Corynebacteriaceae > Corynebacterium > Corynebacterium sanguinis. The sequence goes on from NZ_CP038157.1 coordinate 1,677,914, forward strand.
GCAGAGGGCTCGCGGCTGTCCAACATTGTCTTCATGGGGATGGGGGAGCCGCTGGCGAACTACAACCGCGTCGTCTCCGCGGTGCGCCAGATCACGCAGGCAGCGCCCGACGGCTTCGGCATTTCGCAGCGCAACGTCACCGTGTCCACGGTGGGCCTCGCCCCGCAGATCCGCAAGCTTGCCGACGAGGGCCTATCCTGCACGCTCGCTGTATCGCTGCACACGCCTGACGACGAGCTCCGCGACGAGCTGGTGCCCATGAACAACCGCTTCTCGGTCGCCGACGTGCTCGACGCCGCGAGCTACTACGCGGAGCAGTCGGGCCGCCGCGTGTCCATCGAGTACGCGCTGATCCGCGACATCAACGACCACGACTTCCGCGCGGACATGCTGGGCAAGAAGCTTCACGACGCCCTCGGCTCCAAAGTCCATGTCAACTTAATCCCGCTCAACCCCACGCCGGGGTCGAAGTGGGACGCTTCCCCGCGGGCGCGCCAGGATGAGTTCGTCCGCCGCGTCATCGCCCAGGGCGTCACCTGCACGGTGCGCGACACCAAGGGCCAGGAGATCGCGGCGGCCTGCGGGCAGCTCGCCGCGGAAGAGAAGACGGGCTAACCCCCAGACAAAAAATAAGCGCCACCGTAAACCGGTGGCGCTTACTTCGTGTGAGAGCGTGGCTTAGCGGGTGGTGTCCTTCGCCACGATGCGCTGCTCCACAACCTTCTGCTCCGAGGCTTCCGCCTTCGGCATATCCAGGGTGCGCAGGTGGCTCACGCGGGAGGGATCGATGTTGAGCGCGCGCAGGTCGTTGTCCTCCAGGTCGGCGTAGGCGCCGGAGAGGGTGCGCTGGTCGTAGGCCCAGTCGCGCTCCTGGTAGCCGATCGGCTTGTTGCGGGCGGTGACCGTGCGGACCTGGGCCAGGCGCGGGCGTACCGCGAACAGGATCAGCCCGATGGCGATGAGCACGGCGAGGGAGACCAGCCAGATGGTCTCGACGTGGCCCTGGTGGTTGCCGAAGTTGAAGCCGACGAGGAAGGCGACGGAAATCCAACCGGCGATCTGGATAGCACCGGAGGAGAGCTCGCTCCAACCGAACTTGGCGGAAGGCACGTCTGCCTCGGATACGCCGTTGTAAACCTGGGGTGCCTTTTCCTTCGCGTGGGTGGCCACAGCTTTCTCCTTACACGTTGCTGGTATTGCTCCTAATCATGTCATAAGGAGGTTGGAGTTGGCGATTGAATACCCTAAAACGTGCGTTGTTTGCCACAATGTCTCATTATGGGTTCGATAAAACAGGTCGTCATCTTGGGCTCGACCGGCTCCATTGGCACGCAAGCCCTCGAGGTGATCGCGGACAACCCCGACAAGTTCCGGGTCGTTGGCATTGCGGCGGGAGGTAGCGTTCCCGAGGCCGTCGTCAAGCAGGCGCGCGAGCTGGGGCTGACACCGTCGCAGGTGGCCGTCGCAAAGCCTGAGGCCGCGCGCGAAGTCTCTGCGGCTTTGGGCGGCGAGGTGGTGGCGGACGCCGAGGAGCTCGTGCGCTCGCAGCCCGCGGATACCGTGCTCAACGCGCTGGTCGGCTCGCAAGGGCTCGCGTCGACGCTCGCGGTGCTGGAGACGGGGGCGCGGTTGGCGCTGGCGAACAAAGAATCGCTGGTTGCGGGCGGGGGAATCGTCACCCGCCGCGCAGAGCCCGGACAGATCGTGCCCGTGGACTCCGAGCACTCGGCCATGGCCCAGTGCCTGCGCTCCGGGGACCGTGGCGAGGTCGCGCGCTTCGTGCTCACCGCCTCGGGCGGGCCGTTTCGCGGCCGCACCCGCGAGCAGATGTGGGACGTCACGCCGGAGCAGGCGGCGGCGCACCCGACGTGGTCGATGGGGCAGATGAACACGCTGAACTCCGCGACGCTGGTGAACAAGGGTCTCGAGCTCATTGAGGCCTCCTTGCTGTTCGACATCGCGCCTTCGCTTATCGACGTCACCGTGCACCCGCAGTCCATTATCCACTCCATGATCACCTTCGCCGACGGGGCGACAATCGCCCAGGCCTCGCCGCCGTCGATGAAGCTGCCGATCTCCCACGCGCTGGCATGGCCGGAGCGCGTCGCGGGGGCGCAGCCTGCCCTCGACTTCGCCGACGCGATGGAGTGGACGTTCGAGCCCCTCGACGACACCGCGTTCCCGGCCGTTCGCCTCGCGCGCGACGTCGCGGAGGCGGGCCAGGGCTACCCGGCGGTGTACAACGCGGCGAACGAGGAGGCAGCGGCGGCGTTTCTGGACGGGCGCATCCGCTTCCCGCAGATCGTCGACGTCATCACCGACGTGCTCGATGGCGCTACTGAGTTTGCCAACTACCCGTCGGACCGGGAGGCGACCTTCGATGATGTGATCGCCATCGAGTCCGAGGCGCGCCGCCGCGCAACCGCCCGGGTCGCTGCGCTGAGCGAGGGAAGCCGACGCTAGTGGGCATCATCGGCATCATCATTTTTGCCCTCGGCATCGCGGTGTCCATCGCGCTGCACGAGGCGGGCCACATGTTCACGGCCCGCGCCTTCGGGATGCGCGTGCGACGCTACTTCATCGGCTTCGGCCCGACGCTGTGGTCGGTCAAGCGCGGGCACACCGAGTACGGCATCGCCGCCCTGCCCTTCGGCGGGTTCTGCGACATTGCCGGGATGACGGCCGCCGAGCCGCTCACCCCCGAGGAGCGTCCCTTGGCCATGTACGCCAAGCCCTGGTGGCAGCGAGTGGCCGTGATGTCGGGCGGGGTGATAGCCAACATTCTCATCGCGGTGGTGATCACCTATTTCGTCGCCGTCTTCGCGGCGATCCCCAACCCGTACGCGGACCGCACCCCGCGCGTCGGCGAACTGACGTGCACCGCGGACCAGGTCGACGCCCAAACTCTCGCGCAGTGCACGGGCGAGGGGCCAGCGGCGCGCGCCGGGGTGCGCGTCGGCGATGAGCTGGTCGGCGTCGACGGGCGCTCGGTGGACACGTTCGCCGAGCTGCGCGATTACGTGATCCAGCGCCCGGGCGACACCGTCACCCTCGAGCTGCGCCGGGGTGAGGAGCAGCTCTCCATCCCCGTCGAGCTCGACGCCGTGGAAAGGCTCAACCCGACGACCGGCCAAACGTACGTCGCGGGCGCGATCGGGCTCGCCAACGCCCCGGTAGAAAACGCCATGGCGTCCTTCGGGCCGCTGGAGGCGGTGCCGGCGACGCTGACGTTTACCGGCCAGATGATGCGCGCCACCGTCGAGGGTCTCATCGCGTTCCCGTCAAAGATCCCGGGCGTGGTTGCGTCCATCTTCGGCGCCGAGCGCGACGTCACCGGCCCGGTCAGTGTGATTGGCGCGTCGCGCGCTGGTGGCGAGCTGGTCGAGCGCAGCATGTGGGAAGTGTTCTGGATGATGCTCGCTTCCCTGAATCTCTTCCTCGCCCTGTTCAACCTGATCCCGCTGCCGCCTCTCGACGGCGGGCACATCGCCGTGATCTTCTGGGAGAAACTCCGCGACGTTCTCCGCCGCCTGCGCGGTTTAAAGCCGGGCGGCCCGGCGAATTACGAAAAGCTGATGCCGGTGACCTATTTCATGGCCAGCCTGCTGCTTGTCGTCGGCGTGTTCGTCATGGTCGCGGACGTGGTCAACCCCGTCAAGCTTTTCGGGTAGCGGTGCTAGAGTAGGCGGTTATGAACATGCCTATTGGTCTTGGTCTCCCTGAAGGTCCGCCCCCCACCCTCGCGCCGCGCCGCAAAACGCGCCAGCTGATGGTGGGCAAGGTCGGGGTGGGCTCCGATTACCCGATCACGGTGCAGTCGATGACCACCACCAAGACCCATGACATCAACGCCACCCTGCAGCAGATCGCGCAGCTGGCTACCTCGGGCTGCGACATCGTGCGCGTTGCCTGCCCGAAGACGGTGGACGCGGAGGCGCTGCCGGCGATCGCGGCGAAGTCCCCGATCCCGGTCATCGCGGACATTCACTTCCAGCCGAAGTACATCTTCGCCGCCATCGACGCGGGCTGCGCCGCCGTGCGCGTCAACCCGGGCAACATCAAAGAGTTTGACGGCCGCGTCAAGGAGGTGGCCAAGGCCGCCGGGGACGCCGGCATCCCGATCCGCATCGGCGTTAACGGAGGCTCGCTGGACAAGCGCCTACTGGAAAAGTACGGCAAGGCCACCCCGGAGGCGTTGGTGGAATCCGCCGTCTACGAGGCCGGGTTGTTCGAGGAGTACGGCTACGGCGACATCGCGATCTCGGTGAAGCACTCCGACCCGGTGCTCATGGTCGAGGCCTACCACCAGCTCGCGGAGGTCACGGACTACCCACTGCACCTTGGCGTGACCGAGGCCGGCCCGCTGATGATGGGCACGATCAAGTCCTCCGTCGCCTTCGGCGCCCTGTTGTCGCAGGGCATCGGCGACACGATCCGCGTGTCCCTGTCGGCGGATCCAGTCGAGGAGATCAAGGTCGGTGACCAGATCCTGCAGTCGCTGAACCTACGCCCGCGCAAGCTCGAGATCGTGTCCTGCCCGTCCTGTGGCCGCGCCCAGGTGGACGTCTATACGCTCGCCGAGGAGGTCACCGCTGGCTTGGAGGGCATGGAGTTCCCGCTGCGCGTCGCCGTGATGGGCTGCGTTGTCAACGGCCCCGGCGAGGCGCGCGACGCGGACCTCGGTGTAGCCTCCGGCAACGGCAAGGGCCAGATCTTTGTCAAGGGCGAGGTCGTGGAGACCGTCCCGGAGTCGAAGATCGTGGAAACGCTCATCGCCCACGCCATGCGCATCGCCGAGGAGGAGGGCCTCGAGGAGATCGCCGGTGCGAAGGCGGAGGTCAAGGTTACCCGCTAGACCCGCAGTGCCTCACGCGTGGCAGCGCCGGACGAGATGTCCGGCGCTGTAGCTTTTTGAACCATGAAACGCCTCGCCTCGCTGCTCGCCACGGTGCCACTGTGCTGCGGCGCGCTCGCGGCGTGCACCCCGCGGCCCACCGCCGCCGAGCCCACCGCCGCCTCGTTCGTTGAGGCGATCGCCGAGCAAGATTACGAGGCGCTCAGCGAGCTTGTCGACGACCCCACCGCCGCGTCCGACTCCATCAGCTCCACGTGGCAGGGCCTTCAGGCCGAAGGGGCCGACATCACCCTGCGGGAAGTCACCCAGCAGGACAACCTCGCGACGGCCACGTACACGGTCGACTGGGCCCTGCCGAGGGAGCGCAGGTTTACCTACGACGCGCAGATGACCCTGACCCAGACGGGCGGGCAGTGGACCGTGCGCTGGCAGCCCTCCGCGCTGCACCCGCGCCTTGGGGCGCTCCAGCACCTCGAGCTGCGCGCGGTGCCCGCGCAGCAGGCGAGTGTGGTCTCCTCCGATGACGCGCAGCTGCTTTCTCCCGGCGTGGCGTACCGCGTGCTGGTGGATACGTCGGCGATGGCGTCGTCACGCGAGGCGGCGAGCCGCATCTCGGCGGCGCTGGCCCAGGCGCACGAGGCGGACGAGACCGTGCCGACGCGCGACGTCGCACAGCTGGAAAGCGAACTGAGCGCGGCCACGGGCACCTACTCGGTGGCTGTCGTACCGGCGGCCGCGCAACCCAGCGTGGCGGGGGCGCTCGGCGACGTTGACGGTGTGCGCCTCAACGAGGAAGCGGCGATGGTCAACGCGGACCCGACGTTCGCACCCGACATCATGGCGCGCGTCGGCGAGCTCGTGCGCGACGACCTCGAGGGCAAGGCGGGTTGGAACATCAGCGTTGTCAACGAGCACGGCGCCGCGCTGGAGGAGGTCACCAGCCAGGCACCGGAGCCAGCCCCGGCGGTGAAGGTGAGCCTCGACCACACGGTGCAGCGCGCCGCCGAGAAGGCGCTTGAGCCGTTGGCGGGGCAGCAGGCGATGATCGTGGCGATCCGCCCGTCGACAGGCGGCGTGCTCGCCGTGGCGCAGACCCCGGCCGCCGACCGCGACGGCAACATCGCGACGATGGGCCAGTACCCGCCGGGCTCGACGTTCAAGATCATCACCGCCGCCGCGGGATTGGAAAACGAAGGCCTTACCCCTGCGTCCACGGTCCCGTGCCCGGGCACGATGAACATTTACGGCAGGGTCGTGACCAACTACGCGGGCTTCGCGCTAGGAGACGTGCCGCTGGAGAAAGCGTTCGCTCGCTCCTGCAACACCACGTTCGCTGACATCTCGACCAAGCTTGAGCCGGGGCAGCTCGCGGACGTCGGCAAGCAGTTCGGCCTTGGGGTGGATCTGAAGATCCCGGGCCTGGACACCGTCACCGGCTCGATCCCAGTGGGCGAGGAGCCGCTGGATCGCACCGAGGCTGGCTACGGGCAGGGCCACGACCTCGCCAGCCCCTTCGGCATGGCGCTGGTGGCGGCGACGGCGGCGCACGGCTCGATGCCGGTGCCGTACCTCGTCGACGGGGAAACCACCGAGGCCGCGCCCACCCAGGCGCCGGCGCCGGAGACGATCGCCCAGCTGCAGCAGATGATGGCGGCCGTAACCTCACCGGGCGGTACCGCGGCGGGGATGAGCGCGGGCGGCGATATCCGCGGCAAGACCGGCGAGGCTGAGATCAACCAGGGCTCGCACGCGTGGTTCACCGGCTACCGGGCCGACGACGACATCGCCTTTGCCACGCTGATTGTGCTCGGCGGCGGCTCGGAATCGGCCGTGGCCGCAACGGACCGCATGTTCATCAACATCGACCAGGCTCGCGCGGGCGGCGCTTAGGGCGCGCGAAAACGCGGGGACTACCATGGCTCACATGAGTCAACGCGCAATGATCCGCCCCGGTACACCCACCCCGATTCGCACGGTGCCCGATTTCATCGAGCGCCCGGAGTACGCGTGGCGCGACTCGGTGCAGGAGAACGTGGGCGAGCCGCTGGTGCAGACCGCCGAGACCATTGAGAAGATGCGCGAGGCGAGCATCATCGCCGCCGACGCCCTGCAGGCCGCGGGCGCCGCCGTCGCCCCGGGCGTGACCACCGACGAGATCGACCGGGTCGCCCACGAGTACATGCTCGACCACGGTGCCTACCCCTCCACGCTGGGCTACCGCGGGTACACAAAGTCCTGCTGCGTATCGCTCAACGAGATCGTCTGCCACGGCATCCCCGACACGACGGTCATTGAGGACGGCGACATCGTCAACATCGACGTCACCGCCTATAAAAACGGGGTCCACGGCGACACCAACGCGACCTTCCTGGCGGGCGAGGTGAGCGAGGAACACCGGCTGTTGGTCGAGCGCACCGAGGAAGCCATGATGCGCGGCATCAAGGCGGCGAAGCCGGGCCGCGAAATCAACGTCATCGGCCGCGTGATCGAGTCCTATGCCAAGCGCTTCGGCTACAACGTGGTCACCGACTTCACCGGGCACGGAATTGGTACGACCTTCCACAACGGGCTCGTCGTGTTGCACTACGACTCCGACGCCTACCGCGACGTGCTCCAGCCAGGAATGACGCTGACCATCGAGCCGATGATCAACCTCGGCGAGCTGCCCTACACCATCTGGGATGACGGGTGGACCGTGCAGAACAACGACGGCAAGTACACGGCTCAGTTCGAGCACACGATCCTGATCACCGAGGACGGCAACGAGATCCTCACGCTGCCGAGCTCGGCCGCGTAGCCGGGGCCCTACACCTCGGGGAAATCCAGGTCCAACCCCAAGATCGCGTTCTCCGTGACCTCCGGTAGTGCGGGGTGGATCCAGTACTGCCCGTAGGCCGCGGTGCGCAGGTCGATGCCGTAGGCGATGATCGTGATCATCTGCTGGATTAGCGTCGAGGCCTGCGGGCCCATGTAGTGAGCGCCGAGGAGCTTCCCGCTCGCGCGATCAGCCACGAGCTTGACCACTCCCGTGGTGTCTTCGAGCGCCCAGCCGTAGGCGACGTCGCCGTAGTTCTGCACCTTGACGGTCACGTCAAACCCATCGTCGATAGCCTCGCGCTCCGTCAGCCCGACGGTCGCGATCTGCGGGTGGGTGAACACGGCGAAGGGCACGTGGTCGTGCGGCATCGGCACCATGGCATCGGGGTGGAGGATGTTGTGGCGCACCGCCCGCGTCTCGGCGTTGGCGACGTGCTTGAGCTGGAACGGCGAGGAAATGTCGCCGAGCGCCCACACGCCCTCCACCGAGGCGCGCCCGTACTCGTCAACGGCGACCTGGGTGCCGTTGGCCTCAATGCCGCCCGCCTCGAGGTTGAGCCGGTCGCCGTTGGGCACGCGCCCCATCGCGATAAGGAGTTTCTCGGACGTCACGGTGGAGCCGTCGTCAAGCGTGAGCGTGACTTGGCTGTCGTCGCCGGTGGCGCTGACCACCGTGCGGCCCTTGTGCACCTCGTAGGTTTCGTCCGCGATGTCGTTGAACGCCTCGGTGATGTCGGCGTCGAGCGTGCGGAGGAAGGGGGAGCGGTTGACAATGCGCACGTGGGTGCCCAGCGATTGGAAGATGTGGGCGAACTCCATCGCGATGAAACCGCCGCCGACAATGGTGAGGCTTTCTGGCTGGCGCTCGAGGCGCATCACGTCGTCGCTGGTGTGGAAGGGCACACCCTCGGCCCACTCGGGGACGAAGGGGCGCGCCCCGGCGGCGATGATAATGGTGTCGCCGCTGATGACTTTTTCTTCCTCGCCCTGGCCAGTCACGATGGTTTTGGGCCCGCTAAACGACGCCCTCCGGTCGTAAACGTCAACGTTGGCGCTGGCCTCGCTGCGGCGAAATTCCTCCCCGCCAGCGGCAATGAGGTCGATGCGGTTGGTGAAGATGCGCTCGGTGATCGCTTTCCAGTCGGCGCCGTTGAAGGAGGCATCGACGCCGAGGCGGGAGGCGTGGGCGGCGTCGAAGGCGGTGTCGGCGGCGAGGACGAACATCTTCGTCGGAATACAGCCCGCGTTCATGCAGGTGCCGCCGAATTTGCCCTCCTCAATGATGGCGATTGACCAGTCGTCGAAGTCCGGCGTGGGGATGGAATTTCCGGAGCCGGCCCCGATGATGATCAGGTCGTAGTGGGTATCGACGTCTGCTGAGTGGTTCATTACGCGTTCTCCTCGGTCTCGGAACCTGAATCGGTAAGGTTACCCAGCCAGGCGTCGGCGGCGGCGACGGCGGCCTCCCGCGCGTGACGTTCGGAGAGGAATACGTCGTGGCGAGCGCCGTCGATGACCTCGACCTCGGTGTCGTCGCTCAGCGTGGGCGCCCACTTCTGAATCTGGGCGACGTCGAGCACGGTGTCGGCCGTGTCGGCGGCGGGGGAGTAGGGCTTGTTCAAGTACGAGTGCGACGAGCACAGTGTCAGCGTGGGCACCCCGGTGTCGATGCCGTCGTGAATCAGTTTCTGGCCCTGGAAGATCGCGCGCAGCCACCCGAGGTATTTGCGGTGGCCCTCGACCGGCTTGAACGTGGTGTTGAACGTCCACTCACCGTGCGCGGTGGCCGAGATCGACTGGCCGTAGGTGCCAACGCCGGCGGCCGGCAGTGGAATAGACGGCAGGCGTTTGCCCAGCGCGTTGACAACCGGGCGCATGATCGCCACCGCCGGGCGGGAAAACTGCATGTCCAGCCAGGGGCTGTTGAGGATGATCCCGCGGATTGTCTTGTGGGCGCTGGGATCGTTGCGGCGCACGTCGTCAGCCCACAGCGGCACGATCAGCCCGCCGGTGGAGTGCGCGAACGGGATGATCTCGCCGTGGCGGGACGTGATCAGCTCCGCGGCGAGGGTGAGTTCCGGGAAGTAGAAGCGCAGATCGGTGATGTAGTGCCAGGGGCCTTTGCCCGGGTGGGCGCGGCCGCACCCGCGCAGGTCGAGCGCGTAGAAGGGGTAGCCCTGGGCGACGTAATGCTCGGCCACGTGCTCTTGGAAGAAGTAGTCGGACATGCCGTGCACCCACAAAAGGGCGGGTTTGCCGGTGGGGGCGTCGGGAAGCGCGCGCACGAGCACTGCTTCTTCCTCCCCCGTGTCACCGGGGTCCTTGCCTACGTTGAGGGTGGTGGATTCGTAGCCGTCGCCGAGAATATCCTCGGCCCACTCGAGTTGGTCAAACTTCCCGGGATTGTCGCGCATGTCACTCATACTAGGCATATTCGCCGCAGTTTTTCGGGCGAGCTGCAGCGCTTGGGCCATTGGTGTCTCACGATGTGGGAGAGTTGGATTAAGGGGTGAGCCACATTACCGGTCGAAGTGTCGATAAGCGTAAGGTAGTGGTTTAAGCCGGAATTTCGTTTACTTGGGCGCGGGGCGCTGCCGAAATCCCGGGGCATTATTGTGAGAGCGCGTCGAGTCCGCCCCACTGACACAATCGAAGAGGATGAACGGATGTCTGAACAAGGCAACAAAAGGTTTAGCGATGAGACTGATGTCCTGCTCATCGGTGCTGGAATTATGAGTGCGACCCTTGGAGCCCTGCTCCGCCAACTCGAGCCGAGCTGGTCCCAGGTTGTCTACGAGCGTCTCGACGGGCCCGCGCAGGAGTCCTCGTACGCGCTGAACAACGCTGGCACCGGCCACTCGGCCCTGTGCGAGTTGAACTACACGCCCGAGAAAAAGGGCAAGATTGACGTCTCCAAGGCGATGGCGATCAACGAGAAGTTCCAGCTCTCGCGCCAGTTCTGGTCCCACCAGCTCGGCGAGGGTGTGTTGACCGACCCGAGCGACTTCATCAACCCGGTGCCGCATGTGTCCTTCGGCCAGGGTGAGAGCCAGCTTGACTACCTGCGCCGCCGCTACGAAATTTTGTCGGCGAACCACATGTTCCCGGAGATGCAGTTCACCGATGACGCTGCAAAGTTCGCCGAGAAACTTCCGCTGATGGCTCAGGGCCGTGACTTCGACGCCGAGCCCGTCGCCATCTCCTGGACCGATGCTGGCACCGACATCAATTATGGTGCGCTGACCAAGCAGTTCCTCGACGACGCTGAGAAGCAGGGCACCGCGATCCGCTATGGCCACGAGGTGCTCAACCTCAAGCGCGTCGACAAGTTCTGGGAAGTTTCCGTGCGCAACGTGCACACCGGCGACAAGCAGGTCGTGCGCGCACGCTTCGTCTTCGTCGGCGCGGGTGGCTACGCGCTTGACCTGCTGCGTAAGGCTGGCGTGCCCGAGGTTCGGGGCTACGCGGGCTTCCCCATCTCCGGCATGTGGCTGCGCACCACCAACCCCGAGCTCGTTGCGCAGCACCAGGCCAAGGTGTACGGCCAGGCTAAGGTCGGCGCCCCGCCGATGTCCGTGCCCCACCTGGACCTGCGCGTGATCGACGGCGAGCAGTCCCTGCTCTTCGGCCCCTACGGCGGCTGGAGCCCGAAGTTCTTGAAGGAAGGCACCTACTTCGACCTGTTCAAGTCGATCCGTGCCGACAACATCCCCTCCTACCTGGGTGTCGCGGCTACCAACTTCGGCCTGGTTAAATACCTGGTTGAGGAGGTGTTCAAGGACTTCGACGGCCGGATCGAGGTGCTGCGCGAGTACGTCCCGGCCGCCGACGGCAAGGACTGGGACACCGTGGTCGCTGGCCAGCGCGTGCAGGTGATCAAGCCCGCCCCAGCCCCGAGCTTCGGCTCGCTGGAGTTCGGTACCGCACTGGTCAACGACCAGGATGGCACCATCGCCGGCATCCTCGGCGCCTCCCCGGGCGCGTCGATCACCCCGGCGGCAATGCTCGAGCTGCTTGAGCGCTGCTTCGGCGAGCGCATGATCGACTGGTCGGATCAGCTGCACGAGATGTTCCCGACCTACGGCACCTCGCTGAAGCGCGACGAGCAGGCCTACGCCTCCCAGTGGGAGATGACGCAGAAGGCCCTCAAGCTGGACGAGTCTCAGACGGTTTAAGTCCCGCAGTAGGTCACAAAACGCTCCTCGCCTTCCGGCCCCTTCATCCACTCCGGCCCAGCCGCAGGGTTGAAGGGGTCTGTTACTGCGCGCAGGAGCTCGAAATACGCTCCACAGTCGCCGTCGCGCTCGGCGCTGGTGATGGCGCGCTGCAGCATCAGGTTGCGCGGGATGAAAATCGGCGCGCGACCGTGCGCGAGCCCGTGCTCGAGGTTGAACTGCGTAATGTCCTCCGCCGCGGCAATCCCTTCCTCGGCGCCCGCGAAGTGGAGCTGCCAGAAGTGGTCCCAGCGCTGCTGGATGCTGCCCAAAATCTCGCGGGCGGCGTCCTCGCCCATCAGTGGCAATAGCGCTTCCGCGAGCCGGGTGAGGTTCCAGGCGATGATGTTCGGCTGGTTACCAAAGGCGTAGCGGCCGGTTGCATCAATAGAGGAAAACTTGGCGGACGCGTCGAAGCGCTCGGTGAATGCGCACGGGCCGTAGTCGATCGTTTCGCCGGACAGGGCGGTGTTGTCGGTGTTCATCACCCCGTGCACGAAGCCGATGCGCATCCATTTCACTACCAGCTCGAGCTGGCGGTCCATGACCTCCCGGAGCAGTTGGGTGGGCGTCGAAAAGCCCGCGGCTGCGACGACTTTCGCGGTGAGCTCCTCGGACTGGGTGGCTGCGTACTGCACGGAACCGACCCGCAAGTGCGAGTTGGCGACGCGCACGACGATGCCGCCCGGGACGTAGCCCTGCTGGCGCAGCACGCGCTCGCCGGTGCTTAGAACTGCGAGCGAGCGTGTCGACGGCACCCCGACCGCGTGCATGAACTCACTGACCGCGTACTCGCGCAGCATGGGCCCAATCGCGCCGACGCCGTCGGAGCCCGGTCGGCTAAACGGGGTGAGGCCGGAGCCCTTGAGCTGGATCTCGCGGCGATCGATGTCGCCGAGTAGCAGGGCGCGGCCGTCGCCAAGCAGGCCCACGAACTGGCCGAACTGGTGGCCCGCGTACGCGGTCGCGTGGCCGCCGGCGGATCCCGCGAGCCAGGCGGTGCCTTCCGGCGCGCGCAGCCACTCGGGGTCGAGCCCAAGCTCGCGGGCGAGCGGGTCGTTGAGCACCACCACCTGCGGATCGGGGAAGTCGGCGGCGCGGGCGGGCACCGCCATCTCGGGCAAAGATTCGGCGAAGGTGTGGGCGAGAGTGGGAGCGGACATGACCCCACCCTAGACTTGGAGGCCATGAGTTACGGAGAAGTCACCCTCGTCGGCGGGGGGCCGGGCGACTGGGACCTGCTGACGGTGCGCGGGCTGCGCGCGCTGGAAGCGGCCGACGTCATCCTCACCGATCATCTCGGCCCCGCCTCCCAGCTCGGCGATTTTCTGAACATTTCGAGCAAGGAGCTTATCGACGTCTCCAAGCTGCCCTACGGCAAACAAGTCGCCCAAGAGCGCATCAACGAACTGATCGTCCACCACGCGCTGGCGGGGCGCCGTGTGGTCCGCCTCAAAGGCGGCGACCCCTACGTCTTCGGCCGCGGCTTCGAGGAGCTCGCAGCCTGCGCTGCGGCGGGCGTGAGCTGCACGGTCGTGCCGGGGGTCACGAGTGCAATCTCCGTGCCCGCGGCCGCGGGGATCCCCGTGACGCAGCGGGGAATGACCCACGCGTTTACCGTCGTGTCCGGCCACCTCGCGCCCTCGAACCCGAAGTCGCTGGTGGACTGGGAGGCGCTGGCGCGCGTCGGCGGCACGATCGTGGTCATCATGGGGGTGCGCCACGCGCCGGAGATCTGCTCGGCTCTGGTAGACGCGGGCCTTGCGCCCACCACGCCCGCCGCCGTAATCCAGGAGGGCGAAACCGCCTCCCAGCGCGCGTTCTACTGCGAGCTCTCCGAGCTGGCCAGCGTGATGGCCTCCAACGCGGTGGCGGCGCCGGCCGTCTACATCATCGGGGAGGTCGCGGGCCTTGCGCAGCCTTGATAGCCTGATCTGGTCGCTCGCGACGGTCGGCGACGCGGACACGATCCTGATCTGCAACGACCCCACCGGTGACCTGCTCGCGGCAGCCGTGGGCACCGGCAAGCGCGTGGTGTTTGTGGACTCGGACTTTTCGCGGTGCCGCGCGGCCGCCGACGCCGGGGCGGATGTGGCGGGGGAGCAGCGCCTCGATTCCTACCTCGCGGGGTCTACCGGCAGCGCTGTGGCTGTCGGTGAGATGCCCAAATCCCTCGGGCGGCTCGACTATCTCGCGCGCTCCATCGCCGGCGCGGAGTTCTCTCAAGTTCAGATGGTGCTCGGGGCCAACAACAAGCACTTGGCGCGCTCGATGAACAGCGTGCTGGCCGAGTCCTTCGACGACGTCGCCGCCTCCCGCGGGCGCGGGAAGTTCCGCTGCCTTGTCGCCTCGGGACCGAAGCCGGTGGGCTACGAGCCCGTGCGTGGCGACGGCCTAGTCGCCATTGGCGGCGTCTTCTCTGGGGCGAAACCCGACCCCGGCGGTGAGCTGCTGCGGTCGTCGCTGCCGGCGGACCTGGGCCGATACCTCGACCTCGGCTGCGGCAACGGGTCCGTTTCGCGGGGCCTGTCCGGCGCGGTGATGGGCACCGATTCGGACGCCGACGCCGTGCTGTCCGCCCGCGCGAACGGGCTCAACGCCACGTGGGACGATGCAGGCTCGGGGTTTGACGACGCCAGCTTCGACACCATCGCGCTCAACCCGCCGTTTCACGACGGCACCACCGTGGATGCCACGCTGGTCAACCACCTGCTCGACGCCTCTGTACGGCTTCTCGCACCCGGCGGGTCGCTCTACCTCGTGCATAACTCCCACCTGCGCTACCGCGGCGAGGTGGAGCGGCGCTTCGGTTTCGTCGAGCAGGTGGCTCGGGACGCGCGGTACACGGTGCTGCGGGCGGGGGCCTAGCTCACGCGCGAAGGCTGATAAGCCTTTTCCCGGCGCCATTTCTTGGCCACTCCAACGAGTACGGGCAGGATGGAGATGGCCGATACGGCGATAATCACGAAGTCGATGGAGTGCGCGAGCCCGGAAATGTCGCCGAAGAAAACGCCCACGGACACCATGAGAACAACCCAGAAGACGGCTCCCGCGACGTTCCAGCCCACAAACCGCGGATACGACAGGCGAGCAGTGCCCGCCGCGAACGGCACGAAAGTACGAACGATAGGAACAAAGCGGCCCAGGACCAAAGCGAAGGGGCCTCGTCGACGGAAGAAGTCTTCCGCAGCTTGGAGGCGGTCGGTGCGCAGGATGCGCGCGTTGTCAGAGAACAACTTCCTGCCGAACCGCCTGCCCAGATAGAACCCCACTTGGTCGCCGAGGATCGCCGCGACGATTGCCGTCGCGATAATCTCCCACGCGTACAGCCCCAAGCTGTCTTTGAGAGCTGCGACCGCAACCAGCAGTGAGTCGCAGGGGAGGAATGGAAAGAGCACTCCGGACTCGATGAAAACCACGAGACCGAGTCCCACGAGCACATATGGCCCGTAGCCATTGAGGACCGTGTTCGTCCCAAACAGCGTGCCCAAGAGCGAAAGCGTCAGCATTTCCGGAACATCAATCGCCCAACTTCACAGAAATGCGGTCCAAGCGTTGAGGTTCCATAGCAATTTCGGGTTAGTTGACCTGCCTGCGGTGCGTCGCGCGGAGTCTCCCGTTAGCTGATCCGCCGTGGCTTGTTCTGGTTGCGCAGGTAGTCGCCCAAATACGGCTGCGCGAATGTCACCTCGCCCCACCCCGCGGGCAGAATCAGGTCTCGCTCGATGAGCTTCCCGCGAGTATCGGACAAGCTTGTCGACGGCTTGTCCAACGCCACCGCCAAATCCTTCGCAGAAATCTCCGACCGGCCTGTCTGGGCTTCAATGTGCGCCATGGCGTCGAGGTACTCACGCTGCCGCGGGGGGACGTCGCGAAGCGACGGCTGGTGCACCTGCGTGCCAAGCCGGCCGATGGCCTCCTCGCGCACCGCCTCGACGGCGTCCAGGCTGATCGGCCCGGTCGGTTGTGCCTCCCACGCGAGGTAGCCGACGAGCTGAACGAGGTAGGGGTAGCCCTGCGTGATCCGGCTTGCGGTGTGGGCGGCGTCGATGTTGAACTCGCGCCCGGCGTGGCGGGCGGTGTCGAGGAGGGTGGTGGTGGCGTCGTCAAGCGTGAGCGGGCCGAGCTCGTAGTGGCGCGCGCGGCGAAGGAATGTCGCGCCGGGCAGGTCGAGTAGCCGGTTGACGCCCTGGGTGAGCCCGGCCATGGCGAGGGCGATCTCCGCGTCGTCGCGCACGAGGTCCTGGTAAGCAACCGCGATCTGGGTCAGTTCCGCCGGGTTGGCGTCCTGGACTTCGTCGATGGTGATGAGCACACCTGTTCCGCGCAGCTTGCTAAGCAGCTCGTGCAGCCGGGTGACCAGGCGCGGGGTGGTGTCGTTCTCCAACAGTTCGCTGCGCACGCCGCCGACGCCGGCGATGTTGAACCCGGTGAGCTTGCGGTCGCCCTGGGGCTCGAGCTGCTCAATGTTCTCCGGGATCGCGGAATTGGTCAGAGTTTCCGCCATGCCCTCGCGGCCCGAGGCGCGCACGACGATCCAGCCTTGCTCCTTCGCGACGTCCTCGAGCTCCGTGAGCAGCACCGTCTTGCCGATTCCCCTGGAACCGGAGATGATGACACTGCGGTGCGGGTCGCCGGGGCCGTTCTTTAGCGCGCGGCCGAACTCGTCGATCACGGCTTCGCGACCAGCCCAGACGCGCGGGCTCGCGCCGAATGTGGGGCGGAAGGGGTTTGGCATGGGTGCAATCCTACATGATTGATAAATTGATAATTGGCCGTTGTTGATAAATTGATAAATTCGGGGGTGGTTGGGGTGGTTGCTGGTTGGCTGGGGCGCTATATTGCGCAGTCCAAATTGTGCGGTAGCCCCGGCACGCCTCCCGGCGGCCCGCTACCGGGACTGCGCAGTTTCGCAGAACCCGAGAACAAAAGCCCAGGTCGCAAGTCGGCCACAGCCCCAAAACGCGTAGTCCAAACTGCGCAGCAGCCCCCGCAAGCCTGCCGTCGCCCCCCCAGACGCCAAAAACGCGCAGTCCAAACCAAGCAGTGCACTAGACCAACCGAGCCCAACTAACGGCAGGGTTCCCCCAGACCCCGACAACGCCGCGAATCTGTGGAGAAGTCCCGGGTTATCCACAGCCAAACAACACCCCAAAGCGGGGGCCAGAAATCTGGGTAATGCTGCCCGCATGGACATACAGCGCAAGCTCCGCCTGGTGAAATGCCTCGTCGACACCTGCGGCGCCTAGAATAACGACCACGAGTTCCTCCGAGCCCTCGCTGCAGAGGAGCTGGTCCCGGTCTCGGCGCGGTTCGTGTGCCACCGTTCCATCCTCGGCGAGCTGAAACGGTACGAGAAGGAGTGGCTGCGTGCGTGGGCCGTCGGCAAGACGGTGAGAAAGGCGGCACTGGGTGGGCGGTCCGCAGCGCGTATCCACGGGATGCCCGTGATCGCGACGACGCCCGAGGCGATCGAGTTGGTGCCGGCGACGGGGAGGCGGCCGTCGAATAGCAACTGGCCGCGCGGGTGCACCTACCTTAGCGGGGCGTACCGGGGCGACGAGCTCACGCAGGTCGACGGGGTGCGGGTGACGTCGGAGATCCGCACGGGTATCGATATCGCGCTGCGCCACGGGTTCCGCGAGGGTCTCGTGGCCATGGATTGGCTGCTGGGCAGGCATCCGCGGGCCAATATTGCGTTCGAGATCCGCAAGCTCGGCAGGCGCAAGGGGATCGGCGTGGTGCGGCGCGCGTTTGCCCACGCAATCGACAACGTGCGCTCGCCGTACGAAAGCTACGCCCGCGCGCTGCTCATCGATGCGGGGATCGGGCCGATCCGCGTCAACGTGAAGCTCAGCCACTACGAGGTCGACCTGCTCATCGGGCAAAGGGTCGTCGTGGAGATCGACGGCGAGGTCAAGTACGACGGGACAACGTACGGTCGCACGGATGACATGCTGAGAAAGGAGCGGGAGCGCGAGAAGGATCTGCTCAACAGCGGCTACCACATGCGCCGCTACAGCCCCACGGCCCTCATCCGTCACGGCGACCAGTTCGTGGCCGAGGTCAAGCTGGCGTGCGGGCTCAGTCAACCACCAGCGTCACTTGCTCACCGTTGACCTCCACGGTCCACCCCGCGTCACGCGCCACCTCCGCAACCCCATCGGCGGAGGAGACGTCCGGCCCCAGCGCAAGCACGCGCGCCAGCTCGCCCTTGTAACGCTTGTTGAAGTGGCTGACCACCTTGCGCTGCCCGTCGACCTCCGTTTCCACACGCACCGTCACCGCAAAGGGCACGGGCCCGAGCGACAGGTACGCCCCGGAGCGCATGTCCACGATGAAGCCCAGCCCCGAGAGCACGTCGCTTATCGACGCCCCCCAGCGCGCCTTCATCGTCGGCACGGTGCCGTCGGCAGCCGGCAGTTTGGAGCCTCCCGAGAGGCGGTAGCGCGGGATCAGGTCGTCGGCGCGCACCAGGCCGAACAGGGCGGAGGCGATAGCGAGGCGCGACCACGCCTCTTTAGGCAGGGTGGCGGGGTCGAGGGCGTCGTAAAGCACGCCCGTGTAGCGCAGCAGCGCGGGCATGACGGGCGCGGTGCGCAACCGCTGGTTGTCCGCGGCCTCGTCGGCTTTGGACTCGGGCAGTTTCAGGGCCGACATCATTGCTGGCAGGGGCAGCGTGGAAAGGTCGTCGAGAAGCGAGCTGCGCACGGGATCGAGGGCGGGGAACGACAGGCTCATGGGTGATGGGGAGCCGCCGGGGGCCTTGGTTTCGGAAGGGGGCAACACGATCAGCATGCAGAACAGACTAGGGGATAAGATGTTGCGCATGATCACACGCCTAAGCTCGCTTTTCCTGCGCACCCTGCGCGAAGACCCGGCTGATGCCGAGGTGCCCAGCCACAAGCTGCTGGTGCGCGCCGGTTACGTCCGCCGAGCCGCGCCAGGCGTGTACTCCTGGCTGCCGCTGGGGTTGCGCACGCTGCGCAAGATTGAGACCGTCGTGCGCGAGGAAATGGACGCAATGGGCGCCCAGGAGCTGCTATTTCCCGCGCTTTTGCCGCGCGAGCCCTACGAGCTGACCAACCGCTGGACCGAATACGGCGACGACCTGTTCCGCCTCAAAGACCGCAAAGGCGCGGACATGCTGCTCGGCCCGACGCACGAAGAGATGTTCACCTCCGCGGTGAAATCCATGTTCTCCTCCTACAAGGACTTCCCGGTCACGCTGTACCAAATCCAGACGAAGTACCGCGACGAGGCACGCCCGCGCGCCGGCATCCTGCGTGGACGCGAGTTCGTGATGAAGGACTCCTACTCCTTCGACATGACCGACGCGGGGCTTGAAGAGTCCTACGCCAAGCACCGCGCCACCTACCAGCGCGTCTTCGACCGCGTCGGGATCCGCTACGAGATCTGCAAGGCGACCTCCGGCGCGATGGGCGGCTCCGCCTCCGAGGAGTTCCTGGCGTACTCCGACAACGGTGAGGACACGTTCGTCATCTCGTCGGCCGGCGACTACGCCGCGAACGTCGAAGCCGTGGTGACCGTCGCGCCCGAGCCGCAGCCGATCGAGGGGCTGCCGGACGCGGTCGAGCACGACACCCCGCGGGCCGAAACGATCGACGCGCTCGTCGCGTGGGCCAACGCCCAGGGCGTGACCGTTGAGGGCAGGCAGGTCAGCGCCGCCGACACGCTCAAGTGCATGGTGCTCAAGGTCGACGACCCGCGCCTCACTGACGACGATGGCGCCCCCGTCGGCCCGCGCCTGACCGGCATCCTGATCCCCGGAGACCGCGAACTTGACGAGAAGCGCCTCGAGGCCTCCCTGGCCCCGGCGACCTTCGAGCTGGCGAGCGAGGAAGACTTCGCCCGCACGGACTTTCTGGTCAAGGGCTACGTCGGCCCGCGCGCGCTGGCGGCCAACGGGGTCACCGTCTACGCCGACCCGCGCGTGGTCGACGGCACGTCGTGGATCGCCGGTGCGGATGCGCACGAGCGCCACGTCGTCGGCCTGGTTGCCGGCCGCGACTTCGTCGTCGACGGCTTCGTGGAGGCCGCCGAGGTGCGCGAGGGCGATCCTTCCCCCTCCGGCAACGGCACCGTCAAGCTCGCGCGCGGTATCGAGCTGGGGCACATCTTCCAGCTCGGGCGCAAGTACACCGAGGCGATGGACGTGCAGATCCTCGACGAGGGCGGTAAGCGCGCCGTGCCCACCATGGGCTCCTACGGCATCGGCGTTTCCCGCATGATGGCGGTCGTGGCCGAGCAGCGCCACGACGACAAGGGCCTCGTCTGGCCGGTCGCCATCGCGCCGTACCAGGTGCACGTGGTGGTGGCGAACAAGGATGCCGCAGCCCTTCAGGCCGGCGAGGACATCGCCGCCGAGCTCGATTCCGCTGGGCTCGAGGTGCTTTTCGACGACCGTCCCAAGATGTCACCGGGAGTCAAGTTCAAAGACGCTGAGCTGCTCGGAATGCCGTTCATCGTCATCCTCGGGCGCTCGTTTGCGGACGGGATCGTGGAGCTGCGTATCCGCGGCGGCGAAACCCTCGAGGTGGCGAGCGCGGACATCGTGGCCAAGGTCCGCGAGCTCGTCGCCGCGGGCTAGCGCTCGGCGAGCGCCCCGGGTTTCGCGGGCCACCAGAACTTGTCGCCAAGCAGCTCGACGACCGAAGGCACGATTAGGCTGCGCACGATCAGGGTATCGAGCAGCACGCCCAGGCAGATCACGATGCCGATCTGCGCGAGCGCGACCAGGGGGAGCACGCCGAGGGCGGCGAAGACTGCCGCGAGCAAGATACCGGCCGAGGTGATCACGCCGCCCGTGGTAGACAGCGCGGTGAGGATGCCGCGGCGCGTGCCCAGCTCGGCGGAGTCCTCGCGCGCTCGGGTCACCAGGAAGATGGTGTAGTCGATGCCGAGGGCCACGAGGAACACGAACGCGTAGAGCGGGGTCGTGGAATCGAAGCGCTCGAATCCGACGATGTAGTGGGAAACCCACCAGCCGATGCCCAGGGCTGCGACGTTGGTCAGCAGTACTGAGGCGGTCATGACCACGGGGGCGACGACCGAGCGCAGTAGAAGGATGAGTGAGACGAAGATCAGCAGCAACACGACTGGGAAGATGATCATCCGGTCCTCGGCAGCGGCCTGCTCGGTATCGTAGAGTTCGGCGTCGAGCCCGCCCACCTTGGCGTCGGTGCCGGCGAGAGCATCGCGGATCTCCGCGGTGTCGCCGCCCGAGACCTGCAGCGACCCGTTGCCCGAGTCCATCACGCTAAGACCCGCGCCTTCGAGCGATGCCGTCGCGGCCTCCGGGTCAGACGTGAGCGCGATGGCGGGAGTGGCCGACATGTTCGGGAAGGCCTCGCTGAGGTCGTCGGCCGCGGTGATCGATTCGGGGGTGTCGATGAACTGGTCGGACTGCGTTAGCCCGGTACTGATCCGCAGTGCGCCAGCGCACATGATGCCCAGGATGACCAGCGAAGACCCGAGCACGGCGGCGGGCCGGGCCGAGACGAGGCGCCCCACCGCATCGAACACGCGGTGCTCGGTGGTGTCACCGACCTTCGGCGTCTTCGGCCAGAAGATCCACCTGCCGAACAGGATGAGGATGCCGGGTAGGACGAACGCCCCGAAGAACAGCGCAACG
The DNA here is from genome assembly GCF_007641235.1 of Corynebacterium sanguinis. Lineage (NCBI taxonomy): Bacteria > Bacillati > Actinomycetota > Actinomycetes > Mycobacteriales > Corynebacteriaceae > Corynebacterium > Corynebacterium sanguinis. Next base: position 1,699,455 of record NZ_CP038157.1, read on the forward strand.
CCCACGCCGAACGCTGCGGAGAGGCCGAGCGCGCGGTTGGTGGGGGTGTGCGAAAGGAGCAGGCACAGCACGCCGAGGGCCACTGTGGCCGCCGAGGCGACGATCGTGCTTACCGTCGGCTTCCAGGCGCGGAACATCGCCTCAAACCGGTTCTCGGTGCGGGTGAGCTCGTCGCGGTAGCGCGAGATCAGCAGCAGCGCGTAGTTGGTTCCGGCGCCGAAGACGAGCACCGAGAGGATGCCGCCGGTGGATTCGTTCCACTGCATGCCCACGGCGTCCAGGACGCGGGGGTAGGTCGTGGCGACAAGGCGGTCGGCGATGCCGATGACGAGCAACGGGATGATCCACAAGATGGGGGAGCGGTAGGTAAACACCAGCAGCACCGCGACGATGATCGCGGTAACCGCGAGCAGGGTGACGTTGGCGCCGGAGAACACGCCGGACAGGTCCGCCTCGATTGCAGCGGGGCCGGTGACCTGCGACTCCACGCCCTCGGGCAGGCCGTCGGCGGCCGTGGCCCGCAAGGATTCGACCACGTCGACGTTGTCGGTGAGCGACTCCGAGGTGACCTCGACGGGGACGATCGCCGCGTCGACGGATTCGTTCGGGATTAACGGCCCGCCGATTTCCTCAGCCTTGCCCTGAAGCTGCGGGAGAGTCTCCGGGCTCAAGCCCGTGAACAGCACGACCGCCGCCGAGCCCTCGCCCTCAGTTGCGGCGCGTTGCGCGGCAACCTCGGTGGAGTCGAAGCCGTCCGGCAGCATGGCCGTGGGCGAGTTGGGCGAATCGATCGGCCCGAGGCTGATCAGGAAGGCCGCGACGGCGATGATCGCGAGAGATACCCATCGCAAGTGTTTTATACGTTGTTGTGTCACCTGCGGTATTTTACGACATCGTCACGACACCTCAGGCGCGCTGGGCGTGCGCCGCGAGCCTGATCGCGGCGTCGCGCCACTGTGCGTCGTCCGCTCCCGCCGCCGCGTGGTGCCACTGCGTGACCAAGTCCGCGTTGAGGCGTTGCACCAGCTCAGCAGCGGATGCGGGGTCGGTGGGGGTGCCGCCTTCGGCGAATTCGTAGCCCGCGAGCGGCTGCGGCACGTCGCCGGTGGGCTCCAGGGCGGCGGTCAGGGCTTCGCGGCGGGCGTCGGAGGCGCTGCGCAGAGCGTCGATACGCGCGAGGAGCGCGTCGTCGGCCCAGGCGGTGGCGAGCCCAATGCCGTACTCGAGCGCGTACTCACGGCGCAGCATGTCGCGGGCGGAGTCGAGGTCGGCCGCTGGGGCGTCGTCAAGCGCGATGCCCTCGAGCTCGACGGGCGCGATGGCGACGGTGTCGATGGCCTGGGAAACAACCAGGTCAACCGAATCCTCCGGGACCTTTCCCGCCGCCGTCACGGTCGCGGCGCGGACCTGATCAATCATCGCTTCGACGTCCGCGGCGCCGGCGGGAAGATCGGTGTCCCCGAAGCTCACGTCGCAGGACGACGGCGGGTTGCCAGCGTCATCGGTGCCGCACAGCCGCTGCGCTTCGGCGACTAGCTGGGAAGACTGAGTTGCGCGCAGTTCGGCCGCGGCGGCGTCGTCGAGCGAAAACTGATCCGCGCTCGCCTGCCGTGCCAGCGTCATGATCTCGCCGTTCGCGCGCGGTCCGACGATGTCCATGACGGTGCACGACGTCAGCAGCACGGCGGCCGGCAGTATCACGAGCAGTCTTTTCACCCCGAAAACGCTACACGATAGGCTAGAGCGCATGGCATTTCCAGGAGTCGACGAACTGACCAGGATGATTGAGCCCATCGCCGCGGCGTACGGGATGGACGTGGAGAAGGTGCGCACAGTCGCCGCCGGGAAGAAGTCACAGGTTGTTATCGCGCTTGACTCGGACGCGCACCCCACCCTCGACGAGCTTGAGGTAGTCAGCAACGAGCTCAGCGAGCTTTTCGACGCCCGCGAGAACGCAGGGGAGATCAACTTCGGCGCTGGCTACACCCTCGAGGTGACCACCCCCGGTGTCGACCTGCCGCTGACCGAGCCGCGCCACTGGCGCCGCAACCGCGGCCGCCTCGTCGCCGTCGGCGAGGAGAAGTTCCGAATCGGTGCGCTCGACGCGGCGGAAGAGAACGTCGTGCTCATTCCCACCGCGCAGAAACAGCCGCGGCCCGAGGTGCGCCCGGTTTCGGGATTGGCACCTGCGGTGGTAGAAATTGAATTCAACACACCGCCCGCCGCGCAGAACGAGCTGGCGGAGCTCTCGTTCGACCAGGCCGCTGAACGCGCGGCCAACTGAAAGGTAACAAGTGAATATTGACCTCAACGCCCTGAAGGTAATTTCCGTCGAGCACGGCATCGACCGTGACGACTTGCTCGAAACCATCGCCAGGGCCCTGCTATGGGCGTACCGCGACTACCGCGAGACCCCGCCGGCCGAGGGGCAGAAGGCCCGAGTCGAGATCGACGCCGACACCGGTGACGTCTCCGTGCTGGTCAGCGAGGTAGACGATGAAGGCGCGGTGATCTCCGAGTACGACGACACCCCCGTGAACTTCTCGCGCATCGGCGCGCCCACGGTGCTCGACGCCATTAAAAAGCGCGTGCGCGAGGCGGAGGCGGGCCGCGCCTTCACCGAGTACTCCGAGTTTGAGGGACAGGTTGTCTCGGGCGTCGTCCAGCGCGATGCGAACGCTGAGGCGCGCGGCCTGATCGTCGTCGAGCTCGGCACGGAGGCCGACCCGCAGGACGGCATCCTGCTGCCGGCGGAGCAGATTCCGGGCGAGAAGCTCAAGCACGGCGACCGCATCAAGGCGTTCGTCGTGGGTGTGAACAAGGGTGAGCAGAAGGTCCAGGTCAACCTGTCTCGGACCCACCCGGAACTCGTGCGCGGCCTATTCGCGCTCGAGGTTCCTGAGGTCGCCGATGGCACCGTCGAGATCGTCGCGATTGCCCGCGAGGCGGGGCACCGCTCCAAGGTGGCCGTCCAGGCCAAGGTCAAGGGCGTTAACGCCAAGGGCGCCTGCATCGGGCCGCGCGGCGCGCGCGTGACCAACATCATGCAGCAGCTCGGCGGGGAGAAGATCGACATCATCGACTACTCCGCGGACCCGGCGAAATACGTCGGCAACTCTCTCGCGCCGTCGAAGGTCGTGCGCGTCGAGGTGCTCGACCTCGAGGGCCAGGCCGCGCGGGTGACGGTGCCGGACTACCAGCTCTCGCTGGCGATCGGCAAGGAAGGCCAAAACGCGCGCCTGGCCGCGCGCCTGACCGGGTGGAAGATCGACATCCACTCCGACGCGGCCGACGCCTCGCAGGCCTAGTTCGCTTCACGCGCGAAAACCTGCGTAGCGGGTGTAAGTACTATTTTCGCCCGCTGTGGCGTAAAGTTGACTACGGCTTAAAACCGCACACCAGTTGCGGGCACACCGGAAGTGAGGACAAGGCGAGGATGATGCAAGGCGCACGCGAGAAGCAGCGCACGACGCCCATCCGCACCTGCATCGCAACGCGCGGGGCACGTCCCCGCACCGAACTGCTCCGCGTGGTGGCCGACCCGAACGGGTCCGGCCGGATCCTGGCGGATCCGACCGCGACGCTCCCCGGAAGGGGAGCGTGGATCACCCCAACACTGGATGCATTCGAGCTCGCGGAGAGGCGAAAGGCATTCGCCCGAGCCCTGCGCGTGTCCACACCCGTGGATTTAGGTCATGTAAGGACGTACCTCGCGGATCGCGCGAACGACCCACATAAGGATAGGAAGACCGAACACTGATGAGTACGCAACCATGAAGCAGCATCAGCGATGAAAGTCGATGACAACCTCTAGGGGTCAGTAGCCGCCATTTCGATGGCGCACCGGCACTGGCTCCTAGAAATAACACAGAGGAGACAAGTGTCCGGAAAGCTACGTGTACACGAACTGGCGAAACAGCTCGGCGTAACAAGTAAAGAACTGCTCGCAACCCTGAAAGACCAGGGCGAGTTTGTGAAAACCGCATCGTCGACCATCGAACCGCCGGTGGTGAAGAAGATGAAGGCGTTCTACGGAGCGGACGCCGACAAGGGCCAGAAGTCGGGCGCGCCCAAGCCGGGCGGTGATAAGCCTGCTGCGCCGAAGCCTGGCGCCGCTGGCGCCGCGAAGCCCGGGGCTGCAAAGCCTGGGGCGCCCAAGCCTGCCGCCGCGAAGCCGGCTGCAGCTAAGCCCGGCGCACCGAAGCCGGCTGCCGCAAAGCCCAGCGCACCGACTCCTGCGCAGCCCGCCAAGTCGGCCGCGTCTGCCCCGAGGCCGGGCGCACCGAAGCCACAGTCGCCGGCAGCGCCCAAACCGGGCTCCGGCGAGGGTGGGCCGACCCCGGGCGCGATGCCTCGTCCGATGCCGAAGCCGGGCGGGCGCCCGCGCGTGGCCAACAACCCGTTCTCTTCGAACCAGGGTGGCCCGCGCCCGGCACCTCGCCCAGGCGGTGGCCGCGGTGCGGCCGGTGGCCCCGGTGGGGCAGCAGGTCGTGGCCGTGGTGGCCAGGGCCAAGAGCGCGCTGGCCAGGGTCAAGGCCGTCCCGGCCCGCGCCCGGGCGGCAAGCGCCCGTCGCCGGCCGATATGGCGGCACACCCGTCGCCGACCCAGATGCCGACGAAGTCCGCTGCCGGCGGCCGTGGTCGTGGTGGCCAGGGTGGACCTGGTGGCGGCCGTGGCCGCGGTGGCCAGGGTGGCCCCGGTGGTCCCGCAGGCGGCGGTTTCCGCGGTCGCGGCGGTCGCCGCGGCGGTACCGCTGGCGCGTTCGGCCGTCCCGGCGGCGCCCCTGGGCGTGGTCGCAAGTCGAAGCGTCAGAAGCGCAGCGAGTACGAGGAGATGCACGCACCGAACGTCATCGGTGGCGTTCGCCTGCCCGACGGCGGCGGCAAGACCGTCCGCCTGCGCCAGGGCGCGTCGCTGGCTGACTTCGCGGAGAAGATCGGCACCGAGGCATCAAACCTGGTTCAGGCCCTGTTCAACCTCGGTGAGATGGTGACGGCTACCCAGTCCGTGCCACAGGAAACCCTGCAGCTGCTCGGCGCCGAGATCAACTACGAGGTTGAGGTTGTTTCGCCGGAGGACGAGGACCGCGAGCTGCTCGAGTCCTTCGACCTGCAGTTCGGTGAGGACGAGGGCGACGAGGAAGACCTGGCGCAACGCCCGCCGGTGGTGTCCGTCATGGGCCACGTCGACCACGGTAAGACCCGCCTGCTGGACACGATCCGCAAGGCAAACGTCGGCTCCGGCGAGGCCGGCGGCATCACCCAGGGCATCGGTGCGTACCAGACCACCGTCACCCTGGAGGATGAGCCGCGCACCATCACGTTCCTGGATACCCCGGGCCACGAGGCGTTTACCGCAATGCGTGCCCGTGGTGCGCAGTCGACGGACCTGGCCATCCTCGTCGTCGCCGCCGACGACGGCGTGATGCCCCAGACCGTTGAGGCGATCAACCACGCCAAGGCAGCGGATCTGCCGATCGTGGTTGCTGTGAACAAGATTGATAAGCCCGAGGCGCAGCCGGACAAGATCCGCGGCCAGCTCACCGAGTACGGCCTCGTGCCGGAGGAGTACGGCGGCGACACGATGTTCGTTGACATCTCGGCGCGCAACAACACCGGTATCGACGAGCTGCTCGAGGCCGTCCTTTTGACCGCGGACGCGGCGCTGGATCTGCGCGCGAATGAGGACATGGACGCCCAGGGTCTGGCCATCGAGTCCTACCTGGACCGCGGCCGCGGCCCGGTGTCCACGGTGATCGTGCAGCGCGGTACCCTGCGCGTCGGCGATTCCATCGTCGTCGGTGGCAACTTCGGCCGCGTGCGGCGCATGGTCGACGAGTGGGGCAACGACGTCGAGGAGGCGGGCCCGTCCCGCCCCGTCCAGGTCCAGGGCCTCAACGGCGTTCCCGGCCCGGGCGACAACCTGCTCGTGGTCGAGGACGACCGCATCGCTCGCCAGATCGCCGCGCAGCGTGACGCCCGCAAGCGTTCCGCGATGCAGGCGCGCCGCAGGAAGCGCGTCTCCCTGGAGAACCTGGATGCGGCTCTCAAGGAGACCAGCCAGCTCAACCTCATCCTTAAGGGCGACAACGCTGGTTCGGTGGAAGCCCTGGAGGAGGCGCTGCTCAAGATCGAGATCGACGACGAGGTCGAGGTCAACATCATCGACCGCGGCGTCGGTGCGGTCACCCAGACCAACGTGGTCCTGGCTGCCGCTTCCGACGCGGTGATCGTCGCCTTCAACGTTCGCGCTGAGGGTAAGGCGACCGAGGAAGCCGGCAACGAGGGCGTGGAGATCCGCTACTACTCGGTGATCTACCAGGCCATCGACGATGTCGAGGCCGCTCTCAAGGGCATGCTCAAGCCTGTCTACGAGGAGCGCGAGATCGGCGCGGCGGAGATCCGCCAGATCTTCAAGGCCTCCGCAGTCGGCCTCATCGCTGGTTGCATGGTCACCGAGGGCAAGGTGCGTCGCAACGCGAAGTGCCGCCTGGTGCGCGACGGCAACGTAATCACCACGGACGCGACGATCCAGTCGCTGCGCCGCGAGAAGGATGACGTCACGGAGGTGGACAAGGGTTACGAGTGCGGCATGGTCCTGTCCTACCCGGACATCCAGGTCGACGACGTGGTCCAGGTCTACGAGATGGTTGAGGTTCCGCGCGACTAAGAGCCGCGCCACGCTTATCGACGCACGTGGCAACGCGGCGCCGATAAGCAAAAGCCCCATCTCCTTCGCTAGTGAACTAGCCCCCGAAAGTTGGACTGGTTTAATTCTAGGCGGTTAGGGGTTGAAGGGTCTGATTCCGATATTGCATCGGAGTCAGACCCTTTAGTCGTTGTTGGACGCGTTCGGTGTTGTACCACCCGATGTACTCGTCGATCGCTTGGTTGAACTCTGCGACCGTGTCGAAAACTTCACCGTGGTACATCTCGGTTTTCAAGTGTCCAAAGAAGTTCTCCATGACCGCGTTGTCGTAACAGTTGGCTTTACGCGACATCGACTGAACACCACCGTGTTCGTCAATGAGTTTGCGCCAAGTCGAGTGCTGGTACTGGAAACCTTGATCGGTGTGCATCATCCACCCGGTTTCAGGTGCACACGCTGCGATCGCCTTGGATAAAGAATCGGTGGTAAATGCTGTCGACGGCGATGTAGCCACGGTGTGAGCGACGATTGAGCGGTCGAACAAGTCCATCACCGGCGACAAATACACCTTGCGGCCTGCGATTCTGAACTCGGTGACATCGCTGACAAAGACGGTGTTTGGCTTATCCGGGGTGAATTTGCGCTCGAGCTTGTTGTCAGCGATGCGGCTGACGGTTCCGGAGTAGGAGATGTAAGGCCTGTGCTGGCGGACCTTGGCTCGAAGACCCATCTCATGCATGAGTTTGTAGACGAGTTTGTGGTTGACCACCCACCCCTGATTACGCAGGTCCAGTAGTACTCGCCGGTAGCCGTAGCGATGCTTGTTGCGTTCGAAGCTCTCCCGGATCGCGTCTTTGAGCACAGCATGCCTATCCGGCTCACCGCGTCGTTTCTGGTGGTAGAAGAACGTCGACCGCGGGATACCTGCTGCCTCTAGCAGGTACTCCAGGCGGTGGTGCGACTTGAGGATGACGATCGCCTGGACTTTCAGACGTGTCCCTGGTTCCTCAAGTCCCGCAATTTTTTTAGGTAGGCGTTTTCCGCTTCCAACCGCTCGATCTGGCGGCGCAGCTTCTCCTCTTCCGTGAGCCTCTTCGGCGCGGACGAGCCTTTGGGCCTGCCCTTCGGCTTCGGTTTTAACGCGTCATCGCCACCTTTACGCCATTTCCGGGACCAATCTTTGACGAGTTGGTCTGACGACAGGCCAAACTCGCGTGCAAGATCCATCTTTGTCTCGCCGGCAAGGTGGCGTTGGACAACTTCCTTCTTGATGTCGAACGAGTGCTGCTGCTTTGTCGGTTTCTCCACAAGACATAGCCTGCCATGCAGCTGAAACCGACGACGCAGCGTACGGACGGCGTATTTGGAGACACCAAGAGTCTTGGCAGCGGTTCCGTAGCTCATGCCTTGCTCGAAACACTCCACCAGCTGCTCACGCTGATGTTCGCTCAGCGAACTTCGTGCTCTCAATGGAAACTGCTCCTCACTAGTTGGTAACTGATTTCTCAGTCCAACTAATGGGGAGCAGTTCACTAGGGGGTGGGGTTTTTCCACATGGTTAGAATGAGTGGGTACGTTATCGGACCCGAGTAAGACTTAAGGAGATGACATGGCTGACAACTCACGCGCGCAGCGTTTGGCGAAGCAGATTCAGACAATCGTTGCGTCCTCCATCGAGCGCGAGGTGAAGGATCCGCGCTTGGAGCTGGTCACGGTCACTGACGCTCGGGTCACAGGCGACCTGCACGACGCGACGGTGTACTACACCGTCCGCGGGCGCAACATCAACGACGAGCCGGACTACGACCAAGCCGCCGAGGCGCTGCACCGCGCCCGCGGGCAGATCCGCAAGATCGTGGGCGACCAGCTCAACGTGCGCTTCACGCCGACGATCTCGTTTGAGATGGACACGGTGCCGGAGGCCTCCGCGCGGATGGAGGAGCTGCTCAACCGCGCACGCGCCCGCGACGCCGAGCTCGCGCGCCTGCGCGAGGGTGCGAAGCCGGCGGGTGAGGGCAACCCCTACAGAAACGTCGAAGAGTAGGTTCATGGCGCAGATGTTCCCCGGCCTCGAGTCCGAGTTCGCCGCCGCCGCGCGCGTGCTTGTCGACGCCCCCTCGGTCGCCGTCGTCACGCACATCAAGCCCGACGCCGACGCGGTGGGCTCGGCCTGCGCGCTGATGGCGGGGCTGCGCCAACTCGGGATCACGGCGAACGCGTACATCGGCCAGCGCGCCCCACACCCGGGCAACCTGGCGACGGTGCCGTTCGTCGACGAGATTACCTACACCTGCGAGCCGCCGACCGAGGACCTCATCGTCACCGTCGACTGCGCCTCGGCCGACCGCACTGGCGCGTTTTGTGCGGCGGTCGAGGCCGACCCTGCGCGGGTGCTGGTGGTCGACCACCACGCGTCGAACCCGCTGTTCGGTGCGCGCAACCTCGTGGTGGCCGCGGAGTCGACCACCGCGATCGTGCGGGAGCTGTTCTACCACATGAACGTGGCACTCGACGCCGACATCGCGTACTGCCTGTACGCGGGGTTGGTCACGGATACGGGCAACTTCCGCTGGGGGACGCCGCGGATGCACCACCTCGCCGCGGAGCTGATGGACTTTGGTCTTAACACCCGCAAGATTGCGATGGACCTCATGGATGCGCTCACGCCCGCGGACATGCGCCACGTCGGCGCGGTGCTGGCCTCGCTCGAGGCCTACGAGGTGCGGGGACACACCGTGTCGGTGTTCACGATCGACGCCGCGGCGATCGACCTGATGAGCCAGACGGCGGTGGAGTGCATCATCGACTACGCGCGTAGCGTCCAGGGCAGCGACGTCGGCGTGGTGCTCAAACAGCAGGGCGTGCAGTATTGGAACGTCTCACTGCGCTCGGTCACTATCGACGTCGCCCGGGTCGCCGGGTTGCTCGGCGGGGGAGGCCACCGGCCCGCGGCCGGGTACTCTGCCCGCGGCACGCGGGATCAGGTGATCGAAAGCCTGCTTGGCGCGTTGCCATGACAGCGGATGTGACGGTCACCCCGCGGAGAGTGCTGGGCCTCGCACTTCCCGCGCTCGGTGTCCTGGCCGCGAACCCGCTCTACCTGCTGCTCGACACCGCCGTGGTGGGCCGGCTGGGTACGGCGGAGCTCGCCGCTCTAGCCGCCGGCACCGCCGTGCAGTCCACCGTGACGGTGCAGCTGACCTTCCTGTCCTACGGCACCACCGCGCGAGCGTCGCGGCTCTTCGGCGCTGGCCGCCGCGCCGACGCGGTGGCGGAAGGGGTGCAAGCCACCTGGGTCGCCGTCGCAGTCGGCATGGCGCTCGCCACGTTGATCTGGGGCTTCGCCCAGCCCATCGCGCTGTTTCTCACCAACGACCCTGCCACCGCCGCGGCCTCAGCAAGCTGGATGCACGTCGCTGCCCTCGCCATCCCGCTGACGCTGATCATCATGGCCGGAAACGGCTGGCTGCGCGGGGTGCAAAACACGCGGCTGCCCTTCATCCTCACGCTGTGCGGGATCGTCCCCGGGGCAGCCCTGTTGCCATTTTTCGTCGACCGCTTCGGCCTCGTCGGCTCCGCCTGGGCGAACGTCTTGGGCATCGGGATAACCTCGGCGCTGTTCCTGGCCACCCTGGTGCGCGAGTACGCCGCGCACCAGGGGTCGTGGGCGCCGCGCTGGGGCGTGATCCGCAGCCAGCTCGTCATGGGGCGCGACCTAATCCTGCGGTCGATGTCGTTTCAGATCTCCATGCTTGCCGCCGCGGCGGTGGCGGGTCGTTTCGGCGTCGCCGCGCTGGCGGCGCACCAGATCCTGCTGCAGCTGTGGAACTTCCTTACCCTCGTGCTGGATTCGCTCGCGATCGCGGCGCAGACACTCACGGGCTCGGCGCTGGGCCGCGGCGAGGTCACGCAAGCGCGCCGCGTCGGTGAGTTCGCGACGCGTTATTCCATGGTCTTCGCGTCCGTCCTCGCGCTCGTCTTCGCCCTGGCAGGTCGCGGTATCTGGGCGCTGTTTACCCGGGACCCGGACGTTGTGAACCAGCTCGTCGTGCCGTGGTGGATGCTCGTGGTCATGATCGTCGTCGGCGGCGTGGTCTTCGCACTCGACGGCGCGCTGCTCGGGGCGGGTGACGTGGCGTTCCTGCGCACGCTTACTATCGCCTCCGTGCTCGGCGTCTTCTTCCCCGTCACACTCGCCGCCCTCGCCTTCGGGTGGGGCCTGCCCGGTGTGTGGGCCGGGCTGCTGGCGTCCGTGGTCATCCGGCTTGCGGGTGTTGTCGTTCGGTTCCGTTCGATGAAATGGGCCATCGCGGGTGAGGCCGTGTGATAGAACAAGTTGACATGGCGACCACCACGACAACCCTGTGGGCGGTGTCCGACCTGCACGCCGCAGTGAAAGCGAACGGGCCGCACATTGATCGGATCCGGCCGACCCACCCGTCGGACTGGCTGATCGTGGCCGGCGACGTCGCCGAGCGCCTCGACCTGGTGGTGATGGTGCTGGAAAAGCTCGCCAACCGCTTCGACACGGTGATATGGGCCCCCGGCAACCACGAGCTGTTCTCCCGCTCGGCGGACCGCTACCGCGGTCGGGAGAAGTACGCGGCTTTAGTCCACGCCCTGCGGGACATCGGGGTGATCACCCCGGAAGACGTCTACCCAACGTTCGGCGGGGTCACCATCGCGCCGCTGTTTACGCTCTACGACTACTCCTTCCGCGGGCCCAATCTCACCGTGGAGCAAGCGCTGGCCGCCGCGCAGGAAAAGAGCATAGTGCTCACCGACGAGTTCGCGATCGCCCCCTTCGTCGACATCCGCGCCTGGTGCTGGGACCGGCTCGCCTACACCACGAGGCGCCTATCGCGTATCGACGGCCCCACCATCCTGGTCAACCACTGGCCCTTGGTGCAGGAACCGGTGGCGCGGCTGCACTTTCCCGAGATCGCGCTGTGGTGCGGCACCCGCCACACCCGCTCCTGGGCGAAGCGCTACAACGCTCGCGCGGTGGTCTACGGCCACCTCCACATGCCGGGCATCACGCGTGTCGACGGGGTAGACCACATCGAGGTCTCCCTCGGCTACCCCAGAGAGTGGCAGGGCACGCCCGAGCGCAGCGGGGACACCACCTGGCCCTACCCGGTGATGGAGCTGAGGCAGTGATGCAAGATCTCGAACTGTTCCCCTCGGCAGCACGCTACGTGTACCTGCGCACCGACGAGGCCGACAACCTGACCAACTACCTGGAGCTACACCCGGAGGAACAGGGGTTGGTCAGTCAGGCCGTCGACAAGCGAAAGGGCGAGTTTGGCGACGCCCGCTGGTGCGCGCACCAGGTGCTGCGGGAGCTGGGGGTCCCTCCCGGCGAGGCGATTTTGAAGGGTGACAGCGGGATGCCGCTGTGGCCGCGCGGGTACACGGGCTCGCTGACGCACACCGAGGGCCTGCGCGCGGCTGTGGCGGCGCCGCGCACGCACGTGCGGTCGATGGGCCTCGACGTCGAGCCCGCGGAGCCGCTGCCGGAGGGCGTCATTGACCAGATCGCGCGCGCGCCGGAGCGCCACCGCTTCGACCTGATGAAGTCGGACGGCCAAGAGTGGGCGGGCAGGCTGCTGTTCTGCGCGAAGGAGGCGACGTACAAGTGCTGGTTCCCGATGACGCGGCGCTGGCTCGGGTTCGAGGACGCCGAGATCGACATCCGCTCCGACGGAACGTTCATCGCTTATATCCTGGTCAGGCCCACCCCGGTGCCGTTTTTTGAGGGGCGCTGGGCGGTGCGCGGCAACTTCGTCATCGCCTCGGCCTTCGTGGAGGCCTAAACGCTACAGGGTGGACGGCCGGGCGACGAACACCGTCGAGAGGCGCTTGCCCTGCTCCTTGACTAGCGCGACGGCGCGCCCGTGGGGGCCGACGGCGGCGTGTACACCGCGTGTGCCCCGCGGCTCCAGCCACTTGCCCATGGCCAGGGCCTCGTACTCCGCGGCCGTGACGTCGATCACCGGCCAGGCGCGGGTCAGCGCCTCGTCTAGGCTCAGCGACAGGGTGGGGGCGTTCTCGAGCTCGGTGAGGCTGCGGGAATCGGCGAGCGTGAACGCGCCGACGGCTTCGCGGCGCAGCGCGGTGAGGTGCCCGCCCACGCCGAGTGCGGCTCCGAGGTCGCGGGCCAGCGAGCGGATGTAGGTGCCCTTCGAGCAGTGCACGCGCACGTCGACGTCGACAACGCTTGCTTCTCGACGCACCCCCAACACGTCGAAGCTAAACACGGTGACCGCCCGTGGCGGAATGTCGACGGTTTCGCCCGAGCGCACCAGCTCGTGGGCGCGCCGGCCCCCGATCTTGATCGCCGAGACGCTCGACGGCACCTGCATGGTGTCGCCGGTCAGCTCGCCGATCCCGGCCGCGATGTCTGCGTCCGTGATGTGGGACGCGTCGGCGGTGGAGGTGACCTCGCCCTCAGCGTCGTCGGTGGTGGTCGCGGCCCCGAGCCGGATCGTTGCGGTGTAGACCTTGTCCTCGGCGACTAGGTGGGCGAGCAGTTTGGTGCCGCGCTCGATGCCGGCGACAAGCACGCCGGTCGCCATCGGGTCGAGGGTGCCCGCGTGGCCCACCTTGCGGGTGTGGAAGAAGCGGCGCAGGCGGGCGACGACGTCGTGGCTTGTCATCCCGGCGGGCTTGTCCACCACAACGATTCCGGAGCTGGCAAGCGGGTCAGGGGCAAAACTCATAGTGAAACAGTATGCCGTAGTCTATCCCCCGTGGATATTTTGCGCGGTCTGCGGCAGGTGCCGGATACTCTCGGCGCGACGGTTGTCACCATCGGAGTCTTTGACGGGGTCCACCGCGGTCACCAGCTACTCATCAGCGAGGCCGTGGTACGCGCCCGCGAGCTCGGCCTGCCGTGCGTGGTGATGACGTTCGAGCCGCACCCGGTCGCGATCTTCGCCCCTGAGCGCGCGCCGAAGGCCCTGATTCCGTTTAGCGAGCGCGCCCGGCTGATCGAGAAGCTCGGGGTCGACCACCTCGTGGTCATCGATTTCCGCGAGGAGCTCGCCGGCGATAGCCCGGAGGTCTACGTCCGCGACGTCCTCGCCGGCACGCTCGGTGCGCGCATGGTGGTGGTGGGGGAGAACTTCACCTTCGGCAAAGACGCCGCCGGCACGGCCGAAACCATGCGCGAGCTGGGCAAAGTGTTCGGCATCGAGGTGGTCACCGTCGCGTTGCTTAACGACGCCGGCGTGCGCGTCTGCTCCACGGCCGTGCGCGAGGAACTGGATCGCGGCGACGTGCGCGTGGCAGCGGACTTCCTGGGCCGCGATTTCGCGGTCACCGCCGAGATCGAGCGCGGCGCGGGCCGCGGTGGCCGCGAGCTGGGCTACCCCACGGCGAACCAGTACGTCGCCGATATCTCCGCCTTGCCCGCCGACGGCGTCTACGCAGGCTGGCTCACCGTCGTCGACGGCGAAGAGAAGGGCCCGATCGAGGGCGACATGGAGCCGGGCGTGCGCTACCCGGCGGCGATCTCGGTGGGCACGAACCCCACGTTCGGCGATGCCCGCCGCAGTGTTGAATCCTTCATCCTCGACCGCGAAGCCGACCTGTACGGCCGGCTCGCGCGCGTCGAGTTCGTGGGCAAGGTCCGCGACATGGTCAAGTTCGACTCTGTCTATGACCTGCTGGACAGCATGGCCCGCGACGTAGAGACAACCCGCCAGATTCTCGCGGCGGATCCGAAAAACCCCGAAAGGTAAGAAACCCACATGGCACGAAAGATCATCCTGGACCTCGACACCGGCATCGACGACGCACTCGCTCTTGCCTACGCACTGGGCTCGCCGGAGCTCGAGCTCATCGGCGTGACAGGAACCTACGGCAACGTGCTGGTAGAGACCGGGGTGCGCAACTCGGCGGCCATCCTGGAGCTGTTCGGCCGCGCGGACATCCCCGTGTTCGCCGGCCCGGATCACGCGCGCGCCCGCGATTCGTTTGAGGTGCTGGAGATCTCCGCGTTCATCCACGGCGACAACGGCGTCGGTGGCGCGGTGCTGCCGGAGCCTGTCGCGACGGTGCAGGAGAAAAGCGCCGTCGATTTCCTCGTGGAGTCCGTCGAGCGTTACGGCGACGACCTGGTCGTTGTGCCCACGGGACCGTCGACCACCATCGCTGCGGCGATTGAGGCGTCGGAAAGCTTCGCGAAACGCGCGCACATCGTCATGATGGGTGGGGCGCTGACCGTCCCGGGCAACGTCTCGCCGTGGGCCGAGGCGAACGTGAACCAGGACCCGGAGGCGACGGACCTTCTGTTCCGCCGCGCCCAGGACGTGACCATGATCGGCCTCGACGTCACCTTGCAGACGCTGCTGACCTACGCGGAGACGAAGAAGTGGCGCGAGCTGGGCACCCGCGGCGGCGACTTCCTCGCCGAGGCGACGGACTACTACATCAAGGCCTACGACACCACCGCCCCTCACCTGGGCGGTTGCGGGCTGCACGACCCGCTGGCGGTGGGCGTCGCGGTCGACCCCTCGCTGGTTCAGCTCGTGGACATCAACATGAAGACCGACACTGAGGGCCCGACGCGCGGCCGCACCATCGGCGACGAGACCCGCCTGAACGACCCCGTGAAGACGGCGCACGTCGCAGTCGGGGTCGATACCGCCCGCTTCCTGGAGCAGTTCATGTCGCGGCTGACCAAGCTCGCTGCGGCAACCGAGCCGAGCTCCAGCTAGAGCGTGATTTGGGCTCTCAGCTTCGGCTCGGATAGACTCGTCAAAGCTTTAAGCACGGTGGGCGACTGCGGTCCGCGGCAGTCATGTGCACCAGCAATCGGCTTGAAGCGCTCGATGTAGTCGAGCTCGTGCGGACTGAAACAACCATCTATCTACTCTCAAAGGAGTACACCCATGGCATTGACTGCCGAGAAGAAGAGCGAAATTCTGAAGAACTACGGTGTCCACGAGACCGACACCGGCTCCCCCGAGGCTCAGGTCGCGCTGCTGACCGAGCGCATCAACTCCCTGACGGAGCACTTGAAGTTTCACAAGCACGACCACCACTCCCGCCGCGGCCTGCTGCTGCTCGTCGGCCGTCGTCGTGGCCTGCTGAAGTACCTGCGCGAGAACAACGTCGAGCGCTACCGCGAGCTCATCGCTCGCCTCGGCCTGCGCCGCTAAAGCCCACCGGCTTTTAACGCCAATCGCCCCTCCCGCTGTTGAACGCGGGGGAGGGCGATTTTTTTTGATCCCGCGGGCGCGTCCCGGGCAGGCTCGCCGCAGAGGTGGTAAATGTCGCGCCACCTGGTAGAATCGGGCAGCGTTGCAGAAAAGGTTACAGAAGAACCAGCAGGACGGCGGCACCGACGATCGCCGTAAGACACCCAAGGAAAGGGATCTTTTGAGCACGCATACCCCCAATAACAGCTTCGACATCCACGTCGACGAGGACTTCGGCATCACCGAGGCTGTCGCGGTACTCGACAACGGCGACTTTGGTTCGCGCACCATCCGTTTTGAAACGGGGCAGCTCGCGCGCCAGGCGGGCGGGTCTGTCACGACCTACCTCGACGAGGACACGATGCTGCTGGCCACGACCACCGCGTCGAAGAACCCGCGCGACAACATCGACTTCTTCCCGCTGACCGTCGACGTTGAGGAGCGCATGTACGCCGCGGGCAAGATCCCGGGCTCGTTCTTCCGCCGCGAGGGCCGCCCCTCCACCGAGGCGATCCTGGCCTGCCGTCTCATCGATCGCCCGCTGCGCCCGACCTTTGTCAAGGGGCTGCGCAACGAGGTCCAGGTTGTCATCACAGTGCTCAGCATGAACCCCGAGGAGTACTACGACGTCGTCGCGATTAACGGCGCGTCCGCCGCGACCCAGCTTTCGGGCCTGCCCGTCTCCGGCGCGGTCGGCGGGGTGCGGATGGCGCTCATCGCCGACGACAAGCACCCCGAGGGACAGTGGGTGGCGTTTCCCAACCACGAGCAGCACGACCACTCCGTGTTCGAGATGGTCGTCGCCGGTCGCGTGGTCGACGGTGACGTCGCGATCATGATGGTGGAGGCTGGCGCTGGGGCGAGCGTCGTCAAGCTTGTTGCTGACGGTGCTCCCGCGCCGACCGAGGCCACCGTCGCCGAGGGCCTGGAGGCCGCGAAGCCGTTTATTAAGACGCTGTGCGAGGCCCAGGCTGCTCTCGCCGAGGAGACGGCGAAGGAAACCCAGGAGTTCCCGCTGTTTCCTGCATACTCCGACAAGGTCTACTCCGCGGTGGAGAAGAAGGCCGCGAAGAAGTTGGCCACCCTGCTCGCCATCAAGGGCAAGAAGGACCGCGACGACGCGACCAACGCCTACATGGAAGAGATCGAGGAGGCGCTGCTGGACAAGTTCGACATCGACGATGAGGACGAGTACACACAGGCAGTCAAGGAAATCCGCGCGGCCTATAACGCATTGATGAGGAAGATCGTGCGCGAGAAGATCCTCACCGAGGGCTTCCGTATCGACGGCCGCGGGGTCAGCGACATCCGCGACCTCGAGGTCGAGGTCGAGCTCATCCCGCGCGCCCACGGCTCCGCCCTGTTCGAGCGCGGCGAGACCCAGATTCTCGGCGTGACGACCCTCGACATGCTCAAGATGGAACAGACGCTGGATTCGCTGCACCCGGAGACCGCGAAGCGCTACATCCACCACTACAGCTTCCCGCCGTACTCCACCGGCGAGACGGGCCGCGTCGGTTCGCCGAAGCGCCGCGAGATCGGCCACGGGGCCCTTGCCGAGCGCGCGCTCGTGCCGGTGATCCCGACTCGCGAGGAGTTCCCGTACACCATCCGCCAGGTCTCCGAGGCCCTCGGCTCCAACGGCTCGACCTCGATGGGCTCCGTGTGCGCCTCCACGTTGTCGCTGTACAACGCGGGCGTGCCGCTGGCGGCCCCGGTTGCCGGTATTGCGATGGGTCTCGTCTCCGGTGAGGTCAACGGCGCTACCAAGTACGTCGCCCTGACCGACATCTTGGGCGCGGAGGACGCGTTCGGCGACATGGACTTCAAGGTCGCGGGAACCCCCGACTTTATCACCGCGCTGCAGCTCGACACCAAGCTCGACGGCATCCCCTCTGAGGTGCTGGTGTCCGCTCTGGAGCAGGCCCGCGACGCGCGCGAGGCAATCCTGGACACCATGGGGGAGGTCATTGACGGCCCCGACGAGATGAACCCGCTCGCGCCGAAAATCACGGCGATCAGCGTGCCTGTGTCCAAGATCGGCGAGGTCATCGGACCCAAGGGCAAGATGATCAACTCGATCACCGAGGAAACCGGCGCGGAGATCTCGATCGAGGACGACGGCACCATCTACGTCTCCGCGGCGACCGGCGAATCGGCGGACGCGGCGATTGACAAGATCAACGGCATCGCCAACCCGCAGATGCCGAAGGTCGGCGAGCGTTACCTAGGCACCGTGGTCAAGACGGTCGCGTTCGGCGCGTTCGTCTCCATCCTGCCGGGCACCGACGGGCTGGTGCACATCTCTAAGCTCGGCGGCTCGCAACGCATCGAGAAGGTCGAGGACGTGGTCAACGTCGGCGAGAAGATCGAGGTGGAGATCGCCGACATCGACAACCGCGGCAAGATCTCGCTGGTCCCCGTCGGCGAAGACGACTAGCACGCTTGACGACGCCCACCTCCAGCGCGTCGTCACCTCCTAAACACAGATCCGCCCCGGCACTTACAAAAGGCCAGGGCGGATGTGTTTTTACTTCTGGAAGTCGACGACCACGCGTGCCGGGTTCTCCAGCACGTAGAGGTTGAAGGGGCGCTGCTTGTCCAGGCCCACGATGTACTGGGTGTCGGCCTCGAAAACGCCGCCGTGGGTGACACCCTGGATGTTGCCGGCGGCCAGATCCATCGGCCCGGTCTCGATCAGGGCGTCGTTGGGGCTCAGCATCGCCATCGGGGTTCCCTGGATCATCACCTCGAGGTAGGCCTGGCCGTTGACCTCGATGGGGTAGCCGGAGGCCTGCTGCAGAGGCTCGGGCGTGTACCCGGCAACGTAGCCCGGGGTGCCGGTGCCGGAGAACTCGAAGACGACGCGGTCGAAGTCGTCGTGGGAGCCGACGCGGACGTCGGAGATGACTAGCTCGGTCCCGGGGGCGGGGTAGGCCTGGACGCGGTCGGTGCCGAACGGGCCCATCGACGTGGTCTCCTCCACGGCCGACAGTGCCTGGGCAGTGGGGATGACCGTGCTGGTGGTCGTGGTGGGGGAGACTGAGGTCATCGTTGTGGTGGCTGTCGTCGCCGCCGTTGTCGTGGCGCTCGGGGCCTGGTCGGCGGCGTTGTTCTCAGGTGCCCCCGTGCAGGACCCGAGCGCTAAAGCTGTTACGAGAGTGACAGGAGCAAAGTAGCGCGACGTGAGTTTCATAACTCAAACATAACTTGTTCACAGGAGCTGGTGAGACATCTGGGCGGGATCGTGAACGAATCGTGACCCTGAGCGCCCGGATCGCAACCACCTCTCACCGCGCTCCACGCCGTGGGGATAAAGTGGCACCCAAACGCAGAACTGAGTTGTAAAGAGATATAAGGAGTCGCACATGGCCATCAAAGTTGGAGTTCTTGGAGCGAAGGGGCGCGTCGGCTCGGCGGTCATCGCGGGTGTCAAGGCCACCGAGGACATTGAGCTCGTCGCGGAGATTGATCAGGACGACAGCCTGTCGCTGCTGACGGAGAAGGGCGCGGAGGTCATCGTCGATTTCACCACCCCGTCCGCAGTCATGGGCAACCTGGAGTTCTGCATCAAGCACGGCATCCACTGCGTCGTCGGCACCACGGGCTTTGACGACGAGCGCTACGAGCAGGTGCGCCAATGGCTGCAAGCAAACGAGAACGTGGGCGTTCTCATCGCCCCCAACTTCGCTATCTCGGCTGTGCTGACCATGGCGTTCGCCCGCCAGGCAGCGCCGTTCTTCGAGTCGGCCGAGGTGGTGGAGTACCACCACCCGCACAAGCTGGACGCCCCTTCCGGCACCGCGATTAAGACGGCCCAAGGCATTGCCCAGGCTCGTCGAGAAGCAGGCATGGACCCCGTGCCGGACGCCACCGAACAGAGCCTCGACGGCGCACGCGGGGCCGGCATCGACGGCGTGAAGGTCCACGCCGTGCGCATGACCGGCATGGTTGCGCACGAGGAGGTCATCTTCGGCACCCAGGACCAGTCACTGATCATCCGCCAGGACTCCTACGGCCGCGACTCCTTCGTCCCGGGCGTGCTCACGGGCGTGCGCCAGGTCGCCGAGCACCCGGGTCTGACCGTGGGGCTGGACAAGTACCTGGGGCTGTAACCCCATGGCGTTAGAGAAAGATCTGGACGTCCAGCTCATCGCCGCGAGCCGCTTCGCCGTGCCCGATGGGGTGGACTGGGTTCCCGATGAGGGTGTAAGCGACGCTGAGGCGATCGTGGAGTTCGCGGGCCGCGCCTGTTACGAAACCTTCGACCGCCCCAACCCCCACACCGCGACCAACAGTGCATACCTACACCACATCATCGACGTGGGCCACGACGCGCTGCTCGAGCACGCCACCGCGACGATGTACATCCGCGGGCTCTCACGCGCGGCGGGCAACGAGCTGTTGCGCCACCGCAACTTCTCCTTCTCGCAGCTCAGCCAGCGTTTCGTGCATGAGGACGAAAGCGAGGTCGTCGTTCCCGCCCTGATCGCGCAGGACGAAGAGTTGCACCGGATGTTCGTCCGCGCCGCCGACGAGACGCGCTTTATTTACGACGAGCTGCTGAAATCGCTCGAGGAGAACCTGGAGGGGGAGCCGAACTCGCTGCTGCGACGCAAGAAGGCGCGCCAGACCGCCCGCGCGATTTTGCCGAACGCGACGGAGACCCGCTTCGTGGTCACCGGCAACTACCGGGCGTGGCGCCAGTTCATCTCGGCGCGCGCCTCCGAACACGCCGACGGCGAGATCAGGATGCTCGCCGTGACCTGCCTGGAGATTCTGCGCGAGCATGCGCCCACGCTCTTCGACGACTTCATGGTCAGCGAACTGACCGATGGGACGAAGATGGCCACTAGCCCGTACGTATCCTAGGGTCCGGCGCCGCGGTTATGTTGACGCGTGCTGTTGACGCGTGCTGTTAACACGGTGTGCGAGCTCAACGGGTAACCTGTATTGCCATGGGCATTACAAACAAAGCTAATACCGGTGCGGACATTTTCGGCACCGTCAGCGTCGCCATGGTCACGCCGTTTGATTCCAGCGGTGAGCTCGACTTGGACGCGGGACGAAAGTTGGCTGCCCACCTCGTAGACAATGGAATCGATTCACTAGTACTCGCAGGAACGACGGGGGAGTCGCCGACGACCACCCCGGAGGAGAAGATCGCGCTGCTCAAGGCAGTGAAGGAGGAGGTCGGCGACCGCGCCCGACTGATCGCCGGCGCGGGTTCCTACAACACGCGCAAGTCCATTCAGCTGGCGACGCTCTCGGCGCAGGCCGGTGCGGATGCTCTGCTGGTGGTCACGCCGTACTACTCCAAGCCGTCGCAGGCTGGACTGATCGCGCACTTCACCGCTGTCGCCGAGGCGACCGACCTGCCGATCTGCCTGTACGACATCCCGGGCCGCTCCGGCATCCCGATCGAGGGGGAGACGATCCGCGAGTTGGCCAAGCTGCCGACGATTAAGGGCCTCAAGGACGCGAAGGGCGATTTCTTCCAGGCGGCCCCGTTAATTCAGGAGACCGGCCTAGCCTGGTATTCTGGCGACGATCCGCTCAACGTGCCCTGGCTGTCCGTTGGAGCCACCGGCGTTATCTCGGTGGTGGGACATGCCGCTCCGCAGTTGTTGCGCGAACTAATTACAAGCTTCGAGGAAGGCGACCTCGCCCGTACGCGGGAAATCAACGCCAATACCATCGACGTGCTGGCTCGCCAGCAGGCAATTCTCGGTGGTGTGACATTTGCAAAGGCAGCCCTGCAACTTCAGGGCATTAACGTCGGGGAACCCCGTCTGCCCGTGGTCGCAGCGACCGAGGCGCAGATGGAGGCTCTCCGCGAAGATATGGAAAAGGCTGGAGTCCTCTAAGTATGAACGAACCCCGCAATCGCGCCCGCAAGGTGACCCGCAAGGCTGGGCCCCCAGAGCCGGCCGATCAGCAGCCGGTGTTCCAGGCGCCGGAGCAGGCCCCTGCAGCACCCGAGGCTTCCGCACAGCAGGACGGCAACGACAACCGTGACCGCTCGAAGGATTCCGGCAACGGCAATAACAACAACGGCAACAACCGCGGCGGCAACGGTAACAATAACCGTGGCGGCAACAACAACCACGGTGACAACGGCAACAACGGCAACAACGGCAACAACAATGGCGGCCGCAACCGCCGCCGCGGCCGTGGACGTGGTTCCAACGGCGGCAACAACCGCGGTGGCAACGGCGGAAATGAGGGTGGCCAAAACCGTCGCAACCCGATGAAGGGCATGCAGGGCGCGGATCTGACTAAGCGCCTTCCCACCCCGCCGCAGGCACCGAGCAACGGTCTGCGCATCTACGCTCTCGGTGGCATCTCCGAGATCGGGCGCAACATGACCGTGTTCGAGTACAACGGCCGCCTGCTCGTCGTCGACTGCGGCGTGCTGTTTCCGAACTCCGGTGAACCGGGCGTCGACCTGGTCCTGCCGGACTTCGGTCCCATCGAGAATAAGCTGGACAAGATCGAGGCACTGATTGTCACCCACGGTCACGAAGACCACATCGGTGCGATCCCGTGGCTGCTCAAGCTGCGCCCCGACATTCCGATCTACTCCTCGCGCTTCACCAACGCGCTGATCGCGGCGAAGACGAAGGAGCACCGCCAGCGTCCGAAGCTCAACGAGGTGACCAAGGATTCCGAACTCAACCTTGGCCCGTTCCGCATCCGCTTCTGGCACGTCGGCCACTCCATTCCGGAGTGCCTGGGCGTGTCCATCAAGACGGGCGCGGGCCACGTGGTGATGACGGGCGACATCAAGCTCGATCAGACCCCGTACGACGGTCAGCCCACCGACCTGCCCGCGCTGTCGCGCTTTGGCGACGAGGGCATCGACCTGTTTATGTGCGATTCCACAAACGCCACGGTGCCGGGAATTTCCTCCTCGGAGAAGGGCATTGAGGAAAACCTCACCCGCCTGGTTCAGGGCGCGAAGCAGCGCGTGATCATCTCCTCATTCGCCTCCAATGTGGCGCGCGTGCAGATGGCGGTCAACGCCGCGGTCGCGAACGGCCGCAAGGTGGCCTTCAACGGCCGCTCGATGATTCGCAACATGGAGATCGCGGAGAAGATGAGCCTGCTGCGCGCCCCGCGCGGCACGATCATCCCGATCGAGGAGGCCGCAAAGATGGCCCCGCACAAGGTCGTGCTCATCACCACCGGTACCCAGGGCGAGCCCATGGCGGCGCTGTCGCGTATGTCGCGACGCGAGCACCGCCAGATCACGGTGCGCGACGGCGACCTGATCATCCTGTCGTCCTCGCTCATCCCGGGCAACGAGGAAGCCGTCTTTGCGGTGATCAACAACCTCGCGCAGATCGGCGCGACGGTGATCACCAACGACGACGCGCACGTCCACGCCTCGGGCCACGGCTATGCCGGCGAGCTTTTGTTCCTGTACAATGCGGCGCGCCCGAAGGGTGCGATGCCGGTGCACGGCGAGTGGCGCCACATGCGCGCCAACAAGGAGCTGGCAATCTCCACCGGCGTGAAGCCGGAGAACACGGCCCTTGCACAGAACGGTGTCGTGGTGGACATGGTCGGCGGCAAGATCAACGTCGTCGGACAGTACCAGGTCGGCCAGCTCTACGTCGACGGCGAGACCATGGGCGATGTGGACCCGGACGTGCTGGCCGATCGCACCAGCCTCGCCTCCGGCGGCGTTGTGTCGATCACCTGCGTCATCGACGACCGCACGGGCCGTCTCTTGGAGACGCCTCGCGTGTCGACGACCGGCTTCTCCGACGATGACCGCGACTTCAACAAGAAGGTCGCCGAGGGTGTCGAAACGGTCATGAACGACCTGGCTGCGCAGGGTGAGAATGACCCGTACCGCATGGTGCAGCAGCTGCGTCGCCACGTGTCGAAGGCGATCGAGCAGAAGTACAAGCGCGAGCCTGTCATCCTGCCGACGGTCGTGCCGATGGCGGCCGACAACGTCCCCTTTGACGACGCCGATGTCGACGCCGCGCGCGAGTCGCTTTAAGGCGAAACGCTAGCGCGCCGCCACAGGCGCAAAACACAAGGTAGGCCCCAGCGCTATGCTGGGGCCTATGTCATTTGCGAAGCAAGAACGCGACCGTCTCGCGAACCTTTTCCTCGACCTCGGCCCCGATGCCCCCACGCTGTGCGAGGGCTGGAACACCCGCGACCTCGCCATCCACCTCTACATCCGAGAGAACAAGCTGCATAAGGCCGGTGGCAACTTCATCGGAGCGCTGAAGCCGGTCTTGGAGAAGGAGACCAAGCAGCAGGAACAGCGTCCCTACGAGGACGTTGTGCGCGACTGGGCTGCGGGCCCGCCAAAGTTGCTCGCCCCGATCGATGGGATGATGAACACTGCGGAGAACTTCGTCCACCACGAGGACGTGCGCCGCGGCGACGGGGTGGCTAGGCCGCGCGACTTTAGCGCGGGGGTCGACCGCACGCTGATGGGGCTGGCGCAGCGGTTCGCGAAGCTGACGATGCGCTCGTCGGATACCCCGATCATCTTGACGCCCCCGACGCTGCCGCCGGTGACCGTCGGAGGCGGGCGCAAGGTCGCCGAGCGTGGTGACGATGTGATCCGCGCCAAGGGCGAACCGGGTGAATTGCTGCTGTGGATCATGGGGCGCGACGTGGTCGAGATCGACTTCGAGGGCGATGAGGAGAAGATCGCCGCGCTGCAAGTAAAGTCCTAAAACTTTACCTCCTCTGGCGCATTTTTCTCGGCCGCGGCCGGTGTGGCAAATGTGGAAAGAGTGACAAACGGTACTACTGTTACTTACATGTCTGTCAGGAACTCGCCTCGCACCTCCGCGCGCTCGCAGACCGGCCCTCGGGGACGGGAGCGCAGCACGCGGACGTCGACAAGCTATGCCGCGTCGCTGACCCACCCCTCGACCTCGACGATGCTCGCGGCGGAAACCACCGATGAGCGGGTCGGCTCTGCGTACAAGGTTGTCGGCAGCTCGCTGGGGGCGGCGGCGCGTGGTGTTGGTTCGGTGTTTGGGAAGCTGACGACGGGCCTGCGCCGCAGCGAGGATAACGACGATTCGACCGATCCTTTTTTCGACGAGGAGGCGGCTGACGAGCCGGTGACGCGGCGTCGTAAACCGAAGAAAACCGAACGCGACGAGGAGAAAGGCGAGCACGACACGGTGCAGAACACACGGGGCGGCAACCACGCCGACGCGTGGGGGCTCGTGCTCATCGGGCTGTCTGCCGTCATTGGCGCTTCCGTATGGTTCGACATCGCGGGCCCGGTCGGGCGCCTCATCGCCCAGGGTGTGCACTGGGTAATCGGCGCGGGCGCGCTGATCCTGCCCGTGGCGCTGGTAGCCGTCGCGGTCGCGCTGATGCTGGACACGCGCTCCGACTCGGCGGTTCGCGCTCGGGTCAGCCTCGGCATCGGCATCATCACGCTGGCCATGCTCGGCCTCGTGCACGTCTTTGCCGGCAACCCACAGGATTGGGAGGGCCGCCGCGTCGCCGGCGGGGCAGTGGGCGCGCTCCTCGGCGGGACACTCTCGGCGGGGTTTTCCTCCTTCGTCGCCGTGCCCCTGCTGATCCTGGTGATCGTCTACGGCGCGCTCAAGACCACCGGCGTGACCGTGCGCCAGGCGGTTGACCTGCTGAAGGAGACCATTTCCTCGGCGAAGGGCGGGCTCTCCTCGTCCGGTGACAACGATGGCGCTGACGACAAGGACCCCTACAGCCACGTTGATGAGGACCTCGAGGACATCGCCGAGGGCCGCGAGCGCAGGCGCGCCCGCGCAGCCGCACCCACCGAGGTGGTGAAGCGGCCGCGTCGTCGCACCCCGCTGGATAACTACCCGGCGGACGAGTCCACGCGAGTCATGCCGCGCCGCGTCCGGTTGGACGAGAACCTCTTCGACGAGCCGAGCGAGCCGATTAAGCCGAGCGCCGACGCCGAGGACATCGCACCCGCGCCGGAGCCCGCGGATGAAGCCGGGTCGACCTCCACCCGCGTGCTGCCGCGCACCCAGCCTGAGCCGGAGCCCGAGGACGACAGCGCAGCGGATGCGATCTCGCAGTCCCGCGAGGCGATGCGCGCTGCGATCGTTGCGCGCTCCGGCATTGACGCCGCCGCCGTGCCCGCCTCGACGCCGAAGTCCGAGGTGGAGAAGGCCGAAGCGCCGGCCGCGCCGGCGCCGACTCCGCGCGTGCCTTTCGACGAGTCGGACTACGTGCTGCCCTCGACGGACCTGCTGATCGCGGGCACGGCGCCGAAGACGCGCACGGAAGCCAACGACCGGATGATCGAAGCGATCACGGATGTCTTCGAGGAGTTCCGCGTTGACGCGCAGGTCACGGGGTTCTCCCGCGGGCCGACAGTGACGCGCTACGAGGTCGAGCTCGGCCCCGGCGTGAAGGTGTCCAAGATCACCAACCTGCAGTCCAACCTCGCCTACGCCGCCGCGACGGACAACGTGCGTCTACTCACCCCGATCCCCGGCAAGTCGCTCGTCGGCATCGAGGTGCCCAATCTCGACCGCGAGATGGTCAGGCTGCGCGACGTGCTCGACGCGCCGAAGGTCACCGCCGACCGCGACCCCATGCTCATCGGCCTCGGCAAGGACATCGAGGGTGACTTCATCGCCTCCAGCGTGCAGAAGATGCCGCACCTGCTCGTCGCCGGTTCCACCGGCTCGGGTAAGTCGGCGTTCGTCAACTCGCTGCTGATCTCGCTGTTGACCCGCGCCACGCCTGACGAGGTGCGGCTAATCCTGGTGGACCCGAAGATGGTGGAGCTGACCCCGTACGAGGGCATCCCGCACCTGATCACGCCGATTATCACCCAGCCGAAGAAGGCGGCCGCCGCGCTGCAGTGGCTGGTGGAGGAGATGGAGCAGCGCTACATGGACATGAAGTCCTCGCGCGTGCGCCACATTAAGGACTTCAACAGGAAGGTGCGCTCGGGCGAGCTGACCGCTCCTCCCGGTTCGGAGCGCGAGATGCGCCCGTACCCGTTCATCATCTGCGTGGTCGACGAGCTGGCGGATCTGATGATGACGGCCCCGAAGGAGATCGAGGAGTCGATCGTGCGCATCACCCAGAAGGCGCGTGCGGCCGGCATCCACCTGGTGCTGGCCACCCAGCGCCCGTCCGTGGACGTGGTCACTGGCCTGATCAAGACCAACGTGCCGTCGCGTCTGGCCTTCGCAACGTCGTCGCTGACGGACTCGCGCGTGATCTTGGACCAGGCGGGTGCGGAGAAGCTCATCGGCATGGGTGACGGGTTGTTCATCCCGCAGGGCGCGGGCAAGCCGCAGCGCCTGCAGGGCGCCTACGTCACGGACGAGGAGATCCAGGCCGTCGTCGAGGCCGCGAAGTCGCAGGACTCACCGTCGTACGTCGAGGGCGTGACCGAGGACAAGCAGGCCGAGGCGAAGGTGATCGACGACGACATCGGCAAGGACCTCGACGACCTGCTCGAGGCCGTCGAGCTCGTGGTCACCTCCCAGCTCGGCTCGACCTCGATGCTGCAGCGCAAGCTGCGCATCGGCTTCGCCAAGGCGGGGCGCCTGATGGACTTGATGGAAACCCGCGGCGTGGTGGGCCCGTCCGAAGGCTCGAAGGCGCGTGAGGTGCTGGTCAAGCCGGAGGAGCTGGAGACGATCCTGTGGATGATCAAGGGGGCCGATCCTGCGGAGGCGCCCACCGACGAGCCTTCGCTTGGCGACGCCCCCTCCGACGCCACCACCCCCGGCGAGACCCGTGTGGTCAACGCCACCTACAACCCAACGGGCGGAGCGTTCTAGCCGTTTTATTGCTTGGTGTAAGCTCATAGGGGCATTGGAGGGGAGTACCCCGCAATCGCCTTCGATCGTCAACACGGCGCCTTGCTTCTTCAGGAAGGCCCCGGTCGGGGCGGCCCACCGTGGGTGGGGGAGACCTCCGGTCACTTTTGTAAGGATTTTCTGACCGGAGGTATTTATGGAACACATGGGTGTGCCCACATCAATATGGCTGATCACCTCGGCCGTCATCGTGGGCTTCTTCATTTTTGACTTTTTTGGACACGTCAAAGATGCGCACGAACCTTCACTGAAAGAATCGGGATTCTGGACCGCGTTCTACGTCACCATCGCTCTGCTTTTCGGCGGCGTGATCTGGTGGCTGTGGGACGGCGAGCACGCCGCGCAGTACTACACCGGCTACGTCACGGAAAAGGCGTTGAGCGTTGACAACCTGTTCGTCTTCGCGCTGATCATGGGCGCGTTCAAAATCCCGCGCAAGTACCAGCAGAAGGTGTTGCTGCTGGGCATCGCGATCGCGCTGGTCATGCGCCTGATCTTCATCCTGCTTGGCGCGGCCGTGATTGCCGCGTGGTCGGACGTGTTCTACCTGTTTGCGATCTTCCTCATCTGGACCGCGATCAAGCTGGCGTACGACGAGGCGACCGACCAGGAAGAAACCGACCCGAACGACATGTTCATTGTGAAGACGCTGCGCCGCGTTTTCCCGGTGACCAAGTCGTACCACGGCGACA
Organism: Corynebacterium sanguinis; assembly: GCF_007641235.1. Taxonomy (NCBI): domain Bacteria; kingdom Bacillati; phylum Actinomycetota; class Actinomycetes; order Mycobacteriales; family Corynebacteriaceae; genus Corynebacterium; species Corynebacterium sanguinis. Next base: position 1,727,833 of record NZ_CP038157.1, read on the forward strand.
AGCTTGTCTCCGTCACCCAGGCAGGCAAGAAGGCACTGACGCCGCTGTTCGTGGCGCTTCTGGCGATTGGTTTCGTCGACATCATGTTCGCGCTTGACTCCATCCCCGCGATCTACGGCATCACCTCTGAGCCGTTCATCGTGTTCACGACCAACGCGTTCGCATTGCTTGGCCTGCGTCAGATGTACTTCTTGCTCGACGGTCTTCTGGACCGCCTTGTCTACCTGTCGTACGGCCTGGCCATCATCCTTGGCTTTATCGGTGTCAAGCTGCTGCTGCACGCCTTGCACGAGAACAACCTGCCGTTTGTCAACGGCGGCGAGAACGTGATGGTGCCGGAGATCGGGACCTTTACCTCCCTGTCCGTGATCATCGGCGTGCTTACTGTGACCGTCGTGGCGTCCCTGGTGAAGAACCGCATGGACATTGCCGCTGGCCGCGTTGACCCGGACGGGCCGAAGTGGCACATTGACTACGACGACCACGGCAACCGCCGCAAGGTGGACAACCATGGCAACCACCTCGAGTGGATTGACGATCCCGCCACCTCTGGCCGCGGCGATCACACAGCAACCGGTTCGCGCGAGACGGATCACCTCGACGTCTCGCGCGGGGGCGAGAAATAGAAAGGGCGGTTGTCGTGACCCAGCCACAGCAATCCAATTGGAACCTGCCCAACGTGTTGACGTCGGCACGCATCGTGTTTGTGCCCGTGTTCGCGTGGCTCGTTCTCTCGGAGCGCTGGTGGTGGGCGTTCGGCTTGTTCGTGGTGCTAATGGCCACGGACAAGCTCGACGGTGACATCGCGCGGTCCCGCGGCCTTGTCACCGACTTCGGCAAGATCGCCGACCCGATTGCCGATAAAGCGCTGATGATCACCGCGCTGGTCACACTCAACATCGCATCCACCTTGCCGGTGTGGATCACGGTGCTCATCGTGCTCCGCGAGCTCGGCATCACGGTGTGGCGGATGTTCATGCTGCGCCGTGGCAACGTCGTCCCGGCGTCGAAAGGCGGCAAGCTCAAGACCGTTCTTCAGACCCTCGGCGTGGCGCTGTACCTGTGCCCGCTGCCGAGCTGGATGGACGTCCCGACGTTCATCGTCATGCTGGTCGCCACGGCCGTCACCGTGATCACGGGCATCCAGTACATCGTGGATTCGAGGAAGGTCAACCGTGGATAGCTCCACAATTCTCGCGCGCGAGCTTATCGACGCTCTGCGCACCCGCAACCAGACCATCAGCTTCTGCGAGTCCCTGACCGCAGGCCTGGTCGCCGCAACGCTCGCGACCGTTCCAGGCGCCTCGGCCGTGCTGCGCGGCGGACTCGTCGTCTACGCCACCGACCTGAAGCGCTCGCTCGCCGGCGTGCCCGAGGAGGTCCTTTCCACCCACGGCGCGGTCTCACCCGTTACCGCCCGTGAGATGGCCCGCGGAACGCGGCGGGTGTGCCAGTCCGACTGGGCCGTTGCGGTCACCGGCGTAGCCGGGCCCGATACTCAAGACGGCCACCCCGTCGGCGAGGTGTGGGTCGGGCTGTCTGGCCCTCGGTGGACGGCGTCCTCGCCCGCGGCGCAGCTCGTCGACTCCGCGGCCGGGCGCTACGCGCTGCTGCCGTCAGCGACGGAGCCGGTGCGGGTGCTGGCGGGCGGGCGCGAGGAAATCCGCCAAGCCGCGGTGCAGGCGGCGCTTAGTGGAGCCCTTGCGGGCGTGCGGGAACAAAACTGATTGGTTAACCGTTAGTACATTCGATGGCAACGACAACTCTTCTTCTCGATAACTTCGAGGTCGCGCAGCTCAAGCGCCCCCTCGAGCGACCCGTTGAGCGCGAAGCGGTGCGCGAGCCTCTGTTACGCGAGGCACTGGGCATGTCCCTGCGCGCCTTCCGCGCGGACAAGAACGTCTCGCTGCGCACACTCGCCGCAAAGGCACGCGTGTCGTCGGGCTACATTTCCGAGCTTGAGCGCGGCCGCAAGGAGGTGTCGTCGGAGCTCCTGGCGTCGATATGCGAGGCCCTCGATACGACGGTGGCCGAGGTGCTGCTCGAGGCGGTGGCGAACCTGTCGCTGAAGTCGATTACCGACGAGCTTGAGGCGAGCGCGCCCGCGGCCGCTGAAATCTAGTTGAGCCTTCGCGCGGCTGCGTTTCCGACTACGATGGTTCAACGGTTACGCAGCACTGCAGAACAAAGACACTATTAAACTTCAACGAAAGGTAAGGCGCCGCGATGGCTAACCCGTTTTCCAAGTTCTGGAACTACCTGATGGCTCTGTTCGACAACAAGATCGAGGAGAACGCAGACCCGAAGATCCAGATCGAGCAAGCAATTAGCCAGGCGCAGCGCCAGCACCAGGCCCTGTCCCAGCAGGCCGCAGCCGTCATCGGCAACCAGCGCCAGCTGGAGATGCAGCTCAACCGCCGCCTCGAAGAGGTGGAGAAGCTCCAGGCCAACACCCGCCAGGCACTCCAGCTGGCGGACAAGGCCCGTGGCGAAGGCGACGCGCAGAAGGCGCAGGAATACGAAAACGCCGCCGAGGCGTTCGCCGCCCAGCTGGTCACGGCCGAGCAGAGCATCGAAGACACCAAGCAGCTCCACGACCAGGCCCTGCAGCAGGCGGCGCAGGCGAAGCAGGCCGTTGAGCGCAACTCCGCGCAGCTGCAGCAGCAGGTCGCAGAGCGCTCCAAGCTTCTGTCCCAGCTCGAGCAGGCGAAGATGCAGGAGAAGGTCGCCGAGACCATGTCCTCGATGAACGCGATCACCACCGGCACCCCGAACTTGGATCAGGTGCGCGACAAGATTGAACGCCGCTACGCCAACGCCTTGGGCCAGGCCGAGTTGGCGCAGAACTCCATCCAGGGCCGCATGGCCGAGGTCGAGCAGGCCGGCATCCAGATGGCCGGCCACGGCCGCCTCGAGCAGATCCGCGCGCAAATGGCCGGTGAACTGACCAACAGCCAGAAGCCGGCGATCGAGTCTAGCGAAGTGAACTCCGCACCGCAGGCAGCAGATGCAGGCAGCGACGTGTCCAACGACGCCGTGCAGGCCCGCATGCGTGAGCTGCGCGGCGAGCACTAAAGCGTTCGGTTAATCCCCAGCACCGCGCGCCATGAGCGCCTCGCCGATGCTTTGAGCGCGGCGGATGCTGCGAATCACCACTGGTGTACCAAACGCCGTCAACGAAAGGCCCGCTCCGCGGGCCTTTCGCGCGTCCAAGACCTCATTGACCGTGTTGGCCATCAGCGGGATCAGCCGGATCGTGACGGAGACGGCAAGGCTTATGGTGTCCACCGGCACACCGAAACGACGCAGGGGCGCGAGGCTGCGCTCGAGCCCGTTCATGAGCTCCTCGAGCGTTGTTGTGAGGGTGAGCAGGTTCGCGGCCGCGAGCGTGGCGACGAGCCCGAACGCCGTCGTGAGCGCCTGGGTGGGGCCGTTTTGCCACCACAGGTACAACCCGAGCAGGGCAATCACCGGCACGACGGGGGCTAGCTGCCGCAACGCCGTGCCAAAGGGGATCCGTGCGATAACGTACAGCACGGTGACGCCGGCCAGGACGGCGACGGTGTGCCACGGCTGGCTCGGCAGCGCCGTGACCGACACCACGAAGATGAGCAGGGCTACCAGTTTGGCCGTTGGTGGGGTGCGATGGAGAAGCGAATTTCCGCTGATGTAGACGCTCAACGGGACGTACGTGAGCATCGCTTACTCCCCGAGAAGTTCGTTGTAGAAGGAGACGGTGTCGTGCGGGGGGCCGTCGAAAAGCACGCGCCCCTCGTCGAGGCAGAGGACGCGATCGAAGCCCGCGAGCATGTCAAGATCGTGGGTGACCACGATGACCTGCTGCTCCAGCGCCGCTATCTCACCGATAATGCGGCGGCGGTTGCGCGCGTCAAGCAGGGTGGTTGGCTCGTCGGCGATGACGAGCTCCGGCTCGATCACCAGCACGGCGGTCAGCGCGAGCAGCTGCTTTTCGCCCCCGGAGAGGGTGTGCGGTGAATTGTCGCGCTTGTCGCCGAGACCAAAGCGCATGAGTGCCTGATCGACGCGGCGCGACACCTCGTCGCGCGGGAGCTTGAAGCGGCGCAGGGAAAACGCGACGTCTTCGGCGACGCGCGGCATGACGATCTGCGACTCGGCGTCCGAGAAGACGAATCCGACCCGGCGGCGCACGAGCTTGCCATCGGTGACGGGGTTGAGGGCGTCGACATACACGGTGCCGGTGGAGGGGGTAATCAGGCCGTTGATCAGCCGCACGAGGGTGGACTTGCCCGAGCCGTTGGAGCCGATGATGCCGATGCGGTGTTCGGTGAGCTCGAGGGTGGTCGGATGCAGGACGACGGTGCCCTCGTAGCTCACGCTGGCGCCTTCAAAGCGGATAACAGGCATGGGTTAACGCGCTGGGCTCGCGCTACCGCGCAAAAGCTGCGGAAACGCGGTGTGCACGCCGATGGCGATGGCGACCATGACGGCCATCTCAAGCACGTCGGTGGGGATGAAAGGCAGCTGCGCTGCCAGTGCGGCGGGGAGTTCGAGCCCCGCGCGCACCACCATGCCGATGGAGCCGAACAGGTACTGAAGGCCCAGACCGAGGTAGCCGGCGAGGATAAACAGCGCCACCTTGACGGGTCGGGAGCGGCCGATGACGCGCTCTGCGATGGCGCCGGCGACGGGAACCGCAATGAGGTAGCTGATGACGTAGCCAACCGTGGCTGAACTCAGGGCATAGTAGGTGGTGCGCCCACCGGCGAGGACCGGCAGGAGAAAACCGATCAGGAGGAACAAACCGGCGACGAAAAACCCGCGCCTGGCCCCGAGGACCAGCGCCGCGAGAACGAGCGCGGTGTTCTGGATCACGATGGGCACCCCCAGGGCGCCAGCGGGGATGGCGACGAACCCCAGCACGATCACGAGCGCGGTGAACACCGCGACGAAGGCTACGTCGGCGGTGGTGTTCGATGCCTGTGTGGCCTCGGCTGAAGCCGGGGGAGTTGGTGATGTTTTCGACATGGCAGAAACCTTACTTGAACACCGTTCAGTGCGGTGCGTTTCGGGGTCCGAAAAGCGCCGGAGTGTAGATTGGGCCCATGCGCTTGACCGAATTCCAGCAGCTGGTGGAAGACGAGTTCGGCCCCGCGAACGCGGGGTGGGTGATGGACTCGCAAGTCCTGTCGCCGTACAACCAGACCGCGAACGAGATGATCGAAAGTGGAATCGACCCCCGTTTAGCGTGGGAGGGGTTGTGCCGCGCCTACGACGTGCCGGAAGACCGGCAACTGGGAAGAGACCGCCCGGGATTCTGACACGCGTTTCGCGGCGCGTCGCTCGCGTTCGAACATGCTTGCGTGTAGGCTTCGACGTGTCGAGGCGCTGCGCTACGTTAGGGCCAGTCTCATCTGGGACCGAAGGGAACCAGATGGCCGCCTGCGGGAGTCTAAGAGGATGACACCACCCGTACTCACGCGGCGCGGATTACTTAAAAAATTCTTGGTTAAAGGGAGTGACTGACATGGCAGCGAAAAAGAAGACTACCGCGGCAGCGGGCGGGGATCGCCAAAACGCGCTCGACGCTGCGCTGGCGATGATTGAGAAGGACTTCGGCAAGGGCGCGGTCATGCGCCTCGGGGATGAAAATCGCCCCCCGATCCAGGTCATTTCCTCCGGCAACACCGCGATCGACGTTGCGCTCGGCATCGGCGGGTTCCCGCGGGGGCGAGTCGTGGAGATTTACGGGCCCGAGTCCTCCGGTAAGACCACCGTTGCGCTGCACGCGATTGCCTCCGCCCAGCGCGCCGGCGGAATCGCCGCGTTTATTGACGCCGAACACGCCCTGGACCCCGACTACGCCCGCAAACTCGGCGTGGATACCGACAACCTCTTAGTCTCCCAGCCCGACACGGGCGAGCAGGCGCTGGAAATCGCTGACATGCTGGTGCGGTCGGGCGCTATCGACATCATCGTCATTGACTCGGTCGCCGCGCTGACGCCGAAGGCCGAAATCGAAGGCGAAATGGGCGACTCCCACGTCGGCCTCCAGGCCCGCCTGATGTCTCAGGCGCTGCGCAAAATGACCGGCGCGCTCTACAACTCCGGAACCACCGCGATCTTTATTAACCAGCTGCGCGAGAAGATCGGCGTGATGTTCGGATCACCCGAGACCACCACCGGCGGCAAGGCCCTGAAGTTCTACGCCTCCGTGCGTTGCGACGTCCGTCGCATCCAAACCCTCAAGGACGGCCAGGATTCCATCGGCAACCGCACCAGGCTCAAGGTGGTCAAGAACAAGGTGTCGCCGCCGTTCAAGATCGCCGAATTCGACATCATGTACGGCGAGGGCATTTCGCGCGAATCCTCCATCATCGACATGGGCGTCGACAACGGCATCGTGAAAAAGTCCGGTTCCTGGTTCACCTACGAGGGCGACCAGCTGGGCCAGGGCAAGGAGAAGGCCCGATTGTTCCTCAAGGACAACGTCGATTTGGCGAACGAGATCGAGGACAAGATCTTCCAGAAGCTCGGCGTCGGCGCCTACGCGGGCAACGGCGACGAGCTCACCGACGACCCGGTCGACATGGTCCCCAACATCGACTTCGACGACGACGATGCCAACGAGCCGCTGGGCGCCTCCGATAGCAACCTGGTGCCTAACGAGGGTTAAGCACAATGGCCGACCCTGATCCGCACAAGGTCGCCCAGCTCAAGGCCGCCCTCGAACACTTCCAGCCGGGCACGCTGTTCGACCGCGAAGAGGAGCAGGCTTTGGCGCCTGTGCGCACGCGAGCTTTGCGTTTGCTCGACCAGCGAGCCCGGTCAAAATCCGAGCTGCGCTCGCGCCTCATCTCCGCGGAGTTCGACCCAAAGCTCGTCGAGCGGGTCCTCGACTCACTGGAGAACTCGGGGCTGATCAATGACGCGGTTTTTGCCAGCGAGTGGGTCCGCCAGCGCTCCCAGCGAAGGGGAAAGTCGGTTCGTGCGCTCGACATGGAGCTGCTGGACAAGGGGGTTGCTGAGCCGGTACGCCAGGAGGCGCTGTCCCAGATCACCGCCGAGGAAGAGGAAGCCGCCGCCCGAGCTGTCGCGGAGAAGAAGGCCCGCGAAGTCAAGGCAGCGCCATCCGATCGCGCGGAGTACGACAAGCACCTGCGCCGGATTGTTGGGGTGATGGCGCGTCGCGGCTACAGCTCGGCGCTGAGCCTGCGGCTGGGCCGCGACGTGCTCGACGCACGGATTGCCGAGTGCGAGTGACCCAGCTGCGCAGGCCAGCCAATGGCACTGCACCTCTAACGGCTGAGGGTGACTGGCCACAGTCAATCGGGGGCATGGTGCCATCCACCAAAAGACCGCCGGTGTCGCGGGAGTGAGGGACGACCTGAGCGCGCGGATGGCGAGAATCGCTCATGAAACCCGCTGAGATCCTCGGCGGTTATGTCTGCCGGTTCAGCGGCGATAGACTCGCTAGCCGTGACAACTTCGCTGAACCCCGATGCCGCACGCACCTACGAGGTGCGCACCTTCGGCTGCCAGATGAACGTGCACGACTCCGAGCGCATCTCCGGGATGCTCGAGGACGCGGGATACACCGCGGCCGACGAGGGGGCCGAGCCCGACCTGGTGGTTTTCAACACCTGCGCCGTGCGTGACAACGCGGACCAGCGCCTCTACGGCTCGCTCGGTCAGCTGAAGAAGACCAAGGACAACCACCCGGGGATGCAGATCGCCGTCGGCGGGTGCCTGGCGCAGAAAGACCGCGACACGGTGATAGAGAAGGCGCCGTGGGTGGACGCCGTCTTCGGCACCCACAACATGTCGGCGCTCCCAGCGCTGCTCGACCGCGCGCGCGTCAGCGAGGAAGCCCAGGTCGAGGTGGTGGAAGCACTCGAGGTCTTCCCCTCGGTGCTGCCGGCGAAGCGGGAAAGCTCTTACGCGGGCTGGGTGTCCATCTCGGTGGGCTGCAACAACACCTGCACGTTTTGTATCGTTCCCTCGCTGCGCGGCAAGGAGCTCGACCGTCGCCCCGGAGACATCCTCGCCGAGGTCAAGGCCCTCGTGGATCAGGGGGTCTCCGAGGTGACCCTGCTCGGCCAGAACGTTAACGCCTACGGGGTCAACTTTGTCGACGCATCCCTTGAGCGGGATCGTTCCGCGTTTTCCAAGCTGCTGCGTGCCTGCGGGGACATCGAGGGGCTCGAAAGGGTGCGTTTTACCTCGCCGCATCCGGCGGAGTTCACCTCAGACGTGATTGATGCAATGGCGGAGACTCCCAACGTGTGCCCGCAGCTGCACATGCCGCTGCAGTCCGGCTCGGACAAAGTGCTCAAGGAGATGCGCAGGTCGTACCGATCGAAGAAGTTCCTCGCCATCTTGGATGAGGTGCGCGACAAGCTGCCCCACGCGGCGATCACCACCGACATCATCGTCGGCTTCCCCGGCGAGACTGAAGAGGACTTCCAGGCCACCCTCGACGTGGTGGAAAAGGCCCGGTTTACCTCGGCGTTTACCTTCCAATACTCGCCACGTCCCGGCACCCCGGCCGCGGAGATGGCCGACCAGCTGCCGAAGGACGTTGTCCAGAAGCGATTCGAGCGCCTCGTGGCGCTGCAGGAGCGCATCAGCGCGGAGGAAAACGCCAAGCTCATCGGCACCGAGGTGGAGCTGCTGGTCCAGGCGGGCGGAGGCAAGAAGAACGACTCCACCCAGCGCATGTCGGGCCGGGCGCGGGACGGGCGCCTGGTGCACTTCACCCCGCGGGGTGAGATTGACCAGGAGGTGCGCCCGGGTGATGTTGTGTACGTCGCCGTGACGGATGCGAAGCCGCACTACCTGATTGCTGATTCGGGCGTCGTCAAGCATCGTCGCACAAAGGCCGGGGACAATTCCGCGGCGGGCGATGTTCCCACGACCGCACCGATCGGGGTCGGGCTGGGGTTGCCTTCGATTGGCAAGCCCGGTGCGGCCCCGGCAAGCAGCGGCTGCTGCTAGAGTCAATCGAAAGTTCGATTGAGGAGGGCACGTGCAGGATCAGTCAGACCATCTCGCGCGCGAGGAGCGCGCCGCCGCGTCCCGCGTGGACCTCGTCGCGACGCGTTGGGCGCTCATCGCGGCGGTGGTGCTTTACGTCATCGCGCTATTCCTGCCGTTCGCCGGCAACGTGGCCGGCTGGCAGATCCTCACCTTCACCGACGCGGCGGACGCGGTGCAGGCGAAGCTGACGGAATACGCGTTTACGGTTCTGTCGTTTATCGGCCTCGTGGTGCTGACGTCGCTGGTGCTTGCCACCAGGCGATTCCCCCTCGCCGCCGCGGGGTGGATGTTTACCACAGTGTCGTTTTTCATCTCCATCCTCGCGATCTGGCTGCGCCGGACCAGTTCCGCGTTCGACGAAGGTTTCTACCACGGTCCGGGGATTTACCTGGCGATTGTTGCCGTCGGGATCGCCGTGTTCGCCTACATCCCGGTCGTGCTGCGGCGCAGCGAGACCCAGTCCGAGATCGCCGAGCGCCGCGGTGCGCTGGAGGGCCGAGACGAGGTCGCCCTGGCGCAGCAGGCCGCCAGCCGCGAGGCCGCGGGGGAAAACAACCCGCTGCTTGTCGACGACCGCCGCGCCCGCGCCGCCGAGAGGCACGAAAAGTACCGGGAGGGCTAGGGAGCGCTCTGGTGGCTGCCCAAGGGGACGGGCTCGTCGCTGACGTGCTGCGTTGCGGTACCAGCCTCCCGAGCGATATGTTTCCCTTTCAGGGTTGACCGCACTGACCTGGGCAGAACCGAGGCCTGGGCGCTGGCTGCAGTACATCCGCGCGATGGTTTTGGAGCCCGCGGCAATCCTTCTGAAAGTGGGTATGCTGTCTGCGGCTGAATCGATCGGTGGAAAGTGAAGGGGCAGTCGTGGCTAAGTGGTTTGATCAGGCGCGTGAAATTGATCGCCTGCGCAGCGAGAATCAGCGGTTGCTTAGCCTGGCTGAGCAGCTGAAGATCCGGCTTGGTGACTCCGCAGCAAACACCGATATATACGGTGTGTCCGATGAGGAGAAGCAGGCGGTGGCCGACGGGCGACCGGTCGAGGCGATCAAGAAATACCGGGAACGCACCGGGGCGGACCTTTTGACGGCGAAAAGGGCGATTGATTCGGTTTCTTAGTTTGGCGGGCAGCTCGGTCGGCGGGCAGCCCTGGCTGGGCAGAGGCCAATTCAATGCCACGCGTCAGGCTCGAAGCCGCGGGAGGACGTATCCAACTAGCAGCGGGGGAGACACTTGTGTTACCCGATCATCTTTGGCCTGCTCTGGCGTGTGGTTGAGGCACCAATTCTGATTCTGGGGGTGACTTCCAAAACATTGGAACATTAGGTAACCTCCTGGCAACAAGACTCGGGGCGATTCACTCTGAAATGCGCTTACGGCCCACGTTGAAGGAGACGATATGAGCGATTCACAGCAGTTCACCCTGCCCACGTGCCTGAGGGAGGCCATGGCGGGTGACTTCGCTAATGCGGAGTCATTGCTGCGGCGCTACTACGGTTCCAGGCTCGAAGGCAGCAAAAGCGCTCTGGACAAAGAGGGATGGTACTCGGGCGCGTACTACGACGAATGGGGAGAAAGCACCAGTCCCAAGAATCCGACAGCGTTTACGGCTGAGGACCTCCTTGCGGTTTCCTACCTGAGCGTATCTATTTCCGGGCGAGCGGCGGCTGAAATTTTGCACCGGCGACGTGAGGAAATCAACGATTGCCTGGCGGCCGCGGTGGGTGAGTGCGAGGGGTACGCGTCGCTGAGCGAGGTGCCGTTGGAAAAGACTTCCTATACCGGAATAGTCAAGTTTCTTCCTGACACAGCCTGGGCGCCATTTCTGTTGGAGAAGAAGCTGCGCGAGCTGGATGGCATTGGTGCGGTGAAGGCATCGAAGTTGATCGCCCGAAAACTGCCACGCATCTACCCGATCTACGACGAGCGCGTCACAGCCCTTACCGGCGCGCGTGATCAGTATATGCGCCCGCTCCATGTGACGCTGGTGGAAAACCCAGGCGTCGAGCAGACCCTGGAGGAACTGCGCCGGTCTGTGGGTTTGCCCGCAAGCATTTCCTCGATCCGGGTTTTCGACGTCCTTGTCTGGATGGAGCAAACTGACCTGGTGAGAGGGTTGGGCAGGTAGAAACCTGCGATCGGGGCACGACTTTTAGCAATGGATTCCGCAGGCCATCGCCCGAGCGCGCATAGGCGACGGAATTTAGCCCACCCCTCGACGCGTTGTAGTTGTTGTAACCACAACTTGACCATTGCGAGGAGCTCTTCAAAATGGTCGAAGTCGGACTCGTCACCTCCGGCGACCTACAGGCCGACACCGACAGAAACGTGCTCACCCATGCCCAGGCCATCCACAACGTCGTCGAGGAGGCTGTGCTTGCCGACGAAGTCGGCTTCGACGTCTTCGGCATTGGAGAGCATCACCGCGAGGACTACGCCGTGTCCGCGCCCGACATGCTGCTCGCCGCCATCGCCTCGCGCACTGATAACAACCACCTCACCACCATCGTGATCGCGCTCTCCTCCGACGACCCGGTGCGCATCTTCCAGCGTTTCTCCACGCTCCAGGCCATTTCGAACGGCCTTGCCGAGATGCAGCTCGGCCGAGGCTCGTTTACCGAGTCCCTCCCGCTGTTCGGCTACGACCTGCGAGATTACGAGGCGCTTTTCGAGGAGAAACTCGATCTTGTGCGCACGCTTCTCGACGCCGACGCCTCCCGCGAGCCGTTCAGCTGGTCCGGCACCACGAGAGCGTCGCTTGAGCTCGCCTCCGTCTACCCGCGCACCGATCAACCCCTGCTGACCTGGGTGGCGGTAGGTGGCTCGCCGGAGTCCGTGGTGCGTGCGGCGCGCCAGCGGATGAAGCTGATGCTGGCCATCACCGGTGGAGCGCCCGTGCGGTTCAAGCCGTTTGTGGACCTGTTTCACCAGGCCAACGAGCAGCTGGGTCAGCCTCGCAACTCAGTTGGCGCGCATGTACACGGCTTTGTCGCCAAAACCGATGAGGAAGCGGCCGAGCGTATGTACCCGCACTGGCACCGCTCCCGCACGCTTATAGGGCGTGATCGCGGCTGGCCGGATCCGACGCCGGAGCAGTTTTACAACGAGATCCGCCACGGCGCGCTGCACCTCGGCTCACCCGAGACGGTGGCGCAAAAGACGGCGCGCACGATCCGTGAGCTCGGCCTGGATCGCCTAGTGTTCAAATACTCCAACGGGACCCTGCCACACGAGTATTCTCTCGAATCGATCCGGCTAATGGGCGAGCAAGTCATCCCGCGGGTGCGGGAGTTGCTGGAGGAGGGGTAGGGGATTTCGGGCGGTCAGCTGCCACCCCATGGCGTGCTATAGGCATTGTGGTTGTAATGCTCACGGTGAAAGTCAATGATGGCAGGTTTTTCCGGAGGGGTCGCTGAACCACTCTCGGATTTCAACGTCCCGGGGAGGTAAAGTGAGGCAGCTAAATTATTGATTATGTAGTGCATTCGCGTACCTACCGGCGTTGAAAGCGGTTCCAATGACGAACGAGTTAGTTATCCGCGGCAAGTTCCGCACTGAGGTGCGTTCCTTTGACTATTCCGCAGAGAGTCTCAGAAATTTTCTGGCTTACATTCGTGATAAGGGCGATTCCGTATCTCAGCGGCTGCTCTTGAATTTCCCCACTGTATACATCGTTTACACGAGAACGAAGCAGGGTTTCCATGTGTACGTCGGAGAAACCAATGACATTGCGCAGCGAACCACAACACACTTATCCAACGATCCCCGCTTAGCTGATAGTGAGTTAGCAGGGCTAATTTCTGACGACCCGGGCGTGAACGGGGTTAGCAACTCTGTCAGGCGCTCCCAGACGTGGCGATTGTTTAGAGATAGGGATTCAAAGATTCTGGTAATTGGCCACTCCCTCTTCAACAAGTCAATGACTTTGGAGGTGGAGGACCGACTGATGCTCTACTTGGCGGCGATCGATGATGTGGTATCTGCGGAGAAGCGTCGCGTATTTCTCAACAATGCGCGCCGAAATGTTCAAACTGAGTACTTCACTCGCGACTATGTCGACGACGCTTTCACCAACATCTGGATGCGCCTAAGAGAACGCGAGCCTGAACTATTCCCGATCGAACAGCTCGTACGCGATTCGGCGCTGTTCAAAGCATCTCCGTTCCATCAGTTGAACGCACAACAAGTCGGCGCAAAACTCGCGATCTTAGATTCGGTTGAAGCTGCGATCAAGGATGCCGAGGGGCCGAAGTCCGACCAGTCTCAACTCATCCTTGTCCAAGGTGGTGCTGGTACAGGAAAAACAGTCTTATTGAGCAGCGTTTTCTACGATCTCGCTCATCTGCCCGTTGACCCTGATTCCCCAACTCAAGAGTCAACCTTGGATGTCTATATGTTGGTCAACCATGACGAGCAGATCACGGTTTATACGCAGATCGCCGAACGCCTGGGGCTCAGCGCCATCAAAAATCCGAGGGTGATGAAGCCCACCAGATTTATCAATTCGCACCAAGCGGGTGATCAGATTGCTGACGTGGTGCTTGTCGACGAGGCGCATCTCCTTTGGACCCAAGGCAAACAGTCCTACCGCGGAGAGAATCAACTCAAAGACATCCTGGAACTAGCCCGCGTCGTTGTCGCAGTTTTCGACCCGAACCAGGTTCTGGCGGGAAATCAGTATTGGAATGAAGATGACCTTCGAGCGTTGCGGGAACGCGCTGGAGAAGAAAATTGTCTTCAACTGGACCAGCAAATGAGAATTGACTCGGAAGGCCCGGCTGAAGAGTGGATCCATCGTTTCGTCCACGGCAATGAGGTTCTCCCCATCCCAACCAACGACAAGTATCAAATTCAGGTGTTCGGAACCCCAGAAGAATTGCATGAGGCAGTTAAGGCTCGTTCGAAAACTGAGGGTGATTCTCAGATCGAGAAAGGACTGTCTCGTCTCATCGCCACCTACGACTGGAAATTCTCAAACGGAAAAACGAAACCAAAGGACGGGGCGACCTGGGATGTTGTCATTGGAGATTTCAGGCTCCCTTGGAATAACCAGCAAAAGGGGAGGAAGAACAGTAGCCTATCGTGGGCGGAACGCGAGCACTCGATAGACGAAGTTGGATCGATCTTTACGATTCAGGGCTTCGATTTGAATTTTGCTGGGGTAATTCTCGGCCCTTCCGTGATTTATCGGAACGGCCGAGTTCAATTCGACCCCGAAGCAAGCATGAACCCGAATGTAAGGAATCGGCGCGGCGAAGTCGTAAACGGTAAGAAAGTCATGATGGACGTCAGCGAAAGTCTGCTGCGAAATCAGCTCAACGTGCTTATGACCCGAGGAGTTAGGGGGATGGGCATTTACGCAGTGGATGCGGAACTACGTGAGGCACTTATTAGGGCACAGCGAGACGGAGCAATTCTTTAGCCTTCTGCCACACCGTCGTCGCCGACACCGCCTCCGCACCGAAGCGCCGCCCGAGCGCCTCCGCGGCCACCTCACCCGCAGGGTAGGAAGCGAACGCCGTCTCCGCGTCCTCCCACCGCTCGCGCGCAGCACACAGCACCGCCGCTACCAGATCGCACCCGAGACCCCGACCACGGTGCTCGGGCAGAACGTAGACCAGGCCGAGCTCACAGACGGATTCGACGTCGTGGTCGAAGGTGACGGCCTCAGCAAGGCCGACGACGTCCCCGGACTCGGAGCGGGCAAGCGCGGTGAGCTGAGTGCCGCCGCGGTCGCGCAGGCGTGCGCCGGCGTCGATAAGGCGTTGATGCGTCCAGTCAACGGTGTCGAGGATGAGCTCGCCGCGCGGGAAATTCGCCGATGCGGAGGCGAGCAGGCGCAGGAACGAGTCGATGTCCTCAGGTGCGAAATCCATGTCGGCGACGACATCCACCGCGTGCACGGGTGCGGGCACTGCCTCCAGGGACAGCGTTGCCTGTACCTCCGAAAACGCCGGGGTGTAACCGTGCTCGCGCAGGGCGGGAGGCTCATTGGCGCCTAGGGAGTGCGTCACCCACACGTGGCGGATGGGGCGGTGAAGGGCGCTGGAGAGGGCGTCGATAAGCGAAAGCGCGTGGGCCCAGGGGGCAGCGGGGATTTTCTCGCCGGGCAGGGGCGCGATGGCGGCGTCGAGGGTGATGTGGGCCTCGAGGACGCGGGTGTCTTCCAACCGGGGAAGCGAGGCGAAGACCCAGGCCTCGACGTCGAGAAGATCGTCGGGGCTAAGGGCGGGGTAGCCGAGTTCTCCAAGCGGGCGCGGGGCCTCGCGGGTGGTCAGTGCGAAAAGGTATGACAGCGACTCCGCCGAACCCTCGAGGCGTTTGGCCACGTGCGCCGCTGAAACGCCCGACGTGGACAACCCCGTGATGTCCTGGGCGGCCAGGGTGGAGGAGAAGACGTAGGCGTTGATGGCCTCGGTGTCACCGGAGTCGACGATGAGCGCGGTAGGCACTATTGGCTGCTGACCGCCTTCGCGGCCACGTCCGCGAACTCCTGCCACTGCGCAGCCTGCTCACGCAGCTGCTCAGCCTTTTTCTCATTGCCCTTCGCCGCGGCCTCCTCGGCCTGCTTGGTCAGGTCGTCCGCCTTTACCTGGAACTGGTTGACCTTGTCCTGGGCGGCAGGATCGGAGGCGCGCCAGCGCGACTCCTCGGCATCGGCCACGCGCTTCTCAATCGCGGCGATCTTGTCCTCGTACTCGCGGACCTTACCGCGCGGGACGTAACCGATCTCGTCCCACTTGTCCTGCAACTCGCGCAGCTTCGACTTCGCCGCGCCGAGCCCCTTGGCCGGATCAATCTGGGAGTCGTACTCCGCAATCAGCGCATCCTTCGCCGCGGCATTGGCCTCGAACTCGCGGTCGCGCTCGGCGTTGACGGCGTCGCGGGCGCCGAAGAAGTGGTCCTGGGCGGCGCGGAACTGTGCCCACAACTTGTCGTCCACATCGCGCGGGGCGCGGCCGGCGGCCTTCCACTCGTCCATCAGGTCGCGGTAGGCCCGCGCGGTGTCGTTCCACTCGGTGGAATCCTTCAATGCCTCGGCGCGGGCGACGAGGTCCTCCTTTGCCTTCTTCGCTGCAGCCCTGCCGCGGTCCAGCTCGGCGAAGTGCGCGCCCCGGCGACGGTTGAACCCGTCCCGGGCACGCGAGTAGCGCTTCCACAGCTCATCGTCGGTCTTGCGGTCGATGCCGCGGATGGTGCGCCACTCATCGAGAATCGCGCGGATGCGGTCGCCCGCGGCCTTCCATTCCGTGGAGTTCTCCGCAAGGTCCTCGGCTTCCGCGGCGAGCGCCTCCTTGCGGGCAATCGCCTCGGCGCGGCGCTGCTGCTTCGCCTCGTTGGCGGACTCGCGGGCCTTGGTGGAGTTGTCGATGATGGCGTCGAGTCGCTTGTCCACGGCATCCAGGTCGCCGATCACGGCCTGCTCGTCGAGGGTGTCCTTGATGCTCTGGGCCTGCGTTTTCAGGGAGTCGGCGTCCTCCGGGTGGGTCGACAGGCGGGTTTCCAGCAGCGCGACCTCGGTGACCAGGTCGTCGAAGCGCTGGCCGTAGTGGGCGAGGCCCTCCTCGGGGGTGCCGGCCTGCCAGTTGGCGATGGCGCGCTCGGTGCCGCCGCGGGTGAGGTAGACGGTGCCGTCGTCAGCCACGCGGCCGAATTTCGACGGATCAGCCTTCGACGGTGTCGGGGTGGGCGTTGCCGGGGCGGGGTTGACTTTCTTGCGAGCAAGAACGCCCGGGGTGGGGATGCCGGGGCCCGGTGCCGGGGTGGAGTTCTGCGTCATCGTGGAAGGTCCTTTCGCCTCGTGTGTCGCCGCGCGGCACGGCTGCCTGTGATGCTGCCGATGAGTCTACTGGTATCGGAAGGGTGGTGTGCGGGTTGTACCGTTGTTTCCGCCTAAAACCGGATGCCGAAAAGTGCTGTGTTTCAGGGGTTGGGTCAGTGCAACGTTAGCCGTCCGGTTTTAGGCGGAAGGGGGCGGGGTGAATGTTCCGCGGAGGAGTTTGCGAATTTTTCGTTTTCTCGCGCTAGGGTGGGTGTATGACTACAGCACAAGACCATCTCATGGCCAGCTCGGCGCGCAGGCGAGAGTCGCATACAGTTATGCCCCCTGCGCAGCTCGATGAGCTTCTCGATCTTAGAAAGTTTCTCTCGATAATCAGAGAGGATGCAGCACTGCTCGGACCGGATGGGCAAACAGTGCCCCTGCCTGAGGAGGTTTTTAACATCCTGAGCGAGGTGGTTGATGCTATGCAAGCGGGTAAAGCCATTACCGTGGCACCGGTTGATCAACTCCTCACCACTCAAGAGGCCGCAAACTTTCTGGGGATCAGCCGCCCTACGCTGGTCAAGCTTCTCGAAGACGGACAGATTCCCTATGAGAGGACATCAGGAGGCAGACACCGCAAAGTGCGTCTCGCAGACGTGCTCACCTATCAGGAGCGCACACAAGTGCAGCGTAGAAACTCGCTGCGAGCCCTTACCGCCGAGGCAGCGGCCCTGGGCTTATACGACGAGACTGCGGATTCCTACCGCGATGCTCTCGCGGAGGTCCGCAAAAAAGTCAACGAGGAGCTATAGCGGTGGCGCGCTTCAGTGCGGTGCTTGATGCGTGCGCGATGGTTCCCATTTCTCAGGCCGACACTCTCTTGCGCTTAGCGGAATCCGGTCTCTACCGGCCGATCTGGAATTCCCTCATTCTCGAAGAAACCAGGAGAGCTTTGGAGAAAGTCCACCCGGATATGAAAGAGACTGGCGCGGCTCGCCGGCGGGTGAACGTGATGAACGAGGTATTTGTGGATGCCTGTGTTCGCGGCTGGGAACCTCTGGTTCAAGCCATTGATCTTCCGGATGAAAATGACCGCCATGTTGTCGCCGCAGCGATTCTCGGCCGTGCTGACATCATCGTTACTGCGAACGTGAAAGATTTCCCCGAGAGGGAACTGAAGCGTTTTCAACTCTCGGTACAGACCCCCGACGAGTTCCTTCTCAATCAGCTGGACCTGAATGCGAGCCTAGTCATGGACGTCCTTCGAGGGCAGGCGGAGGACATGATTAACCCGCCACGTACCGTGGAAGACATCATCTCCAGTCTGGAGAAGGCGGGAGCGAAAAATTTCGCGACGTATGCGCGCCGGCAGATTTGGCGCGCCTCCCCCTAAAAACGGTGAGAGTTGCGGGGGTTCTAGGGGCTAATCGGAGCGGTTTCAGGCGTGTGACTTTAGGCGGAGGGGCAGTGGCTAAGGTGGAGCCTGTGACAGCGCCCAACCTCCTGATCATCCCCGGATCCCCGGCGCTCGTGCGCGAGCTTTCCCCAGCGCACGGCCCTTCGCGCCGCCTTGCGGAAACCATCCGGCGCACGGTTGCGGGCTACCCGCCGCGCCCAATCCACATCGTCGGCAGCCGGGACGAGCGCTGGTACACCGCGCACACCGGATCCTTCCGCGCGTGGGGAGCCCCGCAGGTCACGCTCAAGGGTGGCAACTACCTGCCGGAGCTCGTCGCCCGCTACGCGCTCGAGGATCTGGACGTTGCCGACTCACGCGAACACCTGCAGCCCATTGACACCGATGCGCTGACGGTCGTTGTCGTTGACGGGCCAGCGGGTTTGACCGAGCGCGCCCCGCTCGCACTGGTGGAGGGAGCGCGCGAGGCGCACGAGGCGCTCGAGAGGTTCCTCGACGGCGGGGAGTTTCCGGGGTCGTTGGACGGGGTCGTCGAGAAGCAGCTGTGGCTTGAGCTTGCCGTGCTGGAGGCGGAAAAGCGCCTGTTGGATTCCGATGACTCGCTGGGCGTGGGCGCGTACGTGGCGGAGTGGAACGCGTGATCCGTCCCATCGCCGTCGTCGGCCCCACCGCCTCGGGCAAATCCGCCCTTGGTATCGCACTGGCGCAGGAACTCGGCGGGGAAGTGGTCAACGTCGACTCCATGCAGCTCTACCGGGGAATGGACATCGGCACGGCGAAGCTCCCACCCGCTGAGCGCGGAGGCATCCCGCACCACCTGCTCGATATCTGGCCGGTGACCAAGACGGCCTCCGTCGCCGAGTACCAGTCCCTCGCGGTCGCCACGGTGGAGGACATCATGGCGCGCGGCAAGGTCCCCGTGCTCGTCGGCGGCTCGATGCTCTACGTGCAGTCGCTTATCGACGCCTGGGCGTTCCCCCCGACCGACCCCGCCGTCCGCGCGAAGTACGAGGCCCGGCTTGCCGAGATCGGAGTCGACGCACTGCACACAGAGCTTGCCCAGGTGGATCCGGCGGCGGCAGCGACCATCGAGGACAAGGACCCGCGGCGCACCGTGCGCGCGCTCGAGGTCATCGAGCTCACGGGCAAACCCTTCGCCGCCTCCCAGCCGCCGAAGGACGCCCCGCCGCGCTGGGGCACCCGCATCCTGGGGCTGCGCACAGATCCGGACTGGCTCAATCCCCGCATCGCACTGCGCGCGCAGCTGATGTTCGACAACGGCTTTGTCGACGAGGTACGCGGGCTGGTCGGTGACGGTCTGGTCGCAGACTCCACCGCGGGCCGCGCCATCGGGTATGCGCAGGTGCTGGGCCTGCTGGCCGGGGAGATGGACGAGGCGGAGGCGCTGGAGAAGACGATCACCGGGACGCGGCGCTACGTGCGACGGCAGCGCTCCTGGTTCAACCGTGACCCCCGCATCACGTGGCTGGACGCGGCCGACGAGGCTGTGGTTGAAGCGGCGCTAGACTCGCTGGGGTGAATATCGAGTTTCTCAAAGGACACGGCACTGAGAACGACTTCGTGGTCATTCCGGACCCGGCAGACGCCCTGACGTTGAGTGAAGCGGAGGTTGCCGCGCTGTGCGACCGCCGCGCCGGCATCGGCGGCGACGGTTTGCTACGTGTGGTCAATCGCGACGGGCGCTGGTTCATGGACTACCGCAACGCGGACGGCTCCATTGCCGAGATGTGCGGAAACGGGGTCCGCGTCTTCGCCCACGTGCTCGTCGCCGAGGGGTTGGTCACCCAGCGCGAATTCGACGTGGACACCCGCGCCGGTCTCAAACATATCGAGGTGCTGCAGGCAGACTCGACGGACGCGACGGTCACGGTGGGCATGGGCCGCGTGGAGGTTACCGGCGTCTCGACTGCCCGCATGGGAAACTTCGACTTCGCCGGCCTCGGCGTCGACGTGGGCAACCCGCACCTGGCGGCGGTGATCCCCGGCCTCACCGCCGCGGAGCTGGAGGCGATGCAGTTTGCACAACCCGCCTTCGACCACTCCTTTTTCCCTGAGGGGGTCAATGTCGAGGTGCTCACCGAGCTAAACGACGGGCACGTCCATATGCGCGTGTGGGAGCGCGGAGTGGGAGAGACCCGCTCGTGCGGCACAGGAACTGTTGCTGCCGCCCGCGCCGCACTTGCCGACGCCGGGGTGGAAAACGGCACTGTCACCGTCAACGTTCCCGGCGGCGCCATCGAAGTGGAACTGAGCGACGGCGAAGCGCTGATGACGGGCCCGTCGAAGATTGTCGCGCGCGGGACGGTGCTTCTGTAACGCTACCCAGGCCCGATCTCGCGGGCGGCGCGGCGCGCGTCCTGCCAGGAGGCGGCGAGGTTTTCCGCGCGCTCGTCGGCCACGGCGATGAGCCGTTCCAGCTGCGGCCGGTCGAGGTCGGTGCTTGCCAAAAGACCGTCGACACGCTGCAGGAAGCGGCGTGCCGCGTCCGCGCGCAGGTGGAAATCCTGGATCACGGGGTTGGTCGTACCCCGATCTGCTAGCGCGGGGACATGCAGGGTGCGATCGGCGATCGCCTCGGCGGACATGCCGGTGAGGAGGTCGTCGTATAGCGCGAGCGTCTCCGCGATGTCGTCGCGCGCGATTGCCAGCGAGGCGCGCAGCGACGCCACCTCGGGAGTGGTGTCGTAGCGCTGCATGAGCACGATGAGTGCCCCGAGGATTGCGAGCGCGAGGAGCAGCCCGGCCACCTTGAGCCACAGCACCAGCAGCGCGAAGGCGGCGATGAGCAGACCCATCCCGATCGCCTGCCAGAAATCCCGTCGCGCTGATGACATGGGTTGCCCCCCGATAAACCTCTAATGCCCGCCGCAGCCGCAGGAGTCGCCGCACCCGCCGCAGCCTCCGCCGGCCGGGGTCGGGATGGTGCCCACCAACACCGCGGTGCCCGCGATGATGTTGTTGCGCTGGGGCAGCTCACCGTCGGGCAGGCACACCTCAAACGGGAAGGCGCCGTCGACTGAAACGTGGATGAAGCGCTCACCGGTGAGCTCGCTGACGCGGTACTCGGCCTCGAGGACGCGGGCCGCCAGGCGCGCCGCGGCATCCGGGGCGGACGCGGCTGTCGAGGCGACGGCCTCGGCGCCGGGGGAGAGGATCTCGCCCACGATGTCACCAGGATTGGCGGCGTGGAAGGCGTCCACGTCCGCAAAGACCTCAAAATCGAGCCCCAGTGCGGTGACGGCGAGCTCCTGCCAGGTCAGGGTGGGGGCGTCGACAAGCAGCGGCCCCTGGGCCAAGTTGACAGTGACCGAGGCGATGTTGCTGCCGTGCGGGTCGACGATGTCGGCGAGCGCGACGACATCGTTGAGCATGGTCACGTGCGTGAAGGTGCGGGTGTCGGCGGCGAACCCGGCGAACGTGGCGAACGGCTCGACGGCGAGGATGTTCAGCTGCGCGCCCGATGCGTCGGAGTATTGGATCAACTGACCACCCCGGACCTCGCCCGTGACCTGTAAACGGCCGGATGCGATCGCGGCCTCCACGGCATCCTGCCACTGGGCAAATCCCAAGCCGATGCTGGACAAATCCCGGGTCTTCGTATCGCTCATAGTGGCACATACTACCCCGCGGGTTCATTCCGGTTTGTGCGGTGGGCTCACCGGGGTGCGCTGACAGCACCACAGGCCCGGCGCCGGGAAGAAATCCGGGGCGCGCGGCGTTAGATAATGCACACCTGACAAGCAGAACCCGTTAAACTAAGGACTCAATGACAAAACCAACGATGACCGAGCCGCTAGAGCTCAACCACGATGAACTTCTCGCCCGCGCGTTTCGCCACAACGCGCCGCAACCCACCGCTAACGGGGAGCCCACAGTCGGTTCGCTGGACCTGGAAGAACGAAACGCGTTTCGCCGAGTGACGGTCGAGACGGAGCTGCGCTCCGAGGACCAGGCCGAGGGCTTCGAGGTCGAGTACCGCAAGCTGCGCCTCGAACAGGTCATCCTCGTCGGTGCGTGGATCGAGGGGACCACCGCCGAGATGGAAGCCAACATGCTCGAGCTTGCCGCGCTCGCGGAGACAGCCGGCGCGGATGTCGAGGAGCTTTTGTACCAAAAGCGCGACAAGCCGGACCCGGGCACCTACATCGGCTCGGGCAAGGTCAAGGAGCTGCGCGACATCGTCGAGTCCACCGGCGCCGACACCGTCGTGTTCGACGGCGAGCTCTCCCCGGGCCAGATGGTCGCGCTCGAGGAAGCGCTGAAGATCAAGGTGATCGACCGAACCATGCTCATCCTCGACATCTTCGCCCAGCACGCGAAGAGCAAGGAAGGTAAGGCGCAGGTCAGCCTGGCGCAGATGGAGTACCTCTACACGCGCACCCGTGGTTGGGGTGGCAACCTGTCGCGTCAGGCCGGCGGTCGCGCCGGCTCCAACGGCGGCGTGGGCCTGCGCGGTCCCGGTGAAACGCGGATTGAGGCGGATCGCCGCCGCCTGCGCACGGACATGGCGAAGCTGCGCCACGAGCTGCGCGGGATGAAGACCGCGCGCGAGGTCAAGCGCGCCCGACGGCAGCGTTCGACGATTCCGAAGATCGCGATCGCCGGCTACACCAACGCCGGCAAGTCCTCGTTGATCAACGCGATGACCAACGCCGGCGTGCTGGTGGAGGATGCTCTGTTCGCGACCCTGGATCCGTCGACACGCAAGGCGCAGCTGGCGGACGGGCGTAACGTCGTGCTCACGGACACCGTCGGTTTCGTGCGCCACCTGCCGACCCAGCTCGTCGAGGCGTTCAAGTCGACGCTGGAGGAGGTCACGGGCGCGGACCTGATGCTGCACGTCGTCGACGGCTCGGACGCGTTTCCGCTGAAGCAGATCGAGGCGGTGAACAAGGTGCTCTCTGACGTCACGCGCGAGTCCGGCGAGACCGTTCCCCCTGAGATCGTTGTGGTGAACAAGATTGATCAGGCCGATCCGGTGGTGTTGGCGGAGCTGCGCCACGCGTTCGACAACTCCGGCCACGACGTGGTGTTCGTCTCCGCGCACACGGGCGAGGGCATCGCGGAGCTCGAGGGCAAGATTGAGATGCACCTCAACAGCGTGGAGGCGCACGTGCAGATGCTCGTGCCGTTCACCCGCGGCGACGTGGTCAGCCGCGTCCACGAGCAGGGCACCGTGCGCAGCGAGTCCTACGAGGAGGGCGGCACGCTTATCGACGTCCGCCTGCCCCACGTCATCGCCGAACAGTACTCGGAGTTTGTTGTGAGCTAGCCCGAGCGACAACAATGTTCATCCGTGACTTCTACATTCGGATGGACCCTTCACGGCGACGGTCGCCACATTCAACCCGGCGAGGTCGTCGCCCCTGATGAGAGGCTGACTTGGCCGCGCACCGCGGCCATCGGCGCGCAGCACGTCGTCGCCATGTTCGGTGCGACCCTGCTGGTCCCAACCCTCACGGGTTTTCCCGTGAATACGACGTTGCTGTTCTCGGGACTCGGCACGATCATCTTCCTGCTGATTACCCGCAACAAGCTGCCGAGCTACCTCGGATCGTCGTTTGCCTTCATCGCGCCGCTGGCGGCCTCGCAGCAGTACGGCGTCGGCGCGCAGCTCGGCGGTGTGGTGGTCACGGGCCTCGCGCTGATTGCGGTGGGCGCGCTCGTGCAGGCGGCGGGAACGAGGCTTATCGACGCCGTCATGCCGCCCGTGGTCACCGGCGCCATCGTTGCGCTGATCGGATTCAACCTGGCTCCGGTAGCGGTGGGCAACTTCCAGGAGCAGCCGCTGGTCGGCGCGGTTACGCTGGCAACGATCCTGGTTGTGGCCGTCGCCACCCGCGACATGGCCTCGCGCCTGTCGATCCTGATCGGCGTCATCGTGGGGTGGTTCACCGCCTGGGTGAGCAAGGGGGTTAGCCCCGAGGCGCTGGGCGCGGTCGCCGCCGCCGATTGGGTGGGCGTGCCGCGTTTCCACTCGCCTGAGTTTCACCTCTCTGCTGTCCTGGTGACCTTGCCGGTGCTGGTGGTCCTCATCGCCGAAAACGTCGGCCACGTCAAAGCAGTCGGCGAGATGACCGGCCGCGACCTGGACGCCTACCAGGGCCGCGCTCTCATCGGCGACGGCTTATCGACGACCCTCGCCGGAGGTTTCGGCGGCTCGGGCACGACAACCTACGCCGAGAACATCGGGGTGATGGCCGCGACCAAGGTGTACTCCACGGCCGCGTACTGGGTGGCTGCGGTGGTCGCGATTGCGCTGGCGTTCATCCCGAAGTTCGGCGCGATCGTCGGCACACTCCCGGTCGGGGTGCTGGGCGGTGCCACCCTCGTGCTCTACGGGTTGATCGGCATGCTCGGCGTGCGCATCTGGCAGGACAACCGGGTGGACTTTAACAACCCAGTCAACCTGATGACCGCCGCGGTGGCCCTCATCGTCGGCATCGGCGATCTTTCGCTCACGCTCGGCCCGGTGGAGCTCAAGGGCATTGCACTGGGCTCAGTCGGGATCATCGTTGCCTACCCGATCATGAAAAAGGCCTTCGCCACGCTGGGCGAAGGCACGTACAACACCTAGGCTGCCGCCCGTCTATTCCCCGCCTAAGCTTCGTCGAGGTTCTGCTGGATAAGCGCCGCGATCTTGTCTACGGCCTCGGCGTTGTCGGAAGTCACGGTCACCTCGTCGCCGAATTCCGCACCCATGGCCATGATCATGAGAGAGGATGCGGCATCCGTCTCGTCGTCCTCGTCGCCGCCCGCCAGGGTGAGCACGATTTCGTCGTCGTACTCGCCAGCGGCATCCGCGATGACGGTTGCCGGGCGTGCGTGCAGGCCCACGGTGGAGCCGACCTTTACTGTCTTAGAAGCCATGTGAAAATCCTTTCGTTGAGTTGGTCTCAATTCTACGTGGAAACTTTCCGGCGCCCGAGAGCTGCCTGCTTAGCGACGACCACAGCCAACGCACCCACCGCAACGCCCGAAGCTAATGCCACGCACACGCCCCACCACGGGCTAAAAGCAAAGATGACGAAGATCCCGCCGTGCGGCGCGCTCACCCCCGTGCCAAGCGCCATGGACACCGCTCCCGCGGTTGCCCCGCCGAGCATTAGTGGTGTGATGACGCGCGCGGGATCGGCGGCCGCAAACGGGATGGCGCCCTCGGTGACAAACGCCAGGCCGGGCAGCCAGATGGTTCGCCCGGCGGCGCGCTCCGCCGGGGTAAACGCGCTGGCGCGCAGCAGCGTCGCCAGCGACAGGGCCAGCGGCGGCACCATCCCGGAGACCATGACCGCGGCCATGATGACGTAGCTGGCCTGGGTGCCCGCGGTCAGCCCCGCCGCCCCGAAGGCGTAAGCGACCTTGTTCACCGGCCCGCCAAGGTCGACACACATCATCGCGCCGACGACCACCCCGAGCAGGATCGCCGAGGTGCTTCCCATCTCGCCGAGCCAGCCCTGAACCGCCGCCGAGAGGGCGGCGAGCGGGCGGCCGATAACGCCGACCATCAGGAATAGCACCGCGAGCGTTGCCACCAGCGGGCTGACCACAGTGGTTTTCAACGACTCCAGGGCACGCGCGTTGATCCCGCGGATCCACAGCGCGACCCCGCCCGCGACGATGCCGGTGACCACCGCGCCGAGAGAACCCGCGCCGAGCATGACCGAGACCGCGCCGCCGATGAACCCAGGCGCGATGCCCGCGCGGCCGGCGAGCGCGAATCCGATGTAGCCGGAAAGGGCGGATACGGCCAGGTTTATTCCTGCTTGCCCGGTGACTATTAGCACCGCCGCGAGGTAGGGCAGCCAGCCGGAGCGATCGAGACCCCCGTGCGGGTCAGCGAGGGAGAAGCCGCGGGCGACCTCGGCCCAGACGTCCGTGCCGCCGATCAGCGTGCCCAGCGCGAGCAGGAGCCCGCTGGCGGCGAGGAAGGGCACCATGAAGGAAACCCCTGTCATCACGGCGCGGTAGATGCGCGCGGGTGTGCTGGGCTCGGTGGAGGTTTCGGTGGCGTTGAGGGCGGCGTCGATAAGCTGCGCGGGCTCGTTGATTGCGCGGCGCACGGGCACGTCGACGAGCGGCTTGCCCTCGAATCGCTCGGCGCCGCGTACCGCGACGTCGTGGGCGAGGATCACGGCGTCGGCGCCGCGTATGAAGTCGGGGTCGAGCGGTTGGGTGCCGGTGGCGCCCTGGGCCTCGACGCGCAGCTCGACGTCGTCACGCGATGCGGCGGCGCGGGTGAGCGCGTCAGCGGCCATGTACGTGTGCGCCACACCGGTGGGGCACGCCGTGACAACCGCGATGCGTCGGCGCTTCTTCTTGTGGTTGAGCTGCGCGGCAATGGCCTCGACAGCGGCCTGCGGGTCAGTGGCCGCGCGCAGCTTCTCGACGAACTGCTCACGCACCAGCGCCCGGGCGAGCGTCGACAGGATTGACAGGTGCGCCTTGCTACCGTCCGCGGGGGCGGCGATGAGGAACACGAGGTCGGCGGGGCCGTCGGGGCCGGAGAAGTCGACCGGGTGGCGAAGCCGCGCGAAGGCGAGCGTGGGCACGCTCACGGCGGACGAGCGGGCGTGCGGGATGGCGATGCGCCCCGCCACGCCCGTCGGGGCCTTACCTTCGCGCGCGGTGACGTCGGCGATGAGCTGCGCGGAGTCGTTGGTGCGGCCGGCGGATTCGACCAGGCCCGCGAGGTGCGCGATGACCTCGCGGGGGTGCCCGCCGGCGTCGACGTCGAGGGCGACGAGCTCGAGCCTGATGAGGTCCGGACTATCCACCGGCTACCTCGGCTCCGTCTCAAGTGCAACCACGTGGGTATTGACCGTGTCCACCTCGTCGGGAGAGGGGATGCCGGTGCCCGGTTTCGCGGCCGCGGCCGAGCCGTAGGCCACGCCCCGGCGCAGGCACTCGCAGGGGTCGGCGCCCTCGACGCGGGCCATGATGTAGCCGGCCAGCGCACTATCGCCCGCGCCAACCGTCGAGCGGGTCGTCATCGGGGGAGCGGTGGCCGCCCACGCGCCCGTGGCCGTGACCAGGCACGCCCCGGCCGAGCCGAGGGTGACCAGCACCTCTTTCACGCCGTCGCTGATCAGCTTGCGAGCGTGGACGACGATGCTGCGGTAGTCGCCCGACGCGGCCTGGCGCTCCAAGGCGTCACCGTCGGCGCCGGTGAGCTGGGCGAGCTCGAACGCGTTGGGTTTGATCACATCCGGTTTGGCGTCTGCCAGATTCTTCCCGAGCTCCGCCAGCGGCGCGTCGGAGGTGTCGATGGCGACAACGGCGCCCGGGCAGGCCATGCGCACGGCCTGGGCGAGCGTGGCGTACCACGACGGCGGCGCGCCCGGGGGCAGGGAGCCGGCCATGACGACGGCGTCGGCGCGGGTTTCGGCGACGGTGGAGATGAGGACGTCAGTGATGCGGGTGACGTCGTCGTCACGCAAAAGCGGGCCCGTTTCGTTGACCTTGGTGGTGGAGCCGTCGCGCTCGGTGAGCGTGGTGTTCGTGCGGATCGCGCCGGAAATCGGGATGCCCTTCAGCGGGATGCCAGCGTTGCGGCAAATGAGGGTGAACGGGTCGCTCGGCCCGCAGGGGGCGATGGCGAGGGTGTCGCGGCCCGCGTTGGTGCAGGCGTGGGAGACGTTGATTCCCTTGCCGCCGGCTTCTCTATGCGCGGTGATGGTGCGGTTGACGCCGCCGCGTTCGAGGGAGTCGAGCTCGAGAGTGGCATCGATACTTGGGTTGGGCGTGAATGTGATGATCACTTCTGCGGGCTCCTCCCAGTTTTAACTTCCAAGTATGTCCGGGCGTACCCGAACGGTCAATGCGGGCGCGGCGGCTGTGACGGACGCTACGCCTCGGCGAGGACTACCTCAATGCCGTGCTGTGACAGCTCGCTGACGATCGACTCCGGTGCGCCGGAATCGGTGATGAGGACGTCGATCTCGTCCAGCGAGGCGAAGCTGACCAGGTAGTCGTTGCCGAGCTTGGTCGAATCGCACAGCACAACAACGGTGCGGGCGTTGGTGACCATCGCCGTCTTAATCGCGGCCTCCTGGGCATCGGCCGTGGACAGTCCGTGGTCGACGCTGAGCGCGTTGGTGCCGATGAAGGCGACGTCGGCGCGCATCAGGGCGAGCGAGCGCAGCGCCATCGCGCCGACGACAGCCTGCGTAATCGCGCGAACCGAGCCGCCGAGCAACTGCACGTGCGGCAGGCCCGCGGTGGACAACTCGAGCGCGATGGGCAGCGAGTTGGTCACAATCGGCCAGGACGCCGCGCGCGGGTCCGAGGCCAGCAGGGTGGAAAAGGCGCTAATCGACGTCCCCGAGTCGAGGAAGATCCCGCCCTCGGATTGCTCCGGCAAGTACTGCAGTGCATTGCGGGCGATGGCGGATTTCGCGGTCGATGCCGACCGCGAGCGCGCGTCGAGTGAGAACTCGGTGGTGGAAAACGTCTGGCTGGCGACCGCGCCCCCGTGAACGCGGTGGATCAGGCCCTCACGGTTGAGGACGGCTAGGTCGCGCCGGATTGTTTCCGCAGTAACGTCAAACTTGTCTGCCAGCTCGGTGACGTTGACGCGGCCCTCAATGGCGGTCAACGACGCGATCTGTCGTCTGCGTTCCTCTGCGTACATGGGCGGACAATCCTCAGGTTGGATGTGCGGTGAACAAGTGACGCACGCCATTGTTGCAAAAGAAGGCTGCCCGCTTAAGTGGGATTGCGCCCGAAAGCCCTCAAGTGGGGGTAGCAGTCGGGCGCAGACGCGCGTTAGAGGGTGCGGAAAACGGACACGACACGCCCCATGATTTCCGCCTCGTCGCCCTTGATCGGGGAGAACGCGTCATTGTGGGGGAGGAGCCAGACGCCGGTGGCGTCCTTGTGGAACTCCTTCACGGTCGCTTCGCCGTCGAGAAGCGCTGCGACGAACTCGCCTTCCTCCGCCACGGGCTGGGAGCGCACCACGACCCAGTCGCCGTCGAGAATGCCGGCGTCACGCATGGACTCGCCGACGACGCGGAGCATGTAGAGCTCGCCGTCGCCGAGCAGCTCCTGGGGAAGCGGGAAGTAGTTGTCCACGTTCTCCTCGGCGAGAATCGGGGAGCCAGCGGCGATCTGTCCAACGACTGGGATGTAGCGGGGCGCGGACGCGTCCTCGGGGGTCGGGGCGGCCTTCGGCTTGGCCTTGCGCGAATTCTTCTGCGAGTCGGGGAGGTGGCGCAGGTCCACGGCGCGCGGCTTGTTCGGGTCGCGGCGCAAAAAGCCCTTCTTCTCCAGCTCTTTGAGCTGGTAGGCGACAGAAGAGGTGGATTGCAGGCCGGCGGCATCGCCGATCTCGCGGATGCTTGGCGGGTAACCGCGTAGAACAACGGCGTCCTGGATTACTTCGAGAATGCGACGTTGGCGATCAGACAGAACGCTCATGTCGAGGTTGTTCGGGTCGTCCTTCTTGCGTGGCATGGCTGCTCCTGAGAGTTCGTGTGGGTCGGCGAAAAACGTGGCCTGCTTGCAAAAGTACCAGAAGTGGCAAATTTGTTCGACATTTTAGGCCATGGTGTGGACAAAGTCGGACCCCCGTGCTATAAATCGAACATATAGACGTACTCGAACATACGAGCGGGTTAAATGTTCGATGATGTCCGGCTTGAAATTACACTGAAGTCAGACAACAAAGGAGAACACCATGACCATTCAAATCGACCGCCCTCACGCTGCACATACTTCGTCCAATTCCGCTACCGCGCCGACGCTTCCCGCCGCGGTGTGGGATCTCCCCGAGGCGGAAAGTATCTCGAGGGGCGCGCGCCATGTTCGAACGCTTAGCCCGGTGCATCGAAACTCTGACCGCGTGAACGCCGGCGCTGTTCGCGCAGGTGCGCAAAATTCCGACATGTTCGAAACTCGCCACGAAAATCGGGCTAGCCTGCTCATGGGTGCGGCCCTCGGTCTTGCCCTGATTCTCGGGTCTGCGGCGGGCGGTGCCTTCGCCGGCGATTCTTCGGATCAGGTTGCAGACGCGACCTCGGGGGTCACCGCAGCATCCGTGCGCTAGATCCCGCGCTGCAGTGGCCGCGGCGGGGGAGGACGCGCGCGGTAGAATCGAGCGCATGCACTGCCCGTTTTGCCACCACGAACAGTCCAGGGTGCTTGACTCCCGCGTGATCGACGGCGGATCTGCAATTCGCCGCCGCCGAGAGTGCTCGGACTGCGCAGGGCGCTTCACCACCGTGGAAAAGGCCATCCTCATGGTGGTCAAGCGCAACGGCGTCAGCGAGCCCTTTGACCGCGACAAGTTGATCAGCGGCGTGCGGCGCGCGTGCCAGGGCCGTGACGTGTCCGACGACGCTCTCAAGCGACTCGCCCAACAAGTAGAGGAGACCGTGCGCAGCCACGGCAGCTCCCAGGTCGACGCCAACGACGTCGGCCTCGCGGTGCTCGAGCCACTGCGCGCCCTCGACGAGGTCGCATACCTGCGCTTCGCTTCCGTGTACAAGTCCTTCGAATCCGCCGACGACTTCGAATCCGAAATCCGCCTGATGCGCCGCCGTGACCGCGAGGACTTCTAGAGGTCTCGCACCGGGGGATGTCGGGTGTTCGCCGTGTCCGCAGATCGACTGATAGAACACCGCATCATCGCGTTTCCGCAGATTGCATCGCCTCTCAGGAAAATATGCTTGTGTATGTCTCCGGCTGCTCGGATTACCCACCCCGGGCGCTAGCGGACGGCGTCGATAAGCTTTTCGATGCGACGCTGGCTAACCGGCTTCGGGGTGCCCAGGCGCTGGGCAAACAAGCTCACCCGCAGCTCCTGGATGCGCCACAGAATGTCCTTGACGTCCTTCGTCTTCTCCCGCCCGGCGGGCAGCGTGCGCAGCTTCGCCTTGAGGTAGGCGTGGGTTGCCGCGACAACGTCCTGGCGGTCAGCGTCGCGGTCGGGGTCTATCGCCATGTCCTCCAAGCGAATCCGCATCGCGTCGATGTAGCGCGGGACGTGCCGAAGGTACGCCATCCCGTGGACGGTGATCGCGTGGGCGGGGAGGAAGAATGCGAGCTGCCCGCGCATGTCGTCGATCGCCGGGCCGGTCCACTTCTCCAGCTCCTGCGAGATCGCGGAGTACTCCACAAGCACGGGCGCGAGCGCAACCACCTTCTGCCGCACCTCGGCGCTGACCTTCGGCTTGATTTCACGCACCAGCGCGTCGAACTCCTCCGGGGAGCGGACCGGGCCACCGGCGGCGACCATCAGGTCGCGCAGCGTGGCGACGCGGGCGTCGTCGACAAGCCCCGCCGCACCACCGTGCGGGTAGTTGTCTATCGCAACCTTCTGGCGCAGCGGCAGCCCCTTGGTCATCTGGGAGACGTTGACGTTGATCTCGCGCAGCAGAAGCGTCAGCGTCGCCGTGAGCATGGACGCGTCGGCGGCCGCCTTCGTCGGGTGAACCGTGACCTTGACGCCGTTGGCCGTTGCCTCCAGCGCAGGGTAGGCGTCGACCTGGTTGCCGTCGATCGTGGTGGTGACGGTCTCGGGGACCTCGCCAAGCGTGTGGGCAGTCCACTTGGGTGCGCTGGCCGTCTCGGCGGTGCGGCTCGCCTTGGACACCGAGGAGCGGATCTTGCCTGATTGGCGGCTTTTAAGCGCCGTGAGGTCCTTGTCGTGGTCGATGATTTCCCCGCGCTTGTCAATCGCCGCGAACGTGATCTTCAAGTGCGGCGGCAGGGCGGCGGGCCGGAAATCGCTGCCGTTGATCCCCGCGCCGCCGATAGAGCGCAGGACTTCGGCGAGGTCGTCGGTCAGCGGCTGCTCCCGCGGCGTGAGCTTCGGCAGCGCCATGGCTGCGAAGTCCGGGGCGGGGACGACGGAACGTCGTAAAGCTTTGGGCAGTGTGCGGATCAGCTCGGTAACCAGCTCTGCGCGCAGACCGGGGACGAGCCAATCGAAGCCGGTGGCCTCGAAGCCGGCCAACAGCGGCACGGGGACCTCCACCGTCACACCGTCAAGCGGGTCGCCGGGCTCAAAGGTGTAGCGCAGCGCGTAGTCGATCGACCCCTGGCGCCACGCGGTGGGGAAGTCGGAGTCGGAGGCATCGACATCGTCGTTGACCAGGTCGTTCGGGTTGAAGTTGAGGTAGCTGGCGTCCTCGTGGCGCTTCTTCTTCCACCACGAGTCGAAGTGGCGCGCGGTGGTCACGTCGGCGGGCAGGCGCGAGTCGTAGAAGTCGTACAAAGCGTCCTCGTCGACCACGATGCCGCGGCGGCGGACCTTGTCCTCGACCGCTGCGGCGTCGGCAAGCATCGCTTCGTTGTGGTCGATGAATGTGTGGTGTCGGTTCCAATCGCCGCCGATCAGCGCGTGGCGGATAAACATCGTGCGCGCGCCCTCGGCGTCAACGCGGTGGTAGGGCACGAGCCGGTCGCGCACGATCGGCAGGCCGTACAACAGCGACGTTTGGTGCACCATCGCGGCCGAGCGCTTGCGCGACCACACCGGCTCCGAATAGCTGTGCTTCAGCAGCCCACCCGCGGCCGTTTCCACCCATTCGGGCTGGATGCGCGCGACGTCGCGCGCCCACAGCCGCGAGGTCTCAACCAGCTCGGCCGCCATGAGAAACTCCGGCGGCTTCTTCGCCAGCACCGATCCCGGAAAGACCATGAACTTCGTGCCACGGGTGCCCTGGAACTCCTTCGAATTGCCCTCGCGCGCCCCGATGTTGGACAGCAACCCCGTGAGCAGCGACTTATGGATCGCGTCCGAGTCGCGCTCGTTGGCAACGTTCTCAGCGCGCGAGAAGCCCAGCTGCTTTTCGACGTCGCGCAGCTGGCGCACCAGGTCATACCACTCGCGGATGCGCATGTAGTGCAGAAATTCGCGCTTCATCCGCTTGCGAAACGCGTTGCCGGACAGCTCGTCGCGCGATTCGCCGATGTAGTCCCACAGCTTGAGCGCGGAGAGAAAGTCGGAGGTCTTGTCTTTGAAGCGCGCGTGCGCCTGATCCGCCTGGGCCTGAAACTCGAGCGGGCGCTCGCGCACGTCCTGGATGGTCATGTAGGCGACGATGACGGTGACGTCGTCAAGCACGCCGAGGCGGTTGGCCTCGACGAGCATGCGGGCCATCTTCGGGTCGACCGGGATGCGGGCGATGTCGCGGCCGATCGCGGTGAGCACGGGCGCGCCGTTACGCTCCTTGTCGCTGGTGGCGCCGAGCTCGTGGAGCACGGCCAGACCATCGCGCACCGACTTCGGGTCCGGGGGCTGTAGAAAGGGGAACTCGCTGATGTCGCCGAGACGCAACGAGATCATCTGCAGAATCACGCTGGCAAGGTTGGTGCGCAGGATTTCCGGGTCAGTGAACTCGGCCCGGGCGTTGAAGTTTTCTTCGGAGTAGAGCCTGATGGCAATGCCGTCGGCAACGCGGCCCGAGCGCCCGGAGCGCTGGTTGGCCGAGGCCTGGGAAATCTCCTCGATGGGCAGTCGCTGCACCTTCGTGCGTGTGGAGTAGCGCGAGATGCGCGCCAGGCCGGTATCCACCACGTAGTGAATCCCCGGGACCGTCAGCGACGTCTCGGCGATATTGGTCGACAGCACAATGCGCCGGCCGGAGTGCGGGGAGAACACGCGGTGCTGCTCGGCGTTGGACAGCCGCCCGAACAGCGGGGTGACCTCCACGGAGCGCCAGTGCTTCTTTTCCAGGGCCTCCATGCAGTCTCGGATGTCGCGCTCGGAGGCGAAGAAGCACAAGATGTCGCCTTCGCCCTCGCGCATCAGCTCCTCGATGGCCGCGACGACGCCGTCGATCATGTCCACGTCGGTCTCTTTGCCGCCAACGGTTTCCACCAGAGGGCGATAGCGGATCTCGACGGGGTAGGTGCGCCCGGAGACCTCGATGATCGGGGCCGGGGTGCCGTCGGCGTCGCAGAAGTGCTCGGCGAAGCGCTGCGGATCGATCGTCGCAGAGGTGATGATCACCTTCAGGTCAGGGCGCCGGGGCAGGAGCTGCTTGAGATAGCCGAGGAGGAAGTCGATGTTAAGCGAGCGCTCGTGGGCCTCGTCGATGATGATCGTGTCGTAGGCGTTGAGGAAGCGGTCGCGCTGCATTTCGGCGAGCAGGATGCCGTCGGTCATCAGTTTGACCGCCGTGGTGGGGGAGACGCGGTCGTCGAAGCGGATGGCGTAGCCCACGGTCTCGCCGACGCTCTGGCCGAGCTCGTCCGCGATGCGCTCCGCGACGGTGCGTGCCGCGAGCCGGCGCGGCTGGGTGTGGCCGATCAAACCCCGGCGGCCGCGCCCCAGCTCGAGCAGCATCTTCGGGATCTGGGTGGTCTTGCCCGAACCCGTCTCACCCGCGATGACCACCACCTGGTGGTTGCGCATGAGCTCCATGATGTCATCGCGCCGCGCAGAGACGGGCAACTGCTCGGGGTAGGTGATGTCGGGCACCGCGGCATCGCGCGCCGCAACGGTGGCGGCTGCGGCGTCGAGGTCGTCGGCGATGGCGCGAAGCGCCTGCGGCGCGCGGGCCTTGTCCAGGCGACGGCGAAACCGCCGCACCTCGGCAAGCGGCAGGCTATCGAGGCGGGAGAGGAGCTCGCCGCGGGAGGGGTGGGAGGAATCGTTCATATCTGTCGAACGATTCTAGCCGTCGATGATGCTCCTGCTTCGTTGGATCACCTTGGCGTGGGCCCGCGTGATCAGCTCGCCGAGCGCTTGGTGCTCGACCGCGCGTGCCGACGACGGCCTGCTGACCAGACCGATCGTGCGCTCCGCCGCAACCGACGGGGCGAAAGCGGCGAGCCCCAAACCCGACCGCGTGCACTCGGTCGCCACCGCGGATTCCGGAACCAGCGTGCAGCCCAGCCCCGCCACGACGAGCTGCATGATGGTGGTCAGCGAGGAGGCGCGCGTGGAGTACTCCCCGTTGCCCGGGTTGCTCATCTGGGCGATCCGGCATAGGTCGATGATCTGGTCTCGTAGGCAGTGGCCGTCGTCAAGCAGCAGCAACTCGAGCTCGCGCAGGTCGTCGAGGGTGAGGTCGCGGCGGCCCGCGAGCGGGTGGCCCTCGGGTGTGACAACGACGAAGCGCTCGCGGAACAGCACGGACTCGCGCATTCCGGGGTGGCCCGCCGGCACGGCCAAGATGGCGACGTCGACGGAGCCGTCGCGGAGCTGATCAAGAAGCGCGGGAGTTTGCTCCTCGACGATCTGGGGTTTCAGGTCCGCGTAGTGCTTGCCCGATTCCTTGAGAAAGTCGGGGAGGATATACGGGGTCAGCGTCGGGATAATCCCGAGCGTGAGCGGGCCCGAGAGCACACCGAGTGCGCCGCGCGAACGGGTGACAAAGGCATCCGCCGCCTCGAGGGTGGCGCGAGCAAGGGGGAGCAGTTCCTCACCGACCGGGGAGACAATCACCTTCCGCGTGGAGCGCTCGATGAGCTGGATACCCAGTCCGGTTTCCAACGCGACGAGGGCTTGCGACAGCGACGGCTGGGAGATGTTGAGCTTGGCAGCAGCAGCGCCGAAGTGCTTGTTCTCGGCGATGGTGACGAAGGTCCGCAGCTGAGCGAGGGTCGGGCGGTACTCTTTATTGCTCATGCCTATGAGTTTACGGTACGAAAGTTCCCGTTTGCTTAGTTAGATCAAACTTTTTTCATCACCAGCTGACTCAGGCGCACTTCCCCTGCCTGGTCCGAGGCATCCAGGTCCACCACGCCGTGGAGCTGGAAGGACTTTTCGCCCGCCGGGTCCTTGAGCACCTGCACAACCGGCCACTGCCGGCCGCTCTCGCTCTCGATGCGGAAGTACTCCGGCCCGCGCGCGTCGGCGTCGAGCACGACATCGTCGTACTCGTCGAAGTAGTCGTCCATCTCCGCGGGCCAGTCGGGCGCGGCGGGGCCGGCGGCCTCAGCGTCGCCGTCGGGGTCGTCGAGGTAGGCGAGCATCTCGGCGAGCTGGTCTTCCTTTTCGAAGGCGAAGAGCTCGACGAGACGGAAGAAGTAGTTGCGCACCATTACGCGGAACGCGCGGCGGTTGGCCGTCAGGGCCGAGGGGTCCTCGACGCCGAACGCGAGCTCACGCTCGAGCGCTTCTTGCGAGATCGGGGAATCCTCGTCGGCCATGTGCGCCCACTCGTCGATGAGCGAGGAGTCGACCTGGCGGACGAGCTCGCCGAGCCAGGCGATGATATCGCCCAGCTCGTCGTTGAGGAAGGCCTCGGGGATGGAGTGCGATAGAGTGCGCCAGGCGTCGGTGAGGTAGCGCAGGATCACACCCTCCGAGCGCGCGAGGCCGTAGGTGGCGATGAGGTCCGAAAACGTCATCGCGTGCTCGATCATGTCGCGCACGACCGACTTGGGCGAGAGCTGGAACTCCTTGGCCCAAGGGTTGCCCTGCGTGAACGTCTCGTAGGCCGCTTCCAGCTCCTCTTCAAGCGGCTTGGGGTAGGTCACGTCCTCGATCAGCGCCATGCGCTCGGTGTAGTCCACGCCATCGGCCTTCAGCGCGGCAATCTCCTCGCCGCGCGCCGCGGATTGCTGCGCCTGGAGAAGCTGGCGTGGATCATCCAGGATCGCCTCGAACGTGGAGATGACATCCAGGGCGTAAGTCTCCGACTCCGGGTCGAGGACGGTCAAAAACGCCAGCGCGAAGGGGGAGAGCGGCTGGTTCAACGCGAAATCGCGGTCCAACTCCCGGGTGAGCGTGTACGGGCGCATCGCGGGCGAATCCGGGGTGCGCTCGACCACCTGCGCGTTGACGAGCCCGCGGAAAAGTTCGACGGCGGTGAGGATGTCACGGTTTTGCTTGGCCCGCGTGTCGTGGTTGTCGCGCAACAGGCGCATCATGTGCGCGTACCCGTCGCCGGGGCGAGCCACGACGTTCAGCAGCATCGAGTTGGACACCCGGAACTGGCTCGTCAGCTCCTCCGGCTCGGCAGTGGTGAGCCGCTCGAACGTCTTCTCCGACCAGGACACCTCGCCGTCGCGGGCGGATTTC
Source organism: Corynebacterium sanguinis (assembly GCF_007641235.1). Taxonomy (NCBI): domain Bacteria; kingdom Bacillati; phylum Actinomycetota; class Actinomycetes; order Mycobacteriales; family Corynebacteriaceae; genus Corynebacterium; species Corynebacterium sanguinis. Next base: position 1,765,027 of record NZ_CP038157.1, read on the forward strand.
TTGCGAATCTTCTTCAGCTTCTTCGGGTCGTCGCCCGCCTTGCGGCGCAGCTTGACGTTCTCGATCTCGTGCTCCGGGGCCTCGACGACGACGGTGCCCTCCGTGTCAAACCCCGCGCGCCCCGCCCGGCCCGCGATCTGGTGGAACTCGCGCGACTTCAAAACGCGCTGGCGGGTGCCGTCGTACTTCGCCAACCCTGTCATCAGCACGGTTCGAATCGGCACGTTGATACCCACACCGAGGGTGTCCGTGCCGCAGATGATCTTCAACAGCCCAGTTTGCGACAGCTTTTCGACGAGCCTGCGGTACTTCGGCAGCATCCCCGCGTGGTGCACGCCGATCCCGCGACGCAGCAGCGACGACAGCGTCTTGCCGAAGGTGGTGGTGAAGCGGAAATCGCCGATCTCCTCCGCGATGCGCTTCTTCTCCTCCGCGGTGACGATGTTCATGCTCGTGAGCGCCTGGGCGCGCTCGGTGGCCTCGCGCTGGGAGAAATGGACGACGTAGATGGGGGCCTTGCCGGCGTCGAGAAGCTCTTCGAGCGTCTCGTGGACCGGGGTGAACACGTAGTGGAAGTCCAGCGGCACGGGCCGCTGCGAACCACCGACATAGGTGGTGGGGCGGCCCGTGCGCTTGGTCAGGTCCTCCTCGAGCCACGCGGTGTTGCCGAGGGTCGCCGACATGAGCAGGAACTGGGCCTTCGGCAGCTCAAGCAGGGGCACCTGCCACGCCCATCCGCGATCCGGCTCGGAGTAGTAGTGGAACTCGTCCATGACCACCTGGTCGATCGCGGCCCGCTCGCCTTCGCGCAGCGCGATGTTGGCGACGATCTCCGCGGTCGCGGCGATGATCGGGGCGTGCGCGTTCACGGTGGCGTCGCCCGTCATCATCCCGACATTCTCAGGTCCGAAGATCTCGCACAACGCGAAGAACTTCTCGCTGACCAGTGCCTTGATCGGTGCGGTGTAGAACGAGCGCTGTCCGCGCGCGAGCGCGATGAAGTGCGCCGCGTTTGCCACCATCGACTTGCCCGACCCGGTCGGGGTCGCCAGAATAACGTTCTCGCCGGTCAGCAGGGCAAGCGACGCCTCCTCCTGCGCGGGGTATAGCGTGATTCCACGCTCGCGGGTCCAGGAGTTGAACACGTCCCACACCACCTCATCGAAGAGGGATTCCGGGACGTCGGCGAGGTCGGGGAGCATGTCGGCTAAAGTCACGCCCTCAACCGTAGCCGAGGGCCCCGACACGACGACGCGGCCTCCTACTGGTCGTCGTCCAGAGCGCCCTGCTCGCCGGTGTCGTCATCGTCGTCACGCTCGGCGCTGTCCGGCTCGCTCAGGTCGGTGGTGTAGTGGTCCGCCAACCGGCTGTCCACGTCCTCGCCGAAGGGCAGGGCGCGCTCACCGAAGCTGTCGTAGTCGCGGTCATCGATGGCCGAGAGGAAGTTCTCGAACGCCTCGCCGATCTCCTCGCCGCTGGGCATCTGCGACTCACCCGGCATCATCGCGTTCGGGTGGCGGTCGCGGTACTCCTGCATCTCCGAATCGTAGTGCTGCTCCAGGGCAGCGACCACCTGGGAGATCTCCTGCGACGACGCCGTCTGCTCGGCGAGCTGGCGCGAGACGCGCTGCATGTCGTGCTCCAGCGAGCGCAGCGGGAACTGCAGGTTGCTGGCATCAGAGACCGACTGCAGCAGCTGGTACGTCGCACTGGGGTAGGGAGAGGCCGAGACGTAGTGCGGAACGTGCGCCGTGTAGCCCGCCACCTTGCGGCCGCGGCCGTGCAGCACGCGCTCAATCATAATCGCGGCCGAGCCCGGCACGGTGACCATGCCGTCGAAGGTGAACATCGTGCCCACGAGCTCCCGGTCGTTGCCGTGCGCGGACACGACTAGGGGGCGGGTGTGCGGCGCGCCCATCGGCGCGGCGTAGAGGCAGATGGTCTTGTCCACGTTGAAGCGATCCGCCAGGTCCGCCACGGCCTCACTAAACGCCTCCCAGCGCAGGTCGGGTTCCGGGCCGGAGAGCAGCAGGAATGACTGGCCCTCGGTGTCGCGCAGCACGCGCATGTCCAGCTGGAGGTCCTCCATGCTGGTGATTTCGCTGTGCGCCATGGTGACAATGGGCCGCCGCGAGCGGTAATCAATCAGCTCGTCGTTGTTAAACGTCGCCACCGTGCGCGACTCGAACGCAGCCTTGAGGTGGTCGGCAGCGCCCTCGACGGCGTGACCCGCGTCAGCGTAGCCCTGCATGGCAATAATGAGGGTTGGTCCGGCTGGCCCTTCCCCAACTGCGGGGGCGGGGTACTCCAGCTCATACATGTGACGTTCTTGGTCCGTCATCTGTGCTCCTTTGCATCCCTGGGCCGACTCTCGCCCATCTATTCATTGCTTGGAACAACGATGGGGCGGGCGAAAACATTCCCATATCGAGCATTCCATTGTGCCGGATGCGGCGCCCCAGCGCCACGTCGGGGCGGGGTCCTGTGGATAACTGTAGATAACACTGACTTATCCACAGGCGCACATCCACCCGATGGAACCTGTGCTACGGGCGAGCAGTCTTAGTAAATATGGATCTGACTCCAGGGACACTGAACGGACCACAAGACATCATCGCCGCCTTGCCGGGAATCTTCGGCTTCTACCCCCAAGAATCTACCGTCATCGTCGGGATCTACCCCGCGGACAGCGACGGCACGACCCGCCTGGGTCCTGTCATGCGCGCTGACCTTGCCCACACCCACCACATGTTACCCGCACTCATCGACACCCCCGGTGGCGAATGCATCGCCTTCTACGCGGTCATCATCAGCCGCATCCCCAATTCCACGCTGGTGGAAGAGACCAAGGAGCTGTTGTTCAACTTCTCGTCCGCCGAGGGCACCTCCCTCATTGACGCCTGCTGGCACGTCTCCGAAATTGCCCACGGCACCCCGTACACCATCGTCTTCGGCCCTAACCCAGCGCATCTCGCGCACGTCGACCGCGGTGAGGAGTGGATCTCCGGCACGGTGCCGTGCGTCGTCTCCTCGCCCTCAATGAAGCCGCTGTTGCACAATGGGGCACTGCCGGAACTCGACCGCGCGGACACGTTCCGCTTCTTCGAGGCGTGGGACGATATCGACCCAACCCACCCGGACTGCGACCCTGCCGCCGCCGCACGCCGCGCCACCGAACTCGCGCTGCTGCGCGACACGGACACAGCCACGCTCGCAGCCGAGATTGATGACGCCTGCGCGCTGCTCCACGAGGTCTGCCCGCGCCCGATGATCCACGAGGTGGCGCGCCCGGGGAGGGCCAGCATCTTCGGCCACCCGGGCGACGGGGTAGACCTCGCCGCGATGCTCGCGATGCGCTGGTCGCGCGACCTGCTGGTGATTGACGCGCTGAAGTCCCCGCAAAGCGCGGCAGCAGCCCTGCTGTGGGTGGCCAAGGCCTACCGCGGAGAGATTCGCGCCAATGCGTTGACCCTGTGGGCGACCATCGCCACCGCCCGCCACCTCAGCTCGTGGGCCGTGGTGGCGCTAGCCTGCGCCCAGGAGGAAGTCCCCGGCCACAGCCTGTCGGAGCTGCTGCTGACCATGCTGCACAACGGCCTGCAGGAAAACCTTGTCGAGACAGCCGAGTCGGGCTGCGCGATGGCGTGGGCGGTGTTCGATACCGCGCGCGCCACCCTAGGAGGGGAGTGAGTTCTAGCGCTTGGGGGCTGCGTGGGAGCGATCGCCGAGCTCGCGGGTGAACTCCCACGCATCCTCGACGATGCGGCGCAGCTGCGTGCGCGTCGGATCCCAGCCAAGCTCGCGCTGGATCTTCTCTGAAGAGGCGATGAGCACAGCCGGGTCGCCGGCGCGCCGGGGAGCGACCTCGGCGGGGATCGGGTGCCCCGTGACCTCGCGGCACACCTCGATGACCTCGCGCACGGAGTAGCCGTCGCCCGAGCCCAGGTTGTAAATGCGGTGCTCGCCCGGCGTGCTGGATTCCAAGGCGAGCACGTGGGCGTCGGCGAGGTCGCGGATGTGGATGTAGTCGCGCACGCAGGTGCCGTCTTTGGTGGGCCAGTCGTCGCCGAAGATCATGATCTTGTCTCGGTAGCCCAGCGCGACCTGCAGGACCAGCGGAATGAGGTGCGTTTCGGTCTTGTGGTTCTCGCCGATCGCGCCGTGCGCGCCGGCGACGTTGAAGTAGCGCAGGCTCGTCGCTCCCAGGCCGTAGGCCTGGCAGTAGGAAGTAATGGCGTAGTCGATGGCCAGCTTCGTCGCCCCGTAGGGGTTCGTTGGCCTCGTCGGGGTGTCTTCGGTGATCGGCACCGTCTCCGGCTCGCCGTAGGTCGCGGCGGTGGAGGAGAACACGAGCTTGGGAACCTGGTGCGTGCGCATGGCGTCGAGAAGCGATAGCGAAGTGACCAAGTTGTCGCGCCAGTACTCGTGGGGCACCTCCATGGACTCGCCGACGAGCGAGCGCGCCGCGAAGTGCAGGACGCCGTCGATGTCGCCGCTGGCCAGCGTGGCGTCGATGAAGTCGCCGATGCGGCCCTCGACCAGGGTGGCGCCCGCGGGCACGGCCTCGGGGTTGCCGGTGGAGAAGTCATCGATGACGGTGACGTCGTGGCCGGCGTCGACAAGCACCTTGGCGCAGACGCTTCCGACGTATCCGGCGCCGCCTGTGACAACGAGTTTCATGGCTGGCCTTTCCTTCTGGGGTGGGCCGCGTCTAGGCGGTGGGGCTGACGCGGAACGCGTGGGCGATGTCGTCACTCAGCGTCACGGTCGAGCCTAACCCCGAGGCGACGAGGATGTCGCCGTCGTCGCCGCGGCTCAGGGTGACGGTGCTGTCGATGCCGATCTTCGCCGCCGCGAGCTCACGGAAGACGGGCAGGTTGAGCTGCAGAATCTCGCTGATCTGCACCACGCGGGCCTCAACCGGCGAGCTGAGATCCAGATCAATCGCCCGGGTGCCGTGCTCGAGGGAGGCGTCCTCGTCCACGCCGAGCTCCGCGAGGGCGGGGATCGGGTTGCCGAAGGGGGAGCGGTAGGGGTTGTGCAGCACCGCGACGACCCGCTTCTCCACCTCCTCGCTCATCACGTGCTCCCAGCGGCACGCCTCCTCGTGGACACGGGAGAGGTCGAGCTGGAGGACGTCGGTAAGCAGGCGCTCGGCGAGGCGGTGCTTGCGCATCACCGCGGTGGCGCGCTCGCGCCCGACCTGCGTCAGCGACAGTGAGCGGTCCGGCTCGACGACGATCAGGCCGTCGCGCTCCATGCGAGCGACGGTTTGGGAAACGGTCGGCCCGGACTGGTCGAGGCGCTCAACGATACGCGCGCGCATCGGAATGATGCCCTCTTCTTCCAGCTCGTAGACCGTTCTTAAGTACATTTCGGTCGTATCTACTAGGTCACGCACGCTTGCCAATCCCTCTCACGCTCATGCCGGCCGCCAGCAGCGCACCCGCCGCCGCGTGCCTAGCGATTCTTGGACACATCCTAACAAACGCAAAAACGCGCCCGGGCGGTGAACCGTCAATCCGCCCGGGCGCGCCCGGTGTTGCTACATCGCGTAATCGCGCAGCCGGTCGGCGCGCTCGCCGACGCGCAGCTTCGCCATGACCTCGCGCTCGATCTGGCGCACGCGCTCGCGGGACAGGCCGAACTGGCGGCCGATCTGGTCGAGGGTGCGGGGCACACCGTCGTCAAGGCCGTAGCGCAGGCGGATCACGTCCTGCTCGCGCTGCTCTAGGCCGCCGATGATGTCCTGGATGTCGTCGTGGCGCAGGCTGGAGACCACGGCGTCCTCGGCGTCGGTTGCCTCGGCGTCCTCGATGAAGTCACCCAGGGGTGCCTCCTCGTCCACGCCGACGGGCATGTCGAGGGAGACCGGGTCGCGCGACTGGCGCAGCAGCATCTCGATCTTGGACTCCTCGATGCCGGACTCTTCCGACAGCTCCTCGTTCGTGGGTTCGCGGCCCAGGGACTGGTACATCTCGCGGCGGATGCGCGAGAGCTTGTTCACCTGCTCCACGAGGTGGACTGGTAGGCGGATGGTGCGCGACTGGTCGGCCATGCCGCGGGTGATTGCCTGGCGGATCCACCAGGTGGCGTAGGTGGAGAACTTGAACCCCTTGGCGTAGTCGAACTTCTCCATCGCGCGGATCAGGCCGAGGTTGCCCTCCTGGATCAGGTCAAGCAACGGCATACCGCGGCCCGTGTAGCGCTTTGCCAGGGAGACAACGAGGCGCAGGTTCGCCTCGAGCAGGTGCGAGCGCGCGCGGCGGCCCTGCTTGGCCAAGATCTTCAGGTCGCGCTTCTTCGCGCGGGTGAGCTTGGTGTCGGGGTCGTCTAAAAGGAACTGTGCGTAGAGCCCGACCTCGATGCGCTGGGCCAGCTCCACCTCCTCGGCGGCGTCGAGCAGCGCGGTCTTGCCGATGCCGTTGAGGTACACGCGGACCAAGTCTGCCGACGGATTGTCATTCGTCTGGTTCCGGCGACTGCCGCGATCGACGGTTTCTTCCTGATCAGCGGCGGGAGCATGATCCGGTTGAGTCATGTTTGTTAGCCTCCTAGAACGGTTCGGGTCTAATGCCTTAACGCACGAGGCTCACAGTTTGTTCCCGGCTTGCTAACAATGATCATCCGCGCAGCTCAGCGGGCGCTTTGGCCCGTGTGCATGGCTCAGGCCTCAACCAGGACAGTAAACGGGCCCTCGTTAACACTGGTGACCTTCATCATCGCCCCGAAGCGCCCCTGCTCGACGTGGATGCCCCGGCGGCGCAGCTCCTCGGCGATGCTCTCGATCACCGGCTCGGCGATGTTTCCGGGCGCCGCGTCTGCCCATGAAGGCCGCCGGCCTTTCGCGGTGCGGCCGAGCAGCGTGAACTGGCTCACCAGCAAGACCGGTGCGCCTGCGTCTTCGGCGCTGCGTTCGCCGTCGAGGATGCGCAGTTCCGCGATCTTGCGCGCCACCGTGCGCCACGCGTCCTCGGCGTCGTCGCGGCCCACGCCCACCAGGGCGAGGATCCCGCCGGTGTCAGGACAGTCGATCGCGCCGACGACGTCGCCGTCGACGGTGACGCTGGCCTGGGAGACGCGGGTGAGTGCGGCTCTCATTTACAGCACCGCCAGGTCGGCGATCTCGGCGGGAATGATCAGCCCGTGGCGGATCAGGTCGACCGCCGCCGCGGCCGCGGAGTGCGCCAGCTCGTCGGTGGCGGCGTCGTCAAGCCCGCGCGACGCGGCGAAGAGCCCCACGACGTCTCCCAGGCTCAGCCCGCGCGGGTTGAGGCCCGCGAGCACGGAGCGCAGCGCCGCGTCGATGTCGTGGCTAAACCGCGGCCCGTCGGTGCGGGTGACGCGGGTGACGTGGTGGGCAAAGCCCATGCCCGTTTCTGTGTCGGTGACGCTGACCTCCTCGAGCGCGAGGCCGGGGCGCACCAGGTAGCGGGCGTCGAGCACCTCGTCGTGGCGGCGTTGGCGCAGCCAGTCCATGCGCGTGAAATACTCTTCGGCCTCCGGGCCCAGCGCGTCCGTGAAGGAGTGCGACAGGGTCTCGGCAGTCACCTCGGAGGGGGCATCGCCGATGTCGCGCAGGAACACCCACCCGAACCCGACGGCGCGCACGCCCTCGGCAGCGAAGTGCTCCAGCCAGGCGGCGGTGCGCTCGATGCCCTCGCGCGAGCGCGGGTCGATTGATTCGTCGCGCAGCCACGTGGAGACGTACATGCCGGGGTCGACCACGTCGCGCTGCACCACCCACGCCGAGACGCCGGTCGGCGGCAGCCACGAGGCTACGCGGCTTTCCCAGGTGCCGTCGACAAGGTGCACCCAGGAGGCGAGGATGTGGGCGCTGCCGCCGGGTGCGAGGTGGGCCGGCGCAGTGCTGACCACGAGCTTGCTCGCCTCATCGAGCCACAGGCCGGAATCGCGGTAGACGTGGCCGACCTCGGGCAGGCCGACGACAAACGGCGGGTTGGCGACGATCCTGTCGAAGCGCTCACCCGCGACCGGCTCGAACCACGAGCCGTGGCGCAGCTCGACGTTGCGCACCCCGTTCGCCGCCATGGTCGCCTCCGCCAGCTCGAGCGCCCGGGGATGCACGTCGGTGGCCACGACCTCGACCGCGCACGACGACTGGGCGATGGCCTGCACACCCGAACCCGTGCCTAGGTCCAGCACCCGCTGAACCGGCGAGCACGGGGTCGCCGACAGCAGCGACAGCGACGCCGAGCCCACTCCGAGCACGTGGTCGCGCCCTGGCACGTGTTCAGTGACCGACGCGTCAAGGTCGGAGATGATCAGCCGGTTGTGGCCCGCGATCACGTGCGGGCGCACGTCGAGCGCAACCTGCGCCTCGCCGGCGGGGGTGAGGCGCGCGAGGTGGGCGTCGATAAGCGATAAAGCGAGCGCGGGGGAGAGCAGCTCAGCGAGCGTATCGACGCCCATCGGCTCGCGCAGCAGGAAAAAGCGGATCAGGCCAGACATCGTCGACGAGTCGCGGCACGCGTGGCGGACCACACCGGGCTCGCCGCGGTACAGCGCCTCGGTGGCCTCCGGGCCGAGGTGGGCGGCAATGCCGTCGGCGCTAAACGACGCGCGCTCAAGCGCCTCGGCGAGCGCGGCGGCGGTCTCGGGAAGGCTGGGTGCGGGGTTGTTACTCATCCTTGTCATCGTGGTCGATGATAACCCGACCCGACTGGTTGCCCGCGGCGCCGAGCTCACGGCGTCGCTGCTGCTCAAGCTCGAACTCGTGCGCGGCGGCGCGCGCGGTGGCGGGCTTATACACGTTCTTCTGCCGCGGGTCGCGTTTTTCTCCCTGGCCGTTTCCCACCATCACTGCGATCCACGGCAGCGGGATGGACACGACGAACAGCAATCCGGCCAGCCACCAGTTTTCCCAGTACCACGCGGCGAGCATGGACAGCAGGATGAACGGGATGCGCAGGCTCTGCAGCAGCATGTAGTTGCGCTCGCGGGAGCGGATGTTCTGCTCGTGGGTGTGGCGGGCGTCGGTAATTAGCTCGCCGCGGGTGCGTCTCAGGCGCAGGCGCCGAGATGTGCGGGCGGGGACCTCCGGCTCCACGTCGACCGTGTAGGGGTCGCTGAATTCGTTGAATTCCTCCGCCGGTGTCATGAGCGCCCAGCGTAACCCGTGGACACGCGGGCGGCTTAATTTTTCACCCGTTGTGGGGCATGATGGGTGCTGTGACTACGACGACGAAGACTCTCGAGCGGCCGGATTTACGGGAAGATACCTCGTCAACCACGGACGACGGAACGCCTAAGTTTTTCCACTACGTAAAGAAGGACCAGATTGTAGACTCCGCGATCTCCGGGCAGATGGTCGTCGCGCTGTGCGGCGCGACATTCCCGGTGAAGAAGCAGGCCAAGCCGGGTTCCCCGGTCTGCGCCGACTGCGAGCGTATTTACAAGGGGTTGCGCAGGAAGTGACCCTTACGGCTTCAGGGCCCCGGCTGCGCGCGTGGCAGCAGGAGGCCTTTGATTCGTTCATGGCCACCAAGCCGCGCGACTTCCTCGCCGTGGCGACGCCGGGCGCGGGTAAGACCACCTTCGCGCTCACCCTCGCCGCTGCGCTGCGCGACGGGCGCGACGTCGAGCGCATCATCGTGGTCGTTCCCACGGAGCACCTCAAGCACCAGTGGTCTGACGCGGCGAAGCGCTTCGGCCTGTCGCTGGACGCGAACTTCACCAACAGTTCCGGGTTCAACTCCGCCTACAACGGCATTGCGGTCACCTACGCCCAGGTGGCGATGCACCCGTTTAAGCACCACGCGCTAGCGTCGGCGCGACGCAGCCTGGTCATCCTGGACGAGATCCACCACGCCGGCGACGCGAAGAGCTGGGGCGACGGTGTGCGCGAGGCCTACAACATGGTGGAGCACCGCTTGGCGCTGACCGGCACGCCGTTTCGCTCGGACGACTCCGCCATCCCCTTTGTCACCTACGCCGAGGACGGCGAGGGCCACCTTGTCAGCCAGGCCGACTACACCTACGGCTACGCGCACGCGCTTGCCGACGGCGTCGTGCGCCCCGTTGTCTTCCTCGCCTACTCGGGTGAAGCGCAGTGGAAGGACTCCGCCGGCGAGGAGTACACCGCGCGCCTCGGCGAGCCGCTGAGCCCCGAGCAGACCGCGCGCGCCTGGAAGACGGCGCTGGACCCGAAGGGGGAGTGGATCGCCGCGGTGCTGCGCGCCGCCCACACCCGCTTGGCAAAAATCCGCGCCAACATGCCGGATGCTGGCGGCCTGGTCATCGCCACGGACACCACCACGGCGCGCGCCTACGCCAAGCTGCTCCGCGAGATCAGCTCCACGCCGGTCACCGTCGTGTTGTCCGACGAGCCGGGCTCGTCGAAACGCATCGACGAGTTCTCGGCGTCGAGCGACGAGTGGATGGTGGCCGTGCGAATGGTCTCCGAGGGCGTCGACGTGCCGCGCTTAGCCGTCGGCGTCTACGCCACCTCCGCGTCCACCCCGCTGTTTTTCGCCCAGGCGATTGGCCGTTTCGTGCGCTCGCGCATGCCGGGGGAGTCCGCCTCGGTGTTCTTGCCCTCGGTGCCGGTGCTGTTGCGCCTTGCCGAGGAAATGGAGGTCTCGCGCGACCACGTGCTGGGCAAGCCGCACCGCGACCAGGGGTGGGCCGACGAGCTTTTAGAGCGCGCCAACCGCACTGAGAGCGAGCCCGATGAGGCCGGAAGCTACGAGTCCATCGGGGCGTCCGCGGAGCTGGATTCGCTTATTTTCGACGGCTCCACCTACGGCACAACAACGGCCGCGGGTTCCGCCGAGGAGCAAGACTTCCTCGGCCTGCCTGGGCTTCTCGACGCCGAGCAGGTACGCACCCTGCTGCAAAAGCGCCAAAGCGAGCAGCTCGACGCACGCGAAGCAGCCGAACGCGCCCGCAAAGAGGCCGAGCGCGCCACCGCCGAGCGCGCCCAGCTCCACGGCGACACCCCGCCCCCACCGGGCGGTTCTAGCGGATCGGGCTTGGCCGCCGACGAAATCCCCCAGCTGCGCCGCGAACTCAACGCGCGCGTGTCCGTCGTCGCCGGGCGCACTGGGCGGCCGCACGGCTCGATCCACAACGAGGTGCGCAAGGCCTGCGGCGGGCCGCCGACCGCGTTGTGCAACGCGCAGCAACTTCGAGACCGCATTGCCTACCTGCGCGACTGGTAGCGCTGGTAGCGTGGGTGCCCATGAGCACCCCATACAACCCGAATAACTCCGATCCGAGCGGCTTCAACCACCCCGAGGGGTACTCCGCCTACAACCCGAACAGCGGCGAGACCCCTAACCCCAACGCTGGCGGCACCTACGGGCCTGGCCCAGAGAGCCCGCTGGGCAATGGCTTCGGCACGTCCAACCCGGACAGCGTGTTTAGCAACGATTACGCATCCATGGGCGCGGCGGGCAACCCGGCTTACGGCAACGGCACCGTGGCACCGCAGCAAAACGGTATGGCGATCGCCGCGCTCATCGTCGGCATCATCTCGCTGCTCGGCATCCTGTTCCTGCCCATCGCATTCCTGGGCGGCATCATCGCGATCGTCCTTGGCGCCCTGGGCCTGCGCAAAGCGAAGACGCTGGAGCCGGGCGCGCAGCGCCGCGGCATGTCGATTGCGGGCATCGTCATGGGTGCCGTCGCGCTGCTTCTCTCCATCGCCATGCTCGTGTTCGTGGGCGTTGGGTTCTCTCGCCTGATGAACAGTGGCGTGGCCGAGCAGTGCCAGCAGCTGGAGGGCGACGCAACCGCTTACCAGCAGTGCGTGACGGACTTCCTTAAAAACGATCCGAATTCCCCGCTGAACACCCAGGGTTCCTCCTAAAAGCCCTGCGCAAAAGCGGCCGCCCCCGATAGTGTTGGGGGTGGCCGCTTTGTTCGCGTATCCGAGGGGAGCTAGTCCAGGTAGTCGCGCAGCACCTGCGAGCGCGACGGGTGGCGCAGCTTGGACATCGTCTTCGATTCGATCTGGCGGATGCGCTCGCGCGTCACGCCGTAAACCTGGCCGATCTCGTCGAGTGTGCGGGGCATGCCGTCGGTAAGCCCGAAGCGCAGGCGCACCACGCCGGCTTCGCGCTCGGACAGCGTGTGCAGAACGTCCTGTAGCTGGTCCTGCAGGAGGGTGAACGAAACCGCGTCGACCGCGACGACAGCCTCGGAGTCCTCGATGAAGTCGCCGAGCTGGCTATCGCCCTCGTCGCCGATGGTCTGATCCAGGGAGATCGGCTCGCGCGCGTACTGCTGGATCTCGAGGACCTTCTCCTCGGTGATGTCCATTTCCTTGGCCAGTTCTTGCGGGGTAGGCTCGCGGCCGAGATCCTGCAGCAGCTCGCGCTGGATGCGCCCGAGCTTGTTGATCACCTCGACCATGTGGACCGGGATACGGATGGTGCGCGCCTGGTCCGCCATGGCGCGCGTGATCGCCTGGCGGATCCACCACGTGGCGTAGGTGGAGAACTTGTAGCCCTTGGAGTAGTCGAACTTCTCCACGGCGCGGATCAGGCCGAGGTTGCCCTCCTGGATCAGGTCGAGGAATGCCATACCGCGGCCGGTGTAGCGCTTGGCCAGGGAGACAACGAGGCGTAGGTTGGCCTCGAGCAGGTGGTTCTTCGCCTTGCGGCCGTCGCGCGCCACGGCGCGCAGATCGCGCTTGACGGCGGGGGTGAGCTTGGCTTCCTTGTCGCCCTCGGCGGCGGCGCGCTCCATCTCGTCGAGCCGATGCTGTGCGTAGAGGCCAGCCTCGATGCGCTTCGCTAGCGAGACCTCAAGTTCCGCGTCGAGCAGTGCAACCTTGCCGATCTGCTTGAGGTAAGCGCGTACCGAGTCGGCGGACGCCGTAAGCTGCGCGTCCTTGCGTGCCTGACGCAGGGCGGCGGATTCCTCGATGTCCCACACGGAGGAGGAATCAACCGCTTCCTCGCCGTCTTCCTCCGCGGCCTCGGGGTCGTCTTTGTCGTCTTCCACGTCGTCGACATCGTCCACGTCATCAACGTCATCAACCTCGTCGGCGAACTCCTCGTCCTCATCGCCGAGCAACTGGTCGAAGTCCTCGTCGACATCGGCGGGGACGTCTATTACCTCGTCGATCGCGGCGTCATCGGTAGTGACCGCGAGCTCGTCGTCCTCGGCTGCGTGGGGGGCAGCAGCGTGGGCGGCGGTGGCCTTCTTCGCGGCGGTCTTCTTGACCGTCTTCTTTACCGCCTTCTTGGCAGTTTTCTTAGCCGTTTTCTTCACTGCCTTTTTCGCGGTCTTCTTAGCCGTTTTCTTGGCCGTGCGCTTCGCGGGCGTGCTGGCAGGCGTAGTAGAGGCGTCGGCTGCTGCCTCGCCCGAAGTGCTCCCGGTGACGTTATCCACGCTGCTCACGCTCTCGTTTCCGGAATTTTCCCTGGCTGCCACGTACGCCCTTTCACTTAAATTCATAGTGGGTTCCGCTTTCTTAGACAACCCACAGTACGCAAATTGGGCTGCTATTTCAGGAACGGCAAGTCTAACAACGACTACTAGCCCGCCTGTTTTATGGCCCAGGCTACCCGCGCGTCGAGCGCAACCGGGTCGCGCCACGCGCTGGCGCGCAACTAGACCTTTTAGGGGTTGACGTGTTCCGCGGCGGCCATGGCCGCCCCGACAATGCCGGCGCGGTTGCGCAGCTTGGCCACCACCACCGGTGCGGTCGTACGCAGGTGCGGCACCCAGCGGTCGGCCACCTCGGAAATTCCGCCGCCCACCACGAACGCGGTGGGGTTGAACAGGCGCTCGAACTCTTGTAACACGGCGTCGACACGCTCGGCCCAGGCCCGGAAGCTTAGGCCCTCGCGGTCTTTGACGGCGGAGGAGGCGAGGTGTTCGGCCTCCGCGCCGCCGACCATCATGTGCCCGAGCTCGGTGTTGGGAAACAGGGTGCCCTCGATGAAGAAGGCGGAGCCGATGCCGGTTCCGAATGTGAGGAAAACAACAGCGCCTTCGCGTATCGACGCCGCACCGAACGCGACTTCCGCAAGGCCCGCGGCGTCGGCGTCGTTAAGCACAGAGATCTCCGTCGTGCTCAGGTGGCGCGAAAGCAGCTCGTGCGCGTTGGTGCCCACCCAGGCCGGATCGACGTTCGCCGCAGTCAGTGCGACCTGGCTCTTGATCACGCTCGGCAGGGCGACGCCGACGGGGCCGTCCCACTGCGCGCGGTCGGCGAGTTGCGCGATGGCCTGTGCCACAGCGTCCGGGGTCGCGGGCCGCGGGGTGGTGATGGTGATCTGCTGGCCGACGAACTCGCCGGTGGTGAGGTCAACCACCGCACCTTTGATTGCGGAGCCTCCGACATCGACGCCGAGTGCGCGTCCTTGGGCGGGGTTAGTCATGCGCGCAAGTGTACAAAAGGTCGCGGACAACGGCGCGCCGATGCAAGATGGGGCGCATGAGTGGTGACGTAACCGAGCTAAGAGCAATCTGCGAGCAATTGGCACGTCAAGGGGGAGAGCTGGTAGCGACCGGGCGTGCGCGCCTCGACGCCGACGGGGCGCTGCGGCCCGCGGAGACGAAAAGCTCCGAGGTCGACCCTGTAACGGTCGTCGATAAGGCCTGTGAGCGCTTCATCGCGGGGGAACTGGCGCGCCTGCGGCCGGGCGACGGGATTGTCGGCGAGGAGGGCAGCTCCACGGAATCAGAAACGGGCGTGGAGTGGATCATCGACCCGATCGACGGAACCGTCAACTTCCTCTACGGCCTTGACAACTACGCGGTCTCCATCGGTGTTGCCGTCAACGGCGAGCTGGCCGCGGGCGCGGTGTTCAACCCGCAATCGGGTGAGCTGTTCAGCGCAGCAGCCGGCCAGGGCGCGACCGTAGAGCGCGACGGGGAAAGCTCCGAGCTTCGCGCCTCGCACGAGACAACACTTGCGCTCAGCCTTGTGGCGACCGGGTTTTCCTACTCCGCGGCGTGGCGCGAACAGCAGGCGCGGATACTGGCGTCCGTGCTGCCCGCGGTGCGCGACATCCGCCGCAGCGGATCCGCGGCGCTGGACCTGTGCAACGTCGCCGCAGGGCGTGTCGACGCCTACTACGAGCACGGCACGCACCCGTGGGACTACGCGGCCGGGGCGATCATTGCCACCGAGGCGGGGGCGCGGGTCAACCACCCGGGGCTTAACGCCAGCGGCCACAACGGGGCGCTCACCGTCGCCGCAGGTCCGGGCGTGTGGGAGCAGGTATGCGAGCTTCTGAATAACATCGGCGCATCCTCTCCGCTAACATCCCCATAACGCGGCTGTGACCTGCAAAGATGACAGGGTAGGTTTCGTGCCCTAGTATTCCGCACAAAGTCAACAGGATCTGCCCGTTTAAGGAGTGCCGCCGATGGCTACTGACTACGACGCACCGCGCCGTCGCATGGACGACGAAATTGAAGCCGACTCGCTCGAGGGTCTCAAGGCCGCGGAGGTCGCCGGCAGCAGCATGGACGACGAGGGCGAGATCGTCGACTCCTTCGAGCTTCCCGCCCAGGACCTCTCCGGCGAGGAGCTCAACGTCACCGTTATCCCTCGCCAGGAAGACGAATTCACCTGCAGCTCCTGCTTCCTCGTACAGAAGAAGAACCGCCTGGCTTACCAAGAGGGCAATACCGCAATCTGTCTCGACTGCGAGTAGCCTCCGCTAGTTGCGCGCTAGTTTTTCCGCCTGCTCGGGCACGAACGCGCGCAGCAGCTCGGCGGGATTTTTCGAGGCGACTAGCCAGTAGGGGGTCGGGTCGTCCGGGTCGTCAAGAACCAGCAGCACGTGCTCGTCGACCCAACTGCGCGAGACCAAATACGCCGCAGGGTCGAGCTGCCGGCCCAGCGCGTTACGACGCGCCGACTTCGGAACAATCAGAGACCTGCTGACCACGGTGTGCGGCAGGTTGGCGTCGTCAACGCTGAGCCAGCGCGTACCGTCCGCGTCGCGCTCGACCGTGATGACGGTGCGCGACATCCACATCAAGAACCACCCGATGAGCGCGCCCCCGGCGATCAGGGGGACGACGAACCAGAAGACGTTGCGGTTGAGCGCGAACTGCGCGGCGATAAGAAGCGTCAACACCGCGCCAGCGAGCCACATGTACCAGGGGGCCCACTGGCGCTCGCGGTACACGACAGCGGGAGCGAGGTCATCCGGAGAAGTAGTCACGCATGCAACTTTAGTTTAGGAGCTTGTTGCCCTGGCATTGCGCTGCCGTAGGCTAGCGGCTGTGAACACCCCGGAGAATGAAACCAGCCTGGAGATAGTAAGAGTCAAGCGCCTCGACCCGAACGTCGCCCTGCCTGCGCGCGCCCACGCAACGGACGCGGGCGCGGACCTGACCTCTACCGAGGACCTCACCTTGGCCCCGGGGCAGCGCGCCCTGGTGGGCACGGGTATTGCGATTGCGCTGCCCCCGGGTACGGTCGGGTTGATCCACCCGCGCTCGGGCCTGGCGGCGAAGCACGGCCTGAGCATTGTCAATACTCCGGGCACGATCGACGCGGACTACCGCGGCGAGATCAAAGTGTGCCTGCTTAACACCGATCCGACCACGCCGATCGAGATCACGCGCGGGATGCGCATCGCGCAGCTCGTGGTGCAGAAGGTCGAGCTGGTCACTTTCAGCGAGGTGGACGATCTCGATGACACCGAGCGCGGCGCGGGCGGTTACGGCTCCACCGGCACCCACTAGGCGCAACGCGCTAGAGTCGGTGCCGAACAACGAGGAAGGTGAACATTATGGCCCTGTGGCCTTTTGGTAAGAAGAACTCCCAAGGACCAGCCGAGCCGGCCAGTGCGCCGAGCTACGAGCCCTCGGCGGCTGACGGTCGCGACGAGGCCGCGCTGCGTGCCGACGCCGACGCCACCGTCGCCGTAGAAGACGCCGCCGCGCCGGTCGCGGCGGGCACTGCCGAGGTGGCAGACCCGGTCGAGGAATCTGCCGGCCCGGTGAGCATCCCGCACGACGCCGTCGGCGGCAGCACCGGCCCCTTCGACGGCGACTCCGTCAACATCGACGAGTTCGACTTCACCGATTTCTCCAACGCCACGCTAAACCTCGGCTCGATGAAGATCCCGCTGCCCGCGGAATCCCAGGTCCAGGTGGAGATGGGCGAGGCGGGGCCGAAGATGGTCCACATTGTCACCCGCCACGGCCGCGCCACCCCCGTGGCGTTCGCGTCGACACGCACCGGCGGGCTGTGGGCGCAGTCCTCCGAGGAAATCGCCGAGGGCATGCGCTCCGAGGGAATGCCCGTGTCCTTCGAAACCGGCCCGTGGGGCCGCGAGATCGTGGGTACCGGCACCAACGGTGTGATCCGCATCATCGGTGTTGAGGGCCCACGCTGGCTCTACCGCGTCACATTGGCCGCACCGAACGGCATGGAAGACGACATGGCTACCCTCGGCCGCGACCTGATTGCGCGCAGCTTTGTCTACCGCGGACCCGACCCCATCCTGGCGGGCAACTCCCTGCCCGTGGTGCTGCCCGCCCAGCTTGCGCAGCAGGTGCAGCAGGCCGTTCAGGCGCGTGCGATGCAGCAGGGCCAGCCCGGCCAGCCCGGCCAGCTGGCCCCCGGAGCGACGCCCAGCGCGCTGGCCGAGGCGATGAAGCAGGTGATGGACGCTAACTCGGCGTCTAATTCGGAACCCAACAAGGGTGAGCGCAATAGCTGACACCACCGCGCTCGAGCTTGACGTCACCGCCATGGCGCACGGCGGCGAGGGCATCGCGCGCGATGCCGATGGCCGCGTCGTCTTCGTCGACGGTGCGATCCCGGGCGATACGGTTCGCGCCGAGCTGACGAAGGCGAAGAAGCGCTGGGCCCGCGCCCAGCTCACCAGGGTTGTCAGCGCCTCGCGCGAACGCGTCGACCCAACCTGCCCGGTGGCGGCGCGCGGCGGCGGGTGCTGCGACTACTCGCACATCGCGCTCACTGCGCAACCGGGCATCAAACGAAACGTGCTCATCGGCCAGCTCGGTGCGTTCTCTCACAGCGCCGACACGCTGGAAGACACGATCGTCCTCGAACCCACAACGGGGTGGCGCACCCGCGTGCGTCTCGGCGTGGATGCCTCAGGACGCGCCGGTGTGCGCAAGGCGCGCTCAACGGACTTGGTTACCGACGTCGCGTGCACCCAGGTGGCGCCCGGGCTGCTCGACGGCATCGTCGGGCCGGGGGCACGCATGTTCACCCCGGGCGCGGAGGTGATCACCGTGCTGGATTCGGCGGGCCAGCGCCATGTGGTGGAGTCGACGCGCGCGCAGCGCGGCCGGCGTGTTGAGAAGGTTGACCGCGTGGTGGAGGGCTCCGGGGTGGTTGAGCAGAGCGTCGATAAGCATGCGTTCCGTTTTCCTGCGACCGCTTTCTGGCAGGCCCACGTGGCGGCGCCGGAGGCGTACTCCGCGATCATCCGTCAGTGGGGCAGCGGCGACTACGTGCGCGCGACCGGCTGGGACCTCTACGGCGGGGTCGGCGCGTTCGTGCCCGCGATCGATGCGGCGCTGGGCGGGGCCTCTCACATCGACTCGGTGGATTACTCCGCGTCCGCGACCCGCGCAGCGCAGGACACGCTCGCGGGACTGCCGCTTCGCGTGCACAACAGCCCGGTGGAAAAGGCCAGCGACTTGACCCCGCCCGGGCTCGTCGTGCTCGACCCGCCGCGCTCCGGCGCCGGCGAGCAGGTCGTACGTCAGGTCGCGGCGGCGGAGCCCGAGCGCGTCATCCACGTCGGCTGCGACCCCGCGACCTTCGCGCGCGACCTAGGCTACTGGGCCGCCCAAGGTTTCAGCGCGCGGCGCATGGTGCTTATCGACGCCTTCCCCAACACGCACCACTTTGAAATCATCGCGCTGCTCGAACCCAGCGTGCCGTTGGACAGATAAACGCAAATATTTTTATCCGTTGTCAAAGTGTAAACTTTCAGGGAATGGAGGCGCGTCAACCGCGCAATCTAGTCAAAAGGAGCGATAGTTTACCGTGAACCTTCTGGACGCGATTACGTCGCCTCGAGACGTCAAGCGCCTGACGCTGGACCAGCTCGGCACACTTGCGGGCGAGATCCGCCAGCTCCTGATTGACAAGGTCTCCGCGACCGGCGGCCACCTCGGTCCCAACTTGGGCGTAGTGGAACTGACGCTGGCCCTGCACTACATCTTCGACTCGCCGAGCGAGCCGTTGATCTTTGACACCTCGCACCAGTCGTACGTGCACAAGATCCTCACCGGCCGGGCCGGGCAGTTCGACACCCTGCGCAAGAAGGGTGGCCTGTCCGGCTACACCTCGCGCAGCGAATCCGAGCACGACTGGACGGAGTCCTCGCACGCCTCGGCGGCGTTGTCGTACGCCGACGGGCTGTCGAAGGCTAAAGAGCTGTCGGGCGAGGGCGAGGACCGCGTCGTCGCCGTCGTCGGTGACGGCGCACTGACCGGCGGAATGTGCTGGGAGGCGCTGAACAACATCGCCGCCGGGGAGCGCAACGTGGTGATCGTGGTCAATGACAACGGCCGCTCCTACTCGCCGACGATCGGCGGCTTCGCCCGCAACCTAACGCGCCTGCGCGACCAGCTCGCCCAGATCCGGATGCAGCCGACCTACGACGAGGTCATGGAGACCGGCAAGAAGACGCTCAAATCCATGGGCTGGGTAGGCGAGCGCACCTTCGAGGCGCTGCGCGCGATCAAAGAGGGCGTGAAGTACCAAGTGGTGCCCTCGGAAATGTTCCCCGAGCTGGGCATGAAGTACATCGGCCCGGTCGAGGGCCACGACATTAAGTCCCTCCTGCAGGCGTTTTCCTACGCGCGCTCCCACGCCGGGCCGATCATCGTCCACGTCGCCACCGAGAAGGGCCACGGTTTCGCCCCGGCGGTCAACCACATCGCCGACCAGATGCACTCCACCGGCGTCATCGACCCGGTCACGGGCGAGGAGCTTAACGCCGCGGCACCCGGTTGGACCTCGGTGTTCTCCGAAGAGCTCATCAAGGCAGCCCACGAGCGCCCCGACATCGTGGCGCTCACGGCGGCGATGGCGGGCCCGACCGGGCTTGCGCCCTTCGCGGAGCAATTCCCGGAGCGCTTTTTCGACGTCGGCATCGCCGAGCAGCACGCGGTGACTTCGGCGGCCGGCATGGCGCTCGGCGGGCTTCACCCCGTTGTGGCGATTTACTCTACCTTCCTCAACCGCGCCTTTGACCAGTTGCTCATGGACGTCGGGCTGCTTAGCCAGCCGGTCACCCTTGTGCTGGACCGCTCGGGTGTGACAGGTTCCGACGGCGCGAGCCACAACGGCGTGTGGGATCTCGCGATCGGCTCGATCGTCCCCGGCATTCGAATTTGCGCCCCGCGCGACCCCGCGCGCCTGCGCGAGGAGTTCCGCGAGGCGATCGACTACAGCGCCGGACCGACGGTGGTGCGCTTCCCCAAGGGCGACATCGGCATCGATATCGACGCCGTTGAGCGGCTCTCGAGCGGCGCGGACATCCTGTTCCGCCCGGCGGGCGAGGCCGAGGACGACGAACTCGACGTGCTGCTCGTTGCCGTGGGCAGCTTCGCCGAGAACGCCGTCACGATGGCGGAGGAGGTCGGCGCCGACGGGCTGCGCGTCACGGTCGTGGACCCGCGCTGGGTCATCCCGATTGACCCACAGCTGATCGAGATGGCCGCCCAGGTCGACATGGTTGTGGTCTACGAAGACGGCGTGATCCGCGGCGGCGTGGGCTCCGCGCTTGCCGAGGCCCTCTCCTCCGCCGAAGTGGACACCCCGCTGCGCCAGCTCGCCTTCCCAGACATTTTCCCGATGCACGCCTCGCGCTCGGAGATCCTGCGCGACTACGGCCTCGACCCCGCCTCGGCCGCGCAGCAGCTGCGTGACTGGGCGAGCGCGATGCGCGATTAGGCCTGCGCGTCCGTGGTGTGCAGTCCGCGCGCGATGGCCGCCGACGCCGCGTCGACCTGCCAGGGCCGCGCCCCAGAAGCGAGTAGCGCGCGGGCGACGCTGTCGGTGTCAGCGGGCACACCCGCCCACACCACCGAGCGCAGCATCGATGGCTGCACGAGCAGTTCCGGGGCAACCTCGATGTCGCGGGCGAGCTGGGCCACCGCGTCGCGGGCGGCAACGAGGCGCGCCCAGGACTCCGGGTGGTGGCGCTGCCAGCGTGATTTGCTGGGCGGGTCCTCGTTGTCCCGTTCAGGTTCCGGCCACAGCGTCGGCGAGTCGGCGCAGGCGCACTCTACCACCGCGTACCACTCCTCGATCGCGCCACGACGACGTGCCGGGAAACCCCGCACCCGGCCGAGCTCGTTGGGCGTGCGCGGCGGATTCTTAGCGATGTTCAGGATCACCTTCGAGCCCAGCAGCGCGTGCGGGGAGGTGTCGGTCGCGCGCCCGCGGGCATCGCGGTAGTCCCACAGCGTCCGGGCGAGGTGCAGGCTCAGCCCTGTCGGCAGCGCAGAGATGCCCTTGATGTCGCGCCAGGTCTTCGGTGTAGGCGCCGGGGTGTTCCTGACGTGCTCGAACTCCTGCTCCGCGGCCTCGAGTTTGCCCGCGGCGTCTAAAACCTCCGCGAGGGCTTCCGCAAGAGCGTTGAGGTAGACCACGTCGTCCGCGGCGTACGCCTGCCACTCGTAGGGCAGCGGGGTGGCGGACCAGTCCTCGCGACCGTGGCCCTTCTCCAGCGCCACGCCTGTGAACTCGTACACCATGGCCGCGAGGTTGGGACGTTCGAACCCGGCGAGCCGGGAGGACAGCTCCGTATCAAACAGCGCGCCTGGGTGAAGGCCCAGCTCGGCGAGGCTCGGCAGGTCTTCGCCCGCGGCGTGCAGGATCCAGTCCGCCCCGCCGATGACGGGCGCGAGGGCTTCACGCAGCGCGTCGCGGTGGCCCTCCGGGGCGAAGAGGAAGGTTCCCGCGCCTCGGCGGTGGATTTGGACGAGGAAAGCGCGGTCGTCGTAGCGAAACGACGACGCGCGCTCGGTGTCTATCGCGTACGGGCCGCGGCCGTCCGCAAGCTGCGCGGCGGCGCGGTGAAACGCCGCGGGGGCGTCGATAAGCTCAAAGCTCACTGGCGCGGGCCGAGTTGGGCCACGCCCTCAGGCGGCAGGCCCGCGACGTGTGCTAACACCTTGGCGAAGGCCTCGACGTGGCTGGAGAGCTCGATGCCCTCTGCGGTCCACGAGGCGCGCATTTCCAGCTGGTAGGCGCGCGGCGGGCCGCCGATCTCGCCGAAGCGTACCGACGCCGTCGAGGTCACGGTGCCGCCGAGGTTGGTGAACCCGGCGTCGGCGTCGGCGAGCGACTCGGTGAGCCACTGCCAGGCGACGTCGGGAAGCAGCGGGTCGGAGGCGACCGCGTCGTCCATGTCGGCTTGGATGTAGGCGACGAGGCGCATCGAACCCTCCCACGCCTCCTCGGCCTCAGGGGAGTGCAGCAGGATGAGGCGGCCGAAGGCGTCGCCCTCGGCGTCGATAGGCACAGTGGCGGGGTTGTCGGAGTCGCCGCGGGTGATTTCGAGACCGATCGCGTGGCTGTAGGGGGCCGGGCGCTGCGGCGGGCGGATCGTGCCGAGGGTGATTTCCGGGCGCAGCGATGCGGCGTGCATGGACTCGACCGCGGCCGTGAATTCCGCAGGCGACGGCGCGTTGTCACCGGCGCCAGCGTGGGGCGCGGGGGTCTGAGAGGAGGTCTCGGAATTCATCACGCGTTCACGCTATCTAGACGGTGGCAAAATCGGGGGGAGGCGCGCCGTTGCTGGGCCGGCCCCGGGTAGACTCCCGGATATACGACTTTAGTTTGATTCGCCCCGTTACTGGGGCGGGAAAGGATCGCCATGTCCGATCACGCACAGCAGGCTGACCTCGAAGAACTCAACAAGGTCCAGCGCTACAGTCAGTGGGTGACCTTCCGCGCCATCCCTGGGGCTTTGGGCAGCGAGCGTGACGACGTCATCGCCCAGGCCCAGGACTTCTTCGCCGAGCTCGAGCGCGCCGGCGAGGTCACCGTGCGCGGCATTTACGACGTCACCGGCACCCGCCCCGAATCGGACCTGATGATCTGGTGGCACGCCGAGAACTTCGAGCAGATCCAAAAGGCCCTTGCCGACTTCCGCCGGACCACCACGCTCGGCCAGGTGCTCGAGCTGGGCTGGATCGGCAACGGGCTGCACCGGCCTGCCGAGTTCAACCGCTCGCACCTGCCGGCCTTCATCATGGGTGAAGAGCCGCGCGAGTGGATCTCGGTGTACCCGTTCGTTCGCTCTTATGACTGGTACATCCTGGAGCCGGAGCAGCGCCGTCGCATTCTCGCGGAGCACGGTCGCGCCGCCGCGGATTACGCCGATGTGCGCGCGAACACGGTTGCGGCATTCACCCTCGGCGACTACGAGTGGATGCTCGCTTTCGAGGCCGACGACCTGGGCCGCATCTCGGAGCTGATGCACAAGATGCGCTACACCGAGGCGCGCCTGCACGTGCGCGAGGAGCTGCCGTTCCAGACGGGTCGCCGTGTTTCTGACATCGGCGAGATTGTGCGCACCCTGCCGTAGGCCGCGGGGAGGAGGCTTAGCCCTCGATTGGCTTTTCCTCAAGCGTCAGCGAGATCGAGTTGATGCAGTAGCGCAGGTCGGTCGGCGTGTCGTAGCCCTCGCCGGCGAAGACGTGGCCGAGGTGCGAATGGCAGGTGGCGCAGAGTACCTCGGTGCGCACCATGCCCAGGCTGCGGTCCTCGCGTTCGATGATGCTCTCGCCAGCGAGCGGGCTGAAGAACGACGGCCACCCGCAGTGGGAGTCGAACTTTTCAGTGGAGCGGAACAGCTCGGCGCCGCAGGCGCGGCAGCTGTAGACGCCCTCGGTTTTGGTGTCGGTGTACTCGCCGATCCCTGGGCGCTCTGTGCCCGCTTCACGCAGGACGGCGTACTCCTCGGGGCTAAGCTTGGCGCGCCATTGCTCCTCGGTCCAGTCGAGGTAGTTGTTCTGGGTCATTGGCTGTCTCCTTAGCTGTTGTTGATACCGACACTACCCACGCGGCGATCGAGATGATAAAGATGGTCCACGCGATGGTGACCAGCACGATATCGAGGTTCGCGCCGAGGTCGGGAAAATTCGATTCCGCCCACTGCAACGGGGAGTAGAAAATAACTATTCCCACCCAGACGGGCGCGACGTGCATTGGGCTCACCGGCCGCACCACGGTCAGAATTGCAGGCAGCAGCATCATGGAGTAGTAGGCTTGGCCCAGCGAGGACAGCAGACAGACTCCGCTGATCAGTACGCCGGAGCTCGTCGCCGCCCACATCCAGGCATCGCTGTAACGAAATCGTGCCAGCCCGATGATTGCGACGGCCACGGCGGCCGCGATGAGCAGAAACAGCAGGGCGTGCAGCCAGTTCGGCATGCCGTAGTACGCGGCGAACCCTGCCAGCGAGGCGTTGGCGTAGTCGCGGGTAATGCCGAGGTAGGGCATCACCTTGTCCACGTAGTCGCTGGCGCCGGGGGTCAGCGGCCAGGCGATGAGGTTGAGTACGACGGGCACGGCGACCGCGGCCAGCGGCGCCTTGAAATCCAGGCGCATCAGCGGCAGGACGAGCAACGGGGCGAACATCGGCTTGATCACGATGGCAAAGCCGAGCACGAGGCCGGCCGCCCAGGAGTGCCCGCGCACGAACCAGTCGAGAAACGCCACTAGCGCCAGCAGGAGCACGCCGTTGATGTTGGAAAACACCAGCGTGTAGGTCACGGATTCGGTCAGAAACGCCGCGGCAATAAGGAATGGGAAGACGGGGTGCGAAAGCGCGAAGCCGCTGCGCCGCGTCAACCATGCCAGCGCAATGATGATCGCGGCGGCGTTGGCGAGGATGAACAGCGGCCGCGCCACGTCGATGCTCGGCGCGAGACCAAGCGGCGACAGCAGTAGCGTTGCGCCGGGGTTGTAAAGGTAGTGCGGGTCGACGTGGTGGTAGGTCTCGTTGTAGACGGGCTCGCGGTCGACGAAGCGTTTCGCGGCGGACCACACGGTGGTGAAGTCGTCGGTCAGCGCGCCTGTCCAGGCGGAGACGAAAACCCGGTGGATCACGATGAGCAGGGCGATGGGCCAAGCGACGTAGTTGGCGATCGTCCGTGGCGGTGCCGCGCTGTGCCGGGGTGCGTCTTGGGTCCAGACGGACTCGAGGGGGGCTAGCTTCATGCCCATCACCGTACCGGTGCCGTGCGGTGGTTTAAGCGCGCGACCTCCGGTAGCGGCAGAACAAAACGGAGTCGGGCTCCACATGCGTCGCCTCCAGCGTGAAGCGGTGGGTGCTGCTGCCGCTGCCGTCGAGCGGCAGGTGGCGGGCATCGCCGCCGCTTATCGATGGGTCCACAGTCAGGTGCACCAAGTCAACCAGGTCCGCGGCGAGCATGGCCGCGTAGAGGCTGGGGCCGCCTTCGCAGCTGATCCGGGAAAAGCCCCGCGCGTGCAGGGCGGCGATGATTTCGGCGGGGGAGCCGGTGCCGGTGTCGATGAGCGTGGCGCCCGCCTGTGTGAGGCGCTTTCGGCAGGGCGTCAGGGAGGCGTCGTCAAGCGAAGCTCGCGGGGTGAGGATAAGCGGTGGGGTGCCCTGGAAGAAATCGCTGTCGGGGTCGAGCGACAGGGAGCGCGACACCACGGCGAAGGGCAGCTCGGCCGGGCCGTAGTCCTCGGCGCGGACGGTGCCCGCGCCGACGAGGACGCAGTCGGACCAGTCACGCAGCGCCAACAGGAGCTGCGAATCCAGCTTGTTGCCCAGCGCGCCGGAGGTGCCGGCCCGGGAGAACGCGCCGAAGAGCGCGGTGGCGGCAACGGCGCGGGTTTCGCGGGTGCCTGCGGGCAGGGTGGGACCGATGAGGTCGGCGGGGGTCATGGCAAAAGAATACAGCCGGCGGGTTCGTTGAGAACCTCACCGGCTGGTGCAGTGGAGCGGATGACGAGACTCGAACTCGCGACCCTCACCTTGGCAAGGTGATGCGCTACCAACTGCGCTACATCCGCAAAAGGGCTTTAAAAAACCCTGGTGCGCGATACTGGGATTGAACCAGTGACCTCTTCCGTGTCAGGGAAGCGCTCTCCCGCTGAGCTAATCGCGCGTGTAAGCCATTGAAGCGGCTCGGAGGTGGATACGGGAATCGAACCCGTGTACACGGTTTTGCAGACCGTTGCCTAACCACTCGACCAATCCACCGTGGAGTTACCTCCAAAGTACGCTTTATGTACTTGGAGCGGATGACGAGACTCGAACTCGCGACCCTCACCTTGGCAAGGTGATGCGCTACCAACTGCGCTACATCCGCAAAGGGCCATCAAAGACCCTGGTGCGCGATACTGGGATTGAACCAGTGACCTCTTCCGTGTCAGGGAAGCGCTCTCCCGCTGAGCTAAACGCGCTTTGCAAGTATTCGGCCGTTTCCAGCCGAGAGCGGATGACGAGACTCGAACTCGCGACCCTCACCTTGGCAAGGTGATGCGCTACCAACTGCGCTACATCCGCATGCGTCCCACGAGCCGTGGTGGCCGTGTTGTGCGACTTAGAACATTAACCGCTTGCATTTGCGTTTCACAAATCGCGCATGTCAGGGCCTGATTTGTCCCGCGCGTGCTTAGCGACGCCCAAAGCGCGCCAAATTACACCCGTGTTGTCTTGCTCTGCGTTGCTGTGGGCGGGCAAAATCGCGCCTCACCTGCTGATTAGGGCACGGATAGGGCGCAGTGTAAAGTACTTTTGCAGATTCGGTCCTATGGCTCAGTGGAAGAGCGTTCCGTTCACACCGGAAAGGTCGCTGGTTCGATCCCAGCTAGGACCACGTAGTTTTTTTAGAAGATAACCCCGGAGCCATGAAAGTGTGAACTAGCCCCCGTTAGTTGGACTGGTTTAATTCTAGGCGGTTAGGGGTTGAAGGGCCTGATTCCGATATTGCGCCGGCGTGGCCGACGGCGATGGTGCTGATTACGGAGGGCACCGCCGCGATTCCGAGCAGGATTCGGGTGGTGGGCAGCGCCCATGAAGGGGATGCGGGCACGAGGCGTGTCGAGGTCACAGGGTAGAGCACGGCAGCAAGTCCAAAAAGGCCGAACGTGGCGACGGTGGCAATGTCGGCAAGCTCGGTGTGCCGGGCGACGATACCGGGGTTTTCCTCCGGCAGGCCCATGGCGGGCAAAAGTGACTCGCCGGTGGATCGCTCGAGGAGCATCGATGCGGCGGCGACGGCGGAGGTGGCCAGGCCGGCAAAGCACCACGAATGGGTGAGAGGTCTCGGGCGGATCACCCAGACGAGACAGAAGATGGCAGCGATGGGGGCGGCAACGGCCGCGAGGTGAATCACTCGGGGATGAGCGGGAAGGCCCGAGGGAGTAATCGGCATGTACGCAAACTAGGGTATTGCCGCCCACAACTAGCTGACAGAACGCTCACAAGTGGGTACTGGTTTATCCCGAAATTCCTGCGTCAGCAACAGGCTCTTGCATTCACCCACTGTTGAACGCCGTGTCGGAAATTGTGGGGCTGGTCACGCACGGAACTATCCTGGATAGTTAACCGACTATTTACCTGATCCCGCTCAACCGATACGAAGGAGTTTCCCTCAATGACGACGTGGAGCGAGCGCTCACTGCGCCGTGGCATCCTCGCCGCCGGCGCCGCACTGACCATCGCTGCGGCACCCGTGATGCCCACCGGGCTTACCCCGCCGGCAATCGCCCACGACGCCGTTGTTGGCGGCTCTCCCGCAAACGGCGAGGTCGTCAGCGAGTTCCCGGACACTCTCACGCTGGACTTCTCCGCTGCGGTGCAGGACGGGTTCAACACGTTCGCGCTCTCCCGCACTGACACCGGGGAGGTCGTGTTCACCGGCGAGCCGACCATTGACGGTCGTGCTGTGTCTGTCGACCTGCCCGCAGATTTCGCCGCCGAGCCGGAGCAGTACCAGATTGGTTACCAGATCATTTCCTCCGACGGCCACGCCACGAAGGGAATGACGACCTTCACCTACGCGCCAGCGGCCGGGGCTGCGACAAGCACCGCGCCCGCCGCCCAGGCAGGGGAGCCCGCCGACACCGCAACCCAGGAGACCGCCGAGCCGGCCTCCAACAACATGACGCTGCTGTGGGTGGGACTGGGAATCCTCGCAGTGCTCGCCATCATCGCGGTCGCGATCACCCGCAGCCGCGCACCGCAGCCTGCGCCGGAAACCCCCGCGCAGGACACCACCAACTAACACAGATCTCTAAGGAGCACCACACCATGTACAACCGCGCACTCACCGCCACCGCTGCGTTCGCCTCCGCCAGCTTGCTGCTGGCAGGATGTAGCCCGAGCGAGCAGCCGGCGCAGCCCGAGACCGCCGCAGTGGCCACTGCCACCAGTGCGACCAGCGCGACGGCGGCGGCCGAGGACGCCGCGCTCGTGTTTGACAACGGTGTGATCCGCGCCAAGGAAGCCGGTGACGCCAACACCATGACCGCGATCTTCGGCACCCTGCGCAACACCACCGACGAGGACATCACCGTCACCGGCTTTAGCTCCTCGCTTGGCGACGCCCGCTACGAGGTGCACAAGACCGAAAACGGCACGATGAGCCCGGTCGACAACGGTCTGACCATCCCGGCAGGGGAGTCCGTGGAGCTCGCCCCCGGCGGCTACCACCTGATGGTGCTCGACTACACCGACGAGATCGCCGCCGGAGACAGCGTCGACCTGACGCTTGAGACCAGCACCGGCGACATCGAGGTCCGCGGGGTTGAGGTGCGCACCCTGATCCCGGGCGAGGAGAACTACGGCGAAGACGGTGAGATGGTCGGCCACACCATGGACGAGGGCCACACCATGGACGAGGGTCACGAATCCCATGGCGACCACAGCCACTAGGTAAAACCAATGTCGCTATCTCGTCGCGTTTTCCTTTCCAGATCCGCCGCCGCCACGGCGACCGCCGTGACCGCGGGGTCCGTGGCCGCGTGTGGGGCGTCGACAAGCGAGCTGCCCAGCAACTCGCAGGACACGTCGCAGCCCCTGAAAGAGGCGGTGGTGGAGTTCGACGGCGCCCACCAGGCGGGAATCGAGACGCCGACGCAGGCCTCGCTCAACTTGGTCGGGTTCAATCTGCGCGAGGGAGTCGACGTCCGCGGTGTCGCGCGGTTGATGCGGCTGTGGACTGCGGACGCTCGCGCCCTGTGCGCCGGCGAAACGCCGCTGGGCAGCCTCGAGCCGGAGATGAACGAGTGGCCCGCCAACCTCACCATCACCTGCGGTTTCGGCGAGAAAATCTTCGACATCGCGGCGCCGTCGAGCAAACCGGCGTGGCTGCGCGACCTGCCCGCCTTTACGCGCGACCAGCTCGACCCGAAGTGGGGCCAGACGGATCTGGTGCTGCAGATCTGCTCGGATGATCCGGTGATGTGCGCGTGGGCGATGCGGCACATGACCCGCGCCGGCATGGACTACGCCACCACCGCGTGGGTGCAGCAAGGCTTCATGAATGCCTACGGGGCGATCCCGAAGGGCCAAACACCGCGCAACCTGTTCGGCCAGGTAGATGGCACCGTCAACCCACACAGCGCGCAGGAGTACGACGAGCAGGTCTGGATCGAGGGCCCGGAGGGCTTCGCCGGCAGCACGTCGCTGATCGTGCGGCGCATCGCCATGCACCTCGACGAGTGGGAGCTGCTCGACCGGGCCTCGCGCGAGGAGGCGTTGGGGCGCACGCTTGCCGACGGCTCCCCCCTGACCGGCGGCGGTGAATTTTCCGCCCCGGACTTGGAGGCGACGGATCAATTCGGGTTGCCCGTGATTGACAGGAACTCGCACATGGCCCGCGCGATGCCGCCGGCAGAGCATCCCGAGCAGCGCTTCAGGCGCCGCCCCTACAACTACAACCTTCCGCCCGAGCCGGGCAGCGCGGAGCTGAGCAACGCTGGGCTGGTGTTCATCTGCTTCCAGAAGGACCCGGACGTGCAGTTCACGCCTGTGCAATCCCGACTCGACGAGGTTGACCGGCTCAACACGTGGATCACCCACATCGGCTCCGCCGTGTACTGGGTGCCGCCGGGGACGTCGCAAAGCGGAGCGGGCGACGAGTACTGGGGCCAGTCGGTTCTTGGCGCCTGACCCAGGTAGGATCTTGGAGGTCTGAAGACAGTTTGAGAAAAGGTGGGTGCGGCCAGGTATGTCGCACCCCCGTGAGCGCAAAAGGAGCGCACCTGACAATGTCCAGCGAATCCACGGCTGTTGAGCTCGAGCCCTTCAACGTCCCGGCGGGAACAGCCGTCGGCGCGGCGATGCGGGAGTTGAACTACCCGAACAAGGGCGACGATGCCGTCGTGTGCGTCCAGGACGCCAACGGCGAGCTCAAAGACCTCTCGCACATCCCCGACGCGGATGCGACCTTCATGCCGGTGGCAGCCAACACCGAGCTGGGGCGTTCCGTGATTCGCCACTCCGCGGCGCACGTGCTCGCGCAGGCCGTGCAGGCAGAGTTCCCCGGCACGAAGCTGGGCATCGGCCCCGCGATCGACGACGGCTTCTACTACGACTTCGACGTCGCCGAGCCCTTTACCCCGGACGACCTGGTCACGCTGGAAAAGCGGATGAAGAAAATCATCAAACAGGGACAGAAGTTCGTCCGCGGCGTCTACCAGTCTGTCGAGGAGGCTGCCGAGGACCTCAAAGATGAGCCCTACAAACTGGAGTTGATTCAGGACAAGGGCAACGTCGACCCGGATTCCGACGAGGCCACCGAGGTCGGCGCGGGGGACCTGACGCACTACGACAACGTCAACCCGCGCACCGGCGAGGTTGAGTGGCACGACCTGTGCCGCGGCCCGCACGTGCCCACCACCAAGTACATCCCGGCGTTCGCGCTGACGCGCTCCTCGGCGGCCTACTGGCGCGGCGACCAAAACAACGCCGGTCTGCAGCGCATCTACGGCACCGCCTGGGAGTCGAAGGAACGCCTCGACGAGCACCTGCACATGCTGCGCGAAGCCGAGAAGCGCGACCACCGCCGCTTGGGCAACGAGATGGACCTGTTTTCCTTCCCCGACGAGCTCGGCTCCGGCCTGCCGGTCTTCCACCCGGACGGCGGCATCATCCGGCTCGCGATGGAGGACCACTCGCGCCGGCGCCACATCGAGGCCGGTTACTCCTTCGTCAACACCCCGCACGTGACCAAGGGATCGCTGTTTTCCAAGTCCGGCCACCTGGACTGGTACGCGGACGGCATGTTCCCGCCGATGAAGCTCGACGGCGAGATCGACGATGACCGCAACGTGGTCAAGCAGCCGCAGGACTACTACGTCAAGCCGATGAACTGCCCGATGCACAACCTCATCTTCGACTCCCGCGGGCGCTCCTACCGCGAACTGCCGCTGCGCCTGTTCGAGTTCGGCACCGTGTACCGCTACGAGAAGTCGGGTGTGATCCACGGCCTGACCCGAGCCCGCGGCTTCACGCAGGACGACGCCCACATCTACTGCACAGAAGACCAGCTCGAGGCCGAGCTGACCAGCGTGTTAGAGTTCATCATCTCGCTGCTCAAGGACTACGGCCTGAACGACTTCTACCTGGAGCTTTCCACCAAGGACCCGCAGAAGTACATCGGCGACGACGAGATTTGGCAACGCTCGACCGACATCCTGCAGTCGGTGGCGGAGAAATCCGGCTTGGAGCTCGTGCCGGACCCGGCGGGCGCGGCGTTCTACGGCCCGAAGATTTCCGTGCAGGCACGAGACGCGATCGGGCGCACGTGGCAGATGTCCACGGTCCAGCTCG
This sequence comes from Corynebacterium sanguinis, assembly GCF_007641235.1. NCBI lineage: Bacteria > Bacillati > Actinomycetota > Actinomycetes > Mycobacteriales > Corynebacteriaceae > Corynebacterium > Corynebacterium sanguinis. The sequence continues at coordinate 1,796,787 of NZ_CP038157.1, forward strand.
ACTTCAACCTGCCGGAGCGTTTCGACCTGACCTACACCGCACCTGATGGCACAAAGAAGCGACCGGTGATGATCCACCGCGCCCTGTTCGGCTCGATCGAGCGCTTCTTCGGCGTGCTGCTCGAGCACTACGCCGGTGCGTTCCCAGCCTGGCTCGCACCGCACCAGGTCGTCGGCATCCCCGTCGCCGACGACTTCGCCGGCCACCTCGACTCGGTGACCCAGAAGCTGCGCGAGCGCGGGATCCGCGCCGAGGTCGACCACTCGGATGACAGGATGCAGAAGAAGATCCGCAACCACACCACTTCGAAGGTGCCGTTCATGCTGCTCGCGGGTGCGCGCGACGTCGAGGCGGACGCGGTGAGCTTCCGCTTCCTCGACGGCACGCAGGTAAACGGGGTGCCCGTCGCCGAGGCGGTGGACATCATCGACGCGTGGGTGAGCGAGCGGATCAACGAGCAGCCGAGCGAGGAAACCGTTGCAGCGCGGCGCGGAAAAACCGGCAGCGACTACGTCGACACCGGCGTGGGCACCCCGGATCACCTTGAGCGGTTGTGGGCACCCTACCGGTCGACGTACATCACGTCGCAGCCCTCGGGTGGGCGGTCCAAGGACCCGTTCCTCGAGGCGCCGCAGCTTAGTGACGAAGACGGGCTCATCGTCGCGCGCGGCGAGACCGTCTACGCGCTGCTGAACCTCTACCCGTACAACTCGGGCCATCTGATGGTGGTGCCCTACCGCAAAGTCGCCGAGTTAGAAGAGCTCACCGCGCGCGAGTCCGCCGAATTGATGGAGTTCGCCCAAAAGGCGGTCCGCGCGCTCAAGGCAGTCTCTCGCCCGGAGGCGATAAACGTGGGGCTGAACCTGGGCAAGGCCTCCGGTGGGTCCGTTGGGGACCACGTGCACCTTCACGTCGTGCCGCGCTGGGCGGGGGATGCGAACTTCATGACAGTGATCGGCGAGACGAAGGTCCTGCCCCAGCTGCTCAAGGACACGCGCGCCCTGCTTGCGCAGGCTTGGCCGGACGACGCTGACGACCCAGATGGCAATGGCCCAGTCGGCAGTGGCGCAGATGGGGGCGGCGATGCTTAGCGTCCACGGCCGCGAATCCGCGGCAGTCATCGTCAACCCGGTCGCGCGCGGCCTGCTCAAGGCCGGGATGACGCCGAACGTCACCACGCTCGTGGGCACGGCTGCGACCATCTTGGTCTCCGTGGTGCTCATCCCCATGGACTTCCTCGTCCTCGCCGCCGTGCTCTCGGCGTTTTTCGCCGCTTTCGACATGGTCGACGGGACGATGGCGCGGCTCAGCGGCGGCGGAACGGCGTTCGGCGCAACCCTCGACGCGAGCTGCGATCGCATTACCGACGGCGCACTGTTCGGCGCGATCGCCGTCTGGTTCGTCTACGTCGACGGCGCTTCGCCGATCACGGTGGCGGTCACGCTCGCCGTCTTGGTGCTCTCGCAGGTCATCAGCTATATCAAGGCCCGCGGCGAGGCCGGGGGGCTGACCATCAACGGTGGGCTGATCGAGCGCCCCGAGCGCCTCATCGTTGCCTTCATCGGCCTGGCGCTGGAGGGAGTCGGCGTTGGCCACTCCCTGGCCGCGGCGATGTGGTTGCTGCTCGCGGGCTCCCTGATCACGGTCGTGCAGCGCTTCTTGCTGGCCGCGCGCGACGAGCGTGCCCACGACCGCATCGCCCCTCCCACGGGGGTGGCGTAGGTGGCCGCGCCCCAACCGCACTCGCTTGGCGACGCGCTGACCGCAGGCGCCTACATCGCCGGGTGGAAAGTCGTGGGCGCGCTTCCCGCCGCTCTCGCGACACGCCTGTTCAACGCCGGCGCCGATGCCGCGAGCGACAACGGCCGCGGCATGGAGATGCTGCGGCGCAACTTGATCCGCGTCGTCGGGGTCGAAAACGTCGACCAGCAGCTCGTGCGCGACTCCATGCGCAGCTACGCGCGGTACTGGAAAGAGGCATTCCGCCTGCCGGTGATGGCGGGGGATGCGCAGGTGGTGGCGTCGATAAGCAACGCCGTGCGCGGGCGCGAGTATCTTGATGAGGCCCTCGAGGCGGGCAGGGGAGCGATCCTGGCGCTGCCGCACTCGGGCAACTGGGACATGGCCGGCATGTGGCTGGTGCACAATTACGGGCAGTTCACCACGGTTGCCGAACGGCTCAAGCCGGAGTCCCTGTTCGATGCTTTCGTGGAGTTTCGACGCGGGCTCGGCTTCGAGGTGCTGCCGCACACCGGCGGCGAGGCGCCTCCGTACCCGCGGCTGAGGGAGGTGCTCGGCGGAAACGGCATCGTGTGCCTGCTCGGCGAGCGCGACCTGACCTCGCGCGGGGTGGAAGTGGACTTTTTCGGGGAGACGACGACCTTTCCGGCCGGGCCCGCGAAGCTGGCGATCGACACAGGCGCTGCGCTGCTGCCTGTCCACGCCTGGTTCGAGGGCACCGACAGCGCGCCCGCGTGGGGGCTAAAATCCGGCGCCCCGGTTGAGGTCACCACGGTCGAGGAGACCACCCAACGCCTGGCCGACTGCTTCGCGGCCAATATCGCGGCGCACCCCCAGGACTGGCACATGCTGCAGCCGATGTGGCCCGCCGACCGGCCGAAAAAGCCGCGCCGGCGGCGCGCGCGCTAGGGGGCGGCGATGAGGATCGGCATGGTGTGCCCCTATTCTTTCGACGAACCGGGCGGCGTTCAGGCCCACATCCTTGACCTCGCCGGCGTGCTGCGCGGCGACGGCCACGACGTGCGCGTGCTCGGGCCGGCAACACGCGCCGCGGACGTGCCCGACTACGTCACCCGCGGCGGCGGGTCGGTCCCCATCCGCTACAACGGATCGGTGGCGCGACTCGCGATCGGCCCGCAGGTGCGCCGCGTGGCGCGCAGGTTCATCGCCGAGGGCGACTTCGACGTGCTGCACATCCACGAACCGAACTCGCCGAGCTACTCCATGGCGGCGCTGCGCGTCGCCGAGGGCCCGATCGTTGCCACATACCACGCCTCGGCGACGTCGTCGTGGCCGCTGCGTGTGGCCTTGCCCGTGCTGCGCTCGCGGCTGGAGAAGATCCGCGGTGGCATCGCCGTTAGCGAGATGGCCCGGCGCTGGCAGGTGGAGCAGATCGGCACGGACCCCGTGCTCATCCCCAACGGGGTGGACACCTCGCTGTTTCGCCGGGCGCGGGAGCAGGCAACGGGCGCGC